>NZ_JACBYE010000023.1 GCF_013415325.1 Sanguibacter inulinus | reverse complement strand
CCAGTTAACAACCATACGAAGCAAGCCTCCCTGCAAAGAGAGAACTTGATTAATCAAGGCTACAAACCGAAAACTTGCGTTTTCAATTCATACCAAATAAACCTTGCCATCAGACCAGCCCCGACCGAAAAGCCGAGCACCAATCCAAGACAAGGGGTCTTGGCATTGACTATTAAGCACACTGTTGAGTTCTCAAGGAGCGGACGCGCACCACCATCGAGCCATTCTCAGGCTCATCCGCATGGGGCTGCCGTTCAAGTTGACCTGTCGTTCTCCGGTCAGCCGTCCCCGCGACTAGCGCAGGTTCTTCCGGCCTGGAACAGGTTACCTCATGTCTTCGGAGTCGATGTCCAGACTGTGTCTGGCCTCGGTACTTCTCGATGAGGTTCGGTCACGCCCCGGGAACAGCCACTTCGCGGCGGCTCTTGCGAGCTTCGCAGTGGTGTCTGTGCCTCCCTGTCGGGCTGACATCCAGAACACTACGTCACGGATCGGGGACTTGGCCAATCCGCTACCAGTGACCCCGATCACGCGCCACCGGAACGGGTGGTCAACTGGTCCCGGGGGTCGGCCGGGCACTCGGGCACTCGGGCACTCGGGCACGCCACCTGGCAGGGAACGGTCAGACGGCCCGAGGGGCTGCGGTGCTCGCGCGCACCACGAGCTCGGGCACGAGCACAGCGTCTCCGACGGCCATGCCGTCGAGCAGGCCGCGGAGCGTCTCGATGATCTGGTGCCCCAGCGCGACGAAGCCCGGGCGGACCGTCGTGAGCGGCGGGATGAAGTCCCCCGAGCCGGTGATGTCGTCGAAGCCGACGACCGAGACGTCGTACGGCACGCGCATCCCTGCCTCGTGGAAGGCCCTGAGCAACCCCAGCGCCAGGTGGTCGTTCGCCGCGAAGACGGCGCTCGGTGCTCCTTCGGCAGCCATGCGCTGGCCGAGCTCGTAGCCGCACCCCGAGGTCCAGTCCCCCTCGACCACCTCTGGCACCCCGAGACCACTGGCCTGCGACTGCTCGCGCCACCCCAGCACCCGCGCCTCGGCATCCAACCAGCCCGCGGGCCCCGACACGTGCACGACCTCCCGGTGACCGAGACCCGCCAGGTGGTCGACCACGGATCGCGCGCCGAGGACCTGGTCGACCGACACCGTGGTCACCGACTCGGGCGGGTCCGCGAGCGCGGCCACGACCACGACCGGCAGCTGCTCGTGCGCGGCGCGCACGGCGTCGACAACCTCGGCGTGCGGCGCGATCACGACGATGCCGTCGACCCCCTGCTGCATGAGGTGGTCGAGCGCGTCACGCATCGACTCGGCGTCGACGGTGCGCAAGGTCGCCACGGTGATGAAGTAACCGGTCTCCCGCGCCGCCTCCTCGATCGCCACGAGGGTCTGGGACGGGCCGAAGGAGAACGAGCCTGTCGTGACCACCCCGACGGTGCCGGACCGCTGGGTCACCAGCGTCCGCGCGGCAGAGTTGCGGCGGTAGCCGAGGTCCGCGATCGCGGCGAGCACCTTCTCCCGGGTCTCGTCGCGCACGTTGGGGTGGTTGTTGAGCACCCTGGAGACCGTCTGGTGCGAGACGCCGGCAGCGCGCGCGACGTCGTTCATGCCCGGTCGCCTGGTGCTCACCCGCATCAGAGGCCGAAGGCCGTCGCGAAGTTGACGAGCTCGGACGACGGGCCGACCGCGCGGATCGCGACAGTCCCGTTGGTCCACACAGCTGTCCCGGTCGTGCCGTCGGACGGGTAGTAGGACAGCGAGCCGGTGACCTCTCCACCGACGGTCACCTCCTCGGTCGTCGCGGGCTCACCGAGCTCGGCCGCGAGCGCCTGCGCTCCTGCGGTCGCCTGCTCGGCGTCCTCCCACTGTCCGACGGTGACGGTGAAGGCCGGGGGTGCGGGGACGTCGGCGGCGGCGCTCTGGTCTGCCTCCGCTGCGGCCGCCCCCTCGGACGTGGCACCGTCCGGGGCTGCGGCGTCCGACGCTGCATCTGCACTCTCGACCGGCGTGCCGTCTTCAGCGAGGACCTGGCCCGAGTACGTGACGGTCCAGGCCTCGAGAGCTCCGTCGAGGGTGTCGGTCGGCTCGACGGTCCCGAGGACGAACTGACGGACCGTCCCGGGGAGCGCCTGGACGAGCGCTGTCGCACCGGTCCTGTCGAGAGGCTCAGCCGTCGGGGTCGGGACGTCGATCGTCGTCGTGACCGTCTGGGCAGCAGGCTCTGCGTCGTCACCGGAGAGGAGAGCGAAGACGACGACCGCTGCGACCACGACCGCGACCGCGCCGCCGATCACAGCCCACAGGACCCAGGCGCGCCGCCGGGTCCCGTCGTCCGGGCGAGTCACGTCGGGCTCCGCGTCCAGACCGTCGAGAGGGTGCGCACCAGATGGCTCGTCGACAGCACCAGCGGCGCCCCCTGCACCTGCGGCACGTCGGGCCGAGCGGGTGAGCTGCACCTGGCTGGGAGTCCCGGGCTGCGGGTCCTCGGCAGTGTCGCCCTCGGTCGCGTGGCCCGACGTGCGGTGGGCTGACAGCGCCTCGCCGTCCTGGTCTGTCGCGACCGCACCTGCATCGTCCGCACGACCGCGTGCGCCGCGGCGGGGCGGGGGTGTCCAGGGGATGTCGGGCATGCCTGACGCGGGTGCCGGCTCGGCTGCCGCTGCGTCGGTCGTCGTGCGCGTGGCGTGCTCGCCTCGAGGGGGCTGGCCGGGGACTGCTGGCCCGGTCTGCTCGTTCTCGGACATGGTGCTCCCTCGTGGCAGGCGCGGGTCGGACCCGGCGGTGCGCCGGAACCTGTCGGCCGGCGAGACGTGCAGATGACGAGGTCAGCCTACGGTCAGGGTCTGTCAGCGTGGTGGAGCCACGACGACGCCGGTCACCCCGGGGGGTGTCAGGGGGTGCCGTTACCGTTCTCGACATGGCCACCACCACCAGGACCACGTCCTCCGCCGCCCGGGCGGCCCGTCCGGGCTACCGCTGCTCCGAGTGCGGATGGACCACGTCCAAGTGGGTCGGCCGCTGCGGGGAGTGCCAGGAGTGGGGCACGGTGGCCGAGACCGCCGCAGCCGCGTCCGGGCCCAAGACCGTGGCGTCCGCACCGACCCGTTCTGTCGCGCAGCCGATCGGCGAGATCGACGTCGACACCGCACAGGCGTCCCCGACAGGCATCAGCGAGTTCGACCGTGTCCTCGGCGGCGGGATCGTCCCCGGCGCCGTGGTGCTCCTCGCCGGTGAGCCAGGCGTCGGAAAGTCGACCCTGCTGCTCGACGTCGCGAGCACGACCGCCCGCGCTGGTCGCAAGGTCCTCTACATCACGGGCGAGGAGTCCGCGGGGCAGGTGCGGCTGCGCGCCGAGCGGATCGACGCCCTCGCCCCGAGCCTGCTGCTCGCGGCAGAGACCGACCTCGGGCAGGTCCTCGGTCAGATCGAGGCGACCGACCCCGACCTGCTGATCGTCGACTCGGTCCAGACGATCGCGTCGGCCCAGGTGGACGGCTCCCCCGGCGGTGTCAGCCAGGTCCGGGAGGTCGCCGGCGCGCTGATCGCCGCGGCCAAGGGACGCAACATGCCTGTCGTGCTCGTCGGGCACGTCACCAAGGACGGCTCGGTCGCCGGGCCACGCACCCTCGAGCACCTGGTCGACGTGGTGCTGCAGTTCGAGGGTGACCGCCACTCTCGCCTGCGCATGGTGCGGGCCGTCAAGAACAGGTACGGACCGACCGACGAGGTCGGTTGCTTCGAGCTCACCGAGGACGGCATCACCGGTCTCGCCGACCCGAGCGGCCTGTTCTTGTCGCACATCAACCTGGCCGTCCCGGGGACCTGCGTGACCGTCACACTCGAGGGCCGCCGACCCTTGGCCCTCGAGATCCAGTCGCTGGTGGTCGCGAGCCCGCTCGCCAACCCGCGGCGGACCACGAGCGGGATCGACTCGAGCAGGCTCGCGATGATCCTCGCCGTGATCCACCGCCACCTCGGCGCCCGGCTGACCGACGCCGACGTGTACGTCTCGACCATCGGCGGCGCACGGGTCACCGAGCCCGCCGCCGACCTCGCGATCGCCCTGGCGACGCTCAGCGCGCTCGAGAACAAGCCTGTGCCCGTCGGGACCATCGCGATCGGGGAGGTCGGTCTGGCCGGCGAGCTGCGCGCGGTCGCCGGGATCTCGCGCCGGCTCAGCGAGGCCGCCAGGCTCGGTTTCACCCGCGCCGTCGTGCCTCCGGGGACGTCCGGGCCTGCGCCCGCAGGCATGACGCTGCTGCCCGCCGCCAACCTCGCCGAGGCCGTCCAACGCACCCAGCAGAGCCTCCTGCCGCAGACGCGTCCTGACGCGTAGGATCGCCCCGTGGCCAACTCCCCCGCGCACGTCGATGAGCTTCTCCGCGAGACCCTGGCCGCCGTGGCGCCAGGGACCGAGCTACGGGACGGGCTAGAACGCATCCTCCGCGGCCGGACCGGCGCGCTCGTCGTGCTCGGCTTCGACGAGACCGTCGAGACGATGAGCTCGGGCGGCTTCGCCCTCGACGTCGAGTTCTCGGCCACCCGCCTGCGCGAGCTCGCCAAGATGGACGGTGCGATCGTCATGGACCGCGAGGCCAGCCGGATCTTGCGGGCCGCTGTGCAGCTCCTGCCCGACCCGTCGATCGAGACCACAGAGTCGGGCACCCGCCACCGCACCGCCGAGCGGGTCGCGAAGCAGACCGGCTTCCCCGTGATCTCCGTCAGCCAGTCCATGCGCATCGTCGCCCTGTACGTCGGCGGCTCCCGCTACGTGCTCGAGGACCCTGACACGATCCTGTCCCGCGCGAACCAGGCGCTCGCGACCCTCGAGCGTTACAAGGCTCGCCTGGACGAGGTCAGCGGCACCCTCTCAGCGCTCGAGATCGAAGACCTCGTCACCGTCCGTGACGTCTGCGCCGTCGTGCAGCGTCTCGAGATGGTCGGGCGCATCTCCGAGGAGATCGCCGGCTACGTGGTCGAGCTCGGCACCGAGGGACGTCTGCTCGCGCTGCAGCTCGACGAGCTCATCGGCGGGCTCGGGTCGGACCGGGAGTTCGTCATCCGTGACTACGTCGAGGTCGGGCGCAAGGACCACTCCGTCCAGGACGTGCTCGCGAGCCTCGCAGTCCTCGACTCGACCGAGCTCCTCGACCTCGGGCTCATCGGCCGCGTGCTCGGTCTGCCCGGCGGCGGCGAGGCGCTCGATGCCGCGGTCGCGCCGCACGGGTACCGCCTGCTCGCCAAGGTGCCCCGTCTGCCCAGCACGATCGTCGCCCGCCTCGTCAGCCACTTCGGTGGTCTGCAGAAGCTCCTCGCGGCGACCGTCGAAGACCTCATGGTCGTCGACGGCGTCGGCGAGCAGCGCGCACGCTCGGTCCGCGAGGGTCTGTCCAGGCTCGCAGAGTCCAGCATCCTCGAACGGTACGTCTGACCCTGGGTACAGCACCGGCTCGAGCCGGGGCCGACACGGCTCCTGAGCGTCGGGCCGAGAGGCCAGACCGTCGTCAGCCGACGGTGAAGACCAGCGGCTCCGTCGTGGTCGTCGAGGTGGTCACTGTCGCCTGGTATGTCCCTGCGCCGATCGGCGGGAGGTCGGCGGGGCACTCGGGGGCAGAACGGTTCGTCGCCCACTCGATGGCGCTCACGTCGGAGCTGCCGGCGTCGAGCAGCAGCAACCTCGGGTCGCCAGGCTCGCAGTCGGCGCTCGACCAGACCCTGTCGGCTCCGGAGGTCACGACCAGCTGGGCCGCCGTCCGGCCCGCGTCGATCGTGCACGGTGCCTCGCCGACGTTGGTGAGGGTCAGCGTGAAGACTGCGGTCTGGCCGAGGGCGTACGCCCCGGCGTCGGATGCGAGCTCGACGGTGAGACCCTCTGCGCTGCACTCCGCAGGGGTGGCGGGGTCGGACGTCGGTTCGGCGGCTGCCTCGGAGGTCGCCGGGGCTGGGTCCGGGGTGTCGTCGGCCCCGCCCCCGCCGAGCGCACCGGCGATGGCTCGGATCCCGAAGGCGATCCCGGCGACGACGACGGCGAGCACGAGGAGCACCACCGCCCACCGCACGACCAGGACTCTCGGGCTGGGGCGTCCGCTGCCCGTGGGACGGGGGGTGCGTGGCCCCTGCCCGCCAGGCCCTCGTCCACCAGGACCGGCTGCGGGACCGGCACCGGTCCGCGCGGAGTGCGGGACCCCGGGCCGCGAACCGCCGGGCCTGCCTGAGCGGGCGTCGTCAGGGCGCGGGCTGCCGTCCTGGGGGTGCTGCGGGCCTTCGTGCTCCATGCGTGTGAACCACCCTCGTCTGCCAGCCCGACCACGGATCTCGCCACGCGGCGTCGGCCCACCGTACGGGGACGCGACACTGCGGCGACGACTGCTGAGAACTACCATATGCGGCGCGACCTCGTCACGCGGGACGCGACCCGCGACCGGACGCCACCGGGGCCCAGCATCCCGTGGCCCGTGGCCGTGGGGCACCGGCCGGCGCAGGCCAGCACGGGTCGCCCCGGGCCGGCGCTGACCCTCGGTCGACCGCCAGCCGGACGACGACCGCTGCCGTCTCGTACCATCCACCACGCCCCCACCATCGCCCGTGCACCACCTGACCGAGACCGAGGACATGACCGCACCAGACAGCGTCGCCCCGGCTCTGGTCGCCGAGCTCCAGGAGACTCTCGGCGACTGGTTCGAGCGCACAGCGCGCCCGCTCCCGTGGCGTTCCGCCGACCGGACCCCGTGGGGTGTCCTGGTCAGCGAGGTCATGTCTCAGCAGACCCCCGTCGCGCGGGTGGCCCCCGTCTGGGTGGAGTGGATGGAGCGGTGGCCGACCCCCGCAGCCTTCGCGGCGGCCTCGACGGCCGACGTCCTGCGTGCCTGGGGACGGCTCGGCTACCCACGACGCGCGCTCCGCCTGCAGGAGTGCGCCAGGGCCGTGGTCGAGCGTCACGACGGCGAGGTGCCCGAGGACGAGGCTCTGCTGCTCGCCCTCCCCGGGGTTGGTGCCTACACGGCTGCGGCCGTCATGGCCTTCGCCTTCGGGCGACGGTCTGTGGTCGTCGACACCAACGTGCGCAGGGTCCTGGCCCGCACCCTCGGCGGTGATGCGCTGCCGATGCCCGCGCTGACGGCTGCCGAGTCTGCGCGGGCGGCGCGGGTCGCCCCGGTCTCCGACGACGACGCCGCGCTCTGGGCCGCCTCGTCGATGGAGCTCGGCGCTGTCATCTGCACGGCACGCGCCCCCTCGTGCGACAGCTGCCCGGTGAGCCACCTGTGCGCCTGGCGGGCGGCGGGTTATCCGCCCGACGAGCACGCCGGGCGCAGGCGCACCCAGGCGTGGAAGGGCACGGACCGGCAGGCGCGCGGCACCGTGATGGGTGCGCTGCGCGCCGCGCCCGGACCTGTCGCGCGGGCGGTCCTGGACGACCTGTGGCCTAACGCCGCTCAGCTGGGGCGGTGTCTCGCCTCGCTCGTCGAAGACGGTCTGGTCGAGCAGTGCGACGCTGACCTCTCAGGCGGACCGGACGGACGCACCCCCGGGGGCGATGCCGACGACGCGCAGGTGTACAGGCTGCCCGCCTGACACGACCCGTCGCGCTGGGAGAGCGGGCCACGGCTGGCGGACTCCGGGGTCCGTTCCTGGTCGGCCCGGTCGGCCCGGTCAGCCCTGGTCGGCCCGGTCAGCCCGGTCAGCCCTGGTCGGCCCGGTCAGCCCGGTCAGCCCTGGTCGGCCCGGTCAGCCCGGTCAGCCCTGGTCGGCCCGGTCAGCCCTGGTCGGCCCGGTCAGCCCGGTCAGCCCAGTCAGCCCTACAGCTCGATGAGCATCCGGCTGTTGCCCAGGGTGTTGGGCTTCACGCGGGCGAGGTCGAGGAACTCGGCGATCCCGTCGTCGTGGGAGCGCAGGAGCTCCGCGTAGACCGCGGGGTCGACCGGTGTGCCCTCGATCTCGTGGAAACCGTGGCGGACGAAGAAGTCGACCTCGAAGGTCAGGCAGAACACCCGACGCAGACCGAGCGTCCGTGCGCGGGCCAGCAGCTCGTCGACGAGAGCGTGGCCGAGCCCGCTGCCGTGCATCTCGGGTGCGACGGCGAGCGTGCGGATCTCGGCAAGGTCCTCCCACATGACGTGGAGCGCCCCGCAGCCGACCAGGCGCGGCTGGTCGACCGGTCCGGCCTCGGCGACGACGAACTCCTGGACCGACTCGTAGTACGCGACAGCCTCCTTCTCGACGAGGATCCGGCGCTGCGCGTAGGGCTCGACGAGCGCGCGGATGTGCCGCACGTCGGAGGGGCGCGCAGCTCGGACTGTCGCGGTCTGCGTCGGGGGTGCAGGAGTCACGCGGACAACCTACGCCCATACTCAATCGACTGCATACTTATCCACCTGACGGTCACCCGGCCACGTCCTGGTTGCGCTCCGCCTGCTCAGGGGGTTGCGAGGACCCCGCCCCCCCTCTCCCCGGTCAGTCGTCCTCGAGCAGCTTGGTCGCCGTCACCTCGTCGACGATCAGGTGCGTGACGACCCGGGCACGCAGCGCGGCCCGCAGCGGCACCACCTTGTTGTCCCCCGCGACGGCGCACACCCTGCGCGGCACTCGACGCAGCTCGCTCGGCGAGGGCCCTGTGGCCCGGGCGTTGAGCGCGACGTCCTTGTACGTCCCGTCCTCCCGCAAGAACACCGTGCAGACGTCGCCGACCACACCCTCGTGGTCGAGCACGGCGACGTCGCTCGCCTCCAGGTACCCGGCCGTGTAGACGTGGCTCGGCAGCCCGCCCGACAGCGCGCCGACCGAGAACAGCGCGATGTCCGCGCGGCGCTGCTGGGCGAGCACGCGGCGCACCGAGCGCTCGCGCCACATGGCTTCTTTCGTCTCGGCGTAGTCGAAGAACGCCGGCACTGGGAAATAGTGCACGTGGGCGTCGAAGGCCTTGCCGAACTCCGCGATGAGGTCTCCGGCGTACTCGACACCCGAGGTCCGGGTGTTCGCCGCACCGTTGAGCTGGACGACGGCGCTGCCTCGCGTGGTCTTGCGCGGCAGGTTCCGGGCGATCGCGCTGAGCGTCGTCCCCCAGGCCACGGCGAGGATCATGTTGGAGTCGAACCAGGTGCCGATCAGACGCGCCGTCGTCAGCGCCACCTGCTCGAGCCTCTCGACCTCGCTGTTGTGGTCGGGAACTGCGACGACGTAGGCCTCGATGCCGTAGACCTCACGGATCTTCTGCCCCAGGCTCGGCGCGTTGGAGTGCGTCGGGCGCAGCGTGATCTCGACGAGCCCGGTCTCGCGGGCGTGCTTGACCATCCTGGAGACCGTCGACCTCGAGGTGCCGAGGTGCTTGGCGATGGTCTCCATCGTGAGGTCCTGCAGGTAGTACATGGACGCGGCCCTCAAGACGTCCTTGTCTCGAACCGCCATAGCGCAAACTCCCTCGTGAGACGACCCTTGCACCCGCCCGTGCACATATGTGCATCCAGGTTGCGCGAACGTTCTGACAGTGTGACCTTAGTCCTAGCCGTAGTGCGAGTCGAAAGGTCATCCATGTCCACGTCCGGAACGTCGTCCAAGCTCACCCCGCAGAGCCGAGCACAGTCGCTCGACGCCCTCCGCGCGAGCGCCGAGGGAGAACCTCTCGACGTCCTCGTCATCGGTGGTGGCGTCACAGGCGCCGGCATCGCGCTCGACGCCGTGACGCGTGGGCTCACCACAGCCGTCGTCGAGTCTCAGGACTGGGCGGCAGGCACCTCGAGCCGTTCGAGCAAGCTCGTGCACGGTGGCCTGCGCTACCTGCAGATGCTCGACTTCAACCTCGTCCACGAGGCGCTGACCGAGCGCGACCTGCTCATCAAGAAGCTGGCCCCGCACCTCGTCAAGCCCGTCTCCTTCCTCTACCCGCTCGAGCACAGGGTGTGGGAGCGCGGGTACGTCGGCGCGGGCATCATGCTCTACGACACCCTCGCGAGCCTCATCCCGGGCAAGCGCGCGCTGCCGTTCCACAAGCACGTCTCCCGCAAGGGCATGGAGCGGCTGTTCCCCGACCTGCGTCACGACGCCGCCGTCGGGGCCGTCCGCTACTGGGACGGCTCGGTCGACGACGCACGCCTCGTCTCGACCCTGATCCGCACGGCTGCCTCCTACGGAGCGAGCGCCGCGTCCCGCACGCAGGTCGTCGAGCTCACCAAGGACCCGAGCGGCCGTGTCGACGGTGCCGTGCTCAAGGACCTCGAGACCGGTGACACCTTCCCGGTCAAGGCCCGCAACGTCATCAACGCGACGGGCGTGTGGACCGAGGAGACCGAGGCTCTCGCCGGCGGGACCGGCGGTCTGCGCGTGCTCGCGTCGAAGGGCGTCCACATCGTCGTCCCGCGCGAGCGCATCAAGGGCACCGTCGGTCTGATCTTGCAGACCGAGAAGAGCGTGCTCTTCGTCATCCCGTGGTCGCGCTACTGGGTCATCGGCACCACGGACACCCCGTGGAAGCAGGAGCTCCAGCACCCCGTCGCGACAGCCGCGGACATCGACTACGTGCTCGAGCACGCCAACACCGTGCTCGCCGACCCGCTCACCCGGGACGACATCATCGGCACGTGGGCCGGTCTGCGCCCGCTGCTCCAGCCGGGCACCAAGGAGGGCACCTCGTCCGCCAAGGTCTCCCGCGAGCACACGGTGGCCTCGCCCGTCCCCGGCCTGACGGTCATCGCGGGCGGAAAGCTCACGACGTACCGCGTCATGGCGGAGGACGCCGTCGACTTCGCTCTCGGCGAGGGCGCCAAGGCCCGTCCGTCCATCACGACCGAGGTGCCGCTGCTCGGCGCCGTCGGCCTCGACGTCCAGCAGAACTGGGGTCGCCGCTACGCCGCCACCTACGGGTGGACCCCGGCGCTCGTCGACCACCTGCTGCACCGCTACGGCTCGCTGCTCTCCGACATCGTCGAGCTCTGCGAGTCTGACCCGGAGATGGCCAAGCCTCTGCAGCACGCCCCGGCGTACCTGCGGGCCGAGATCGCGTACGCGGTCAGCCACGAGGGCGTCCTCCACCTCGAGGACATCATGCTGCACCGCACCCGTCTCAACTACGAGGTCGCCGACCGCGGTGTCGCCGCCCTCGAGGAGATCTCGCAGATCGCCGCTGCCGGGCTCGGCTGGGACGAGGAGACCCGCCTCGCCGAGGTTGCCTCGTACACGGCTCGAGCCGAGGCCGAGGCTGCTGCCGAGCACGACCTCGACGACGCTGCCGCCGAGCGCACCCGCCTCGCGGCCACGGACGTGACCCCGATGACCGCGCTCTCCTCCTGACAACCCTGTGGTGCGGCGGACCTGCTCGGTCCGCCGCACCTCTCAGCGCTACTCCCCGATCTGCCAGGGTCGGCGACGACCCTGGCCGCACCACACCTCCACAGCACGACCTCGGACGCAGAGCCGCTCCGAGGAGCCCGGGACGCAGCAGTCCCTGACACATGAGGACACGACATGAATTTCTCCGCTGGTGAAGTCTTCGCATCAGAAGTCGTCGGAACCGCACTCTTGATCCTGCTCGGTGCAGGTGTCGTCGCCAACGTCATCCTCCCCAAGACCAAGGGGTTCGCAGGCGGCACGCTGATGATCAACTTCGGCTGGGGCCTCGCGGTCTTCACAGGTGTCTACGCCTCGTGGAAGTCCGGAGCCCACCTCAACCCCGCCGTGACCATCGGCATCATGACCAACGGCCAGGACACGTTCTCCCCGGACGGACTGCCGGTCAACTTCGGCAACATGCTCCTCTACCTCGCCGCCCAGATGATCGGTGCCATCATCGGTGCCGTCCTCGCCTTCCTCGCGTACAAGAACCACTTCGACCTCGAGGCTCCTGCAGCCACCAAGCTCGGCGTGTTCTCGACGGGTCCGGAGATCCGGTCCTACACCTGGAACTTCATCACCGAGGTCATCGCGACCTTCGTCCTCGTCTTCACCATCCTCAACTTCGGCAACACCCCGAGCCAGCTCGGTCCGCTCGCCGTCGCCTTCCTGGTGGTCGGGATCGGTGCGAGCCTCGGTGGCCCGACCGGGTACGCCATCAACCCTGCTCGTGACCTCGGTCCGCGCATCGCCCACGCCTTCCTGCCCATCAAGGGCAAGGGTGGCAGCGACTGGTCCTACGCCTGGGTGCCCGTCGTCGGTCCGCTCGTCGGTGGAGCCCTCGCCGGTCTCGCCGCGACGGCGATGGCCTGAGCCGATCCACCTGCGGGTGGCCGCGCACGACCGCGGCCACCCGCACCCCTCCCCTCGCTCTTCCGAGACACCGCAGGACCCGTCCGTCTCGACCCGCACACCGAAGTGAAGGACTCACCTCATGACCGAGCAGTACGTACTCGCCATCGACCAGGGCACCACGAGCTCGCGTGCCATCGTCTTCAAGCACAACGGCACCATCCACTCCTCCGGGCAGCTCGAGCACGACCAGATCTTCCCGCGGGCCGGCTGGGTCGAGCACAACCCGGAGCAGATCTGGAACAACGTCCGCGAGGCCGTCGGCCTGGCGCTCACCCGCGGCAACCTCACGCACGAGGACATCGCGGCTGTCGGCATCACCAACCAGCGCGAGACCGCCGTGGTCTGGGACCGGACCACCGGAAAGCCCGTCTACAACGCAATCGTCTGGCAGGACACCCGCACGCAGAAGATCGTCGACGAGCTCGGCGGTGCTGAGGGCGCTGACAAGTACAAGGCGATCGTCGGCCTCCCCCTCGCGACCTACTTCTCGGGCCCGAAGGTCAAGTGGATCCTCGACAACGTCGAGGGTGCCCGCGAGGCTGCCGAGCGCGGCGACCTCATGTTCGGCAACACCGACACCTGGGTGCTGTGGAACATGACCGGCGGGACCGACGGCGGCGTGCACCTCACCGACGTCACCAACGCCTCGCGCACCATGCTCATGAACATCGACTCGCTCACCTGGAACGAGGACATCGCGAAGGACATGGGCATCCCGCTGTCGATGCTCCCCGAGATCCGCTCCTCCTCCGAGGTCTACGGGACCGGCCGTCAGCGCGGTCTGCTCCCCGGTGTGCCGATCGCCGGCATCCTCGGCGACCAGCAGGCGGCGACCTTCGGCCAGGCCTGCTTCGAGAAGGGCACCGCGAAGAACACCTACGGCACCGGCAACTTCATGCTGCTCAACACGGGCACCGAGCCCGTGCACAGCAAGAACGGCCTGCTGACCACGGTCTGCTACAAGATCGGTGACGCCCCGCAGGTCTACGCGCTCGAAGGCTCGATCGCCGTGACGGGCTCGCTCGTCCAGTGGATGCGCGACAACCTCGGCATGTTCGAAGAGGCCAAGGACGTCGAGTACTACGCGAGGAAGGTCGAGGACAACGGCGGCGCGTACTTCGTGCCCGCGTTCTCCGGCCTCTTCGCACCGTACTGGCGCCCGGACGCACGCGGTGCGCTCGTCGGTCTCACCCGGTTCGTCAACAAGAACCACATCGCCCGCGCAGCCCTCGAGGCCACGGCGTTCCAGACCCGCGAGGTCCTCGACGCCATGAACGCCGACTCCGGCGTGGACCTCACCGAGCTCAAGGTCGACGGCGGCATGGTCGCCAACGAGCTGCTCATGCAGTTCCAGGCCGACATCCTCGACGTCGACGTGGTCCGCCCGCAGGTCGCCGAGACCACCGCCCTCGGTGCCGCCTACGCGGCCGGCATCGCCGTGGGCTTCTGGAACGGCGAGCAGGACGTCATCGACAACTGGGCCGAGGACAAGCGCTGGTCGTCGACGATGGAGAGCTCCGAGCGCGACCGCCAGTACCGCCTCTGGAAGAAGGCTGTCTCGAAGACCCTCGACTGGGTCGACGAGGACGTCGTCTGACCCGACGCACGACCGGGCCCTCTCTGCGGTCTGAGGCACGACAGACGCCCGGCGTCTGGTGGGATCTCTCCCGCCGGGCGCCGGGCGTCGTCGTACGAGCAGAGGGAAGGGCCGAGCACGCCGACCTGCACGGCATAGGCTGTCCGGACCGACAGCACCTCAGCCTCCTGGAGCCCTCCCCCGTGACGAGCGTCAGCTACACGATCCCCGGCCTGCACGTGACCGACCACGAGGTCGAGGTACCGCTCGACTGGGCGTCGCCCGACGACGGCCGGACGCTCACGGTCTTCGCGCGCGAGCTCGTCGCACCGTCCCGACGGCACGACGACCTGCCGCTCGTGGTCTTCCTCCAGGGCGGGCCGGGCGGCAAGGGCCCGCGTCCGACCGCGGCCGACGGCTGGGTCGGGCAGATGCTCACGACCCACCGGGTCGTGCTGCTCGACCAGCGCGGCACAGGCCGGTCGAGCGCCGTGCGCGGCAGCCAGATGGCGGCCCTCGGCAACCCCGCGGAGCAGGCCGCATTCCTCGCGCACTTCCGTGCCGACTCGATCGTCGACGACGCCGAGCACCTGCGCAAGACCGTCTACGGCGGTCGACGCTGGGCGACGATCGGGCAGAGCTACGGGGGTTTCCTCACCCTCACCTACCTCTCTAAGGCACCGCACGCGCTGACCGCCTGCTACGTCACCGGCGGCCTGCCGAGCATCTGGCCGGACACCCACGAGGTCTACAGGCGGACGTACCCGCGGACGGCCGCGAAGAACGCCCAGTACTACGAGCGCTTCCCGAAGGACGTCGAGAGGGTCGCGCGGATCGCCGACAGGCTCGACGCCGGGGACGTCCGTCTGCCCGACGGCGACGTGCTGAGCACCCGGCGCTTCCAGACCGTCGGCATGGACTTCGGCATGAAGCCTGGCTTCGAACGGGTGCACTGGCTCGTCGACGAGGCCTTCGACCGTGGGTCAGACGATCTGAGCGACACCTTCCTCGAGGCCGTCATGGACCTCACGTCGTACAGGTCGCGCCCGCTCTACGCGGTCCTGCACGAGTCCATCTACGCCTCGGGCGCGACGACGACCGGCTGGGCGGCCCACACGGTGCGCGACGAGCACCCGGCCTTCGACCCGTCAGCCCGGCCGCTGCTCTTCAGCGGCGAGATGATCTACCCGTGGATGTTCGAGGAGATCTCCGGGCTGCGCCCCTTCCAGGCCGCCGCGGACGAGCTCGCGGCGCGCAGCTCCTGGACGACTCTCTACGACCCTGACGTCCTCGCGTCGAACGAGGTCCCGGTCGCCGCGGCTGTCTACCACGACGACATGTTCGTCGACGCGCAGCTCTCGCTCGCGACGGCCGCGCACGTCGGCTCTGTGCAGACGTGGGTGACGAACGAGTTCGAGCACGACGGTTTGCGCACCGGAGACGTGCTGAGCCGCCTGGTCCGGCTCGTCGCCGACCAGGGCGGGCCGCTGCGGGACTGAGCGAGAGCAGACGACGGCCCCGGCCAGTCCCGTGAGGGACCGGCCGGGGCCGTCGGCACCTACCGCAGCCGTGAGGCGGCGGGTCGGGCTACTTCGCGTGGGCGCCGGTGTGCGCCTCGTGCTTCGGCTCGTGGTGCGTCTCCGTGCGGGCCTCGAGGGACGCGCCCTCGATGTCGACGTTCGGCAGCGCCTTGTCGAGCCAGCGCGGCAGCCACCAGGCGGACTTGCCGAGGAGCGCCATGACGGCCGGGATCATCGTCATGCGCACGACGAGGGCGTCGACCGCGATGCCGAAGCCGAGCGCGAAGGCGATCGGTCCGATGGTCGTGTTGCCCGAGAACACGAAGCTCGCGAAGACCGCGATCATGATGAGCGCGGCGGCGAGCACCACCCGCGCACCGTGGGCGTAACCCGACCGCACGGCCTGCATGGCACCGGCACCGTGCGTGAAGTCTTCCCGCATGCGGGAGACCAGGAACACCTGGTAGTCCATCGCGAGGCCGAAGAGCACACCCACGAGCAGGACGGGCATGAAGCTCAGCAGCGGCGCCGGGGTCGCGACGCTGAACACGTCAGCCAGCCAGCCCCACTGGTACACGGCCGTGGTCGCACCGAAGGCTGCGGCGACGGTGAGCAGGAAGCCGAGGACCGCGGTGACCGGGACGAGCAGCGAGCGGAAGGCGACCAGCAGCAGGATGATCGCGAGGCCCACGACGATCGCGAGGAACAGCGGCAGAGCGTCCGCGAGCTTCTCGGTGACGTCGATGTTGGCCGCGGCCGCGCCGGTGACCCACACGTCGGCCCCGGTCGCGTCTTCGACGGCGCCGCGCAGGTCCCGGATGTCGTGGACGACCTCCGCGGTCTCCTCGGCGTTCGGTCCTGTCGTCGGGATCACCGTGATGATCGCGGCGTCGGCCTGCGGGGTTCCCGGGGCGACCTCCATGCCCTCGACGGCCCCGTTGGGGATCGCCGGTGCGACGGCGGCGACGTTCGCGACGCCCTCGAGCGCAGCCGACATCTGGGCCATCGCGGCGGGCAGCGCGTCAGGGTCGGACTCTGCGTCGAGGAGCACGACGAGCGGTCCGTTGATGCCGGGGCCGAAGCCCTCGGCGAGCAGGTCGTAGGCCTGGCGGTCGTGCGAGCTGGCCTGCTCCTGGCCGGCGTCGGGCAGCCCCAGACGCATGGAGGTCGCGGGGAGCGCGACGGTCCCGAGGAGCAGCACGCCGACCAGCAGGGTCCATACCGGGTGCGTGGTGACGAAGGTGCCCCAGCGGTTCTCGGCCTTGGTCGAGCGCTGGGCACGAGCGGCAGCCCGGCCCTTCGGGATGAGCCTGTCGCCGGCGAAGCCCATGATCGCGGGCAGCAGCGTGGTGGCGATGAGCACGGCGATGGCGACCGTCGCGGCGGCTGCGAGACCCATGGTCGCGAGGAACGGGATCCCGGTGACGGAGAGGCCGGCGAGGGCGATGACGACGGTCAGACCTGCGAAGACGACCGCGGATCCGGCGGTGCCGACGGCACGACCCGCGGACTCGGCCGGAGGGATGCCCTCGGCGAGCTGCTGACGGTGCCTGGAGAGCAGGAACAGCGCATAGTCGATCCCGACCGCCAGGCCCAGCATGAGTGCGAGCGTCAGCGTCGCCGACGAGATCGTCACGACGGCCGAGAGCGACAGGACACCGGCGACGCCGATGCCCACGCCCAGCAGCGCGGTGAGGATGGGCATCCCGGCGGCGAGCAGCGAGCCGAAGGTGACGAGCAGGACGAGCAGCGCGACGACCACGCCGACGAGCTCGGTCGGTCCGAGGAGCTCGAGCGGCTCGGTGAACGGCCCACCCGCGACGGCGACCGTGAAGCCGTCGTCGCTGAGCGTGCTCTCGGCCGAGGCGATGGTGTCGAGGGTCGCGTCGCTCACGTCGTCCGCGGGGACCGTGAACTGGATGTCGACGTAGACGGCCCCGCCGTCGGGGGCGATCGTGCCCGTGGTCATGGGGTCGGAGACCGACTCGACCTGGCTCTCCTCGGAGATGGGCGCGAGAGCGCCGAGGACGGTCTCGAGGCTGCCGTCCTCGATGAGGTTGGTCCCCTCGGGCGCCTGGACGACGAACTTGGACGACGCGGGCTTCTCGGCCTCGGCCCCTGCGGCGGCCTGACCACCGGTCCCAGCACCGACACCCGAGGCGGCGTCGCCGAAGCGCTCTTCGAGGATGGTCTGCGCCGTCGCGGACTCGACGCCCGGGATGGTGAGCTCTTCGGTCATCTTCATGCCCGAGGCGACGGCTCCGGCGCCTGCGGCGGCGAGCACGAGGAGCCAGGCGATGAGCACTGTCCACCGTCTGGTGAACGAGAAGTGCCCGACCCTGTACAGGAAGGAGGCCATGGTGATCCCTTGGTCGTCCGGGAGGGGTCCCGGGGGTGGAGAACGGTCTGCGGGCGTGCCGCTGCGTCGCACCTCGTTGAACGACGTTGCCACCGTAAGCAACGATCGTCGTGTACGCAACACGTGTTGGCTTTCCGGTTTCGCAGATCGCTCCAGGCTGACAGAATGAGGGCATGGACCCCCGGATCGCCCGCACCCGAGCGCTGCTCCAGGACGCGCTGCTCTCGCTCGCCCGCGAGCGCGACCTGGACGAGATCGCCGTCGCGGACATCGCCGACAGGGCCACGATCAACCGCAGCACCTTCTACCAGCACTACGCCGACAAGGAGACGCTGCTCGCCGACGCCCTCGACACCCGGGCACGCCAGGCCGGCGCGGACCTGTCCGAGGCCGGCACGCTCGAGCTCACCGACGCCCCGCCTCTGCTGCTCACCCGGTACGTGGAGCACCTCGACGAGAATGCGGCGCTGTACAGGCGCGCCCTCGGCGAGGGCGGGTCGAGCATCGCGGCAGCCCGGCTGCGGGCCCGCATCAACACCGTGGTCATCCAGGGCGTGAGCGAGCACAGCGACCACCCCGAGACGGAGATGCCCCTCGAGATCGTCGCGGCGGGCATCACCGGGTCTCTCGTCGGCGTGCTCACGGCCTGGCTCGAGATGGAACCCCGCCCCTCGGTCGCCGAGGCGTCCGGGTGGGCGTGGCGGATGCTCGTCCCCGCCGTCGCGAAGGAGATCGCGCAGGGGGCTGCCGGGGGCGCCCCGGTGTGCACGGTGAGCGGACCGGCGGAGGCCTGAGACCCGGCACACGAGGCCCGAAGCCTCCTGCATCGTGAGCGAGGTCGCGACCTCGGGCATGAGGTCGCGACGTCGCACCCGAGGTCGCCTCGCCGGCCCCGAGGTCGCCTCGTCTGCGGCGAGGTCGCACGGACACGCCAAAGTTCGATGGCAGACCTGATGATCTGGCGTGTCTGTACGACCTCGCAGTCGTAGGCACGACCTGGGTGAGGGTCGTGCGACCTCGTCGCCGGCGGCGCGACTCGCCGGCGGCGCGAGGCACCGTTGAGCCGGCGGTCAGGCGTAGACCGTGCCCATGAGCTCTCGGACGTCGTCGAGGGTTCGGTCGGCGATCTGGTTGGCGCGGGAGTTGCCACGCTCGAGCAGCGACAACGGGTCGAGAGTGCTCTCCGCGAGTGCCGCCCGCCCGGACCGCACCGCCGTGACGAGGGCAGATACCCGATCGAGGGGTTGCAGCCCTCCTCGTGGTGTCACAGAATCTTCACATGATTCTCACGGTGGTCGGGGCGGTGCTCCTGGTGGCAGGGATGGTGGCCGTCGTCTCCGCCGGCCGGGCACGGGACGGGGTACCTGCGGCGGGGTGGTTCCCCGACCCGGCGTCGCACGCACCCCGGCAGCGGCGCTGGGACTCACGCGCGTGGACCGGTGACACCCGGGAGGGCGCACAGGCCGCCGAGCGCGGGCACAGGTTCCGTGGCAGGTTCTGGGGCTCGTCCTGGGTGGCGAGCCTGCTGGCCGCCTTCGTCGTCCTCGGTGTCGGCGCTGCTGTCTACACGTCGAGCGACCAGATCCACGTCATGGGCGTCGCGAGCCTCGTCGGCATGGCGCTGGTGTGCTGGGCCTTCTACAGGTTCGTGGACCGCCAGCTCGCGCTCGACGACGTCATCGGTCCCGTCGAGCTGCTGGCCGTGGTGGTCGCCACGAGCGGCGCCGTGCTCCTCGTCGCGGCCAACGTCAACTCGTGGATCATCGAAGGACCGGGGATCCAGACGGCGACAGCCTTGGTGGGCCTCGTGGAAGAGGGGACGAAGCTCATCGTCCCGCTGGCCCTCTTCATCCTCGGGCGGTACCGAGACCCCCGGGCCGGTATCGCGGTCGGGCTCGCCTCAGGCTTCGGCTTCGCGATCACCGAGACCACCCAGTACGCGTACCAGACCGCGGCGGCCTCAGGCCCGAACTTCTGCGGCACGGGGACCGTCGACACGTCACCTGCGGTCGTGGTGCAGGAGCAGGTCTTCCGGATCCTCACGGTCTCACCCATGCACTGGTTGTGGACCGGCATCGCCGTGGCGATCGCGTGGCGGCTCTGGCACCTGCACGGACGCCGCGGGACCCTCGGCGCGGTCGGCGGCATCGTGCTGGTCATGGTGGTGCACTCGCTCAACGACAGCTCGGTGACCGCCTTCTGCGACGACAAGTCCGCCCAGACGCTCGCTTCGCTCCTGCGCTGGGTCCTGCTCGTCGTGATGTACCTGACCTTCCGTGCCTGGGCCCGCAAGTCCACCCCACCCCAGCTGATCGGGCGGGTGTCCCGCGGCTGGACACCGAAGCACCTGCCCCGACACACCGCGGGCCGTACTCACGTCGACACCGGCTCCACGCAGAAGAGCGGCGACCGCACACCGGGCTCCACGGACTAGCCCGACCAGAGCGCTCGGAGCCGTCGTCCGCTCCCAGCCCCGGAGCAGACGACAGACACCTGCTCCGGGGCCGCCCGGCTCGTGGCGCGCCGCGACCTCAGCGCGCCGGCTGCACGACAGCCCGACCGGTCACCGCGTGTGGGTGGCAGCCCGCACACTGGTGTCATGCTCGTCGTCGTCTGCCCTCAGCCCGACGGGACCGTCGTGGTGCAGGACGTCGACAGGGCGCAGCCAGGGCTGCCTGTCGTCGCGACGGAGACCGTCGAGGTCGAGGAGCTCCCGGCGCTGGTGCGCGCTCGTGAGGCTGACGCCGCCCCGACGGGTGTCGCCCCGGACGCCGGTCTGCGGTGGGTCTGGGCCGACACCGCAGCGACGTACCCCGCACTCCTCGACGCCGACGTCCGCGTCGACAGGTGCTGGGACCTGCGCCTGTGCCGCACGATCCTGCGGGGCAGCGCGCTGACCGCCCGCACCCCGTACGCGAGCGCGCCGCGCTCAGCCTGGGACGAGGCGCGGACGGCGGCCGCCCCCGAAGGCCTCTTCGACCTCACCCCGCCCGTCGCGCTCGACCCGCTGCGAGAGCTGCGCGATCAGCAGCGCGCCCTCACGGCAGCAGTCGGCGAGGACGGCCGTCCGGAGTCGTCCCGGCTGTGGCTGCTGCTCGCCGCCGAGTCTGCCGGGGCGCTCGTCGCAGCAGAGATGACCTTCGCGGGGGTTCCGTGGGACGTCGTCGAGCACGACCGTCTGCTCTCCGAGCTCCTCGGGCCCCGTCCTGCTCTCGGCTTCCGCCCGGCGCTCCTCGAGGCCAAGGCCGCACAGGTCAGCGCTGCCCTCGGGGTGGGCGAGATCAACCCGGACTCCCCCGTCGAGCTGCTGCGGTCGATGCGCCTGGCCGGGCTGCCCGCGACCTCCACCCGCTCGTGGGAGCTCCAGCAGATCGACCACCCGGCGATCGCCCCGCTGCTGGAGTACAAGAAGATGTCGCGGCTGATGACCGCCAACGGCTGGCACTGGCTCGACACCTGGGTGGCCGACGGCAGGTTCCGGCCCGTCTACGTGCCGGGCGGTGTGGTCACCGGACGGTGGGCCTCGGACGGCGGCGGCGCCCTACAGCTGCCGCACCAGGTGCGCAGCGCGGTCCGCGCCGACCCGGGCTGGGTGCTCGTGGTCGCCGACGCCGCGCAGCTCGAGCCGCGGATCCTCGCGGCGATGTCGGGCGACGAGGCGATGGCCACGGCCGGGCAGGCCGCCGACATGTACGAGGGCATGGTCGCCACGGGCGCCGTCGCGACCCGTCAGCAGGCGAAGTTCGGGATGCTCGGGGCGATGTACGGCGGGACGCAGGGTGAGAGCGGTCGCATGCTCCCGCGCATCACGCGGGCCTTCCCGCAGGCGCTCGCCCTCGTCGAGGCCGCAGCACGGGCCGGCGAGCAGGGCGAGATCGTCTCGACGTGGCTCGGGCGCAGCTCGCCCCTGCCGAGCGCCGAGTGGCGCTCAGCCCACTCCGCGGCGGGTGCCGAGGGCGGGTCGGCCGCCGAGCAGGAGGCCGTCCGCGCCCAGGCCCGGTCGTGGGGACGTTTCACGAGGAACTTCGTGGTGCAGGGCACCGCCGCCGAGTGGGCGCTGTGCTGGATGGCTCTGCTGCGCCTGCGGCTGCGAGCCCTGAGCGAGACCGTCACCGGCGGTCCGCACCTGGCGTTCTTCCTCCACGACGAGATCATGGTCCACACCCCGGCCGAGCTCGCCGACCAGGTGGTCGAGATGGTCCAGGAGACCGCGCACGAGGCGGGGCGCATCCTCTTCGAGGGCTCCCCCGTGGAGTTCCGGCTGACGACAGCCGTGGTCACGGCATACTCGGACGCGAAGTAGCCGTCCGAGCACTGGAGACCCGATGTCGCGTCAGACCAGCAGTCGCACCGAGAGCAGCAGCGGCGCGAGAAGCGAGACTCGCGGGAGCACCGAGACTCGCGGGAGCACCGAGAGCACCGCGCAGTCCGCGAGCGCAGCCGGCGCCGTCCGCACGGGCCCCGCACGCCCGCGTCTGCTGCTCGGCGCTTACGCCCTCGCGCCCGGCGACCCCGCCGGTGAGGCGACCTTCCTCGCCGGTCTGGACGGGCTCGGGGTGCAGGCCCTCGAGATGCCGTTGCCTGCTCCCGGGACGGCCGCCGAGACGGCACGCTGGGTCCGGGCGCACCTGCCCGAGCACGTCGACCTCGTCGTGACGGCTGTCCCCCAGACGATGCAGCGACTCGCCTCCGACCCCGGCTACGGCCTGTCGTCCGCTGACCTCGTGCAGCGCCGGGCCGCCCTCGACGACCTGGCCGTCCTGCGGGACCTGGCACGCCGGCTCGCCGACGACGCAGGCCGTCCTCGACTGGCCGCAGTCGAGCTGCACAGCGCCCCCGGGCCTGGTCTGGGGACTCTCACGGCCTTCCGCGAGTCGCTCGACGAGGTGCTCGCGTGGGACCTCGGTGGGGCGCACCTGCTCGTCGAGCACTGCGACGCACTCGTCGAGGGGCAGCCGCCCGCCAAGGGCTTCTGGCCGCTGCGCGAGGAGATCGCGGTGCTGCAGGCGATCGTCGACGACGTCCCGGGCTCCGGGTCGAGGCTCGGAGTGAGCCTCAACTGGGGTCGTTCGGCGATCGAGGGACGCTCGGCCCGCACCCCGGTCGAGCACGTGCGGGCTGCGGCCGAGGCGGGGCTGCTCCGGGCGGTCGTCTTCTCGGGCGCCGCAGCCTCGGACACCCCGTGGGGCCCGGCCTGGGGCGACCAGCACATCGCCCCTCGTGGCTCCGACCCCGCCCTGGAAGCGTCAGCGGGATCGCTCCTCGGTGCTGCAGAGATCCTGGAGACTCTCCAGGCGGCTCGAGGTGCCACGCTCGAGGCTGTCGGGATCAAGGTCACGGCCCGTCCCGAGGATGCCGACGTCGAGGAGCGGCTGGCTGTCGCGCGGGCCAGCCTCCGGATGGTCTCCGAGGTCCTGCGCGGCGGGAGCGTGCACGGCGACTGAGAGACACCACACGCAACCGGGGCCGGCTCTCCCGGGAGCCCAGCGCTCCGCACCGTGCCACGCGGTGGCAGAATCGGCGGGTGAGTGAACTCCCGAGCATCGTCTTCCACGAGCCCCGCATCCCACAGAACACCGGGAACGCGATCCGGCTCGCCGCCGTCACCGGTGCCGCCCTGCACCTCGTCGAGCCGCTCGGCTTCGACCTGTCCGAGCCCAAGCTCAAGCGTGCCGGCCTCGACTACCACGACCTCGCGCACCTGACCGTGCAACCGGACCTCGAGACGCTGCTCGCGACCGACCCCGAGGCCCGCGTCTTCGCCTTCACCACCAAGGCGACGACCCGGTACTCCGACGTCGAGTACCGCCCGAGCGACCTGCTGGTCTTCGGCCCCGAACCCACGGGGCTCTCCGACGAGGTCCTCGCGCACCCGCGGATCACCGACCAGGTGAAGATCCCGATGCTCCCGAGCCGCCGATCCCTCAACCTCACGAGCAGCGCGTCGATCGTCATCTACGAGGCCTGGCGCCAGCTCGGGTTCCCCGGCGGCGAGTAGTGGCCCGGTCTGCCACGCCCGCGAGCGACCAGGCTCGCGGTCCTCTGCCCGTCACGGTCCTCGCCGGGTACCTCGGCGCGGGAAAGACCTCGCTGCTCAACCACCTGCTGACCCACCCCCGGGGGCTGCGCATCGCGGCTGTCGTCAACGACTTCGGCGACGTCGGGATCGACCCGATGCTCGTCTCGACGAGCGCGACAGCCGTGTACGCGACGAGCGGCGGGTGCTTCTGCTGCGTGCTCGACTCCGAGGACGACCTGCACCCGCTGCTCACCCGCCTGGCCCGTCGTGGCGCGGGGGTCGACGCCGTGCTGCTCGAGGCGAGCGGCCTGGCCGACCCGCAGGCCCTCGCCCGCAGGGTCGCCGACCACCCCGCGACGATCCTCGCCGGGATCGTGCAGGTGGTCGACGCCGTCGAGACCGAGGGCCTGCTCGCGACCCACCCCTCGCTCGCCCGGCACATCGCCGGCGCCGGTCTCGTCGTGGTGACCAAGGCCGACCTCGTCGAGGACGTCGCGCCAGTCCTCGCACTGTGCCGTCGGCTCAACCCGCACGCCCCTGTCGTCGCGACGGTCGACGGCGTGCTCGACCCGCGCCTCGTCCTCGACGCGGCACCGGAGCCCACCGGTCCGCAGGAGCAGCTGCTCGCGCACGCCGCGCTCGACGAGGACGGGCACGGGCACCGCGCCGGCGGAAGCACCTCACCGAGCGCACACCCGCACCTGCACCACAGCGCTCAGTCGCTCGACCTCGTCACCGACGCCCCTGTCGACCCCGGTGCGCTCATGGACCTCCTCGACGACCGACCGACTGGCCTGTTCCGCGTCAAGGGAGTGGTGCACCTGGCCATCGCCCCGGGCCAGACCGCGCCTGTCGTCGTGCACGCCGCGGGCCGCCAGGTCCGCATCGACGTGCTGCACGAGACCCTCGACGCCACGAGCCGGCTCGTGGCCATCGGCTCCGGCCTCGACCTGCCAGAGCTGCGCTGCCGGCTCGACGCCTGCCAGGCGACGCCGGAGACCGCACCGTCGGAGGCCGACCTCGCCCGAGTGCGCCGCGCGACGGTCCGACCGGGACGCCACCTCGACCCTCGACCTGCCCCGCAGACAGACCCGCAGGCGAGCCCTCCGGAGGCCCCGAGCACCGCGCCAGAGACCCAGATCTCACCCACCCTGTGACCGGGCACAGAGGAGATGGTGCGGAATGCCCTCTCCGGGGTGGCCCTGCGTGTCCCTAAGATGACGGACATGACCGTCACCCTGAGCGATGTCGCACGCGAGGCCGGCGTCTCGCTCGCCACGGCGTCGCGCGCCATCAACGGCAGCGCGAACCGTACAGTCCGCCCGGAGCTGCGCGAGCGCGTGCTGGCCGCCGCAGCCCGTCTGCGCTACTCCCCCGACGCCAACGCCCAGGCGATGGCCCGTGGTCGGACCACGGCGCTCGGACTGATCGTGCACGACATCGCCGACCCGTACTTCTCGACCATCGCGTCGGGGGTCACCGCCGCCGCCGAGCGCGCCGGCCTGGTCGTCACGCTCGCGAGCACGGACCGCGACCCGGACCGCGAGATGGCCTTCGTCGAGCTCATGCAGCGCCAGCGCGCCCGGGCGATCATCGTCGCGGGCGGGCGCTACGACGACGAGGCGGCGAACGCCGCGCTGGCCGAGGCCCTCGTCGAGTACAGGTCCCGCGGGGGCGGGGCCGCAGCCGTCGGCCAGCCGCTGCTCGGCGTCGACACCGTGGTCATCGAGAACCGGAGCGCGACAGCCGAGCTCGCCCGCCAGCTGCACGGACGCGGGTACAGGCGCTTCGCGGCGCTGGCCGGTCCGGCGCACCACCTCACCGCGCACGAACGCTTCGACGGCTTCCGCGGGAGCCTCGCCGAGCTCGGCGCACCCGTCGACCCCGACCTCGTGGTCCCCTGCGCCTTCACCCGTGACGGTGGCTACGAGGCGATGGAGCAGCTCATCGCCCGCGGCGTCGTCGGGCGTCGCGACGACCCGTCGACGAGCGTGGACGCGGTGTTCGCCGTCAACGACGTCATGGCCGTCGGTGCGATGGCCGCGGCCCGCGCCGCCGGGCTGGACGTGCCGGCCGACGTGGCGATCGCGGGCTTCGACGACATCATCACGCTCCGCGACATCACACCGTCGCTCACGACCATCCGGCTGCCTCTCGCCGACATCGGCGCGATGGTGACCGAGCTCGCGCTCGCCCCGGACAACGAGAGCCCACGTCTGGTGCCCGTCGACGGCGAGGTCATCCTCCGCGACTCGACGCCGCCGCGCAGCTGACGCCGGACGTCTCGCCGCTCGGGCGCGGCTTGGTCCGGACCACGCTGTGGAATACGCTTCCCGAATGGCTCTCACCGACGCGAACCGTCCTCCGTCCCCTGCCGCCACGACCCCTTTAGAGCAACCCGACAGCACCCCGGGTGGCCGCCCGGGCTGGCCCACAGGTCTCGAGGGATTCGGCTACGGCGGCGACTACAACCCTGAGCAGTGGCCCCAGGTCACCCGCGTCGAGGACGTCGAGCTCATGGTCGAGGCCGGTGTGACGATCGTCAGCGTCGCGATCTTCGCGTGGGCGACCATCGAGCCGGCCGAGGGCGAGCAGAACTTCGGGTGGCTCGACGAGACGATGGACCGCCTGCACGCCGCGGGCATCCGGGTCGCCCTCGCGACGGCCACCGCGAGCCCGCCGCCGTGGCTCACCGCACGCCACCCCGAGATCCTCCCGCAGACGGCCGACGGCACTGTCCTGTGGCAGGGCGGACGGCAGTCGTACTCCGTGACGCACCCGGTGTTCCGCGAGCACGCGCTCCGCCTGGCGACTCTCGTCGCCGAGCGCTACAAGGACCACCCCGCGCTGGCGGTCTGGCACGTCGACAACGAGATCGGCTGCCACGTCCCGCGCGACTACTCCGACGCGGCGGCCGCTGCCTTCCGCTCGTGGCTCGCCGCCCGCTACAGCACCGTCGAGGCGCTCAACGAGGCCTGGGGCACGGCCTTCTGGTCCCAGCGCTACTCCGCCTTCGAGGACATCCTCCCCCCGCGCTCGGCCCCGACCTACGCGAACCCGACGCAGCAGCTCGACTTCGACAGGTTCAGCTCCGACGCGCTGCTCGGCTACTACCGCGAGCACCGCGACGCGCTGCGGGTCATCACGCCCGACGTGCCGATCACCACGAACTTCATGATGTCCTCGGCCACCAAGGGCATGGACTACTTCGGCTGGGGCCCGGAGGTCGACGTGGTCGCCAACGACCACTACACGATCGCCTCCGACGAGGCCCGCCACATCGAGCTCGCCTTCTCGGCGGACCTCTCGCGCGGGATCGCCGGCGGGCGGCCGTGGATGCTCATGGAGCACTCCACCTCGGCGGTCAACTGGCAGCCGCGCAACCGGCCCAAGCTCCCGGGCGAGATGCTCCGCAACTCCCTCGCGCACGTCGCCCGCGGCGCCGACGCCGTGATGTTCTTCCAGTGGCGCCAGTCGAAGGCCGGTGCGGAGAAGTTCCACTCGTCGATGCTGCCGCACGCAGGCCGCGACACCGATGTGTGGCGCAGCACCGTCACGCTCGGCGAGACCCTGAAGAAGATCGCCCCTGTCGTCGGCTCGAGGGTCCGCTCGCGCGCGGCCCTGCTCTTCGACTACGAGGCCTGGTGGGCGAGCGAGCTCGACTCGCACCCGACCCAGCAGCTGCGCTACACCGACGAGGTCCTCTCGACGTACACGGCGCTGTGGAACCGCGGGGTGACCACCGACGTCGTGCACCCGAGCGCAGACCTCTCCGGGTACGACCTCGTCGTGGTCCCGACGCTCTACCTCGTCTCCGACGAGGATGCTGCGAACGTCGCGGCCGCCGCCGAGCTCGGTGCGACAGTGCTGGTCACGTACTTCTCAGGGATCGTGGACGTCAACGACCACGTGCGTCTCGGCGGCTACCCCGGAGCCTTCCGCACGCTGCTCGGGGTGAGCACCGAAGAGTTCTACACGCTCCAGGAGGGCGAGACCGTGGGGCTCAGCGGATCCGGCGACGCGCTCAGCGGCACGTTCTCGGCCGACCTCTGGACCGAGAAGACCCACCTGGTCGGCGCGACGGCTGTCGCGACCTTCGACGAGGGCCCGCTCGCCGGTCTGCCAGCGATCACGCGGGCCGACGTCGGGACCTCGGGCGGGTCCGCCTGGTACGTCGGCGCGCGCCTCGACCTAGCCGGCGTCGCGGCGGTCGTCGACGCAGCCCTCGCCGACGCCGGGCTCACCGGCGAGGCCGACGTCCCCGCGGGCGTCGAGGTCGTCCGCAGGCACGCAGCCGACGGCACGAGCTATCTCTTCGTCCTCAACCACACCGGTGCTGCGGTGACCGTCAAGACGACGGGCACCGAGCTCACCGGCGGGGTCGAGGTCGACGGCGAGCTCACCGTCGATGCGGCGGGGGTCGCCGTCGTCCAGGAAGGCTAGGAGACGCACCCGCGGCGCATCGGCCTCAGTCCGTCTCCCGAGGCGTCACCGCACGTCTCCGTCGCCCGGTGCTCGCTCGTCACAGGGTGACCGACGCCAACGGGGTGTCTGAGGCGGGTGTCGTCAGCTCGACGCGGGCGATCTCCTCGGGCGCCAGCGCCGTGCTGGCGCTCAGGCCCGTGGTCGTCGAGGTGGGGCCCCCGGTCCAGGTGGCCGCCGTGAGGCGCTCCCCGGTCTGGGACACCAGCGTCAGCTCGTAGGTGACGCCGTCGACGAGCCGACCCTCCGGATAGCTGCAGGACCACTCGAGCCCCGTGCCCCATGCGGCAGGCTGCAGCGCCAGGGTTGCCTGCACACCGCTGCCGTCGACGGGCTGCAGCCGGACCTCGTCCGCGAGCGCCTGGACCGCCGGGGTCTGGTCCTCGCCGGAGACCTGGGACACGAGGGTCCCCGTCGCGAAGCCGCCGAGCACGAGAGCGGACGCGGCCGCGACGAGGAGCACCCGCCGACGGGTCTGGGCGGTGCGGGCCCTCCGGGCGAGCAGCGAGACCGGCGGGGCGGGCTCACCGTCGGCCTCGCCTGAGGGCTGCGCTGCTGGACCCGTGACCGCGAGGGCGTCGAGGGGCTCGACGAGCCCGAGCACCCAGGGGATCCCGGCGAGCTCTCCGACAGCCCGGCTGCACAGCTCGCACGTCTTGAGGTGCTGCTCGTACTCCCGACGGTCGTCATGGCTCAACGCACCGAGGACGTACGCGCCGTCCCAGTCCGCGTAGGGGTCGGTCTGGTGGGTCATGCGGTGACGCCTCTCTCTTGCAGCGCGAGCCTGAGCGCGCGGATCCCGTAGTGCATGCGTGACTTCACGGTCCCGGCCGCGATGCCCAGCTCCTCGGCCAGCGTGGCGACGGTCTTGCCGCCGTAGTAGGCCCCCACGACCACCTCGCGGTGCTCCTGGGAGAGCGTGGCCAGCGCGTCGGTGACCAACCAGGCGTCCAGCGAACGGCGGGTCTCGTCCTCCTGGTGCCCCTCGGGGAGCACCTCGGTGGCGCGCTCACGGCGGGTGCGCGCGCTGCGCAGGTCGTCCAGGGCCAGGTTGCGGGCCACCTTGACGAGCCACGCCCGCACCACAGGATCGGGCCTCTCGAGGATCGCACCGTCCTTCCACGCACGCAGCAGCGCCTCCTGCACGACGTCTCGGGCGAGCTCGCTGTCGTAGGGGATCCGGACGACGTACCGCCAGAGCATGTCGGCGTACTCGTCGTGGATCCGCCGGAGCAGGGCGTCGGTCTCGGCGCCCATCAGCCGCCCCACGTGCCGTGGAGGCACCCGAGCTGGGGTGCCGCCGTCCTGCGCGTGTCCATCTGAGCTCCTCGCCGATCGTCTGTCCACAGTGTCCTCTGTCCTAGAGACGGGACAGGCCCTCCAGAAGTTCACCGCCGTCCCGCACCTGTCTGGGCCGGGGCGCCGGACATCGCGGCGGACCGTCGAGAGAGCCCGGTGAACCTTCTCGTCCCCTGCCCCGTCTCTCCTGGCGACAGACCTTCTCGACGGCCCCGGACCACCCGGCCGCCGGGTCCCCCACCTCGAAGGAGCACTCCCATGAAGCGATCTCACGCTGTCCCCGCCGCGCTCGGGCTGGCGCTCGTGCTCTCCGCAGCAGCCTGCTCGACCACTGACCACAACACCCCCACCCCTGCGGCCACCACGCAGCCCGCCCCCGCTGCGACAGCGACCGCGGACCTCTCGACAGCCTCGACGGATCTCGGGCAGGTCGTCGTCGACGGTTCCGGGATGACCGTCTACTACTTCACCGCAGACACACCCGGGTCTGGGGAGAGCGCGTGCACCGGCGACTGCCTGACGGCCTGGCCCCCTGTGCACCCGACAGGCTCGGCCCCCGTGGTCGACGGGGTCACCGGGGAGGTCGCGACCATCACGGGTGCCGACGGCAAGCCGCAGGTCACGATCGACGGTCGCCCTGTGTACACCTTCGCCGGGGACACCGATGCGGGCGACACCGCGGGCCAGGGCGTGGACGACGCGTGGTTCGCCGTCGCTCCCGAGGGTGCAGAGATCACCTCGCCGGCCCCGTCGGCCACCGCGTCCAGCGGCTACTGACCGCACCCAGACCACCACGGGTCCCCAGCCGACGGCGGGGACCGTCCACGCACCCTCAGGACAGGAACCACCATGAAGCACAAGCTCGTCATCGCGGTCGTCGCCCTGCTCGCCCTCGCCGGGATCGCCGTCGGAGGCAGCGCCCTCTACGCCAAGATCGAGAACGACAAGGCGCCGGACGCACTGGCCCTCTCGACGCCGACCGCCACGACCGACGGGGCGAGCCCCGGCCTGACCGAGCAGGACCTCGCCGGGACCTGGACGGTGTCCGACGGGTCGCAGGCCGGGTACAGGGTCGCCGAGGTGCTCAACGGCCAGGACGTCACCGTCGTGGGCCGGACCTCCGACGTCGAGGGCACCGTGACGATCGACGGGACCTCCCTCAGCGCGGCCGACGTCACCGTCTCGATGACCACCATCACGACGGACAACAGCAACCGAGACGGCCAGTTCCTCGACATCCTTAAGACCTCGGAGTTCCCCACGGCGACCTTCACCCTCACCGAGCCCGTCGACGTCTCGGGCGTCACCGAGGGCACCACCTCGGTCCAGGCGACGGGCGAGCTCACGGTCGCCGGCGTCAGCGCACCCGTCGTGGTCGCCCTCGACGCCCAGACGACCGCGACGGGGGTCGAGGTCTCGGGCAGCATCCCCGTCACGTTCTCAGACTTCGGCGTCGACGCTCCTGACCTCGGCTTCGTCAAGGTCGAGGACACAGGCACCGTCGAGATGCTCCTCACCCTGGCGAAGTAGCCGGACGGCAGGGACAGTGGCGGGGACGCCCCGGCAGGCGATCGTGCCCGCCGGGGCCCGGACCGCGGCGCGACGCTGCTCGGGGGCGCACGGCAGGGCATGATCTCTCGCACGGGAACCTTCCCGCGGGGCCGGCCGTTGTGCTGGCTACCTACCCCCTCACCCGGAAGAGATGATGGACGCAGACAGTAGACATCCCCTCGTGCAGAACGACATCACGAGGGGATGTGAGTGCCCGTGTGGATCCTGACCCTCCTGCTCGGAGTAGCGGTCATCGTGCTGATCACAGCAGCGACCGGCTACTTCGTCGCCCAAGAGTTCGCGTACATGGCGGTCGACCGGTCCAGGTTGAACGCCCGCGCCGCTGCCGGGGACGCCGGCGCCAAGCGCGCCCTGGCCGTCACCCGGCGGACCTCCTTCATGCTGTCCGGTGCCCAGCTGGGCATCACCGTGACCACCCTGCTCGTCGGCTACGTCGCCGAGCCCCTCGTCGGGCAAGCCCTCGGTGAGGCCCTCGGCGGCGTCGGTGTGCCGACGGGCGTCGGCATCGCCGTCGGGACCGTCCTCGCGCTGGTCTTCTCGACTTTCGTGCAGATGCTCTTCGGCGAGCTGTTCCCCAAGAACCTCGCGATCGCGCGCCCCGAACCTGTCGCCCTCTGGCTGGCGACGTCCACGACCGTCTACCTCAAGGTGTTCGGCTGGCTCATCACGATCTTCGACCAGGCGTCGAACCTGCTGCTGCGTGCGCTGAAGATCGAGCCCGTGCACGACGTCGAGCACTCGGCGACGGCCCGGGACCTCGAGCACATCGTGGCCGACTCTCGCCTCAGCGGCGACCTGCCCGCCGAGCTCTCGGTCCTGCTCGACCGGATCCTCGACTTCCCCGAGCAGGACGCCGAGCACGCGATGATCCCGCGGTCGCGGGTCGACGTGCTGCACGACGACGACACCCTCGACCACGTGCGCGAGACCATGTCCCGCGGCCACTCGCGCTACCCCGTGCTGTCCGAGGACGACCAGGTCCTCGGCGTCGTCCACCTCGACGACGTGCTGCGGGCGCGGTGGAGCGGTGACACCACGGTGACGACCTTCATGCGTCCCGCCGTGATGATCCCCACCACGATGACCCTGCCCGACGCCCTCAACCACCTCACGTCGACCCACAACCAGCTGGCCTGCGTCATCGACGAGTACGGCGGCTTCGCCGGCGTGCTCACCGCCGAAGACCTCGCCGAAGAGCTCGTCGGGGAGATCACCGACGAGCACGACCCCGCCACCCCGACGATCGCCCCGCGCGACGACGACGGCACCTGGGTCATGGCCGGCGACGTGCACATCGACGAGGTCGAGCGTGCGCTCGAGCACGACGTCCCGCGCGGCGACTACGAGACGATCGCCGGACTCGTGATCGCCGAGCACGGCTCGCTGCCCACAGTCGGGACCCGCGTACTGGTCCAGCTGCCCCTCGACCCCGCAGACCTCGCGTCCGCGGAGGAGCCCGAGGTGGTGTGGATGTCCGTCGAGGTCCTCGACGTCGAGCGGCACGTGCCAGCCCTGGTGCGTGTCCTCATGCCCGCCGACCCCCCTGACCCCGAACCCGGCCCTGGCCTGGTCACCGACCACGCCACGACCGTCGACGACGGAGAGGACGCACGATGAGCAACCCGTGGACCATCCTCGTCATCACCGCAGTGCTCATCGCCCTGAGCGCCTTCTTCGTCGCCGTGGAGTTCGCGCTCCTCGCCGCCAAGCGGCACAGGCTCGAAGACGCGGCACCGACCAGCCGCTCGGCACGGGCGGCGCTGCGCAGCTCGACCGAGCTCACGGTCCTGCTCGCCGGTTCCCAGCTCGGCATCACCGCGTGCGCCCTCGCCCTGGGCGCCGTCACCAAGCCCGCCGTGCACCACTGGCTCACCCCGCTCTTCGAGACGTGGGGCTCGCCGCTGTGGCTGGCCGACGTTGCCGGCTTCGTCCTGGCGCTGGTCATCGTGACCTTCCTGCACCTGGTGGTCGGCGAGATGGCACCGAAGTCGTGGGCCATCGCGCACCCGGAGACCTCCGCGACGATGCTCGCGATCCCCATGCGCGTCTTCATGTGGTTCACCCGGCCGCTGCTCATCGCCCTCAACTCGATGGCGAACTGGTGCCTGGTCAAGGTCGGCGTCGAGCCGGCCGCGCAGGTCACCAACGGTCAGAACCCTGACGACCTGCGCCACCTGGTCGAGCACTCCGCGAACGTCGGGGCCCTCGACGCGTCCTATGTCGGACAGCTGGCCGGAGCCCTGGACCTCCAGACGCTCACGGTGCGCGACCTCGTGCGGGGTGACGGCCGCCCGACGACAGTCCCGAGCGGAGCCACGGTCTCGGCCGTGCAGGACGCCACGCGCGAGTCGGGTCACCTGCGCATCCTGGTGGGCGACATCGAGTCGATCACGGGTGTGGTGCACGTCCGCGACACCCTCGGCGAGCCGGACGACAGGCCGATCACGCACCTCGTCCGCGAGGTCCCGTCCTTCGCGCCCGACACGCCCGTGTACAGCGCGCTGGCGACCATGCGCGAGACCCGCAACCACCTCGCGATCGTCACCGACGAAGAGACGATCCTGGGGGTCATCACCCTCTCGGACGTCCTCTCGCGGCTGTTCCCGCGCGCACCCGAGGAGCCCACGCTCCAGCACGCCTGAGGTCCGGGCGCACCAGCCCGGCCGACGTCGGCTGAGACAGCACGGCACGCACCGCACGGCCCGTCCCGCTCTGGGGGCGGGCCGTCCGCCGTCAGCCCATAGTTCAGCAGGCAGCGCCCGCCACGCCACCTCCCGTTCACCCCACCTACGCCTGGCTCCGGGACAGTGGCCGCACCTCTGCCTCGACGAACGGATACGCATGCGCGCGCCCTCCCTCCGGCCTGGGGCGATGCTGATCGCCAGCACCCTCGCCGCCAGCAGCCTCGTCACCCTCGCCGCCTCTCCCGCCCTCGCTGTCACCGACCCGCCCGCGGCACCTGCCGCCCTGACCGGCGTCGTCATCAACGAGATCGAGTCGAAGGACGGCGACCCGGGCGACTGGGTCGAGCTGAAGAACACCTCGACGGTCCCGGTCGACGCCTCGGGTCTCGTGCTCTCCGACAGCAAGGGCACCCCGTCGTACACGATCCCCTCCGGGACGATCATCGCCGCCGACGGATATCTCGTCCTCGACGAGGCAGCCTTCGGCTTCGGCCTCGGGGGCGAGGACCTCGTCCGCCTGCACGACACCGACGGCACCACGGTGGTCGACGAGCACGCGTGGACCGAGCACAGCCCGACCACCCTCGGACGCTGCCCCGACGGCACGGGGCCGTTCGCCACCACCGCGAGCCCGACCAAGGGCGCTGCCAACGACTGCGCCACCCCCGGCGCGACCGCCGACCTCGTCGTCAACGAGGTCGAGTCGAACGGTGACGACACCGACTGGGTCGAGCTCACCACGACAGGCACCGGGCCCGTCGACGTCTCGGGCTTCACCTTCCGCGACGACGACGACGCGCGGACGCCGTACACGCTGCCCGCGGGCTCGGTCGTCGAGCCCGGCGCCTTCTTCGTCATCGACCAGGTGTCCGGCTCCAACCCTGTCGGCTTCGACTTCGGCCTCGGCAACGCGGACTCGGTCAGGCTCTACGACACGACCGGCACCCTGGTCGCCGACCACTCCTGGACCGTGCACTCGCTCGTCTCCTACGGGCGCTGCCCGGACGGCACCGGTGACATGACGACTACGACGGTCTCGACCAAGGGCGCCCCGAACGACTGCTCCTCGCCTGTACGGGTCAACGAGGTCTCGACCTCGGGCGACTGGGTCGAGCTCACGAGCATCGGCGCGTCTGCCGTCCCCCTCGACGGGTACACGCTCACGGCGACCGACGGCACCGGCACGACCGGCACGGCGACGGTCTCGGCCGGCACGTCCCTGGCACCCGCCGGATTCCTCGCCCTCGACCTGCCGCTCGCCAGCGCAGGCACCCTCCAGCTGCGCTCGAGCGACGGAACCGTCGTCGACGAGCACACGTGGACCGCTGACCCGGGCGCCTCCTACGGTCGTTGCCCCGACGGCACCGGTGACATCACCACGACGCTCGCCGCGACCCGCGGCACCGCGAACACCTGCGAGGGCGTGCTCACCCCGCAGCCGTGGCCGGGCGGACCCGACGAGGTCCCGCTCGACGCTGTCGACACCTTCTCGGGTGACCTCAGCGGGCTGGACTACGAGCCCTCGGGCTCGGCCGCTCCCGGCACCCTGTGGGCCGTGCAGAACGGCGACGGCCTGCTCTACAAGATCGTCGCCGGCGGTGACGGCGGGTGGGCCCCGACGACAGCAGCCGGCTGGTCCGCGGGCAAGACGCTCCGCTACCCCGACGGTGGCGGCGCAGTCGACGCCGAGGGTGTCACGGTCGCCGCCGACTCCTCAGGCGGAGGCGTCTACGTCTCGACCGAGCGCAACAACGACCAGTCGTCGGTGAGCCGGCCCTCGGTCCTGCGCTACGACGTCACGGGCGACGCGACGACCCTGGTGGCCACCGACGAGTGGAACCTCGCTGCCGACTTCCCGGGCCTCGGCGCCAACGCCGGCCTCGAGGGCATCACCTGGGTGCCGGACACCTTCCTCACCGCGCAGGGCTTCGTCGACCAGCGCACAGGCTCGGCCTACGCCCCGGCGAGCTACCCCGGCCACGGCGACGGGCTCTTCGTCGTCGGCGTCGAGGGCACGGCGGGCGTCTACGCCTACGCGCTCCTCGACGACGGCAGCTTCGTCCGGGTCGCCGCGATGGAGACTCCCTTCGACCTCGTGGCCGACGTGCAGTTCGACGCCGACCTCGACGCCCTCTGGGTGGCGTGCGACGAGGCCTGCTCCGGGCGGACAGCACTCTTCGAGATCGACGACGCCGGTGCCTTCACGGCGACCACGGTGTACGAGGCACCGGCCTCGGCCGACACCGGTCTCGCCAACGAGGGCTTCGCGATCGCCGACGCCGCCACCTGCGTCGACGGCTCGCGCGCGACCTTCTACGCGGACGACAACGACACCGACGGGTACTCGCTGCGCACCGGGACCTTCCCGTGCGCGGAGAGCCCGACCGAGCCTGGGGAGCCCGGTGAACCTGGAGAACCTGGCGAGCCCACCCCGGGCGAGCCGGGTCAGCCGGTCCCCGGCGAGCCCGCCCCCGGTGAGCCTGCGCCTGGCACCCCGGGCACGCCCGGGTCACCGGCTCCCGCGACGACCCCTGTCGACACCACGCTCCTCACCGACGCGACCCGTGGCAGCATCGCCGCACCGACGACCGCTGTCCCGGGTCAGGCGGTGACGATCACGGTCGACCCCCGGTACGCGGGCCAGACCGTCTACGTGTGGCTGCACTCCGAGCCCCGCCTGCTCGGCTCGCCCGTCGTGGCCGCCGACGGGACCGTCCGCGTGACGATCCCGGCTGACGTCCCTGTCGGCCTCCACCGCCTCGTGGTCCTGGACTCGACCGGCGCGATCATCGGGTGGCAGGAGATCGAGATCGTCGCAGCAGCCGGCGCACCGGGTCGCGTGGGCGGCGGGTCTGCCGCGAGCGGGCCGCTCGCGTCGACCGGGCTGGACGGCCGTGGCGCCGTCCTGGCCGCGATGGTCCTCGTGCTCGCCGGGGCGACCGTCCTGGCCGCCCGCCGACCTGCTCGGCGCGACAGGGTCTGACGCGAGCGGGTCTGACGCGATCAGCACCGCTGAGCACGACAGCACGACGACGAGGGCCGGGCAGACGACTGCTCGGCCCTCGTCGCTGTCAGAGGTCTTTGGCGTACCAGTGCGTCGCGTTGGGGTTGTCGTTGTAGGCGGGGACATCCGCGTACCCGCTCGACCTGTACAGCCCCGCGGCGGCAGCGAGCGAGGCGTTGGTGTCGAGCACCGTGCGCGAGGCACCGAGCGCAGCAGCGGCTTCTTCGAGGGCGGTGAGCAGCGCGCGGCCGTAGCCCTTGCCACGGGTCGAGGGGCGCAACCACAGATGCTTGACCTCGAAGCGCACCGCTCCGTCCGGGGCGTCGTCGATCCGGCGGACCCCGCCGCAGCCGACAGCCGTGCCGTCCTCGTCCAGCCCGACCAGGAACGTCCCCGCGGGTGGCGTGAACCTCGCAGGGTCGGGGGTGAAGACCTGGTAGGTGCCGCCGGTGAACCCGAGCTCCCTCGAGGTGAAGTACTCACCGAGCAGCGTCGCAGCGGGTTCGGCGTCGACGGGCACCGGGACGAAGGTCAGCATGGATCTAGCCTAGGCCGCGCGCTGCGCCGTGCTCCGCGTCGGCCCCGCGCCGTGCTCCGCGCGACTGCTCCTGCTCTCTGGCGGTGCTGCTCACGGCCAGCCTGGCGGACGACAGAGTCTCAGGCCTCTGCGCCCGACCGGCCAGCGTCGTCCCCCGTGAACCGTTCCGCCGAGACCACCTGCTGGGCCGCTCGCCGCAGCGCGAGGATCAGCGGCTCCGTGAGCACGGTCCCGAGCACGACGTACTCCACGGCACTCTCGGGCGAGCCTGTCGGGATGCCGTCGATCTCGGCCTCCGCGATGCGACGGGCCGCGGTGACGTAGGTTTCGAGGACCTCTGGGGGCACGGTGAAACCCGCCTGCTTGAGGGTGTCGAGCGACTGCGCGAGCCCCGCGAGCAGACCGGGCTCGCACTCGTCGGCCGCCCCTCCCAGCCTCTCGTAGAGCCTGCGAGCCTCGGTCGGGTCCCCGACCGGGCGCCCTTCGGGGGCGACGGCCGAGTGCGCCACGCCCAGCAAGTCGTAGGGGCCCGAGGGCGGCGAGTCGAGGGCCGCGATCACGTCCCGGGCCCGGGCGATGCTCACGCCGGCGGCGAGGAGCGCGCGGATGACGCCGAGCCGGGCGAGGTGGTCGTCGGTATACACAGCCTGGGTCGCGGAGGTACGCCGCCCCTCGGGCAGCAGCCTCTCGCGCAGGTAGTACTTGATGGTCGCGACCGGGACCTCCGACGCGGCAGCCAGCTCGGACATCCTCATGGCCCATCCTTTCTGGATAGTGCTACTCTCCAATCTAGAGAGCGTCACTATCTGGTCAGGAGAAGCGTATGTCACGGGTCACCGTCGGCCGAACCACCCACCGCCACGAGGGCGAGCTCGTCGTCTTCCACATCGGCATGACCATCAACCAGTGGTGGCGACCAGACCTGTGGATGCCGCTGTTCGCGGACATGCCCAGGATGCTGCGCGAGCTGAGCACCGACCCGGAGTCGGGGATGCTCGGGTCGCACATGCTGCTGGGCGCCTCCGGCCCGTACCTCGTGCAGTACTGGTCCTCGATCGACAAGCTCTACGACTACGCGTCGTCAGCCGAGCAGCACCACCGTCCGGCCTGGGCCCGCTTCAACCAGCGCGCGCGGTCCGCACCCCGGGCCGTCGGGGTCTGGCACGAGACCTTCCTCGTCGACCGCGCCGAGAGCATCTACATCTCGACCCCGCCCATGGGTCTGCCCGCCGCGACGACCTCGGTCCCGGTGACCTCTCGACACGACAGGGCCAGAGCCCGGTTCGCCGACGGTCGCACCACGGGGTCGCCGGAGACCGACAGCCGCCCTGCAGCGTCGCCGGAGACTCCGGCCAGCTGAGCGCAGCACCGACCCACCTAGGGCAGCGCCCCGCACGGCTCGAGCCCGCGCACAGCCGCGACCCTCGCGCCGGGCCTACCGGCGCGGCGCGGGCCCGGAGCTGTCGCGGACGATGAGCTCGACCGGGACCAGACGGAGCGTCTTCGCGCCGCGTCCCTGCTGCTCGATCTGCTCGAGCATCGTCTGCACGCACAGCTCGCCGACCTCGTCGAAGCGCTGACGCACCGTGGTGAGCGGGGGCCACACGTACTCGGCCTCGTCGATGTCGTCGAAGCCGACGACCGACACGTCCTGCGGGATCCGCACCCCGCGCTCGTGGAAGGCGCGCATCAGGCCGATGGCCATCTGGTCGTTGGCGCAGAACACTGCCGTGAGCTCCTCGCGCGGGACCTCGGCGAGCAGCGCGCCGATCCTGTAGCCCGAGCCGGCCGTCCAGTCGCCCTGGTGGACCGGCGGCACAGGCGCGCCTGCACGCTGCAGCACCTGGCCCCAGGCCTCGGTGCGCTCCTGCGCGGCGCTCGACGTGGTCGGACCGGAGACGTGCCACACCGTCTCGTGACCCATCGCGAGCAGGTGCTCGACGGCGCGGCGCACGCCGCCCTCCTGGTCGGTGTCGACGATCGGGTAGTCCGGGTGCGGCGAGGGGTAGGTGTCGGTGATGACGACGGGCAGCGTCGGGCCGATGACCAGCGACGGGACGTCGAGGATCTCCGCCTGGATGATGACGACCCCGTCGACGTTCTGCCCGGCGAGGTTCGCGATGGCCGCGCTGACCCCGCCGAGGGTCGGGCGCTCGACGACCATGAGGTTGATCGAGTAGCCCGCGGAGCGGCTCGCGTTGGCGATGGCCTCGATCGTGCGGGCGTCGCCGATCCTCGAGATCGAGAAGGAGATGACGCCGAAGGCGCCGAAGCGGCCCGTGGCGAGCGCGCGAGCAGCACCGTTGGGCTGGTAGCCGACGACCTGCATCGCGTCGAGGACCTTGTCGCGGGTCGCGCGGTCGACGTTGGCGCGGCCGTTGGCCACGCGCGAGACGGTCTGCGCCGAGACGCCGGCGATCTTGGCGACGTCGGCCATGGAGGGTGCGCGGCGCCGACCCGCCGGGCGGCTGTCGGTCTCGTCAGCCCTGTCCCGGTCGTGGTCTCGCACTGCGGCCAGAGCCGTCGCTCGATCCTCGGACGCCATCGTCTTCCCCTTCTGCGTGCACGGTCCACGAGTGGTGAACCGAGGACAGTTCGGAGAGTAGGCCCTCGTCGGCTGTTAGCGCAACCATAGCGAAGTCCCCGGCGAATCCGACGTTCCGGTCCACGGCGATCGTTGGAATCTCGCCGTTACCCGTTCGCAACACTTTCTCGGTTGACCAAACGTCGTTCGGCCTGTGATGCTGTGCGGACCAGAAAATGTTTGCGCTAACACGGCGAGGGTGCCGAAGCCCTCCTCGGGGGGTCCGCAGCACCGCCGCCGCACGAGCAACCGAAAGACGAGAGACGATGACGTCCGCTACGCAGCACGCGGTCCCCGGTCACGCAGACCCGGCACCGACCCCCCGACCTCGACGTCGCACCAGGTACAAGCGGCAGGACTGGGCCGGCGCGGCTTTTGTCGCACCGTTCCTCGCCGTCTTCTTCTTCGCGATCGTCGCGCCGCTGGTCTACGCGATGTACCTGTCGTTCTTCCAGGACAGGCTCATCGGCGGCTCCTTCTTCACGGGGCTGAGCAACTACACGCAGGCCATCGCCGACCCGCTGCTGCGCACGGGCCTCGGCCGCGTGCTGCTGTTCCTCGCGGTCCAGGTGCCGATCATGATCGGCCTCGCGCTCTTCGCGGCGCTGGCCATCGACTCCGGCCGCCTGCGCGCCAAGGGCGGCTTCCGCATCGCGCTGTTCCTGCCCTACGCGGTGCCCTCGGTCGTCGCGGCCCTCATGTGGGGCTACATCTACGGCAAGGACTTCGGCCTCATCGGCCAGGTCTTCGAGTTCTTCGGGGCTGAGCCGCCAGCGCTGCTCGCCGGCTCGTGGGTGCTCGTCTCGATCGGGAACATCGTCACCTGGTCCTTCGTGGGCTACAACATGCTGATCCTCTTCTCGGCGCTGCGGGTCATCCCGACCGAGCTCTACGAGGCAGCCGAGATCGACGGGGCCGGCGCGATGCGCACAGCCTTCTCGATCAAGCTCCCGGCACTGCGCCCGGCGCTGCTCCTCACCGTCATCTTCTCGATCATCGGCAGCTTCCAGCTCTTCAACGAGCCGAACGTGCTGCAGGCGCTCGCGCCGACCGAGATCACGACCTACTACACGCCGAACATGTACGCCTACAACCTCGCGTTCAACGGCCAGCAGTACAACTACTCGGCCGCCGTCGCCATCATCGTCGGTCTCATCACCGTCGTGGTCGCCTACCTCGCACAGCGCGTGAGCAACCGCCTCGAGACCGGAGGGAAGAAATGACCACCGCCAGCACCCCCGCCCCCGTCTCCGGAGTCGTCGACGCGACCGACAGCACGACCGTCGCCTCGGCTGCCAAGAAGAGCCGCGCTGGTCGTGGCCGCCGCCGTCCGACGTCTCCGCGCCAGAAGTCCTCGATCACCCTCACGGTGATCATGGTCGTGATGTTCCTCTACGTCCTGCTCCCGCTCGTGTGGCTGGTCATCAACTCGACCAAGACCAACGGTGGTCTGTTCACCTCCTTCGGGCTCTGGTTCGCGGACGACTTCGCCCTCTGGGACAACATCAAGCAGCTGTTCTCCTACCAGAACTCGGTCTACCCGCGCTGGCTCGCCAACACCGTGCTCTACGCCGGGGTCGGCGGCATCGGTGCGACGATCCTCGCGACCTTCGGCGGCTACGGCCTGGCCAAGTACAACTTCCCGGGTCGCCGCGCCGCCTTCGCGATCGTCATCGGGGCCATGACCGTGCCGATGACCGCCCTCGCGGTCCCGACGTTCCTCATGTTCAGCCAGCTCGGTCTGACGAACACCGTGTGGGCCGTGCTCATCCCGGCGCTCGCCAGCCCCTTCGGTCTGTACCTCATGTACGTGTACTCCCAGGACTCGGTCCCCGACTCCCTGCTCGAGGCAGCCCGCCTCGACGGCGCCGGTGAGCTCCGCACCTTCCTCACGGTGTCGCTGCGCCTGCTGGCCCCCGGCTTCGTGACGGTCCTGCTGTTCGCGGTCGTGGCCACCTGGAACAACTACTTCCTGCCGCTCATCATGCTGACGGACCCCAAGCTCTACCCGCTGACCGTCGGCCTCAACCAGTGGAACTCGCAGTCCGGGTCCTCCGGCTCGACCGAGCCCGTGTACAACCTCGTGCTCGTCGGCTCGCTCGTCGCGATCATCCCGCTGGTCATCGTCTTCCTCTCGCTGCAGCGCTTCTGGCAGTCCGGCCTCGCGGCCGGCGCCGTGAAGCAGTAGCGCGAGGCCCGCTCTACCACCACCGGCTTTCCCCCTCCTGCGCCCTGGCGCATACGACGAAGTACCCAAGGAGAGATCATGAAGAACCACACGACCCGCCTCACGCGGACGATCGGGGTCACGGCAGCGCTCGCGCTGACCTTCGGCCTCGCGGCCTGCGGCGGCGGCGACGACTCCGGCGAAGGTGCCGGCTCGACCGACATCACCGCAGCCGACGTCGACGCAGCGCTCGAGTCCGACGAAGAGGTCACCCTCGAGTTCTGGTCCTGGGTCCCGAACCTGCAGCCGACGGTCGACCTCTGGAACGAGAAGCACCCGAACATCCAGGTGACGCTGACCAACGCCGGCCAGTCGGCCGACCAGTACACCAAGCTGCAGAACGCTGTGAAGGCCGGCACCGGTGCTCCCGACGTCGCGCAGATCGAGTACTTCGCCCTCCCCCAGTTCGCCCTGAGCGACTCGGTGGTCAGCCTGAGCGACGTCGGCCTGTCCGACCTCGAGCCCAAGTTCGCTGGCTCCGCCTGGGACCAGGTCTCCGTGAGCGGCGACCAGTACGGCTTCCCGCAGGACACCGGCCCCCAGGTGATGTTCTACCGCGCCGACATCCTCGAGAAGCTCGGCCTCGAGGTCCCCGAGACGTGGGACGAGTTCACCGAGGTGGCCCGCGCCATCAAGGCCGACAACCCCGACAACTACATCACCTCGATCGACCCGGGTGACGCCGGTGGTGTCGACTCGCTCATCTGGCAGGCCGGCGGACGCCCCTTCAGCGTCGACGGCACCACTGTCGGCATCGACTTCACCGACGAGGGCACCACGAAGTTCACCGAGACCTTCGACACCCTCATCCAGGAAGACCTCATCGACGTGGCCCCGGGCTGGAACGACGCCTTCTGGCGCTCCTTCTCCGACGGCAAGTACGCGATGTGGCTGACCGGCGCCTGGGCTCCGGGCTCGATCCGCACCAACATGCCGGACACCTCCGGCATGTGGCGCGCGGCCCCGATGCCGACCTACGAGGCCGGCACCCCGATGAACGCCGAGAACGGTGGCTCGGGTGTCTCCGTCCTCAAGCAGGGCGACAACCAGGCTGCGGCCCTCGCGTTCTCCCGCTGGCTCACGACCGACATCGAGGCCGTGCAGTCTCAGGTCGACGCCGGTCTGTTCCCCGCCACGACCGAGATCATGGCTGACGAGACCTTCCTCGGCTTCGAGGACCCGTTCTTCGGCAACCAGAAGATCAACGAGGTCTTCGTCGAGTCGTCCAAGGCTGTCTCCTCCGGATGGCAGTACCTGCCCTTCCAGGTCTACGCGAACTCGATCTTCGGTGACACCGCAGGTCAGGCTCTCGGCGCCAAGACCGACCTCGCACCGGGTCTGGCGACCTGGCAGGAGTCGGCCACGTCGTACGGCTCGAGCCAGGGCTTCACGCTGAAGTAAGCACCACCGAGACGACGGTCGGGGCACGGCCTGCGCCGAGCCCCGACCGTCGTCGTCTCCCGGGTCCCCCAGACCCGGTCCCCGCACCACAGCTCGACCGACTGGCGCCTCGCGTCGTCGCACCACCCTTCTCACGCACAGGACTGATCACATGGCTTCCCGTTGGATCCGCTGGCCCGAGCCCCTCGCCGACGCTGCTCCCACAGCGCGCGGACCTCTCGCCTACGGCGGCGACTACAACCCTGAGCAGTGGCCCCGCGAGGTCTGGCTCGAAGACGCCCGCCTCATGCAGGAGGCCGGGGTCAACCTCGTCTCCGTCGCGATCTTCTCGTGGGCGCGGCTCCAGCCGGCCCCCGACCAGTGGGACTTCGAGTGGCTCGACGACGTCCTGGACATCATGCACAGCCACGGGATCGCCGTGGACCTCGCGACGGCGACAGCCTCGACGCCCGCGTGGCTGACCACGCTGCACCCGGAGATCTTGCCCGTCGACGTCGACGGCCACACGCTCTACCACGGGTCGCGGCAGTCCTGGAGCCCGAGCTCGCCGGTGTACCGCGAGTACTCGCTGGCCCTCGTCGAGAAGATGGCCGAGCGCTACGGCAAGCACCCGGCCCTGGCCATGTGGCACGTGTCGAACGAGCTCGGCTGCCACAACGTCCTGGACTACTCCGACGTCGCAGCCGTCGCCTTCCGCGGCTGGCTCGAGGTGCGCTACACCACGCTCGACGAGCTCAACCGCGCGTGGGGCACCGACTTCTGGGCGCAGCGCTACACGGCCTGGGACCAGATCCTCCCGCCGCGCCGCTCGACGGCCTTCGTCAACCCGACGCAGCAGCTCGACTTCGCACGCTTCTCCTCCTACCAGCTGCGCGAGCAGCTGCGCGCCGAGCGCGAGGTGCTCACCCGCATCACGCCGGACGTCCCCGTCACCACCAACTTCATGGTCATGGGCGACACCAAGGCGATGGACTACACGTCGTGGGCCGGCGACGTCGACCTCGTGTCGAACGACCACTACATCACCTCGGCCGACCCCGTCTCGCACATCGAGCTGTCCTTCTCCGCAGACCTCACGCACGGCATCGCCGGCGGCGAGCCGTGGATGCTCATGGAGCACTCGACGTCGGCGGTCAACTGGCAGCACGTCAACCTTCAGAAGCGCCCGGGCCAGATGCGCCGCAACTCCCTCGCGCACGTCGCCCACGGTGCGGACGCCGTGTGCTTCTTCCAGTGGCGCCAGTCCCAGGCCGGGGCCGAGAAGTTCCACTCCGCGATGGTCCCCCACGCCGGGACCGACTCCGCCCTGTGGCGCGGCGTCGTCTCCCTCGGCGCGGACCTCGTCTCCCTCGGCGAGATCGCCGGGTCGACGGTCCAGGCGCAGACCGCCGTGCTGTTCGACTACGAGTCCTGGTGGGCCACCGAGATCGACTCGCACCCCAACAACGAGTTCCAGTACCGCCGCCGCGTGCTGTCCTGGTACCGCTCGCTGTGGGAGAAGCAGGTCGGCACGGCCGTCGTGCCCGCGCACGCCGACCTCTCGGGCTACAGGCTCGTGGTCGTCCCGCACCTGTACCTCGCCGACGACTCCCTCGTCTCCCGCCTGACGGCCTTCGCCGAGGCTGGCGGGACCGTCGTGGTCACGTACTTCTCCGGGATCGCGGACCAGGACGACCACATCCACCTCGGTGGGTACCCGGGCGCGTTCCGCGACCTGCTCGGCGTCCGCGTCGAAGAGTTCGCGCCTGTGCTCCCCGGCGACACGATCCACCTCGACGGTTACGTCGTCGGCGGGCCGTCCGCCGAGGCGTCCGGCTGGTCCGAGCCCGTCGCGCTCGTCGACGCCGAGGCCCGTGCGACGTACGTCGACGGCCCGAGCGTCGGGTGGCCCGCGATCTCGCGCGCTGCTCGTGGCACCGGCGCCGCCTGGTACGTCACGACAGACCTGTCCGACGCGGCCCGCGGCGAGCTCGTCGACGTGCTGCTCGCCGAGGCCGGCGTCACCGCGATCGCCCAGGCCGACGCGGGTGTCGAGCTCGTCGTGCGCCGTGGGGCTGACGACGTCGAGTTCCTCTTCGCGATCAACCACACGGACGACGCGACGACTGTCGAGGCGTCGGGGACCGACCTGCTCACCGGCGACGTGCACGAGGGCTCGGTGAAGATCGACGCCGGCGGCGTCGTCGTCCTGCGCCGCACGGCGCAGCAGGGCTGACACCCTCGGTGGGACGGTCGCGCGAGAGCGCACCGGTGCCACCACACAGCTGACCTCGCGGGCCGACCCCCCTCGGCCCGCGAGGTCGCACCATCGTGCGCGAGGTCGCACGAAGCTCCCCGAGGTCGCACGGATGTCGACCAGGTCGCACCACTGTCGACCAGGTCGCACGAACACCGACGAGGTCGTACAGACACGCCAAACCCAGCTCTATCCGGGGCTGGGATGGCGTGTCTGTACGACCTCGTCGTCGTCTGTGCGACCTCGTGGCCCGTGCGTGAACCACCTCTGGTCGCGGTGGGAACTACGGCGCTACGATCCGAGAGCGGGCAGCGTCAGCCGCGACCATGCGCCACCGGCGCCCGGAGAGAGGTACGACGATGAGCGACTACCCCCCGCAGACTCCCCCTCCGCCCGCAGGACCACCCCGGTCCCGCTGACCGACGCCGAGGCTCAGCAGTGGGCCGGGCTGAGCCACCTGCTCGGTGGTGTCCTGGGGTTCTTGGCCCCGCTGATCATCTGGCTCGTCTTCAAGGACCGGAGCGGCTACGTCTCCGCCGAGTCGAAGCGCGCGCTCAACTTCCAGCTGGTCGTCACCGTCGGGTACGTCGTCTCCTACGTCTTGATGATCGTGCTGATCGGCTACCTCACCTGGCTGGCCCTCTGGGTCCTGTCGATCTACCTCGGCTACACCAACTTCCAGGCCGTCAACCAGCGCCGAGCCACCTCGTACCCGGTCGACGTCCAGATCATCAAGTAGTCCCCACCTCGGGCCGGGCCCATCCCTAGGCTGCACCTCGCGTCTCCACCCTTGACGGCGGCAACCCTTTTCCATACGCTGGAAAGCGCATTCCGTTACAGCTCTTGCCACGGCCGCAGCGGCGACGACGCCGCTGGACCACCGCCGCGTCGACCCACCCGGAGACCCTTGATGACCACCCGCACGCTCCGCATCGCCATGAACGGCATCACCGGCCGCATGGGATACCGCCAGCACCTGCTCCGCTCGATCCTGCCGATCCGTGACCAGGGCGGCTTCACCCTCGAAGACGGCACCAAGGTGCAGGTCGAGCCGATCCTCATCGGACGCAACGAGGCCAAGGTCTCCGAGCTCGCCGAGCTGCACGGCGTCGAGCACTGGACCACCGACCTCGACGGCGCGATCGCCGACCCGACCGTCGACATCGTCTTCGACGCCTCGATGACGAGCCTGCGTGCCGAGACCCTCAAGAAGGCCATGAAGGCCGGCAAGCACATCTTCACCGAGAAGCCGACGGCCGAGACCCTCGAGGAGGCCGTCGAGCTCGCGAGCATCGCGCAGGAGGCGGGCATCACCGCAGGCGTCGTGCACGACAAGCTCTACCTGCCGGGGCTCGTCAAGCTGCGCCGCCTCGTCGACGAGGGCTTCTTCGGACGGATCTTGTCGATCCGCGGCGAGTTCGGCTACTGGGTGTTCGAGGGCGACATCCAGGCTGCGCAGCGCCCGTCGTGGAACTACCGCAAGGAAGACGGCGGCGGCATGACCACCGACATGTTCTGCCACTGGAACTACGTCCTCGAGGGCATCATCGGCACCGTGAAGTCGGTCAACGCGACCACCGTCACGCACATCCCGACCCGCTGGGACGAGACCGGCACCGAGTACACCGCGACGGCCGACGACGCCGCCTACGGGATCTTCGAGCTCGAGACGCCTGACGGCGACCCCGTCGTCGGCCAGATCAACTCGTCGTGGGCGGTCCGCGTCTACCGCGACGAGCTCGTCGAGTTCCAGATCGACGGCACCCACGGGTCGGCCGTCGCCGGGCTCAACAAGTGCGTCGCCCAGCAGCGAGCACACACGCCGAAGCCCGTGTGGAACCCGGACCTGCCTGTCACCGAGTCCTTCCGCGACCAGTGGCTCGAGGTGCCCGCCAACGCCGACCTCGACAACGGCTTCAAGGCCCAGTGGGAAGAGTTCCTGCGTGATGTGGTCGCCGGACGCGAGCACCGCTTCGGGCTGCTCTCCGCTGCACGCGGCGTCCAGCTTGCCGAGCTCGGCCTGCGGTCGTCCGCCGAGCGCCGGACCCTCGACGTGCCGGTCATCTCGCTCTGACACGACGCACGGTTCACGTCACGACGGTCCCCGTTTGACCAGCTCGTCCCTGAGGCGCCCCGCGACCAGCGGGGCGCCTTCGCGCGTCAGACCATCCATCTCCTGTCGCACGAGCCCAGAGTGCGACGAGTCGGGCGAGAATGATCTTCGCGACAATGGTGCGCTACCGTGAGGAGCTGTCCGGGTCGGGCTCCCGTCCCTCACCCAGGACACCTGTGCGAAGAGGAGACGCAGCATGAGCATCGATCACACGAGCCTCGCCGAAGAGCACGCACCTGGAGCGTCGACAGACGGCGCAGCCACCAGCATCCCCGCACGCCGCGGCCGGCCCCCGCTCGACCCGCGCACAGCACCAGGGGCCTGCTCGCCCGTCTGGCACGTCCGAGCACCGCTGCGTCTCGACGTCGCCGCCCGAGACCGCGCAGCACAGGAAGGCTGGGACCTCTCGACCCTCGTGCGGGAGGCCGTGGCGGCCTATCTCCGTGCTCCGTCAGAACCAGAGAGCACCTAGCGCGTCACCAGCGGGACGACGAGGGGCGTCTCGCTCTCCGGGTCGGTGATGATGCGGCACCGCAGCCCGAAGATCTCTTCGACACCCTCGGCGGTGACCACCTCGTGCGGTGTCCCCGTCGCGACGATCTCGCCGTCGCGCATCGCGATCATGTGCGTCGCGTAGCGGGCCGCGAAGTTGAGGTCGTGCAGGACCGCCACGAGGGTCCGGCCCTCTCTGTGCATCTGGGCGCACAGCTCGAGGACGTCGACCTGGTGCGCGATGTCGAGGAAGGTCGTCGGCTCGTCGAGCAGCAAGAGGTCGGTGTCCTGCGCGAGGACCATCGCGATCCACACGCGCTGACGCTGACCGCCCGAGAGCTCGGACACCTTGCGGTCGGCGAGGTCCGTGGTCCCCGTCGCCTCCATCGCCGCGCGGACGGCAACCCCGTCCGAGGCCGACCACTGGCGCAGCAGGGTCTGGTAGGCGTAGCGCCCGCGACCCACGAGGTCGCGGACGGTGATCGCCTCGGGTGCGATGGGGGTCTGCGGCAGCAGCGCGAGCATCCGGGCGATCTGCTTGTTGCCGAGGGACGCGAGAGGAGTCCCGTAGAGCTCGACCTCGCCGGCCCGCGGGGTGAGCGTCCGGCCGAGGGCCCGCAGCAGGGTCGACTTGCCGCAGCCGTTCGGCCCGACGATCACCGTGAAAGAGCCCGCCGGGATCTCGACGTCGAGCCCGTCGACCACGACCCGCTGGTCGTAGGCCAGGCGCAGGCCAGTCCCCCGCACGGGCGGTACGGCAGCCTCGAGCGGCTCAAGGTTCTCGGTGGGGGTCACAGCGTTCCACGTCTCCATTCACGGGTGAGCAGGACGGCGAGGTACAGACCGCCGATCCCTGCGGTGAGCACGCCTACAGGGAGCGAGCCGAACCACGGCTGGTGCACGGCGACGAGGTCGGCGCCGACGAGCAGCAGAGCGCCGGTCGCGCCTGCCGCGACCATCCCTGGCCCCGTCGACCCGGTCACCCGGCGGGCGACCTGCGGGGCGACGAGCGCGACGAAGGCGACGGGCCCGCAGACGACGACGGCCGCTGCGGCCAGACCGACACCGACCGCGACGGCCAGCAGCCTGACCCGCCGGGCCGGGACACCGAGGGCCACAGCCGCGTCGTCGCCCATCTCGACGTGCTGCAGCCCGCGGCTCAGGGCGAGCGCCGCGAGCCCCAGCACCACGAGCGCGACAGCGATGATCGTCACATGCTCCCAGCTGCGTGCGTTGAGCGAGCCGTTGAGCCACGCGGCCATCTCCTGGGCCTGCTCGCGGCGCGTGCGGGTGATGGCGAACTGCACGAAGGCGAGCGACATGGCGCCCACCCCGATCCCGATGACGACCATCCGCAGCGGCGCCTGCACGCCGCGCCCTGCCCCGAGGAGCACGAGCACCACGGCGACGGCCCCGCCGAGGAGCGCGCCGACGGGCGCGGGCAGCAGCCCAGGCCAGACCAGGGTCACCGCGGCGGCGCCGGCGGCCGCACCGGCGTTGAGGCCGATGATGTCGGGGCTGCCGAGAGGGTTGCGCGTGACGCTCTGGAAGATCGCGCCGGAGATCCCGAGGGCAGCGCCCGCGCAGATGCCGACGACAGCCCGCGGGAGCCGGTTGGTGAACACCACGAAGTGCTCGGTCTTGCTGCCCTCGCCGCGCAGCACCGCGGGGAGGTCCGCGAGAGCGATGCCGAGCCGACCGAGGGTGAGCGACAGGACGAGAGAGACCAGGACGAGGACCAGGGCCACCGTGACGACGAGCGTCGCACGGGCGTTCCACGGCAGGGCCGCACCGAGCACGCGGACATGACCGTCCTCGATCCGGGGGCGCAGAGCGCGCGGGGCTCGGCCACCTGCGGCGGCGTCTTCTGCGACCGCCTCGGCGACTGTCGTCGGGCGGGTCACAGCCCGCTCCCCGAGCGACGGACTGCGACGTACAAGAAGGGCGCACCGACGAAGGCCGTGACGACCCCGACCATGAGCTCGGCAGGTCGTGCGACCACCCGTCCGATCACGTCGGCGCCGAGCAGCAGGACAGGTCCGAGGGCGACGCAGTAGGCGACGAGCCAGCGGTAGTCCGAGCCGGTGATGCTCCGGACGATGTGCGGCACCGCCAACCCGACGAAGGCGATCGGCCCGACGGCCGCCGTCGCCGCGCCGGCGAGCAGCGTCGCGACGAGCGCACCGAGCAGTCGCGTCCGGCCGGCGTTGCCGCCGAGGGCCTGCGCCGTCTCGTCTCCGAGCGCGAGAGTGTTGAGCGGGCGGCCTAGCAGGAGACCGGCGACCAGACCGACGACGATGATCGGCCATACCATGTCGACGGTCGACGCCGGGCGTCCCGCGAGCGAACCGACGACCCAGAACCTGTAGCTGTCGAAGACCTCGGGATTGGTGAGCGTCACCGCCTGGATCGCCGCCGACAGGACGGCTCCGACAGCTGCGCCGGCCAGCACGAGGCGCACCGGTGTGGGACCAGAGCGCCCCGACCCGATCGTGTAGACGAGGACCGCGACGGCGAAGGCCCCGGGGAGCGCGAAGTAGATGCTGCGGCTCCCGAGGGCGCCGAAGACGACGCTCCCCGCCACGATCGCCGCCGACGCCCCGGTGTTGACGCCGAGCAGACCGGGGTCGGCGAGCGGGTTGCGGGTGATGCCCTGCATGAGCGCACCGGACACGGCGAGAGCCGCCCCGACGAGCAGCCCGAGGACCGTGCGCGGCACACGGGACGCGATGACCGTCGCCTCGAAGGAGTCGTCGGGCGCGAAGAGCTCGCGCCACACGGTCCCGAGGGGCAGCTGGTTGCTGCCGACGGCCAGGCTCAGCCCGGCGACGAGCGCCGCGAGGGCGACCGCGAGGACCAGCCCGGCGCCCAGCCCCCAGCGCCGAGCAGGACCGGACGCGACCGTCCGGTCCTGCTCGGGTGCGTCGACGTGCGTGGTCATCACCCGACCTTGGCGACGGCCTCGGAGATCATCGGGACGTACTTGTCGATGGCCCACGGCACGCTCAGCGGCGTGGAGACAGTCACGGCCATGCCAAGCTGGCGGTCGACCATCGGGACGTAGGCGCCCGACGCGAAGGCGGGGATCGAGGCGAAGAGCGGCTGGGCCTCGGTCGCGGCCTGCTCGGTCTCGTCGTTGAACCACGTGAAGAGGACGTCGACGTCGGAGAGCACGTCAGAGTTCTCGAGGCCGATGTCTGCGGTGAACAGGCCCTCGGGGGCGGTCAGGTCGGCGACAGAGGGCGCGAGCTGGAAGCCGAGCCCAGTGAGCATGTCGACGCGCGGGTCGCCGGGCACGTAGGCGGCGAGGGTGCCGAGCTCCTGCGAGGCGACGTAGGCGACGCTGACGTCGGCGAACTCCGGGTGCTCTGCTGCGGCGTCGGCGAGGGTCGTGTCGACCTCGTCGAGGAGCGGCTGCGCGGCGTCGGGGACGCCGAGGGCCGTCGCGGCGATCTCGACCTGCTCGTCGAGGGGCGTGATCCACGGGCCCTCGGGGTACGCGACGACGTTCGTGAACTCCGAGAGCTGGTCGAAGGTCGCCTGGTCCAGGCCGGACTGCGGCGCGAGGATCAGGTCCGGCTCGAGGGCGATGACGGCCTCGACGTCGAGCTCGGGGTACATCTCGATCGTGGTGGGCAGCTCAGCGCCCTGCTCTTCGACGGCGTCACGGAACCACGGCTGGTAGCCGTCCTCGTCACCGGCCCACGCATCGGTCTCGATGCCGACGGGCACGACGCCGAGCGACAGGGCGATGTCCGAGGAACCCCACCCGAGGGTGACCACGCGCTCGGGAGCCTCGTCGATGGTCGTCTCACCGAGGGCTCCGGTGATGGTGACCGGGAAGGCGCCAGCCTCGGCGGCGGGAGCCGAGCTGCTGTCACCTGAGGTGTCGTCCGCGGAGTCGTCCGAGCCGCAGGCTGCCAGGGCGAGCACCGCGGTCGCGGTCGCCGCCGCGACGAGTGTGCGCCGCAGGCGCGAGGTGGGGCGTGCTGAGGAGACGGACACGGGGTGCCTTCCGGAAGACGTCGAGGTGCCGACCACCGATCGGGAGGTCATTTGGTAAGGCTACCCTCAGGATCGCACCCCGGACGAGGACCGGGTTGTCATCGGGGGTGTGACCTGCTGCACATCCGGTCCGCGCGCAGTTCAGGGAGCCATGACACCGCTCCGCGAGGCCTCGGCGCGCAGGACGAACAGGTCCCCCGGCCCCACACCCAGAGCGGCACAGAGAGCCGCGACCGTCGTGAACCTCACCGCCCTGGCCTTGTTCGTCTTGAGCACCGACAGGTTCGCCATCGTGATCCCGGTCCGCCTGGAGAGCTCGGTCAGCGTCATCCCGCGCTCGGCGAGGATCTCGTCGAGCCTGCAGACCACGACGTCAGGCGACTCAGACGACTCAGACGACTCAGACGACTCAGACGACTCAGACGACACTGTCGACCTCGTCCTGGAGTCGAGCACCTTCGCGGAACACCAGCCGCAGCACGAGGACGACAAGACCGGCGGCGATCATCGTCCACGGCCACTGCGGGCCGGCCAGGCGGAAGCCGTCGACAGAGATGATCCCCGGCACCTCGAAGACTGCGGTCGACACCAGGCGGACCGCGACGGTGTCGCCGAGGCCGACGAGCAGACCACCTGCGAGCAGCACAGGTCCGAGCAGCGCGAGCATCGGCCGAGCCGACGTCCACGACCTCCGCCCGTGGGTGACAGCCAGGACGAGACCGACGACCAGGACCCCGGCGACCAGGATCGTCGCGGCATGGACGAGCACAGGCGCCGCCGCGATCACGCGGAGCGTCGTCGGGAGCTCGTCGAGGTAGACGGGGTTTCGACCACCGTTCTTCGTCAGCTCGAGGAGCTGCGGCAGCTCCGTGGCGTGGACCCTGGAACCGAAGGACGACTCGTACGGAGCAGCCTGACGGGCAAGCAGCACCGTGAGCGCTTCGATGAGGAGCTGCGCCACGGCCAGCACGGTGACGACCCCCACCGCTCCTGCGATCCACCGCACCGGAGTGCTCGTGCGCGACGCCGGCTCCTCCGGGAGCTGTGCTTCTCCGACCCACCCGAGGAGCACGGTCCCACCGTCTCCGTCACGACCCGTCGAGCCGGCGCGTCCCACCATGATGCCCCCTGTTATCGAGATCGATATTATTGATGTCGATAATCTAATGGGGCTGTGCGGCCGTGGCAACCCCCTCGAGAGTCGCAGCGCAAGACCCTTGCCCTCGGGGCAGCACGACGCCCCACTCTCCAGCGACACCCGCGGCCAACCCTAGGTATGGGCAAAAGATCCTACAGGCCAGTCTTGCCGGTTTCGCCCCCTTGATGCTACCGTTCGGAAGTTCGCCCGAGGGCTACCGAAGAACGGTGAAGACATGAGCCTGGTATCGATCACGGCAGAGCACGCCAGCACCGACGATCGCACCTCCGGGCCGAACCAGCTGGGACTCCGCCTCCTGGAGGACGCCCTGTGACCGCACCTGATGTCCTCTCCTGCCGCTCTCTGGTGCGCGAGTTCTCGAGGGGTAGAGAGCGGCGACGCGCGGTCGACGGACTCGACCTCTCTGTTCCTGCCGGCCAGGTCTGCGCCCTCATCGGCCCCAACGGCGCCGGCAAGACCACGACGGTCCGCATGTGCTCGACGCTCCTGCTGCCGACGTCGGGGAGCATCTCTGTCCTCGGGCACGATGTCGTCCGAGACACCCGCACCGCTCGCCAGAACATCGGTCTCGTGCTGGGCGGTGAGCGGGGCTTCTACCTCCGCGCATCCGCGCAGGAGAACCTCAGGTTCTTCGCAGCAGTGCAAGGAGCCCGGATCACCCGGCGGGCTCTGAGCGACGTGCTCGACCAGGTCGGGCTCGCCGACCGGGCTCGGTCCCGCGTCGAGACCTTCTCGCGCGGGATGGTCCAGAGACTGCACATCGCGCGGGCGATCGTGACACGGCCAGCGCTGCTGCTGCTCGACGAGCCGACCATCGGCCTCGATCCAGAGGTCGCCGTCGAGGTCCGCTCGTTGGTGCGGCAGCTCGTGGCAGACGGGACCTCGGCCCTGCTGACGAGCCATTCGATGCGTGAGGTCGAGCTCCTCGCCGACACGATCGTCGTCATCGCCGGCGGACGGACGCTGGCTCAGGGCGACGCGCAGGCGATCGGGGCGGCAGCGGGGATCGGCGAGGTGTCGTCGTACCTGATCGACGACTGGGCGGAGTCCTACCGCAGCCAGCTCCTGTCATCCCCAGGCGTGCGTTCTGTCGACGTCCATGCCCGTGGGCTCATGACCGAGGTCGTCGTCGCCTGGCGCTCGGGTGCTGTGCCAGGATCAGCCCACCTGCCGTTCCTCGTGCGTGGCGAGAAGACGCAGGCCGCTGGGCTGGAGGAGTGCTACCTGGCGCTGCTCGCCGACCGAGGCGGCTCGGGGACCGGCGGCGCGCCAGACAGCCTGATCGACGCCGCGTCATGAGCCGGGACGCCGCGCTCATGGTGGGCTTCCACAGCCGTCAGATGCTCCGTAACTCGTTCTTCGTCCAGCTGATCGTCGTCACTCCGGTGAGCTTCGTCGCGGTCAAGGCACTCGTCGCCTACGGGCTCGGCGCACCGCTCGGCGACCAGGTCTGGTTCGAGGCTGGGGCGGCAGGGATGTGGTCGCTGACCACGATGTCTGCGGGGATGATCGGCTTCCAGCGGTTCCAGGGGACGCTCCCCCTCCTGGCCGTCTCACCGCACGGGGCCGCTCGCATCTTCGTCCCCCTCGTGGCCTCGACCGCCTGCTCCGGACTCCTGTGCTTCCCGGTGGCAGTCCTCGCCGTCCTCGTCTGCGGTGGACAGGTCGGGTGGTCGACCTCTCTGCTGATGCTGGTCTCGGTCGTGCTCTTCGCTGTCGGGTGCGTCGCGGCCGCACTGACCATCGCCGTCTTCTTCGTGCTGACACGGCACGCCATCGTCTACGAGGCCCTCCTCGTCATCCCGGTGTGGATGGTGTCCGGGATCGTGACGAGCCTCGACTCGTCACCCGTCTACCTCCGATGGCTCTCGGTGCTCAGCCCGCTCACAGGTCCTGTCGCCACAGTCAGAGCTCTGCTCGACGACGCCGACCCGAGTCTGGTGTGGCTGGGACTGTCGGCATGCGCGACGGTCTCCTGGCTGCTCGTCGCACGACTCGGGTTCCGGGACGCACTGGACCGAGCCCGGTCGCGCGGGACGCTGGCCCTGCTGTGAACGGCCCCAGGTCTGACACCGTCACGGTCTGGACGACCCTGCTCGCATCCAGCGCATCTGTCGCCCGGCAGAGCCTGACGGCCTTCGCGACCTGGTCGACCGCTCTGGTCGTCTGCCTCGCGACCCCGGTGCTGAGCGTGATCTTCCTGACCGCCATGAGCTCGTCGGCCGGCGGTGAGGCCGGCGCGGCAGTGGCCTACAGGTGCGCCGTGATGGTCGCGGTGACGACGGCATCGGCACTGATGGTCGACCTCGGGATGACAGACAGGCGCCTCGGGGTGGTCGACTCTCTCCTGTCCTCGGGAGGGTTGGCCTCGTCAGCCCTGTGGCTCGGCAGGGGAGCAGTCGCCTCGGCCGCAGGCATGGCGGTCGGCACGACGACATCGCTCGTCGTCGCAGCCGCGACCCACGAGCTCCCTGACGTGGGGTGGCACCTAGGATTCCTGGTCGTCGCAGCCCTGGCAGGCTCTGTCACAGGGCTGCTGATCCTCGCCGCCGGGCTCTCCCTGCGCGACCCTCACGTCCTGGCGACCGCCTATGCGTTGCTCATGCCGCTCCTCAGCACAGCCCTGCTGCCAGCCGTCGCCTATCCCGCCGCCCTCAAGCCCTTGGTCCGCCTGGTCCCTGGTGCGGGGCTGATCGACGCGACCCGCGACTCGGCGGCGTCAGGCCGTGCAGGTGCGCTGATCATCGAGGCAGTCCTGCTCTGCGCGCTGCTGGTGGTGGCCCGTCTCGCCGTGAGGGCCTCCGAGGTGCGCGCACGCAAGCACGGCAGCGCCGTCATGACCAGCTGATCCCGTCACCGGACAGCACGACGGCCCAGTCCTCCCCCTGCGGAGCCCTGAGCCGTCGTGGTCTGTGTCGTCGACGAGCGTGCGTCAGACGATGTTCCTGTTCTCACGGTAGCTGCGCCACACGTTCTCGAAGAAGTCGTCGTCCTCGGGGATCGGACGCACCGGCCGCCACGTGAAGTCGCAGGTCCCGGCCCTGCGGCGGGATTCTGCGGCACCCAACCCCTCCTGCTCCGCCCCGACCTCCTCGGCGGCGCCCAGGACTTCACCCGCTCCCCCGCGGTATGCGCTCTCCGTACCCGTCCACGACGCCTCCTGGACCACGCCGTCGAGGGCCCCGCCGTCGAGGGCGAACCTGAAGATCTCCGGAAGGTCGAGCTCGGCCTGCGGGTCGTCGCCGAAGCCGACCTGCGGCAGGTGGCCCGACGCGTCGGTGTACAGCACAGACCCACGGCTGCGTCCGCCGTGGTCGACGTAGTCGGCCATCGCCGAGAGGTACACGTACTGCGTGGTGAGGATGTCGCGGACCAGGAAGGTCCGGTTGACCGACCGGCGGCTGGACGGGTCGGCGACCACGAGGTCGTCGTAGGCGGCGAGCCACGCTGTCACCTGGGCCAGCGCCTCGGTGATCGACTGAGCCGAACGGACCGGGCCGGCCTTCTCGCTCATCAGGGCGCTCGTGGCGCGCAGCAGCTCACCGGTGTTGTCAGGCTCCCCCGCCGCGGCACGGCCCGCAGCCCGTGCCACCAGGGCGGCGGCGGACTCGACGAGCGGCGCCGCGGCCTCGTTGAAGGAGGTCAGGTCGACCGGCTCGTCGGTGCGGCGCACGGCGATGAACTGCGCAGCCCGCGTCGCCCCCACCTGACCAGAGTTGAGCGCTGCTCCCCCGGGACGGTAGATCCCGTGCGCCCCGCCAGCCTCGCCCACCGGGAAGAACCCGGCGACGTTCGACTGCCACCACGCGTCGACGACCAGTCCGCCGTTGTTGTGCTGGGCGCACACGTCCACCTCGAGCCAGTCCTTCTCGAGGTCCACGTAGGGGTTCTTGCCGAGGTACAGCTCGTAGGACGGCATGTTCATGTGCTTGAGGCGCTCGATCGGCGTGCCGAACAACGCACCACCCCGCTCGAGGTAGGCGTGCGCCTCGGGCGAGATCTTCGACGCGTCGAGCTCAGGCTGCACGGGGTTGCGCGTGAAGTCGAGGTAGACCTTGCGTCCGCGCAGCACAGTCTCCTGGTAGACGAGCAGGTCGATGAGCGACGAGCCGTCGAGGGCCTTGCGGATGTCGAAGGGCCACTGGTAGCCCTTGAGGAAGATCATCGACAGCTGACGCCCGTAGTCGGGGATCGTCTCGCTGAGGAACTCGCGCTCGTCCCCGCCGTCAGCATCGGTCGAGACGAAGCGCGGCATCACCTGCATGTACGTGCCGGAGACGTTCCAGCGCGGCTTGGTCGAGGCGAGGCCGAACTGCCACTCGGTGAGGTTCTTGCCGTGGACCCCGGCGCGGTACGCAGCACCCGACGCACCCCACTGACCGTTGGGGAACACCGAGGTCGCGTACATACCGGCGGGCCCGCCGGTCGCGTAGACGAGGTTGCGGGCCCGGAACAGCACGAAGGGGCTCTCTGTGCCGTCGTGCACCACGTCGGTCCGCAGGCACAGGAGCCCGACGACCTCGCTCGTCGCACCGTCGGGGGCACCGTCCGTGACCGCGGCCGGTCCGGCGCCGGCCGCATCTGCAGCACCCGCTGTACCCGCTGTACCCGCTGTACTCACCATGTCGCGCGTGACGACATCCACGACCCGGCACTGGTCGTAGATCCGCGTCCCGTTGCGGTGCACCTTCTTCTCGAGCTGCTCGACCATCGACCGCGACGTGTACGGGCCGACCGAGGTCGCCCGGCGTCGCGGGTCGTGGTCGGTCTTGTAGCCGATGAACTCGCCGTAGCGGTTCTGCGGGAACGGCACCCCGAGCTCGCAGAGCCTGAGGAACCCGCGGGCTGAGAGCGCAGCCTCGCAGAGCGCGTTGTCGCCGTCCATCGCGCCGCCCGAGAACAGCGTCTCGGCCATCTCGCGGACCGAGTCGCCGTCTCCGCCCGAGAGCGTCATCTTGTAGTACGTCTGCTTGTCCGACCCGGCGTTGCGCGACGAGCCGGCGTTGACCTTGTCGGCCACCATGACCACGTCCTCCTGGCCGAACTCCCACAGCCGGTCAGCGGCGCAGAACCCTGCCGAGCCGGTCCCGACGATCACCGTGTTGGCGCTCACGACGGGCACGTCGTACCCGGCGAGGCGCACGGTCTCGACGTCGAAGGTCGCGTTGACCGAGTGGTCACCTGCCTCGCGCAAGGCCGCGGGGCTGGTCGTTCCGGTCGTCTCAGGTGTGGCGGGGGCTGTCACGGTGACTCCTGGCAGGACGGTCTCGGCGGTCCGAGAGAGAGGGGAGGGTGGCGGCAGGTCGCGTCAGAGGCGCGGGATGTGCTGCCCGCCGTCGACGTGGAACACCTCGCCTGTCGAGTACGGGGTCTGCCCCGAGGCGAGGACGGCGACGGCGCCGGCCACGTCGCTCGGGCGTCCCCAGCGCGGCATCGGGGCGAGGCCGTCGGCGAAGAGCTTGTCGTACTTCTCCTGCACGCCCGCGGTCATGTCGCTCTCGATGACTCCGGGGCGCACCTCGTAGACGACGATCCCCTCGGGTGCCAGGCGCACGGCGAAGAGCTGTGTCCCCATCGAGACGCCGGCCTTCGACACGCAGTACTCCCCGCGGTTGGTCGACACCGCCGTCGCGGAGATCGAGGAGACGTTGATGATCGTCCCGACAGGACGGTCGACGCCCGAGGCCTCACCGCGCCCGGCGATCATCGCGTTGGCGACACGCTGGGTGAGGAAGTACGGGCCGCGCAGGTTGATGCCGAGCACCCTGTCGAAGCTCTCGGGCTCGGCCTCGAGCAGGTCCGCCCGGACCGTCGGGGCCACACCGGCGTTGTTGACGAGCAGGTCGATCCGCCTCCAGGCCTCGAGCGCGGCGTCGACGAAGCGCGCGTGGTCGGCCACCTCGGCGACAGAGCCCTGGACGTAGAGCACCTCGGCCGGGCCACCGTCGGGTCCGCTCGTCCGGAGCTCGTCGAGCAGCTCGGTGGGCTCGGGCCGGGTCGCGAGGATCGCGACGGCGTAGCCGTCAGCAAGGAGCCGGCGGGTGATGCCGAGCCCGATCCCGCGGTTCCCGCCGGTGACAAGAGCAACCTGGGTCATTCGTCCTCCGGTCTGTGCGGGCACCGTCGCCCGTCGTCAGGTCTGAGCGCGCGGAGACGCTCACGTGCCGTCGATGCTCTCAGAGATCGACAGTTTGGGCAAGCGCTTTCCATTGCCCGGTCGGACAGGAGCGGCCGCGCGCCTCCAGCCCGCGCACCGCAGCCTCCGGCCGCGCGCGTCAGCGTCTTGACCCTGCCCCCTTGCCTCACTAGGCTCGCCGGAAAGCGCATTCCGACCTGGGGTGCCCGCAGCCCTCTCGAACGGACTCGACGATGACCTCCGGCGCAGACCTGTCCAGGCTCTCCCTCAACACCGCGACCACCAAGCTGCTCACCCTGACCGAGGCCGTCGACGGTGCGGCGCGCGCCGGCTACGGAGCGGTCGGGCTGTGGCGGGACAGGGTCCAGGAGATCGGAGCCGACAAGGCCGCGAAGGTCGTCGCCGACGCCGGTCTGCGCGTCTCGTCGCTGTGCCGGGGCGGGTTTCTCACGGCCTCCGACGACGCGGGGATCGCCTCGGCCCTCGAGGACAACAAGACCGCGATCGTCGAGGCGGCGACCGTCGGGACGAGCGAGCTCGTCTTCGTCGTCGGCGGCCTGGGCGCGAACCCCGGCCCGGGCGAGCCCGCGCGGACCTCGCAGGACCCGACCGAGCGGGACGCCGGCCGCGACATCGTCGCGACCCGCCAGCGTGTCGCCGACCGCATCGGCGACCTCGCGCCCTTCGCCGCCGAGCACGGCGTGCGCATCGTGCTCGAGCCCTTGCACCCGATGTTCGCGGCCGACCGCGCTGTCGTCTCGACGCTCGGGCAGGCCCTGGACCTCGCGGCCCCGCACCCGGCCGACGTGGTCGGCGTGGTCGTCGACACGTATCACGTGTGGTGGGACCCGGACCTCGAGGCACAGGTCGCGCGGGCGGGCGCCGAGGGACGCATCGCGTCGTACCAGGTGTGCGACTGGCTGCTCCCTCTCGCGGCCGACCCGCTGCTCTCCCGCGGGTACATGGGCGACGGCTACGTCGACTTCCCGACGATCACCCGGTGGGTGGCCGCGACGGGCTACGCCGGTGACGTCGAGGTCGAGATCTTCAACCAGCAGATCTGGGACACCGCAGGGGATGTGGTGATCCGGACGGTCGCCGAGCGCTACGCAGCGCTCGTGCAGCCGTACCTCTGAGCCGCGCACCGCGGCCCGGAGACACCGACGGCCCGGTGGTCACCTGCACGTCCCCTCCTCGGGCGCAGGCGGCCACCGGGCCGTCGTCATGCTGTCAGTCGCTCGCCACCCAGGTCGCCCCGCCCGCGCCCAGGTCGCACGCAGCGCACCCAGGTCGTACGCAGCGCACCGAGGTCGTACGCAGCGCACCGAGGTCGTACAGACACGCCAGACCCGCCCTTCAGAGGGCGTGATCCGGCGTGTCCGTACGACCTCGCGAGTGGGGGGCCGGGAGGCGGTCGTGCGTCAGCCCGCGAGGGTGCTGCGGTCGAGGCCGACGTAGACGTCGACGTCGCCCGTGAGCTGCTCGGAGGCCACGAACAGCCCGCCCGAGCGGTAGTGCGCGGGGACCTCGGCGCCCTGGACCGCGACGCCACCGACCTCGACGCGGACCGGTGCGTCACCGGCGACCACGTGCAGGGTCACGCGGCGGTGCACGCCCGCGAGGTCGACACCGAGCACGGTGCCGTCGTCCTCGGCCGCGAGGACCGGGTCGAAGACCACGCCGCCGGCGCGCTCGGTGATGCCCAGCGCGCCGTGCACCAGCTGGCGCAGGTAGATGCCGGGACCCGAGGAGTACACGCGCCACCCGCCCTTGACCTGGACCGAGCCGTCACGGAGCTTGTCGAAGTTCTCCGCGAAGTCGTAGCGGTCGGTGAAGCCCGCGTCCGAGGAGGAGTAGAAGCAGTTGCGCTGGCGTGCGGCGCTGTGGTCGAGGCGCTCGAACTGCCCGACGGGGCTGATGCGCAGCAGCTCGGTCACCAGACGCTCACGCCCGAGGGCGGCGAGGGCCTGCGTGTAGCGCACGTGCGCGTGGGTGTACATGAGGCCGATCTCGCGACCCACGTTCGCGGCCTGCTCCCCACGACGGAAGTACTTCGTGATGCCGTCCTGGAACGGGGCCGGGCGGTCCATGAGGCGCACGCCGTCGGGGAAGTGCAGGTTGTCCTCGACGAGGGCCTCGTGACGCAGCACCTGCTCGGGTGTGAACAGCCCCGCGATGATCGAGCGCGTCATCGGGATGAGGCGGTACCGCAGACCTGTGCGGTCGTCGGTCGGGTGGATGACGGGCCAGGGGCCCTCGGGGGCGAAGACCACGTAGCCGGCGAGCACGTCGTCGATCATCAGACGGTCGGTGAACTCGGCGGCGATGACGTCGGCCTCGGCCTGGAGCTCGTCGGCCAGCGCGTCGTGCGAGCCGCCGCGCAGCAGAGCGGACAGCGTCGACGTCGCCTGGAACAGGAGCGCGACGGTCCACGCCGACGCCATCTCCTCCTTCATCGACTCCTGAGCGGGCTGGAGCGTGTCGTCCCAGTCGCCCTCGCCGTAGGAGAGCAGCTGGGTGCCGGGGGCGCGGTGCGTGCGGATGTACTCGAGCGAGGCACGCACGTGCTCCAGGACGGGGACGGCCTCGGTCCCGGCGCGACGGGCGGAGGAGTCCCAGAAGGGCACCTCGACGTCGAGGACCGACGTGTCGCCGGTCGCAGACAGGTACTCACCGAGGGCCATGAGCGGCCACACGACGACGTCGCCGTGCGCCTCGTCGGAGTAGCGCTCGGAGTAGGCGTCGAACATGAACCACTGCGGCAGCGTGCCGTCGGGGTCCTGGTGGCCGAAGACCCGCAGCACGATCTCGCGTGCGGTGTCGAAGCGACCGAAGGCCAGGTTGAGCTCGAGCGGACCCTGGCAGACGTCGCGCGTTCCCCACGCGGCGCCCGAGTACTGCTCGAGGCCGTGCGGCACGAGGAAGTGGATGAGCCCGTTCTGCGTGAACCACGGCAGCAGCAGGTTGACCTCGGCGAGGCGTCCCGAGCCCTCGACGTGCAGGTTGCGCGTGAAGTCACCGATGTAGCGGCGGTGCGTCACGAGCTCGGCGGGCACGTCGAGCGCAGCGTCGAGGGTGCGCGCAGCGGCGTCGAGAGCCGGTGCGCGGCCCTCGAGGTCACCGGTGAGGACCACGGAGGCCGAGGTCGCGGCCTCGAAGGCCACGGTCACGACCGAGGTGCGACGCGCCTCGCCGTCGGCGAAGAGCACTGAGTCGTCGCCGATCCGGCCCGTCGGGCTCGCGAGCACGTAGGTGAGGTCGGGGCAGTGCGACTGCACGTCGGTCCCGGCCTCGGCCGTGAAGACGAGCGCACGCCCGTCGAGGGCGGGCTCGGCGGACCAGGCGTGGTCACCGAGCTCGACGTCGACCGTGACGAGCAGCTCGAGAGGCTGCTCGGAGTCGACGCGGACCTCGAGGACACGGCCCTCGGCGCTCGCCGTGGTGCGCACGTCGATGCGTCCGGCCGAGGTCTCGTAGACCCAGCGGAGCCCGCCGAGGTCCATGACGAGCGCGGACGGCACGCCGAGCAGGTTCCAGGCGCCGTCGATCTTGACCAGCGCGCGCACACCGCTCGAGCGGAGCAGGTTGAGGTGGTTGCGCTGGACCGACACGAAGCGGTTCACCGAGGTGTTGCCGACGACGACGTGCGAGGCGAAGACACCGTAGACGTAGGAGGACGCCGAGAGGATGTTGTCGTTCGGTGCGACGTCGGTGCCGGCCTTGACGACGTGGCCGTGCGGACGCTCGACCGCGAGCTCCTTGGCGCGGGACACCACGTGGGTGGCGTCCGCCGTGAAGTACGAGAGCAGCGAGCCGTCGGCCGCACGCTCCGGCTGGAGGACCGAGCCGGCTCCGAGGTCGACGAGCTCGTCCTCGGTGAGGTCCCGGCCGGCGAACAGCGGGGCGGAGACGAGGAGCGAGCGGACAGCCGGGGCGGCGGCGTCGCTCGCGACCACTGCGGCAGCAGCCTCGACGGCGCGGTCGAAGAGGCCGGGGACGGCGTCGATCGCGTCGGCGAGCTCGCCGCGGTAGTCCGGCACGAAGGCCGTGACAGCGTGCACCGTGCGCGGCTCGGAGAGGTCGAGCGTCGGGCCGAGCAGCGTCGGCATGGAGAGCTCGTACTGGTAGACGAGGGAGTCCCACTCGGCGGTGTCGAGGGCGTGCGCGTGCCCGTCGAGCTTGCTGTCGAGGCCGTAGAGCGAGAAGCCGTCGGTCAGGTGCGCACGCGCACCCTCGACGATCGCGCTCACGGCGAGCGGCAGGACCGGGGCCGTCGCCATGGTCTGGCGGCTGGCGAGGACCGAGCCTGCGGTCGAGCCCTCGACCACGTGGTGGACGATGTACTGGCTCACGTAGGGCTCGCTGCTCAGCGACATGCCCTCGGGCGCCAGCGCGAGGTCCTGCGCGACGACCACGTCGTAGGTCCCGGCCGCACCGGCCTCGACGGAGGCGAGGTCGACGCGCCAGACCCAGAGGTCACCCGTGGGGTCGAGGACGAGGGAGACCGTGTAGGCCGCGCCGAGGACCTCGCCGGCCCAGCGGGCGGAGCCGTCGACCACGGAGAAGCTGCTCGCCGAGCGCGCGCCGACGAGCGGTGCGCTCTGCACGGAGCCGTCGGTGTGGCGGCGCAGGAACACCCCGCCGATCATCGCGTCGTGGTCCGAGGGGCTGTACTGGCTGACGAGGGTCGACCCGCCGTGGCGGATCGAGCGGACGTCGCCCGTCACCGTCAGCGCGATGCGCGTCGGTCCGCTGCTCAGCTCGGCGTCGACCGGCGTCACCGGGCTGCTGGGCGCCTCGAGCACGGCGGACGTGGTGGACGGGTGGACGGGAGAGCTGTTCACGGCGGGGGTCCCTCGGTCGGGTTCGGGATGGTCGGTCGCTGCGGTGTCCGCAGCCACGAGGACGAGGTCGGGTCGCCCCCGCGGGAGGTCGGGATCGGGCGGGACGGGCGGTCGGACCGCCCCCTCACCCCTCGCCGTCAGGTCACGCCAGGGCGTCTCGCTGCACGGCGGTGCCGGGCTCGTGAGATCCACGAGTCCTGAGGTCTGTGCTGTTGTCGGGTCCCGCCCGCCCCCGTGGGGGCCGGGTG
>NZ_JACBYE010000022.1 GCF_013415325.1 Sanguibacter inulinus | reverse complement strand
CCTCCCACCCGGCCCCCAGTTCCTTCACGAGAGCACCACGACCGGGCTGCGGACCGCCACCTACCGTCGGTGCGCTAGCCTTCCCGGATGACTCGATCACCGTTGAACCGACTCAGATCGGCGTACCGTCGCGTCGTCGCGACCGGAGACGCCACGCAGGCGGCGACAGAACGCCTCGAGGCCACGGTCGGGGACCTGCGGGGGCAGGTGGACCGGCTGACGCACCGGCTCTACGAGTCGGCAGGCATCGTGGACGACATCCGCGCGGTGACAGGGACGCGTCCCCTCGCTGCCTCAGACGACGTGCTCGGGCACGTCACCAAGCATGCTGACCGCCTGCACGACGCCGTCAGCTATACGGTCCGACGTCAGCCCTTCACGGGTGCACGGACACGCGTTCTCTTCCTGGTCCATCACATCGAGGCCTGGGACAGCCTGCACGGGCTCGTCGCCGAGCTCCGGACGCTCCCCGACTTCGAGGTGGTCGTCGCGTCGATCCCTCGCCGGTTCCGCGGCTCGCCCGGGCCTGTCGACGAAGACCTGGTGCACGCTGGTCTCTCCGCTCGTGGCGTGCCCCACCTACGGATCGACCTCACGAGTGACGACGACGCGCTCGAGGTGGTCCGGGCGCTGGCCCCGTCGATCATCTTCAGGCAGTCGCAGTGGGACGACGACGTCGCCGACGCCTTCTCTACGCAGAACCTCTCCTTCGCGAGGCTCTGCCTGGTCCCCTACGAGACGATGGGCATCATCGAGAACATGCCGATCGAGGGGGTCGCAGACTCTGCGGTCGACAACCACTACCACCGTCGAGCATGGCGGGTCTTCTGCGCCGGCGAGCACTCTCGCGCGGTCGCCGCTGCGCACAGCACCCGCGGAGGTGAGCAGTTCGTCGCGACCGGGCACCCCAAGGCGGACCGACTCCGCTCCGCGCAAGCCGTCTGGCCGCTCGACCGAGCCACCGCTCGCACGCCCAGGCTCAAGGTCGTCTGGTCAGCCCACCACACGATCTCTGAGGACTGGACGAGCTTCGGCATGGCGCACCTCGTCGCGCCCGACATGCTCGCGTGGGCTCGGTCCGAGCCCGACGTCGACTTCGTGTTCATGCCGCACCCGGCCCTGCGCCCCTACATCGACGACCCAGAGTCCCCCGTGACCCCGGCTGAGGCCGACGCCTTCGCCGAGGCGTGGAACGAGCTCCCGAACACGACGATCTTCACCGGCGGTGACTACGCACCGCTGCTCGCCGCCTCGGACGTCATGGTCACCGACGGTCTCAGCATGCTCGTCGAGTACCAGTTCATGGAGCGACCGCTGATCTATCTCGAACGACCGGGGCACCGCCCCTTCAACGCGGCCGGGACGCTCTTGCTCGACGGGATCACGAGAGCCGCCTCGGTCGAGGACGCCCGAAGCTATCTCGCGTCGTTGACCCCTGAGACCCGCGCCGCGACCGCAGACGCCCAGCGGCGCAGCATCGACGCCCTCTTCGAGACAGCACCTGCGGTGCCGCGCATCGTCCAGGCGCTCCGTGAGGGGATCGCGGCTGAGCGGTCTGCCGAGGCCTACGGCTCCGTCACCCGCTGACCTGGCGACGGCCCGCAACCTCTCACCGCCGTCGGACTTCGGTATCCTGTCGTGGCCCGTATTTTCCGAAAGGACACCATGCGTCTTCTAGTGACCGGCGGAGCCGGCTTCATCGGCTCCAACTTCGTGCTCCTCACGGCGCGCGAGCGACCGGACGTCCAGATCACCGTGCTCGACGCGCTCACCTACGCCGGCGACAGGTCGTCGCTCGCACCGGTCGCCGGCTCCGTCGAGCTCGTCGAGGGAGACATCACCGACGCGGCGCTGGTCGACAGGCTCGTCGGGGAGTCCGACCTCGTGGTCCACTTCGCCGCCGAGTCGCACAACGACAACTCGCTGCGCGACCCCTCGCCGTTCGTCCAGACGAACCTCATCGGCACGTTCACCCTGCTCGAGGCCGTGCGCAAGCACGAGGTGCGCTTCCACCACATCTCGACCGACGAGGTCTACGGCGACCTCGAGCTCGACGACCCCGCGAAGTTCACCGCAGACACCCCGTACAACCCGTCGAGCCCGTACTCGTCGACCAAGGCGGGCAGCGACCTGCTGGTCCGCGCCTGGGCGAGGTCCTTCGGCGTGCAGGCGACGATCTCGAACTGCTCCAACAACTACGGGCCCTACCAGCACATCGAGAAGTTCATCCCGCGGCAGATCACCAACCTCATCGACGGTGTCCGCCCCCGCCTCTACGGAGCCGGGGAGAACGTGCGCGACTGGATCCACGTCGACGACCACAACAGCGGTGTGTGGGCGATCATCGACCGCGGTCGGATCGGCGAGACCTACCTCATCGGGGCGGACGGCGAGAAGAACAACCTCGAGGTCGTCCAGGCGCTGCTGACAGCCTTCGGCCGCCCCGAGGACGACTTCGACCACGTGACCGACCGTGCCGGGCACGACCTCCGCTACGCGATCGACGCCAGCAAGCTGCGTGACGAGCTCGGCTGGGAACCCCGGTACACCGACTTCGCAGCCGGGCTCGAGGCGACCGTCGACTGGTACCGGGCCAACGAGGCGTGGTGGCGCCCGGCCAAGGCCGCCACCGAGGCCAAGTACTCGGCAGCGGGGCACTGACGTCTCCGCACACCCCCGACCTGCTCCACCACGTACGACCAACACCAAAGGATGCCCTCGTGATCTACCGCCCAGGGGTGCGGCGAGCGACGCTCGCCGCGTGGGATGTTCTCTGCTGGGGCATCGCGACGATCGTCGTCGTCGGAGCCAGGTACGACTTCGTAATCACCAACGTCCAGTGGACCTCGGTGATCACCTACTACGTCGTCTCCGCTGCGCTGCTCGTCGGGCTCGGCTACGCGACGAAGATGTACCGCGGGCGGTTCCGCGTGGCCTCCTTCGAGGAGATGCTCGGCCTGGTCGCACTCTGGCTGGCCGTGACCGTCGTCAGCGTGGCCATATTCGTGGTCTTCGACGACAGCCTCCCTCGCGGTATCGCGTTCCTGGTGCCGGTCGTCGCACTCTTCGGGTCGGCTGGCGGTCGCTGGTTCTACAGGATCCTGCGCACCAGGACCCACGGGACCCTCAAGACGTCGCAGAAGACGGTCCTGGTGTACGGAGCCGGGGACGCCGGATACCAGCTGCTGAGGCTTGTCCTCATGTCACGCGACTCCGAGTACCGGATCGTCGGGTTCATCGACGACAACCCTGGCAAGCGGAACCTCAAGCTCATCGGCGTCCCAGTGGTCGGCAACCGAGACATCCTCAGAGACGCGGCGGTCACACTCGAGGCGGAGTGCGTGATCCTCGCGATCCCCTCCGCGACAGGCGAGTTCGTGGGAGCGGTGCAGGACGCCGTAGAGAGTGCCGGCATGGAGTTCTTGTCGCTGCCCCCCGTGACGGAGATCATCGGAGGTCGCGTGAGCCTCGGTGACGTCCGGGAGGTAGAGATCGCCGACGTGCTCGGCCGTCGCCAGGTCACGACCGATCTTGGCGCGATCGCCGACTACGTCGCCGGGCGCAAGGTCCTCATCACCGGTGCCGGTGGATCGATCGGGTCAGAGCTCGCCCGCCAGGTCCACAAGTTCGGCCCTGCCGAGCTTGTCATGCTCGACCGTGACGAGTCCGCGTTGCACGCTGTCCAGCTCTCGATCTACGGGCGCGGTCTGCTCGACACCCCCGACCTCGTGCTCTGCGACATCCGTGACGAAGAAGCGCTCCGGGCGATCTTCGAGGCGCACCGCCCTGAGATCGTCTTCCATGCTGCGGCACTCAAGCACCTTCCCATGCTGGAGCAGTACCCGGCCGAGGGTTGGAAGACGAATGTGTTGGGGACGCTCAACATGCTGCAGCTCTCCAAGGAGTACGGCGTGAGCCGGTTCGTCAACATCTCGACGGACAAGGCCGCCGACCCGACCAGCGTCCTGGGCGAGACCAAGCGCCTCGCGGAACAGCTGACCGCCTGGGCCGCGCAGGACGAGGTCGGGAACTACATGTCGGTCCGCTTCGGCAACGTCCTCGGCTCACGAGGGTCCATGCTGCACGCCTTCAACGCGCAGATCGAGAGCGGCGGACCGGTCACCGTGACCCACCCGGATATCACCCGCTACTTCATGACGATCCCCGAGGCGTGCGAACTCGTCATCCAGGCAGGAGCGATCGGCGGTCCCGGGGAGGTGCTGGTCCTCGACATGGGCACACCCATCAAGATCCTCGACGTCGCACGGCGCATGATCCTCCACTCGAAGAAGAACATCGAGATCGTCTTCACGGGCCTACGCCCAGGCGAGAAGATGCACGAGGAGCTGTTCTCCGAGGACGAAGAGCGCTCGACTACCTCGCACACAGCCATCTCCTGCGTCCAGGTGCCCCCCGTCGACCCGTCGGAGCTCGGCGACCACCGTCTCGGACGGGGACCGCGCTGATGCCGCTCGCCCTCGGGGTGCTCTTCTCGGCTGCGGTCCTCGGGTGTGCGGCAACCGCCGCCCTGCGCCCTGTCCTGGCCCGACGCCGCCTGGTCGACGCGGTGAACCACCGGTCGTCACACACCGTCGAGACGCTCCGCGGCGGCGGCCTCGCCGTCCTCGTGGCGCTGGTGCTGGTAACCGGAACCATGGCCGCCTTCGGTCCCGACGAGGTACGCGGAGCACCGCTCTTGATCATCGGGGTCTGCGCCGTCGCAGGTGTCGGTCTCCTGGGATGGTGGGAAGACGTCCGCGGGCTCCCTGTCGCCGCGCGGTTCTCGCTGCAGCTGGTGGCAGCCGTCGTGGTCGCCGTCGCCGTCGCCCTCGCGTGGGACGCGCCGGTGCCCGCGCTCGTCGTGGTCGCCGCAGTGCTCACGTCGGTGTTCTACGTCAATGCAGCCAACTTCATGGATGGCGTCAACGGGATCTCCGCCCAGCACGCGGTCGTCACCGGCGTGTACGCCGCGCTGGTCGGGTCGACGCTCAACCAGCCTGCGCTCGTCGTCCTCGCGCTGAGCGGCGCGGGCGCCTTCCTCGGGTTCCTCCCCTGGAACTTCCCCAGCGCGCGGCTGTTCCTGGGAGACGTCGGCAGCTACACCCTCGGCATCTTCGTCTGGTTCACGGCCCTCTGGATCGCGGTGTCGGGAGCCCCCCTGGTCGTCGCGATCGCCCCGCTGGTCGTCTACGGGTCAGACGTGGTGCTCACCCTGCTGATCCGAGCATCGCGAGGTGAGAACCTCGCGCAGGCCCACCGGGAGCACGTCTACCAGCTCGTCCAGCAGAAGACGGGCTCGCACGTCACGTCATCCGGGACCGTCACCGCGCTCACCGCCGTGTGCTGCCTCATCGGATGGATGACCAGCAACGGGACACTCGGACCGCCCGTCGCCGTGGTCGCGCTCGCCGTGGTCGCCGCCCTCTACTGCTCGCTGCGACTGGTCGTCGCGCCGTCACGGACCCAGGACGAGGTGACCTCATGAGGATTGGGCTGCTCGGTGCGACAGGATTCGTCGGCTCGGCCATCCGGCGGGCCGCTGAGCATGACGGGCACGAGGTCGTCGTCGTCAGCTCTCCGCGGTTGACGAGCGCATCTCGGACGCCGACGGCTCTAGCAGAAGAGTCACAGACAGCCCTGAGCGAGCATCCTCTGCACGAGCTCGACGACTGCGAGGCGGTGATCAATGCCGCCGGTGCGGCGTCCCCTGGGTCCGAGCTCGACGACGACCTCCTCGGGGCGAACGCATTGCTCCCGGCACTGGTCACCCGTGCGATGGCGCGTGTCCCTGGCCGCCGGCTGGTGCACATCAGCTCTGCAGCCGTGCATGGTTCGGCATCCACCCTCGACGAGGCGTCCCCGGTCGAGCCGACCTCGCCGTACGGCACGTCGAAGCTCCTCGGAGAGACTGCGGCCCGCCTCTGCGCGGCTCAGTCCGTGGACCTCGTCGTCTACAGGCCTACGTCGGTCCACGGCGCCGGGAGGGCACTCACGCGATCGCTCGCCGGCTTCTCGAGATCCCGGTTCGCCTCTGTGGCGCGTCCCGGCAACCTGCCGACACCACAGGTACTCGTAGAGAATGTTGCGTCGACAGCGATCTTCCTCGCCGACGCCACGACCTCCAGGCCACCCGAGACCGTGCTGCACCCCTGGGAGGGCGTCACGACAGGCGCACTGCTCCAGGGTCTGAGTGGCGGGGCCGCGCCGCGCAAGGTGCCTGCCACGACGGCTCGCGCGCTGGTCGGGGTGGCGAAGCGGGTCGGCAGGGTGCGCCCGTCTGTCCTGGCCCATGCTCGCAGGCTCGAGATGCTGTGGTTCGGGCAGTCGCAGACGCCGGGGTGGCTGGACAGGCACGGACCGGTACAGGCGCGCTCCTGGCAGGACGCGTACGTGGAGCTGGCAGAGATCGGTGACGGCAGGCAGAGCTCGACCGTTCCGCGCCGTACCGGCATCTTGTCCCAGTGGTACGACCCTGAGCCAGGACCGGCCGCCATCCCTGGAGTGCTGGCCCGGGGCCTGGTTGCGCGGGGCCACGACGTGAAGGTGCTCACCGGCTACCCCAACTACCCGAGCGGTCGTCTCTACCCGGGCTACGACAACCGTCGTGTCCTCACAGAGACGCTGGAAGGCGTCGGAGTACGACGCGTCCCGCTCTATGCGAGTCACGATGCCTCGGCTCTGCGTCGGCTGCTCAACTACGTCTCCTTCGCGGTGAGCTCCCTGCGGGGGCTGCGGTACCTGCGGGACTGCGAGGTGGTGTGGGTCTACAACTCTCCACCGACGGTTGTCCTCCCGATGGCGTTCCTCAGGCTGGTCATGCGCAAGCCGCTGGTCCTGCACGTGATGGATCTCTGGCCGGACAGCTTCTTCGCATCGGGCTTCGCTCCGTCGGGCGTCCCTGGACGGCTCGCGCACGGGGCTGCCTCCTGGGTCTGCCAACTGAGCTACCGCCTCAGCACCGAGGTCGTCTACATCTCTCCCAGCGTGGGCCAGGTGCTGGAGGAGCGAGGGGTGCCCCGCGCCAAGCTCACGTACGCGCCAGTCTGGACAGACGAACGCGTCTTCGTGCCGCGTGAACGTCCGACGTCGACCGGCTTCCCGGTCCCGGACGACCACAGGGTCGTCCTTTACGCCGGGGCGATCGGTGGCGCACAGGCGCTCGACGTGCTCGTCGAGGCGATGGCTGACCTGCAGGACCTTCCGCTCACCTGCCTGATAGCGGGCGACGGCACGGCTCGTGCCGACCTCGAAGATCGCGTCAGCGCTCTAGGCCTGAGGAACGTCCACCTCCTCGGGACCGTCGCGAAGTCGGACATCGGCAGCCTGATGGCGCTCGGTGACCTGCACGTGATCTCGCTCAGGTCGACACCGCTCGGAAACGTGAGCTTCCCGAGCAAGCTCCAGGCCACGATGGCGAGCGCTCGACCTATCCTCGCGATCGCCTCGGGCGATCTTGCTCGCGTCGTCGAGGACTCGGGTGCTGGGTTCGTGACGGAGCACGGAGACCGTGCAGCGCTCGCCGACAGGCTGCGCGAGGTCGCGGTCACCTCCCATGAATCCTTGAGATCGATGGGCGATCTAGCCCGTGACTACTATGAACGAGAATTTGCCTCCGGTGCGGGGATCGACCGGGTAGGCCGTCTGCTGGAACGCGCCAGCGAGACTCGACCACAGAAATGGACTTCGTCGTGACGCTCATTCAGCCTGCGGACTCTTCCGTCCTCATCACCGGAGGGACCGGCTCGTTCGGACGCACGATGGTCCATGACCTCCTGCGTGAGGGATATGGCGAGATCCGCGTGTTCAGCCGCGACGAAGCCAAGCAGGACGCCATGCGCCACGACACGGGTGATGCGCGGGTGAGGTATTACATCGGTGACGTCCGCGACTACGAGAGCGTGCTGGCGGCTTCCCGATCCGTCACTCACGTCTTCCACGCGGCTGCGCTCAAGCAGGTCCCGTCAGCCGAGTTCTTCCCGATGCAGGCTGTCCAGACGAACATCATGGGCAGCGCCAACGTGATCCGGGCGGCGGAGGCCAGCGGGGCTCGATCCGTCGTGTGCCTCAGCACGGACAAGGCCGTCTACCCGATCAACGCGATGGGGATGACCAAGGCAGTGATGGAGAAGGTCGCGCAGGCTCACGGGCTCGAGAACCGGGATGCGTCCACCACCGTGTCGTGCGTGCGCTACGGCAACGTCATGTACTCCCGCGGCTCTGTCATCCCCCTGTTCATCAGCCAGATCAAGGCCGGCAAGAAGATCACTGTGACCGATCCGCTGATGACCCGCTTCATGATGTCGCTGGCCCACTCGGTGGACCTGGTCAAGTACGCCTTCGAGTCTGCGGTCCAGGGCGACATCTTCATCCGTAAGGCCGCCAGCTGCACCGTCGGCGATCTCGCTCGCGCGGTGTCCGAGCTCTTCGGGGCCGGGCCGGACATCCAGGTGATCGGGACGCGGCACTCGGAGAAGCTCTACGAGTCGCTCGCCACTCGTGAAGAGCTCGCCCGGGCAGAGGACCGCGGGGACTACTTCCGCATCCCGGCAGACAGCCGCGACCTCAACTACGCGCCGTACTTCGACGAGGGCGAGAAGATCAGCCCGTCGATGACCGACTACGACTCCCACTCCGCGGAACGCCTCGACGTCGCTGGCGTCAAGGATCTGCTGCTGACCCTGCCTGAGGTCCGGCGCGAGCTGGAGGCATGGCCCGTATGACGACCACAGCCATCACGGGCAGCCGAGGATTCCTCGGTTGGCACACGCGCGCCCGGTCCAGGGCGCTGCACGGCGAGACACCTGCAGGCATCCAGCTGGGTGACGGCTACGACGCTACCCAGGCAGCGGGTGCTGTCGACGGCATCGACCACCTGATCCACATCGCCGGAGTCAACCGGGGTACGGACACAGAGGTGCTCGACGGCAACGTCCGTGCGGCGGAGCGTGCGGTCGCAGCTCTCAGAGCAGCCACCCAGGTGCCGCGCACCCTCACGTTCGCCAACTCTGTACAGGTCGGCAACGGGTCGGTCTACGCCGAGGGCAAGCAGCGCGCCGCGGAGATCTTGGCTGCCGCAGCAGACGATCTCGGTATCCGCTTCCGTGACGTCCTGCTCCCGAACATCTTCGGCGAGCACGGCGTCCCGTTCTACAACTCGGTCGTCGCGACCTTCTGCCACCTGGCTGCTCGCGGAGACGCGCTGACGGTCGCACAGGACAAGCCGCTGACGCTCCTGCACGCCCAGAAGGCCGCGGCGGTCCTCCTCGACCCGGAGGCCCCGGCAGACGCCGGACCTGCCCAGGGGGCGCACGTCCGCTCAGTCATCGAGATCAAAGATACGATCGAACGGTTCGCCGCGATCTACCGCGCGGGGGACATCCCACCTCTGTCCGGCTCCTTCGACGTCGAGCTGTTCAACACGTACCGCTCCTTCGCCTTCGACTCTCAGACTCCGATCGCGCTGGTCAAACGCACAGACGACCGGGGCTCGCTCGCCGAGACCGTCCGCGTCATGGGCGGCCAGAGCCACACGTTCTTCTCGACGACCAAGCCCGGGGTCACCCGCGGCCAGCACCACCACCTCCGCAAGATCGAGCGGTTCGTGGTGCTCGCGGGGACGGCAAAGATTTCGTTGCGGAAGGTCCTCACCGACGAGGTCCGCACGTTCCAGGTGGATGGTGAGAACCCCGTGGCGATCGACATGCCGACACTGTGGGCGCACAAGATCACGAATACCGGAGACACTGTCCTGTTCACGCAGTTCTGGGCCAACGAGATCTTCGACCCCGAGGACACCGACACGCACCCTGAGGAAGTCTGATCCTGTGAGAGACCGCCTGAAAGTTGTCACTATCGTCGGGACCCGTCCCGAGATCATCCGTCTTGCGCGCGTCATCGCCGCGCTGGAGGAGCACACCGAGCACGTCCTCGTGCACACGGGCCAGAACTACGACTACGAGCTCAACGAGGTCTTCTTCGAGGACCTTGACCTCCGTCGCCCAGACCACTTCCTCAACGCCGACACCTCGTCCCTCGGTGCAGTCCTTGGTGACATCCTCAAGTACACCGAGAAGGTGCTCCGAGAGGAGCAGCCGGACGCGGTCGTGGTGCTCGGAGACACTAACTCGTGCATCGCCGCGCTCATGGCACGACGGATGAAGATCCCCGTGTACCACCTGGAGGCAGGCAACAGGTCCTTCGACCCGAACATCCCAGAAGAGATCAACCGTCACCTGGTGGACCACGTCGCGGACTACAACCTCGTCTACAGCGAGCACTCTCGACGCAACCTCCTCGCGGAGGGTCTGCACCCGAGCCGGATCATGCACATCGGGTCACCGATGAACGAGGTGCTCGGCCACTACCGAGGGCAGATCGACTCCAGCGACGCTGTCGAGCGGCTCGGGCTCAAGCCGCAGAAGTACTTCCTCGCCAGCCTGCACAGGGAGGAGAACGTCGACGACGCCGAACGGCTCGCAGCAGCGATCGAAGCGCTCTCCGCGGTAGCGACGCACTACGAACACCCAGTCCTGCTCTCCACCCACCCCCGGACCCAGAAGCGCATCGACCTCCTGGGGATCACCGAGGTCGCAGGTGTGATCTTCCACCGCCCCTTGGGCTTCCATGACTACAACGCGCTGCAGCTCTCGGCACGCTGCGTCCTCTCAGACAGCGGCACCATCAGCGAAGAGTCGACGATGCTCGGGTTCCCGGCAGTGACTCTCAGGGACGCCATCGAGCGCCCCGAGGCGATCGACACCGGAGCGATTGTGCTCGCTGGGGTCCGCCGTCAGTCGATCCTGAGTGCGATTCATGTGACTCTCGAGCAGTGGTCTACTCAAGGTCGCCCTGCGCTCCCGGCCGACTACCAGGTTGTCGACTCAGCACGGCGCACGGTCAACTTCATCCTCTCGACCGCTCCGACGCATCAGACGCGCGCTGGAATCCGCCGGACCGAGGGATAGGCGGACGCTCCCAGGCCAGAATCGCTGAGCTGGCGGGCCCCGTACTCGATGACTCACCTATACGGGCGCATCGCATTTGAGGATGTAGCAGCGACGGCGCGTCGCTCCGCGGGTAGGCGTCGAGGCCTTCCGAGGATGGGAGTTCTCACGCTGCCAGCAGATAGATCTCGACGTGCTTGACGCTACCTTCGCCTGCCCTGACCTGGCCACGCTCGGCCGCCTGGATGAGCTCGGCCTTGAGGTCGACGGCCAGCGCCTCGAACCTGGCCGCGCCGAACTGGCCTGCCGCGTTGTGCGGCAGACCAGTGGGGCTGGTGGTGCCGCTGTGAGGGCTCACCGCGCGACACGTTGACCTGACGGCTGGCGCACGAACCGCTGGGCTGGCGACCCGCGACGCCGCTGGTCACAGTCCGCCGGTGTCGGTGCGCCGGGGTAGGGGCACGTCCGCCGCCAGGACACCAGCCGCGCCGCCGGACCCCGGGCGAGGCTGTCCCGGCGGGCGATGCGGTGGGCACTGGAGGGCCTCGCGGTCCAGCACCTCACGGTCGCGCGGCTCGCAGAGGCCCTAGCGAGTGTCCTGGAAGACCGTCAACGACGCCGTCCTGGACGAGGGCCGACGCGTCCCCATCGACGGGCCCGGACCGCTTCGACGGCGTTGCGGTGATCGGCGTCGACGAGCACGCCTGGCGACACACCCGCCGCGGTGACACGCATGTCACGGTGGTCATCGGCCTCACCCCAATCCGCTACCGGACCGGAACCTCACGGCTGCCGGACCTGGTTGAAGGTCGCTCCAACCAGGCTTTCAAGGCCTGGCGCAAGGGCGTCGAGGTCGTGGCCATGGATGGGTTCTCGGGCTTCAAGACCGCCACCGCCGAGGAGCTACCTGACGCCGTCGCGGTCATGGACCCATTCCACGTGGTCCGCCTCGCCGGCCACGCTCTCGACCACTGCCAGCGGGACCAGCAGGGCCTTAACGGGCACCGCGACCGCGCCGGCGACCCGCTCTACCGCGCCCTGCGGACACTGCACACCGGCCACGACCTGCTCACCGACCGCCAGCGACAGCGGCCGACCACGCTGTTCGCAGCCGAGGACCACGTCCAGGTTGAGGCCACCAGGGGCATCTACCAGCGCATGATCAGCGCCTACCGTGAACCCGACCCGCACCCGCACCCGCGGAAAGCAGGTCATGACTAGCCTCAGCGAGTCCGTCACCACCGGCGTCCCGGCCGTGCTGACCGGGCTCCGCACACTCGTGCGAACCCTGGCCAAGCGGGCCGTGCGCGTGCTGGCCTACTTCGACCGCCCCGGCACTAGCAACGGCCCCACCGAAGCGATGAACGGCCGACTCGAACACCTACGCGGCTCGGCTCTGGGCTTTCGCAACCTGACCAACTACAACGCCAGAGGCCTGCTCGAGACCGGAAGGTTCAGACCACGACTGCACCCTGGCCTGCGATGAGCCCCTATGGCTCGACAGCTGCGGCATGCTCTCCTCGCCCCAGGCCCTTCTTGCCCTTTCGGTACCACCGTGACACCAGGAAGCCCAAGGTCAGAAGGAAGAAGAACGTTCTCGCGTTGAGGTCTCCCGAGAGGTTGACAGCGACGAGTTCCGAGCATAAGAGAACCACTATCAGCATCGAGGCCCGGCTCAGCTCCGAAATCCGGTAGAGCGAAATTAGCACATAGGCGATCAGACAGACGAACGCGATGGTGATTGGAATGCCCAGCTCGCTGGCGATCTCCAGGAAAAGGCTGTGGGGGTAGCTGTACTGCTCTGGAGCACCAGCAGCGGAGGCCCAGTTGCCAAAACCCACCCCTAGTGGATGTTCGACGACTACTGGGGGTGTGATCTCCCAGAGGAGACGCCTGTAGTAGTTGGACGCGCTCGCCGAGTCCGGATTAGTCAGTCTGCTCTGCGAGAAGATCGGGAGGAGCCGCATCATCGCGACGCCGACTGCGGCGACCCCGAACAGCAGGAGCAGGCGAAAGCCCCTGCCCGAACGCCCCAGGAAGGCCAGCACCACGCAACCGACCGCAAATCCGAGCACAGGTCCGCGCGAACCCGTCACAAAAGCCCCCGCGAGCAGCAACACGATCACAGGAATACAAGCCCACCGACTGTAGACGCGCGTCCGCCAGAACCAGAGGACCATCAGGGCGGCCGCTACGAGGGCTCGAGCCAGCCAGATCGGACTTGAGTCGAACCCGCCGGCCCGCCCGCTCCCGCTGTACTCGAAAAGAGCCATCACGGAGAGCAACGAAGAATACAGCACCCACGTCTTCGCGAAGATCGAGACACTCTCTTCGTCACGCAGAAGGCATGCAGACATGGCGGTGGCCAACGTCAGAGTGACGAATTTCAGCAGTTTCTCGACACCGTAGTCGGCGCCAGGAGCGACGAAGATCGCATGCGCTGCGAAGATTCCGAAGACAGGCACGACGATATAGATCACCTCGTGCACCCTCGGCAAGGCGCGCCACAGGTCATAGACCACCAGTGGCGCCGCCACGACCGCAGCCGCTACGACCACATTGAGGCCCATGAACTCTGGGAGCAACCCTCCGAGCAGGAGGATAATGATCACCAATGATCGAAGCACCCGGTCTCGCGTCGTCAAGGCCTGTAGGTGGATGGATCGCATAGAGGCAATGGTACGGGACCCACTGTAGGGCAGCCGAGAAGGTGCCACCGTGCGAGCCAGCCCGGCAGGCAGGCGGTTGCGGACAGGCGGCCCCTACATCCCGGGTCCGACCACGACGCCGACACCCTGCAGACTGACGACCTCGAGGACGGAGCTACTCAGTTCTGCCGTGGTCGTTCGTCCTCTGACGAGTCGGCGACGGGCCTGGAGGCGGCAGCCAGACAGAGGAACCAGAGGGCCCCATAGCACATCACCGACGCGATGCTGAAGGCCCACGTTGCGTCGACAGCAGAGCCGCCGTAGGCATGCACAGCGATGATCGCGGAGGAAACGATGATCACCCGTGAGACGTCCCACATGAGCTGCAGCCGCTGACGGCCGGCGATGATCAGTGTCTGAGAGACCGGAGCGACGACGAACTGCGCAACGAACGCCGGAGCGAAAGCACTCAGATATGCAGAGGCGCCTTCCCACTCGGTGCCAAAGATGGCGCCGAGCAGAGATCCAGGAATCAACGCCATCCCGACACCGATGGGCAAGGCAATGATGACGAGCCAGGACGTCGCCCGCACGAATGGTCTGCGGCTGTCCCCTGCGCCACCCCGGAGGCGCGCAGCAGCCTCCCCCACGTAGACCTGTCCAATTGCCTGACCCACCAGCGCCTGGGGTGCCGCAACCAGGCGCTGGATCAGCCCCAAGAAGCCGATCGCCGGAGCGCCGAAGACAGCGCCGATCATCAGATAGGGCGCCTGGGTCCCCAGGACGTTAAACAACGAGGAAGGCGCGAGAAAGAGCGGAAAGCGCTTGTACTTCTTGAAGATTTCCCGCAATTTTGGCACCCGCCCGAGATCACGCGACTCAGTACGCACGAGTGGAGCGAGGAACCCGACTGCCAGCAGCTTCCCGAGAATCTGACCCCAGATCAAGCCCGACCCCACACCCAGTACACCGAAACTCAGCTGACCCAGCGCAGTCCCTCCACTCTGGATCAAGCTTCTCGCTCCAACGGCACCATACCGTTGGCGCCGGATGGCAAACTGAGTACCTAGCTCGTACAACCCGAACGCGATCACAGCGGGAACCAAGACCCAGAGCTGCGCTCCGCCTCCGTCCGGGAGGAGCTTCCAGGGGATGACCAGCTCCACCGCGATCAGAATCGGGATCACGAGGAAGGAGAAGAAGAGCGTCGAGGCGACGCCGGCCCGCGCGACCCCGAGAGCGTCTTCGGCGGTCATGGCCAGTGGGATCGCAGCTTCGAACCGGAGCGTCGCCGCGACTGACATCACGGCGATCACAGATATCAGGATCGTGTAGTGGCCGAACTCTTGCGGAGTGAACAGTCGTGTCAGGACCGGAGAGATGGCAATGAGGATCAGCTGGCCTGCACCCACCCCAGCGGTGATCGAGAGCGACGCCCGAGCGACGCCAGAGATCTTCTTCCCAACTGCGGCTCGCTTCACGAGACACCGCCTTCCTCATCCGCCGCGCTCGACGGGCTCTCACCCAGGACCGTCACTCCTCGCACCCGAGATCTACAATGAACACGAAATACACAACGCCCCTCGTCTCCCACAATAGTTCTGGCGGCACGTCCGCGCTTTGACAAACCCTGCCGACAGCGAACCCTCGCCTCGCTCGACTGAAGGTCCGTAAAGATCGCGGACACCGCGCACGTGAAAATGATACCTGCGCGTTCACGAGGGTTTCGGCCCATACCGCTCGTTCCCCGCCAGGATCCGACGCCACATGGCTACCGCTGAGCGGCCGTCCATCGCGGGGTCGCAGCAGAGGAATGATGCCCGTCGTCGATCGCACACTCCGATCCGCGGACAGTCCGACCCGCCAGCACTCCGTCTGCCACCCGCAGCCTTCCGCGGTGAAGTATCGCACAAGGCGCTACCCGCCGCCGTGGACCCGGTCCTCGGGAACCGGGCCCTTCTGGGCCGTGGGCTGGACGCCGATTCGGGTAGTCTCTGTCAGGGCCGAAACGTCCAGACCAGACACTCGCAGAGAGCAGACGATCGCCCATGACCACCATCTCCATCCTCACCGCTGTCTATAACGAGTCGCTCTACGTGGCAGACATGATCGCCAGTGTCCTCGCTCAGACGCACGAGGACCTCGAGCTCGTCATAGTGGACGACGGCTCGACGGACGACACCGTGGCGCGAGCGCGAGCGGCAGCGGGTTCGGACCCGCGGGTGGTCATCATCGCCGAGGGAGAGAAACTCGGGAAGGTCGGAGCCTTCAACCGTGCGTACGCCGAGAGCTCGGGGGGGGCTGTGGTGCTCCTCGGAGGGGACGACATCGTACCGCCAGACTCGCTGGAGCACCGGCTCGACGTCCTCGACGGCGCGGCCGAGGGAACCCCGGCCGATGCCGCGTTCTTCAGGCTCAAGACCTTCTCGACCAATCCCAAATTCGACGGCATGGTCCTTCCGCGAAAGGACACCGGGAACCGCTCGGGGGGCACCGTCATCATGCGCCGAGAACTGGCCGACAGCGTCTTCCCCATCGACGAGAGCCTGGTAGCAGAGGATATCTGGATCGCCCTAGTGATCGATCATCTGGCTCAGACGGTCCGCTCTTCAGGGCATGTGGTCCTCAACTATCGGATTCATGCTCACAACTCGAACCCTCGCCATCTCCCGTTCGACAAGATGACTCAATCCTTGCACCGGCGCATGCTCCCGTATCGGCTCATCCGCGAAAGTTCCAGATTTTCGCTCAGCCGCGAAGAAGAGCAGCGATTCCGTGTCCGCGAACAGCTGGAGGCTCTGCGCGTCGACGGACGAGGCCTGGCAATCCTCCGCCTCGGATCGGCACCGCTCGTGGAGAGGCTTCGGGCCTTCTCGTCCAGCGGTCCGCGTGTCCACGCCCTGAGGTCCCGCCTGTACAGGCTCTTCTCCGGCTGGTGAGGGCAGTTTTCTCGCCCGGCTGCACGGGAGCGCGAGCCGAGGTCCACTCAGCCGCCGACGGCTCTGCGTCGGCCGATGCGTTGGGTGGCCGCCGCCGCCGAGACCACGACGAACCACCCGACCGGCACGGCGAGCATCGGCTCGGTGAAGCCGGATAGGGCCACACCGAGCACACCCAGCAACCCCCACCTCGCCGCGCTGTACTCAGTGTCGTCCACGGGTGTGAAGATCCACCGACCTGACAGGGCGAAGATGGCGACCACGGCGACGACTCCCAGCACTCCGAGCTGAGGAAGAAGGTCGAACAAGATGCTGTGGCCGTGCGCGAGCCTCTGCCCTGACAGCTGGTCGATCTGCGCCTTCACGGCGCTTGGGCTGGCGGAGAACCAGGAGTAGCTCCACACGGCACCGAAGCCATAGCCTCCCCAGGGCGACTGCGACCAGACCTCCACGATGGCGTCCCACAGCGGTCCTCGCCCCGAAAGATCTGATCGCCTCCCGAGCAGCGCGGCCACGCTGCTAAGCGTCGCAAGCGCCGCCGCGGCGGAGGCGACCACGACAGCGTATGCCGCCATCTTCGCCCACTTGCTCCCGAAGGGGTCCCATCGCCGTGCGGCGGTCAGCATCACGGCCGCGACAGGTAGGACGACGGCCGCGACGATGCCCGTCCCGGACCGGGTCGTCAGGAGCAGGAAGACCATCGACGCGAATGCCATCGTCCACCGGACCCGCGCAAAGAGCCCCCTTGCCTGGAAGCAGAGGAGAGCGCAGATCCCTAGGACCAACGTGTACGAGATCACGTTCCGATTGCCGTGGAAACCTGCCACCGGGGTTGCGGCATTCGGCACCTGCGCCCCCGTCTCCTGCAACCACAACGTCCAGAAGGTCGCTCCCGCCACGAGGAGGGCACCCCACACGATCCCACGGACGAGAGTCTGCACCGTCGAGTTCGCCACCGCCAGGCAGGCGAAGACGGCGATCAAGCAGTACAGACGCACTGCCCGAAGCGTGTCCGACGGTTCTACGGACCAGAGCGCGCTCGCAAGACAGATCCCCAGGAAGGCTGCGACGGTCCACGGAACCGCAGGGAACTTCACACGTCGGAGATCGAGAACCACGACCACGAGGCTCAGAGCGGCCAGCCGCCAGAGTGATTCTGTGAGACTCGGGAACAGCTCGCGAGGATGCGAGAGAAGGAAGAACCCGATCGCCACGAGCGAGGACCACACCCATCCGCGTAATGATCCTGTATCTGCGGGCTGGCGGATGCTGCGAGTCGTGTCGCGGCGCGGTCCCACGTGTCGGGCGCGCTCGGCCAGGCCCGGTCGACTCAGGCTCACCGTTCACGACGCACTGAGAACTCAGTGCCGACGCGCAGGTCTCTCATACCGTCCACGGTCCTTCCATCGCATTTCCTCCTGATCTGCTCGACCGACGAGTCCTCTGCCGGCAATTTGCCGATCCTACGCGATGGTGTGCCGGCGCACTGTCGGCTCTGCCCCGAGGACGTTCTTCGTTGGTCCAGAGGTCTCTCACCACCACCCCGTAGCCCTCCCCCACGTCTCGTCGAGCGGTGTCGAGAGCGTGCGTCCGAAGGTCGCGGTCAGGTGGTTGCTGTCGATGTACGCCTGGACGTTCCCGATCACGGTGTAGCAGGTGAGGTCGTCGCAGAAGGAGTCGCTGAGGTCTAGGGCGTAGAGGAGGTCGATGCTCTCGGCGAGCTCGCTGAGCGGGTCGGGCGTCGACAGCACCTCGTCTCTCGGGACCGTGCACTCGGTGGCTCCGTCTGCTTCGACGCACTCGGCTCCGTCGAAGGGCAACCAGGGGTTGTCGCGGATCGCTATGACCATGACCTCGTTGTCGAACAGCTCGTCCCAGGCAGCCCGGTAGGAGACCGGGACCTCGTCGCCGTCCGCGTCCCCCGCCACCGGACGGGTTCCCGTGAGCATCACGGCATCGACGCCCGAGTCGATCACCTCCTGGACCACCTTGCGCGACCAGACATCGCAGGAGGACTCTTCCTCTCGGTCGTCGTCCTCGCCGAAGAACTGCACGGGGCAGCCCTGCTTGAAGTACGTCTGGACCTCGACGTCTCGTGCTGCTGCGACGGCGTCGACGGCGGGCAGGAAGTTCACGGAGTGCGACCCTCCGACGAGAGCGACGGAGAGCGCACCGCCCTCGCTGCCGAAGGTGCACGAGAAGAGCCTGCTCTCGTCGGGCCCTGCGGCACACCCTTCTCGATCGCTGGCTGGCCAGTCCTCCCGCGCGACGACAGCGTCGGGGAACGGCGCGACGTCAGCCTCGGTCGGCCAGAGCACGGGGTCGAGCCTCGTCAGGGCGCCCGGGTACACCTGCGCGTCGATCGTGCCTCCTCCGAGAACGGCACGGCGCTCGGCCGCCATGTGCGCCAACCAACCCCCGGCAGCGCCGACGACGAAGACGAAGCTCGCCGTGCCAACGACGAGGGCCGTGGTGAGTCGGGCAGGCCTCCACCTGCGGCGCCCACCAGCGCCCTGCGGGACACCTCGGCCCTCTGGACCCCTCGCCCGCCAGGAGAGGCCTTCCCGAGTCGCCCAGGCCAGCGCCGCAGAGAGCACGAGAACACCTGCCCCGGCCAACCAGCCCGGAGACCGCCCGTCGCGCAGAGCGACGACCAGCACGAGCACGGGCCAGTGCCAGAGGTAGAAGTGGTAGGCATACGCCCCGGCGGTCACGAGCGGGCGCGACGACAGGACGGCGCCGACAGCCGTAGGTCGCTCTCCTGCGCCGCCGAGGATGATGCCTGCCGCCCCGAGCAGCGGGAGCAAGGTCAGAGGCCCGGGGAACACCGCCCCACCATCGACCAGCACACCCGTGGCGACGATGAGCGTGAGCCCGGCCGCCGAGAGGACGGACCGGAGCCAGAAGGCCATGTCCCGGACGGGACGGGTGACGATCACGAAGGCGAGGAGCGTCCCCGCCAGGTACTCCCAGAGCCGTGCTCCGGTGTCGTAGTAGGCAGAGGCCTGGTCGACCGCAGTGATGTAGGCCGCGTACGCGAAGGACAGGGCGAAGAGCCCGATGACGACACCGAGGTAGACCTTGGGGGTCGCCCTGCGGCCGAGCACGAGGGTCAGCACGAGGAGCACGAGCGGCAGCGCGAGGAAGATCTGCCCCTGGACGGACAACGACCAGAAGTGCTGCGTCATGCTCTGCGAGACGTCCGCCGCACCGTAGGCCTGGCCGGTCGTCGCCAGGTACCAGTTCTCGACGTAGAACAAGGAGGCGAGGGCCTGCTCGGCCGTGTCGGACATGCGTGTCCTCGGGAGCACCAGCCAGGTGCTCACGACGACGGCTACCAGGACGATCGCCGCAGGTGGGACGAGCCGTCCGAGCACGCGGCGGTAGTACGGCAGGAGCGAGGGTGGCCGTCGTTGCGCGTACGACCGGACGACAGACGCACCGACGAAGAACCCCGACACCATGAGGAACACGTCGACACCGCCGGAGACCCGCCCGACCCAGACGTGGTAGACCGCGACGAGGACTATCGCGACGGCCCGCAGGCCTTCGATGTCCGCTCGGAAGCCTGGCTTCTCACGGCCTGCGCGGGCCTCTGGACGCTGGGCAGTGGCAGCGGGGTCGGTCACTGGTCGATTCTCCGGGCTCTGTTCCGCCGATGCGCAGCTACCCGGGCCCCCGCCGGACGAACGCCCGGTAACCGGTCTTGCGGATCGACTCTGGTACGAGTCTGTAGATCCCCCTGATCGCGCAGTTGCGCAGATACTGGGTGCGGGTGAGGAATCCGACCGAGAGCAGACGGCGTTGCAGACCGAGCTCGGACCGGAGGATGCCCCGTCCGCCACGACGAGCATACGCGCCGGCGCCGATGCGGTAGAGGACGAGGGGCTCGGCGAGGTTCGCCGGAGCGGCTCCGGCGAGCAGCATCCGCGCGAAGAGCCAGTAGTCCTCCATGAGGGCGAGGTCCTGGTAGCCGCCCGCGTCCGCGACGGCACCGCGGCGGTACACCACCGTCGGATGGTTGAAGGGCGACACGAAGCGTGCGCGCTGCTGGATCTCCTCCGCCCCGACAGGCGGGACCCGGACCAGGCCTGGTTCGTGCTCGTCCTCGAACTCCTGGATCGCCGACCCGACGATGTCCAGCCCTGCCTCCACGAGAGGCACCTGTGCGGCGAACCGTCCCGGCCGTGAGATGTCGTCTGCGTCCATCCGGGCGACGATCTCGTGCGAGCACTCGGCGAGCCCGGCCTCGAGCGCCCCCGCGAGCCCGACGTTCTCGGGGAGCTCGACCACGCGGGTCGGGACCACGGGCGACCCGGCGGCCGCGAGCAGCTCCTGGCGCATCGCCTCGCCGACGGGACCGTCTCTCACGATGACGACCTCCGCCGGCCGCAGGGTCTGCTCGACCGTCACAGAGTCATACGCCCGCCTGAGGTACTCGGGGCGGTCGCCCGCGTAGACCGGCAGGAGGACGGAGAAGGGTGCGGCGCCCGCTGCGGTCACGGTCGCCGACCCTGGAGTCTCGCGACTGCGCCGGAGACCGGGAGGCCCGACAGCACCACGGTGGTGCTCCGGGGTGCCTTCAGCACACCGTCTCGCAGACCCTGGAGAGCCGCCCGGGCGAGCACACCGCGCTGGGTCGACCGGCCGAAGGTCCGGACCCACCGGCGGACGGCAGCTCCCGAGTAGAGGATGCGTTCCGGCCCGGAGAGCGCCGTCGACCGCGTGATCATCCAGATCTTGTTGCGGACCTCGTAGTAGAACCGGGGGCCGGGGTCGGCGTCTGTCGCTCCGAAGGTCTTCGTCCGGTGCTCGACGACGCTGCCCGGGACGTAGAGGCCGGTCCCGTGGCGCAGCAGGCGGCACGAGTACTCGAAGTCGTCGTTCCAGATGAAGTAGTCCGCGATCGGCAGCCCGTGGTACCGGACGGCCTTCGTGTTGACGAGCATCGAGACGAAGGACGACGACCGGACGGGGCGCGCCCCGGCACGGTCTGCGACGTCCATGAGCTCGGTCGACACGCGCGGTCGCTTCCGCGGGGTGTTCATCGGGTGGTCGCGCCCGTCGTGCCACACCACACGGCTGCCGAGCAGCGCGACTGGCCCTTCGTACGAGTCAACGGCCCGGAGCAGCTCGGCGAGGGCGTCTGGGGTGGGGATCGTGTCGTCGTCCATGAGCCACACCCAGTCGGGGGCCCGCTCGGTCGGCACGTCGAGCGCGGCCGCCATGCCTGCGGCGAACCCGCCGGCACCGCCGGTGTTGCGGTCGAGAGTGATCACGCGTGCTCCGACCGGGTGCTCGGCCGCGACACAGGCGGAGTCATCGTCCGAGCTGTTGTCGAGCACGACGACCTCGTCGGCCGGTCGAGACTGCGCCGCTAGAGCATCTAGGGCCGCGATGAGCAGGTCGCGCCGGTTGTACGCGACGAGGACGACGCTGACACGAGGTCGCTCGCTCAAGCTGGGACCCCGGTCCCGATGACGATGCGGGGCACACCCGTCCACAACGCGGCGTCGGTCGACCGGCGTCCGTCGACGAGGAGCCGCAGCCCCGGGACCTGCACGGGCGTCAGGGTCGTGTACTCGGCGTGGTCGGCCTGGACGATCGCCACGTCGGCGGCCTCTCCGTAGTGGTACGCGTCGAAGCCGAGCGCGACGAGCTCCTCGTCGCTGTACAGCGGGTCGTGGACCACGACCCGGGCACCCCGGTCGCGGAGGGAGTCGACCGTCGCGAAGATGCCGGAGAACGCGGTCTCCTTCACACCGCCGCGGTACGCGGCGCCGAGGACGACGACGCGCAGCCCGTCGAGCGACCCGAGCAGGCTCTCTGCCTGGGCGACGACACGCTCGGGCACCGCGGCGTTGACCGCACGGGCCTCCCGGACGATCGACGCGTCGGGGTCGACCGAGAGGTACAGGCGCGGGTACACCGGGATGCAGTGCCCACCGACCGCGATCCCCGGACGGTGGATGTGGCTGAAAGGCTGCGAGTTGCACGCGTCGATGACGGAGTACACGTCGATGCCGACCTTCTCGGCGAAGGCTCCGAACTGGTTGGCCAGCCCGATGTTGACGTCGCGGTAGGTCGTCTCGGCGAGCTTGGCCATCTCGGCGGCCTCGGCCGACCCGAGGTCCCAGACGCCGTTGGCGCGAGGGAGGTCGGGGCGCTCGTCGAAGGTCAGGACCGCCTCGTAGAACTCGCGTGCGCGGCGCGCACCCTCTTCGCTGAGCCCGCCGATGAGCTTGGGGTACTTGCGCAGGTCGGCGAAGACCCGTCCGGTGAGCACGCGCTCCGGCGAGAACACGAGGTGGAAGTCCGTGCCCTCGGTGAGCCCGGAGCCCTCCTCGAGCATCGGCTTCCAGCGGCCCCGGGTCACCCCGACAGGCAAGGTCGTCTCGTAGGAGACGAGCGTGCCGGCGGTGAGGTGCGCGGCGAGCGACCGAGTGGCGGCGTCCATCCAGCCGAAGTCGGGCGCTGCGGTCGCCTCGTCGACGAACAGCGGCACCACGAGCACCACGGCGTCAGCACCGGGGATAGCGTCGGCGTAGTCCGTGGTGGCGCGCAGACGACCGGAGGGCACCAGCTCGGCGAGCTTCTCGGCGAGGTGCGCCTCGCCCGGGAACGGCTCGGTCCCGGCGTTGACCAGGTCGACCACGGTCTGGTTGACGTCGACACCGATGACGTCGTGCCCCTGGTCGGCGAACTGGACGGCCAGCGGGAGACCGATCTTGCCCAGGGCGACAACTGCGATGCGCATGCAACATCCTCACGACGAGCGGCTTGGCCCCGCGCAGGATGGCGGCAGGGCTCCCAGCAGGATACTGCTGCACACCCTCCGGGCATCATCGGGCCTGCGGACTCCCGGGTCTGCAGGGCTCCCCAGGGCCGCGGCCCCCCGGGCGCGAGCGTCGTCTGCAACGGCGACATCATCGCAGGGGGCGACTCCCTGGTCGCGTCGGCTCAGACGAGGACCGACGCCGCCATGAGCCGGATCGGCGCCTCGCGCGCCGCGATCCTGCGCAGGTCCCGCGGGACGAGCGTCGCCGGGCGACCGTGGCGACGCCGGGCACGCCCGCGAGCGAGCATCTCGTCGACGGGGACAGACACGTCGAGGACCGCGTCGAGGACTGCCCTGTCAGCCCGCGACAGGACGGCTTCGCACCCAGGGGCAGCGTCGAGGACAGCCCTCGCGACGCGGGCCAGCGCCGCCCGCTCGGCACGGTCCCAGAACTCCGCCTCGCGGTTGCCGAGGACGCCGAACACGTGGATGCGCAGCATCTTCGTGCAGACCGCAGCCCGTTGCCTCGCCGTGTAGCCGTGGAACCAGTCGGCCTGCACGATCCGCAGCACGAACTCGAGCTCGTCTGCCACGGGCCGGGAGACGTAGGTGATCCGGTCACCGGCATCGTCCTGGACGAGGTAGGCCGGGCCGCGCCTGTCGAAGGCGATCGGGGCGCCGCTGAACCAGAGCCGGGTCACGACCTCGACGTCCTCGCCGACCTCGAGCCCCGGCGTGAAGCGCAGGGCGAGGCGGTCGAGGGTCGCTCGCTCGATCAGCCCGAGCGGTGCGGACCTGTAGCTGAGGCGGTCCCGCACACCGTCGAGCCCTGTGCTGCGGAAGGGTCTCGCCGGAGGCGTGGGGACGACGGCACCCGTCCCGGCCCCATCGGCCCCGGCGTGGGCGAGCCGCGCGACGACGACGGCCGCTCCGGTGCGCCTCTGGAGGGCGACCCACGAGTCCAGGGCCCCCGGGGCGAGCCTGTCGTCCGACCCCATGACGGCCACGAAGGGCGCGGTCGCGGCGTCGAGCCCGAGGTTGAACGGCCCGGCCGGGCTCCGGGTGCCATCGCTCAGCGCGAGCACCCGCACGCTCGACCAGGGTGGCACGACCACGGGCTCCAGGTTCGCCTGGATGAGCGCTGGTTCCACGTGGTGAGCGACGACCGTGACCCGGACCGGCGTGCGGCAGTCGAGGACCGACGTCACGGCCCTGGCGACGGGGCGCTGTGCGGTGTGCACAGCGATCACGAGGTCGACCACTGGCTCTGTGCCGTCGGCTGTGCTCGCATCGTCCGGGCTCGAAGGCTCTGTCGGGCTCATCGGCTGCGCTCCTGGACCGCGAGCGCGTACGCGTCGGTGTAGCCGCGCTGGACGGCCTCGGCGGAGAACCTGTCGCCGATCGTCCCGGCGATGTCCTCGGCGCTCAGACCGGCCGTCACTTCCGCTACCCGCTGGACTGTCGAGGCGTAGGCGTCGACGGTCTGCTCCGCGACGAGCGCTCCGACGTGCGGCTCGATGTACTCGCCCTGGCCACCCGTCGCCCCGACGACCACGGGGCGACCGTGCACGAGCGCCTCCGCGGCCGAGACGCAGAAGTTGTCCGCCTTGGTCGGGAGGAAGAACAGGTCGGCGGCGTCGAGGGCTGCGCCGACGCCGGCTGTGTCGACCGACCCGAGGAGGGTCACCTGGTCGGAGACCCCCAGGCTGGCCGCGAGCGCCAGCACGTCCTCGCGCAGAGGTCCGCTGCCTGCCCAGGTGAGCCGCGAGGCGAGACCGCGGCGCCCGAGCTCCGCGACCACCTGGACGGCCAGCAGCGGGTCCTTGCGGTCGACGAGCCCGCCGACCCCGACGAGCTCGAGCGGTCGCCCTTCGAGCGGCCGTCGCGGTGCTAGGTCGTCGACGGGCGGGACGATGCAGGGCACGAGGGACGTCGGTCCTCGCCGCACAGCGCGGACAGGTCGCGCGAGATAGTCGCAGACCGCGGTGACGACGTCGGGGCGGCGCAGCAGCTGCTTGAGCCCTGGGAGCGCGAGCCGCCACGCGCGAGGCAGCGTGGAGGGGGTGGTCAGACCGGACCAGTGCTCGGTGTGCACCCAGGGGCGGTCTGGACGCCGGACCGTGAACGGCAGGAGCGTGGGGAACGCCATCGTGTGGACGAGGTCTGCGCGGTCGATCATCGGGTCGAGGGCACGCCGGGCGGCTGCCACCTGGTCCGGGCGCTGGGGCGACATGACGAACCTGCGGACGGTGATCCCGTCGCGGTCGACAGTGTCGGCGCCGCCGGCCTCGACGGTCGAGCGGTCGGCCAGGTGCGGTGCGACGAGGTGCACGACCTCGACGTCGTCGTGCCGGGCGATCGCCCGGACGTCCTTGTCGACGAAGGTGCCCATGGTCGGGGAGGCGTCGCTGGGGAACCAGGTCGTCACGGCGAGGATCTTCACGTCGGCGACGCTACCAGCGGGCTCGGTTGCTAGAGCCCGTCGCGCGTCGGTCGGCGCGGGTACGGGGAAGGCCCCTGCGTAGACTCGTCGACCGTGAAGATCCTCTCCGTCGTCGGTGCCCGTCCGCAGTTCGTCAAGCTCGCCCCGATCGCGCACGCTGCGGCCGCGCGCGGCGTGGAGCACGTGATCGTGCACACCGGTCAGCACTACGACCCCATGCTCTCGGACGTGTTCTTCACGGACCTCGGCATCCCGGCACCTGACGTGCACCTCGGCGCCGGGTCGGGCTCGCACGGCCAGCAGACGGGTGCGATCCTCTCGGCGATGGACGCCGTGCTCGAGGAGGCACGCCCCGACTGGGTGCTCGTCTACGGAGACACCAACTCGACGCTCGCCGGGACGCTGTCTGCCGTGAAGATGCACCTGCCCGTCGCGCACCTCGAGGCCGGGCTGAGGTCTTTCAACCGCGCGATGCCCGAAGAGCACAACCGTGTGCTGACCGACCACGCCGCCGACGTGCTGCTGGCCCCGACCGAGGTCGCACGCCAGCACCTGGCCGCTGAAGGTCTCGCCGAGCGGACCATCGTGGTCGGTGACGTGATGACCGACGTCCTGCACACGGTGCGCGACTCGCTCACCGGTGCCCCTGCCTCGGTGCTCGCGAGCGCCGGCGTCGAGGCCGGCGAGTACTACGTCGCGACGATCCACCGCGCCGAGAGCACCGACGACCCCGAGCGTCTCGCGGAGATCGCGCGCAGCCTCAAGGCGCTCGACAAGCCTGTCGTGCTGCTCGCGCACCCGCGGCTCGTGGCCCGTTCCGAGTCCTTCGGCATCGACTGGTCCGGCGGCTCGGTCCGCCTGCACGCCCCGCTCCCCTACCCGGAGCTGCTCGCGGCGACCATGTCGAGCGCGGGTGTCGTCACCGACTCGGGCGGCCTGCAGAAGGAGGCCTTCCTGCTGCGCGTCCCGTGCACCACGGTCCGCACGGAGACCGAGTGGGTCGAGACCGTCGACCTCGGGTGGAACGTGCTGGCGATCACCGCGGAGGAGATCCTCGCGGGCGTCCAGCGGCCCGCGCCGACGCCGACCGACGAGACGCCGTACGGCGACGGGCATGCGGCGGAGCGAGTCGTCGACGAGCTGCTGCGCCGTACGCACGGCTGACCTTCAGGTCTCTTCGCCGGCGTCGCCGCATCACCCGACCTGGCGTTCCGTCACCTCCTCGGAGACCTCGCGACCCTGTCGGCTCCGTCGGCCCCGTCGATCTCGCAACCAGACGCCCTGCAGCCCACGCCGGCTGCGGGGCGTCTGTCGTCCCCGGACCAGCCCCGGTCGCAGGGCCGAAGTAGGGCCTCGGACTTCGAACGCATGTTCGACATGATTCAGGAGTCAGAGCCGGTGGGACCACCACCGGCACCCACACCTGAAGGAGTGAGATGAACGATCTCCACAGAGCCGCGGCGACAGCCGTCCTCGCGGCAGCAGGACCCTGGGGCGGCCACAGCAACGGGAACATCCCGCTCTCAGCGCTCACCACGCTGAGCTGGGCACCAGGACACCGTCTGCGCAGCGACGCTGCCGCAGCGTTCGAGTCGCTCAACCAGGCCTACCGCGCCAGGTTCGGGACCAGCATCTCGATCACCGACTCGTACCGGACCCTCGCCGCGCAGCAGCACCTCTACGAGACCAAGGGCCCAGGCCTGGCAGCCGTGCCCGGCACCTCCAACCACGGGTGGGCCCTCGCGGTCGACCTCGGCGGAGGCATCAACAGCTTCGGCACCGCCCAGCACGTCTGGATGGTCGCCAACGGCCCCGCCCACGGATGGATCCACCCCCCGTGGGCCCGCCAGGGCGGCGGCCGCGAAGAAGCCTGGCACTTCGAGTACGAAGGCACCACAACCACCCCACCTACGTCCGAGGAGGACGACATGACACCCGCACAGGCAGCACAGCTCACCACCATCCTCGACCTGCTCACCCCCGGCGTGGAGGGCGTCAAGTTCGACGGCGACATCTTCAGCCGCATCAAGGCGATCCAGTCCGACGCCTCGACGGCACGTGCGCAGACCGGGCCGGTCAGCCGCGGCGGCAAGGACGTCTCGATCCGCCAGGAGATCGCCGACACGAAGACCACCGTCCTCGGGCTGGTCTCCGACATCTGGGGCGTGAAGCCGACGGGCACCTCGACCTTCGGCGAGATGCTCATGCACATCAAGATGCGCCTGAGCAACGGCACTGCTCCCCAGGCCGCCGGTCTGTCGGAGGTCGCCGACCTGCGCAAGGAGATGCTCGCGGGCTTCGCGGAGATCAAGAAGTCCCTCTCCGCCTGACGCTCTCCCGGTGCGCCTAGCCGCCGGGCGGGCGCACCGGGGCAGCTCTACCTCTTGATGGGGAGCATCTGCCCGGCGGAGCTCTCAGAGAGACACTGCTACGAGGGTCCCTGCAGGAGCCTCTCGACGGCGTCGGTCCACCCCTGAGACTGGACCTCGGCCGAGAGCTCCCGCGCACTCGTGGCGGACGCCTGCCGCCACCGCCCCACGGCGGCAGGCGAGAGCCCGTCCAGCACCGCGGCGAACCCCGCCGCGGTGAAGTCAGCCGTCACCGCACCGAAGCCTCGTGCCTCGACCTCGCGAGCCATCTCTGGGCTGGGTCCGACGATCACGCCGAGCCGGGCCTGGACGTAGTCGAAGAACTTGTTCGGCAGAGTCCACTCGTAGTTGACGTTGACCGGCGGGAGCACGAAGACCCCGATGTCGTAGCCGTTGAGCGTCCGCACCAGGTCGCGGTACGGGACAGGGTCGAGCACCCGCACACGCGTCGACCCCGCGCACCGCGCACGGAGCTCGTCGCGGTAGGCCTCGTCGTTGGGCATGAGCAGCAGGTCGAGCGTCACGGGCGTCGTGGACTGCTCGACGCCGTCGATCATCACCTCGAGGTGCCTGTTGCGCTGCGCGTTGCCCGAGTGGACCAGCCTGACGGGCGAACCCACGACACCCGGGGCGAGCTCCGCGTACGGCGCGGCGTTCGTCACGACGCCGACGGGGAACCCGAACTCCCTCGTGTACCGCTCCGCGATGCCCTGCCCGACCGTCGTCACCGACGCCGCCCTCGACACGAACCTCCGGCAGATCCACCGGATGTACGGCGCGACGAACCAGCGCCAGCGCGGCAGCTCGCTGTTCTGCCCGGGGGCGTACTCGTGCAGGTCGGCGTGCACCCCTCGTCGTGGCTCGAGCGACAGGGCGAGCGGGACCGTGTCGACGTCGTCGGCGAGCACAGCGTCGAACTCCCCCACGGGGAGCACGCTGCGTGCGTAGGCGACAGCAGCGTTGCCCCAGTACACGCGCGAGTACTGCCGGGCCAGCAACCACCGCGGGTCTTTGCGCCAGGCCAGCAGGCCGGCCGGGACCTCGTGGTGCTCGACGACCCCCTCGGGTGCCGGGCCGTAGCCGCAGGTCGTCACGTCGTAGCGGTCGGCGAAGAGCCGCACCTGCTTGAGGACGCGCGCGTCGTCGGCGATCGGCGAGAAGGACAGGATGAGCAGGGACGGGCGGCTCATGCGGCACCTCCCTCGACGAGCGCGTCGACAGCACGCTCCCACCCGGCGACCTCGATCTCGGCCGAGAGCTCTCGGGCGCGGGCGTGCGCCGACTCCTTGAGTCCTCGGACCGTCTCGCGGTCGAGGGACGTGAGCACCTCCGTGAGCGACTCGACCGAGAAGTCGGGCGACACGACCCCCACCCCCCACTGCTCGACGCGTCCCGCCATCTCGGGCGACGGCCCTACGACCACCCCGAGCCGCGCCTGCACGTAGTCGAAGAGCTTGTTGGGCAGCGACCACCGGATGTTGAAGTTGACGAAGGGGAACACGGCGAGCCCCACGTCGTAGCGGTTGAGAGTCTCGACCAGCTGCGCGTAGGCGACGGGCTCGTGGAACCTGACGCGCCCGCGAGGGTCGGCGGCGGCGCGCTCGCGCAGCTCGAGCAGGTGCGCGGGGTCGTTCGGCATGAGGAACAGGTCGAGCGTCACGTCGGCCGGTGTCGCGTGCACGGCGTCGACCAGCAGGTCGAGCCGCCTCTTGCGCTGCGCGACACCACTGTGGACGAGCCTGAGCGGGCCCTCCTCAGGTGCTGGCACAGCGCCGGGCTGGAGGTCGTGGAACGGCGCCGCGTTGGTCACGACACCTGGCTCGACGCCGAAGACCCGCCGGTACTCGGCCGCGATGCCGTCGGCCACCGTGGTGACCGACGCCGCACGCGTGACGTACCGGCGGCAGATCCACGCCTTGTACGGCGCGATCCGCTTCTTCCACGCCGCGTTCTCGTCGTGCTGGGCCGGTGCGTACTCGTGCAGGTCGGCGTGCACGCCGTAGGTCGGCGCGAGGCCCACAGCGACGGGGACCGCCTCGACGTCGTTGGCGAGCACGACGTCGAAGCGCCTGCCGCGCAGCGACCGGCGTGCCCACGCGACCGCAGACGTCGACCAGTACGCCCTGCTGTACCAGCGGGCGGTGATGAGCCTGCCGTCGACGTCGGTCGCCGAGAGCCCAGCAGGGACCTCGACATGGTCGACCACGCCCGCAGGAGCCGGCCCGAAGCCGCAGGTCGTCACGTCGTAGCGGTCCTTGAAGAGCTCGACCTGCTTGAGCACCCGGGCGTCCGCGACGATCGGCGAGAAGGACAGGACGAGCAGAGTGGCTCGGGTCACGGTGACTCCGTCCGAGATCGGCGGGTGAGGGAGGCGTAGCGCTCGGAGAGCTCGGCTGCGCTGCTGCGGATGCTGCGGCGTGCCACGGTGAAGTCGCGCGCGGCGCGGGACAGGCGCCGCCGATCGGTGGCCGCCAGACGCAAGATGTCGCCGACGGCACCGGCGAGCGCGTGGGTGTCACGCTCGGGGACGAGAGTCCCCGTCGTCCCGTCGTCGAGCATCTCGGGAGCGCCGCCGCTCGCGTAGACCACGACAGGCACACCGCAGGCCTGGGCCTCGAGCGTCACCAGACCTGCTGCCTCGCGCCACTCACCGTCCTGCTGCGTGGGCAGGACGAACACGTCCGCCCGGCGCATGGCGTCGCGGACGCCGGCGCGGTCTCGCATCCCCTCGAGGGCGATGTGCGGGTGCTCGGCGGCGGCCGCGCGCACGAGAGCCTCCTGAGACCCGGCGCCGACCACCCGGAGCCTGTGCGGGACGCTGCGCGCGAGCTCGACCGACGCCTCGATCGCGTCAGCCACACCCTTGCGCCGCTCGAGAGCTCCGAGGAACAGCACCTCGGGGAGGTCGTCGCGCCCATCGTGGCGCCGTTCGCCGCCGGTCGCCCCGAGAGGCTCGGCGGCGTCGGGGCCGGCCGGGGTGAAGAAGTCGGTGTCGACGCCCTGGTAGTGGACCTCGATCTTCTCGGCCGGATAGCCGCGGCGCACCGCCTCCCCCGCGAGCCACCCGCTCACGGCCAGCAAGGTGGTGGCCCGCTCCCCGCAGGTACGCAGGTTGCGGGCCGTCACCCAGGTCCAGAAGTCTCGGACTGCATCGGACCGGCGGAACACGTCGTAGCCGTGGAGTGTCGCCACGAAGGGCAAGCCCAGGTCGCGGGCGGCGCCGGAGCCCGCGAGGCTCCACGTGCCGAAGTGCTGGTGCACCAGGTCCGGGGCGAAGTCTCGCACCGCGCGGCGCTGGCGGCGCACCGCCGCGAAGGCCGCCGCGCTCCCCCGCAGGCCCGGGACCCCGTAGGGGGTCGAGGTCTCCACGAGCGGCTCGACAGCAGGGTCGTCGACCTCGGCCGAGAGCGCGAACAGCCGCCCGTCGACGTCAGGCATGTGCAGCAGGTGGTTGACCACGAAATAGGTCGGTGGGATCCGCACGGGTCCCGTCGTGACCGCGACCCGCGTCATCGCCAGAACCTGTCGGCGACGTAGTAGCGCAGCGTGCTCTCACGGTCGAGAGCACCGAGCACCCCGGGCGGCAGCAGGCGCGCGACCCGACCCGCGCGTGTGCGGGCCGCCGCAGCGGCGACGAGCGACTGCGGGGTCGAGGCCGGGTCGAGGCAGGCGTCGAGGACCAGCCGGTCCGCGGCCGAGAAGGGGCGCAGCACCCGCGGGGCGACGGCGACGAGGCTGCTCACGACGTCGCGCAGGTAGTCGGCCTCGCCGTCAGCCCAGAGGTCGACCGCGTCGCGCCGCCCGACGTTGTCGAGCACGTGGATGCGCAGCACCTTGATCGCGACAGCACGCTGGTACGCCCGTGGGAGCCTGGCGAACCAGTCACGGGCCAGCAGCGCCGTGTAGGGCGCCAACGACACCGCGAGCGGGCGGACCGTCGTGGTCACGCGCGTCTGGGCGTCGACGCCCACCACGTACGCCGGGTCGTCCCACGCGAGGTCGATACGCTCGGCGAGGTCCCACAGACGCACGGTGAACGCGATGTCTCCGCCCACCTTCATGCCCTCGTCGAGACGCAGCCCGAGGTCGCTGAGCGACTCCCGACGCATGAGCCCGAGCGGGGCCGTGCGGTAGGCCATCCGGTCCTTGACGGCGTCCAGCCGGGTCGTCCGGCGGGGACGGACCCGCGGGGTGTTGATGGGCGCCCCGCCCTGCATCGTCATCCGGGCGAGGACCATCTCGGCGCCCGACTCCTCGGCGCGGGCGCGCCAGGCCAGCAGCGCACCGGGCTCGAAGAAGTCGTCCGAGCCGATGATCGTCACGTAGGGCGCCGTCGCCGCGTCGATCCCCGCGTTGTACGGACCTGACGGGCTGCCGAGACCGTCGCGCACCTCGAGCAGGCGCACGGAGCCACGGAGGTCTTCGGGGAGCACGGCGGCGACCTCGGACGCGTCGAGCTCGTGGCACGCGACAGTGACGCGCAGACGCCCGTCCGGGACGACCTCGTCCCCGGGCAGCGCGAAGACCGACCGGACGGTCCGGGCCACGGGTCTGCTGAGGTCGTGCAGCGCGACGACGACGTCGACGAGCGGGGTCGGTGCTCCCGCAGCGTCGAAGCCCCCGGCCGCCACGAGCCGAGCGGTCACGACCGGCCCGGGCGCTCGAGCGCCGCGACGGCCAGGCGGAGGAGCCCGTCGACCTCGTTCTGCCAGGTAAGGGTCCGGGCAGCGGCCGCCGAGGCCGCGCGGTACGTGCCGGCGTCCGCGATGACGGCGGCGATCGCGTCGGCGGTGGTCTGCGCGTCGTCGATGTCGAAGACCTGACCTGCACCCGTCGCACTCACCACCGAGGCGATGTCCGGCAGGTCCGACGCAGCGACGGGCAGCCCCGCGTGGATCGACTCGAAGAGCTTGTTGGGCAGGCTGAACCGCTGGTTGAGCGTCACGGGGCGGCTGAAGATCACGGAGGCGTCGGCGTCGCGCAAGGTCGCGGGGACCTCGTCCGACGGCACGATGCCGACGAAGTGCACCCTGTCTTCCAGTCCCGCCGCGGCCACCCGGGCGTCGAGCACCGCCCTGTAGGCCTGAGATCCGCGTCCGAGGAGCACGAGGTGCGTCGAGGGGTCGAGCAGCTCGAGAGCGTCGAGGGTCTGCTCGATCCCGCGGTTGATCGTCACGGCACCGCAGTAGGCCACGACCCGCGTATCGGCGCCGAGCCCGGCGAGCTCGCGCAGGCGACCCGTCGCCGCGGGGTCCGAGACCACGGGCGCCGGTCCCACCGGGACGTTCCGCACGAGGGTCGGGGCTGCCGCGAGCCTGAGCTCACGGTGGAGCCAGTCGACGATGCTGCCCGACACCGTCGTCACCCCGGACGCACGCGGGGCGAGCCGCTTCTCGACCCAGGCCTCCCACCGACGAGCCACCGGCCGGGAACCCGTCTTGACACGCGCGGTCCAGATCTCATGCGCGTCGAAGATGTACGGCGTCCCGAGGGATCGACCGGCGAGCCACGCGGGGAGCAGGGTGTCGGCGTCGTTGGCGTGGACGAGGTCTGGGCGCCAGCGCCGCAGAGACCGGACCGCACGCAGCTGGAAGGACCCCAGCCGGACCGTGTAGTGCATCCGCATCCACAGGCCGACCACCCGTGCCTTGAGACCGGCGGGGACGGCGGGCGTCGAGCGCGGCGTGCCGTGGGTCGTCGACCCTGCCGACGGACCGAGGTCACCGTCCTGAGGGTTGCGGGTCTGAGCGGTCGCCTCAGACCGCGCGTCGCTGGTCGTCGGAGCGGTCGGCCCGGCCGTCGCCGATCCTCGGGAGCCTCGACGGAGAGCACCGCGGGCACGCGCCACGACCTGGCGAGCCGTGCTGCCCAACCGTGGCAGCGTGTGGTCGAGCTCGACCAGGGGCAGCCGCTCGACCTCGATCCCGCCGTCGAGCACGGTCAGGCCTGGCTCCATCCCCTCGAAGGTCCCGAAGGCCACGACCCGCACCTGAGCGCCGGCAGCGGCGTAGCTGTACGCCGTCTTGAGCACCCGGGTGTCGACCGAGAAGTCGTTGTAGACGAGCAGCGCGACGCGCGGGGCGCGCCCGTCGACGCTCGGCAGCTGGCGCAGGTTCTCGAGCCTCACAGGATCCCTCCGCCGACCTCTCCGGCCAGCCCGGCGAGAGCCGCCTGGGCTGCGAACTCAGGGACCGCAGCGACGAGCTCGTCGAAGGTCCCCCGGGCGACGATCCGCCCGTCTTTCATGAAGCACACCTGCTGGCTGGTCCGGATCGTCGAGAGCCTGTGGGCGACCGAGATCACCGTGATCTCCCCCGCCAGCTCGGCGATGGCCTGCGACACGTCCGACTCCGTCTTGGTGTCGAGCGCGCTCGTCGCCTCGTCCATGACGAGCACGAGCGGGTCGACGTAGAGCGCCCGCGCGATACCGATGCGCTGGCGCTGCCCTCCCGAGAGCGCCATGCCCCGGTCGCCGATACGCGCGTCGAGACCTCCCTCACGGGCCTCGATCACGTCGAGCAGCTGGGCACGGCGCAGCGCGTCCCGCACCCGCTCGCGGTCGTAGTCCTCGGTCCACGTCAGGGCGACGTTCTGCGCGACGCTCGCGTCGAAGAGCGACACGTCCTGCGGCACGTATCCCACGCGCGAGCGCCAGGCTGCGAGGACGTTCTCGAGCGGCTCGCCGTCGAGCTCGATCTCCCCCTCCGACGGGACGAGCAGACCGAGCAGGATGTCCACGAGGGTCGTCTTGCCCGAGCCTGACGAACCGACGAGGGCGAGCGAGCTGCCCATCGGCAGGGACAGGTCGACCCCGGTGACCGCTGGGGTGCTCGAGCCCGGGTAGGTGAACTGGACACCGCGCAGGTCGAGGCTCAGCGGCTGCTCGGCGATCGGGTCCTTGCCGACCCGCTCGGCGTTCTCGATGTAGGACTTCGACGCGGTGATGTCGTTGATGACAGCCCGGACGTGCGGGATCGTCGAGGCGGTCTGGGTGACCACGGCCTGGAAGGCCGTGAGCGCTGGGACCATGCGGAAACCGGCGACGCCGAAGAAGGCCACAGCACTGATGGCTGCGGCCTCGCCGCCGGTCGCGTAGGTCACCGCTCCGATGAGCAGGAAGCCCCCGACGAGCGCAGCCTCGAGCACGTAGCGCGGGAGCCCGCCGAGGAACGAGAGGTTCGAGCGGGCCCGCGTCGTGTGCAGCCTGTTCGAGTGCACCACCCGAGCCACCTCGGGAGCCTGCCCCCGCAGGGTGATCTCCTTGAGGGCGCCGACCATCTCGGTCATGAGGCTCGCGACCCTGAAGGAGTAGTCCCGGTTGACACGTCCGGCGATCAGCGCACGCTTGGACACCCCGAAGTACAGCGTCCCGGCGATGACGCCGAGGTACAGCAACGTGATCCCGGCGGTGAGCGGCTGGACGATGATGAGCATCGTCAGGACCGCGAGGAAGGTCGTCACGAGCGACGGGAGCGTCGACACCGGGAGCAAGAACCCCGAGGTCGCGTTGGCGATCCCGACGTCGGCGAGCCGGACGAGCTGCGCGGTGTTGCGCTTGAGCCGCTCTGTCCACGGCGCACGGATGTAGGCGTCGAAGAGCTGGTCCCCGATCTCGAGCTCGTAGACGGCGAAGCGACGTGTCGCGACCCACTGGAGCGCTACAGCGACAACTCCCTTGAGCACGATGAGCAACGAGATCGCTGCGAGCACCCAGACGACAGAGTCGCGCTGGATCTCGCCGACCAGGGGCAGCGGGATCCCCGAGCCGTCGGTGTCGACCATCGCCGCGAGGGTGATCGCGAGCAGACCGAGCGCGGCGATGTCGAGGAGCGCGAGAGCGCTCGTGGCGACCACGTAGAACCCCAGGAAGCGTCGCGCCTTCGCCGGCAGCAGAGGCAGCACGTCCTGCAGGGTGCGCCAGATGAGTTTCACTGTGCTGGGGTCCTTCGGGTGAGGGCTGGTGGCCGGGGCTCGCTGTCAGGTGGGACGTCCGGCCGTCGACCAGACGCTGCGACGGAGGCCGTCGAGGCACGGTCGGAGCCCCACCATGGTCACACGCCGCTCAGTCGGGACGGGTCGCAGACCGTACGACGGCGGCTGCGAGGTCGCCGGCCCTCTCGGACGACGCGTTGCTCCGGACCCACTCTCCAAGACGCCGCCGGGTGCCAGCGTCCGGACCTCCCGCGACGAGCATCGCCGTCATCGCCGCAGCAACCTCCTCGACGTCGTACCCGGTGACGGTACCGAGCCGGTTCTCGCTGATGACGGGTCCCGCCGGCCCAGGTCCGGCGTACAGCACAGGGGTCCCGCAGGCGACGGCCGCGAAGACCTTGGTCGGGAAGGCGAAGTCGTAGCCCTGGCCAGGGCGCAGGCTCACGAGCGCACCGTGCGCTCCTCGGAGCCACGCGGCGGCGCCCTCGGGTGGCGCGGCCTCGACGAAGGACACGGCGCCGGTGCTCTCCGGCCCCAGACCGAGCGCCTCGGCTGCCTCTCGCATCGCGGGCCACGCGCTGCCCTGACCGAGGAACACCACACGGGCGTCAGGGACCGTCTGGCGGACGCGGGCGAGGGCGTCGACGAAGATCTCGGCCCCCTGCCACTCCGAGGCGGTCCCGGCGTACAGCAGGTAGGGCGCACCGTCGGCCTGCGGCTCGACGGGCCCGTCCGGGGTGAAGACCTCGGTGTCGATGCCGTTGCGCACCACAGTGATCCGGGAGTCTTCGACGCCGAGCACCCGCAGCCTGTCGGCCACGCCCTCGGACACGGCGACGGTCGCACGGGTACCCCGCAGCGCCCAGCCCTCGAGAGCCGTGAGCAGCCGGACGACCACGCGAGGCGCGCCGGTGCTGGCGGCTGCGTCGGACCAGACGTCCGCCGCGTAGTAGACGTAGGGGACGCGGCGCAGCGCGCAGACCGCGCGCACGACGACGCCTGTCGTGGGCGGCGGCTCGCTCACCACGACGTCAGGGCGTCGCGCGACGAGCAGGCGCAGGACCAGCGGCAGGTCGAAGCTCATGTACTGCACGTAGCCGCGCACCACACCTGAGGCATCACGCAGCACGGGCCAGCGAGACAGCGTGACGCCGTCGGGCAGGTCGACCCCTGGGCCCGAGGGCGCGGACCGCGCCACGGCGTCGGTGGGCCGGACCGTCAGGACCGAGACCGTCGCCCCGAGACGGCGCAGCGCTCCGGTCAGCGCCCACAGCCGGAACGACGCCGCCGCCGGCTCGGGAGCGAAGATCCTGCTCGCGAGCACGACGTGCGGACGTCGTCTGTCTGTGTGCCGTCTACCCAAGGTCGATGCTCTGCCCAGTGCGGGCCGACTCGACCATCGCCTCGGCGACACGCAGGGTCTGGAGGCCTTCTTCGAGCGTGACGACGTCCTGTCGGATGCCCAGGACGGCATCCCGGAAAGCCTCGTGCTCCACACGCAGCGGCTCACGCTTGTGCAGCGCGAAGCGCACGACGTCCCCCTCGGAGACACCGCGGAACGCCGCGATCGAGTCCCAGGCCGTGGCGATGGTGCCGTTGGCGTAGAAGGTCAGGTCGGCGCTGCCGGTGTCCACGACGAAGGCGCCGCGCTCACCGGTGACCACGGTGACCCGCTCCTTCATCGGGGAGAGCCAGTTGACCGTGTGGTTGACGATCACACCGTTGGCCAGGCGCCCTGTCGCGAGCACCATGTCCTCGAACTCGCGTCCGCTGCGGTGAGCGGTCTGGGCCGAGATCGACGCGTAGGTGCTCTGCGCGACCCAGGCGGTGAGGTCGATGTCGTGCGTGGCGAGGTCCTTGACGACGCCCACGTCGGCGATGCGGGCAGGGAACGGGCCCTGACGGCGGGTGACGATCTGGTAGATCGCCCCGAGCTCGCCCGCAGCGAGCCGCTTGCGGAGCTCCTGGAGCGCGGGGTTGAAGCGTTCGATGTGCCCGACGGCACCGACCAGCCCTGCCGAGACGAAGGCGTCGACGATCCGCTGCCCGGCCTCCCCGGTGCTGGCGATCGGCTTCTCGATGAGCGTGTGCACACCCGCCGCGGCGAGCGCCAGGGCGATGTCCTCGTGGTAGACCGTCGGCACGGCCACGACAGCCGTGTCGATGCCCGCCGCGATCAGCGACTGGATGTGGGGCAGCACCTCGAGGCCGCCGGCCACGCCGTGCGGGTCGCCCGCCGGGTCGGCGACAGCGACGAGGTCGACGCCCTCGGTCTCGCGCAGCACACGGGCGTGGTGACGCCCCATCGCGCCCAGGCCGATGAGCCCTGCGCGCAGCGTGCGCTGTGCGCTCATCAGGAGCCCGCCTTGACCGTCGCGGTGACCGCGGCGACGACGCGCTCGAGGTCTGCGTCCGTCAACGAAGGGTGCACGGGGAGCGAGATGACCTGCTGGGCCGCCTCTTCGGTCTGCGGCAGGTCGAGCCCGGGCGCGAAGTGCGCGAGGGAGGGGAGGCGGTGGTTGGGGATCGGGTAGTAGACGCCCGAGCCGACCTGGTGCTCCTCGCGCAGCGCGGTGACGATGCGGTCGCGGTCCTCTGCGACGCGGATCGTGTACTGGTGGTAGACGTGCACGGCACCCTCGCGGACCGTCGGCACGGTGACCCCCTCGAGCCCGGCGAGACCGGCGTCGAGGTGCGCGGCGTTGGCCTGGCGCTGAGCCGTCCAGCCCTCGACCTTGGTCAGCTGGACGCGGCCGATCGCCGCGTGCAGGTCGGTCATGCGTGCGTTGAACCCGACGACCTCGTTCGCGTACTGCGTCTCCATGCCCTGGTTGCGCAGCAGGCGGACGTTCCGCGCGATCTCGTCGCTCGCGCACGAGACCATGCCACCCTCGCCCGAGGTCATGTTCTTGGTCGGGTACAGGCTGAACATCGCGAAGTCGCCGAAGGCGCCCACGGGCGTCCCGTGCAGCTGCGCACCGTGCGCCTGGGCCGCGTCCTCGTACAGCGCGATGCCGTGCTCGTCCGCGATCACGCGCAGCTCGTCCATCGCGGCCGGGTGCCCGTAGAGGTGCACGGGCATGATCGCCTTGGTGCGCTCCGTGATCGACGCGCGCACCGAGGCGGGGTCGAGGCAGAAGGAGACCGGGTCGATGTCCGCGAACACCGGGGTCGCTCCGGTCAGCGCGACAGAGTTGCCCGTCGCGGCGAAGGTGAAGGACGGGACGATGACCTCGTCGCCCGGGCCGACCCCTGCGGCGAGAAGGCCGAGGTGGAGTCCGGAGGTGCCGGAGTTGACGGCGACGCACTGGCGTCCGCCCACGAGCCTGTCGGCGAACTCCACCTCGAAGGCCTTGACCTCGGGGCCCTGGGCGACCATGCCCGAGAGCAGCACACGGTCGACCGCGGCCCGCTCGTCGTCCCCGATGATCGGCTTTGCTGCTGGGATGAACTGAAGGCTCACCATCACACGACCTCTCTCAATGTCTCGTCCTCGACAGCCTGGTACACACGTCCGGTGACGGGGCAGGACCATCGTCCGTCGCCGTCCTCGACCAGGGGGTGGCCGGCGTGCCCGACCCAGCCGCGCCGCTTGGCAGGGACACCCGCCACGATCGCGAAGTCGGGGACGTCCCGCGTCACGACGGCTCCGGCGGCCACCGTAGCCCACGCGCCGATGCGCAGCGGGGCGACGCAGACGGCCCGGGCCCCGATGGACGCACCCGTCCCGACGTCAACGCCGACGGCGTGCCAGTCCGACGTGTCCTTGATGGAACCGTCAGGGTTGACGGCCCGGGGGTACTGGTCGTTCGTCAGGACTGCGGCCGGGCCGACGAACACACCGTCTGCCAGCGTCGCAGGCTCGTAGACCAGCGCGTAGTTCTGGATCTTGCAGTCGGAGCCCACCTGGACCCCGGAACCGATGTACGCACCACGTCCGACGACGCACCGTTCTCCGAGGACGACACCGTCACGCACCTGTGCGAGGTGCCAGACCTGCGAACCGTCTCCGATCACCGCCGTCTCGTCGACGTCTGCGGTAGCCAGGATCTTGGTCGCCATACATAGTCCCCGTCTGTCCAGGAATGGAGCGCGAGTGCTGTTCACGCGCGTCGTGAGCCTATCGGAGATCGGGTGGGAGACTGGTGCCATGCAGGAAGCCCCCGCGGACCTCGTCGCGCCAGTCCTCCGTCGCTACGAGGACGCATGGCTCGTCATCCCCCTCTACAACGAGGCCACCGTCGTCGCCGACGTCGTCGCCGGGGCACTGCCGACCTTCCCGAACATCGTCTGCGTCGACGACGGGAGCACCGACGGCTCCGCGGCTGCGGCGCGCGCGGCAGGCGCGACGGTCCTCAGCCACGCAGTCAACCTCGGGCAGGGGGCCGCGTTGCAGACCGGCATCTCCTTCGTCTGCCAGCAGCCCGGCGTCCGCGCGCTGGTCACCTTCGACGCCGACGGTCAGCACCAGGTGCAGGACGCCGCAGACATGGTCGACCTCATCGCCTCGGGCGAGACCGCGATCGTCTTCGGTTCCAGGTTCCTCGACGGACGGACGAAGCCGGGTCTGGTCAAGAAGGTCGTGCTGACCTTCGCGGTGTGGTTCACCAAGCAGAGCACCGGCATGCGGTTGACCGACGCGCACAACGGGCTGCGGGCCATGCGGGTCGACGCGGCGAAGAAGGTCGACCTCCGTCAGGACCGCATGGCCCACGCGAGCGAGATCGTGCTGCAGCTGGGACGGACCGGCCTCCCATGGCGCGAGCATCCCGTCCACGTCCTGTACACCGACTACTCGCGCGGGAAGGGGCAGTCGATCTGGAACTCGGTCAACATCCTCGTCGACCTCCTCTTCAAGTAGAGGCCCCCGAACCCCGCACGGACCTGCACCCTCCCGACCCGACCGAAGGAGTCTCATGGGCGGACAATCGATGCTCATCCAGCTGATCCTGCTGCTCTCCGTAGGAGTGGTCGCGGCTCTGCTCACCCGCTCGACCGCTGGCGCGCGCCACCAGGCGATCCGCCGGCTGGCCCTGCTGGCATTCGTCCTCGCCGCCGTGCTGTCGATCGTGTTCCCCGTGTGGCTCTCGAGAGCCGCGAACCTCGTCGGCGTCGGGCGAGGGACCGACCTCCTGCTCTACGGCCTGGTCATCGCCTTCCTCAGCTACATCGCGACCAGCCATCGACGGATGAACCAGATGTCGCGGAGCATCACGTTGCTCACCCGTGAGCTGACCCTGTCCGAGGCCCGCGCCGAGCACCTCGGCGACCACGGCTGCACCTCCGCACCAGGCGAGCCTCCCTCTTCGACCTCACCTTCACCCGCGTCCGCATCCTCCTCCACGCCACCTCCACCGTCCTGACCCCAGGACTCCGGTGACCTTCCTCGTCATCGCCTCCGACGACCGCAGCGGAGAGAACGCCGCGCTCGGGGGCGAGAGTCCCGGCATGCGCTCGGACACGACGATGCTCGTCCACCTGTCCGGCGACAGGACCCGCGTCGACGTCGTGTCGATACCGCGCGACACGCTCGTCGACGTCCCCGCCTGCCCGACCACCCACGGCGAGATCCCCGCCAGGTCGGGCGTCATGTTCAACAGTGCCTTCGCCTTCGGATGGGACCGAGGACAAGACCTCGAGTCCGCCGCGGCGTGCACGGTCCGTGCGGCCGAGGCCGTCTCCGGGGTCCGGATGGACGGGTTCGTCGTCGTCGACTTCGCGGGCTTCGTCGCGATGGTCGACGCCCTCGAGGGCGTGCCGATCACCCTCGACCAGGCCATCGACGCACCCGAGGCCGACCTGCTCCTCCCTGCCGGCCCTCAGGTGCTCGACGGCCGCCAGGCCCTGGGCCTCGCCCGCGCTCGTTCAGGTGCGGGTCTCGACGGCTCCGACCTCCGGCGTATCGACCGGCAGCACGATCTCGTCGACGCGATGACCGCGCGGCTCGTCGAGCAGGACCTCCTGACAGACGCACCACGGCTGCTGAGGTTCCTCGACGCCGCGACGTCGTCGCTGTCCGCGAGCCCCGGGCTCAGCTCCCTGCAGGACCTCGCAGGTATCGCGATGTCGCTCAACGAGGTCGCGGCAGACGACGTCGTCGTCCTGACGCCTGAGGTGGCCCGTGCGCCCAGCAACAAGAACCGGGTCGTCTTCACAGGGGGCCGCCGACGCCGTCTGGGACCGTCTCCGGCTAGACCTGCCTGTCGACGGACGGGCCGGGTGAAAGTGGTCGCGCCTGGTACCGACCCTCCTCGATCAGCCCTGGACCAGGCCTCCGCTCCCGTATTCTCTGGCTCAGCCGTGGGGAAGCTGTCTCCACAATCCCTCCACCCACCTGACGCTGGGGCTTCCCCGGCCCCGACACGGTGCCCCCTAGGATGACTGATCGTGACCTCATCTGATGCGCCCGAGCGCGCGACCCGACGCAGCCAGCAGCACGTCTCGCGCGTCCAGCCCGCGCACGCGGTGTCGTTCCGGCGCCACAGGGTCGCGAAGGTTGTCGCCCTCACCCTCACCGGAGTCTTCGCCTTCGCCGCGACGGCCGCCGGAACGGTCTACTACAAGATGCAGAACAACATCACGCAGGTCGACACGGAAGACCTCCTCGCGGAGGCCGAGCGCCCGGCACCCCCGACCCCGGACCCTGACGACCCGTACGCCAACGCGCCCGTCAACATCCTGCTGATCGGCTCGGACGACCGCAGCGGCGAGAACGCGAGCCTCGGGGGTGAGGCGCCAGGGATGCGGTCCGACACGACCATGATCCTGCACATCTCTGGTGACCGGACCCGCGTGGAGGTCATCTCGATCCCCCGCGACACCCTCGTCGACACCCCCGAGTGCCAGACGACGAACGGCACGGTACCCGCCCAGCGCGGGGCCATGTTTAACAGCGCCTTCGCCTACGGGTGGGACAAGGGCCAGGATCTCGCCTCCGCGGCCACCTGCACGATCCTCACCGTCGAGAAGTTCTCCGGCACGTTCATCGACGGGTTCGTCGTGGTGGACTTCGCGGGGTTCGTCTCGATGGTCGACGCTCTCGGCGGGGTGCCCATCACCATCGACGAGCCGATCGACGCCCCGCAGGCCGACCTCGTGCTCGAGGCCGGACCGCAGACCCTCAACGGGACCCAGGCTCTCGGTCTGGCGCGTGCACGCAAGGGCGCAGGGCTGGACGGCTCCGACCTCAAGCGCATCGAGCGTCAGCAAGACCTGCTGACTGCGATGTCAGCTGCGGTCCTGGGGCAGAACCTGCTCACGGACACGCCCAAGCTGCTCCAGTTCCTCAACGCCGCGACGTCGTCGCTCTCCGCGAGCCCGGAGTTCAGCTCGCTCCAGAACCTCGCTGGTCTGGCGCTGTCGCTCAAGGGCGTGAACATGGACAACATCACCTTCATGACGCCGCCGCTCGCCGACGCACCGACGAACAAGAACCGCGTGATCTTCACCTCGGGTGCCGAGGACGTCTGGGAGCGCCTGCGCAACGACCAGCCGATCGAAGACCCCGACCCGACCGAGGCTCCGGTCGAGGAGGGTACCGATGTCGTCCTGGACGGCACAGCCGACCAGGCGGTGCCCGCACCGTGACGGCGGACGTGCTCGCCCGCAGGACCGGCGTGCCGCTCCACCGCCGACACGGCCGCACTGACGCGCGCCGCACACATGCTCGTGGTTCCATGAGCACGACTCCCCTCGCCGGGCACGACGGGCGCGCTGCTGGCCCGTCCGCCCTCCGGAACCTCTGACCTGGAACCGCATGTCACCCGACCCCACGCCCAGGCGCACACCGCCGCCGAGCTTCACACCGCAGTCCGGACGCCCCACGCGCCCGTCGGTCCGTGACGCCGCGATCGAGGTCCCGGACTCCGGCGAGCAGCCGCTCTCCCCAGCGCCCGTGGCGCCGCGGGCACCACTGAGCACCAACGCGCCGCGCCCCGGGGCCTCGGGCCGGGTTCCCGCGCGGGTGCCGCGCCCGCCAGAGCCGTCGTCCCCGTCGCGCCCTGCGACCATCCCGCCGGCGCGCCCCACGAGCCGACCCGCCCGTGACGCCGACGGCGCAGGGGTGGCCGCCGCGAGCCGGACCCCCACGAGCGGCACGGGCACACCCGTCTCCTACGCCCCGGCATCCCGCACGGCCCGACCCGGGGCGACCGGTGCCGCACGCACCAGCTCTCCCCAGCTCCCTGCGGTGGCCCGGAAGGTCTCGTCCTCGGCTCAGGCAGGGTCCCGGCCCGCGTCAGCACGCCCCGGCTCCGCTCGACCGACGACCACCCCGGCGCGGCACCCGGCCCCCGGCGGCAGACCTCCCGGCGGCCGTCCCCCGGGTGCCACCCCTCCAGGTGCGGCTCCTCTCGGGGCCGCGAAGCGCGGCGGCACCCGACCGCGCTGGCGGCGGATCATCCCCCTCGCCCTCGCGCTCCTCCTGATCCTGGTGATCGCCTGGCCTGTCGGCCTGATGATCTGGGCCAACGGCAAGATCAGCCACGTCGAGGCCCTCTCGGGCGCGGCGAACACCCCCGGCACCACCTACCTGCTCGCAGGGTCCGACTCGCGGGCCGACGGCGGTGTGTACGACGACGGCACCGAGGGCGCCCGCACCGACACGATCATGGTCCTGCACGTCCCGGACTCCGGCCCGTCGGCGCTCATCAGCCTGCCGCGCGACTCCTACGCCGAGATCCCCGGTTTCTCACCCAGCAAGCTCAACTCGGCGTACTCGTGGGGCGGGGCTCCCCTGCTCGTCCAGACCGTCGAGGGCATGACGGGGCTGACGATCGACCACTACGTCGAGGTCGGGCTCGCCGGCATCGAGCAGATCGTCGACGCCGTCGGTGGCGTCGAGCTCTGCCTGGACTACGACGTGGACGACCCCAAGAGCGAGCTCGTCTGGGCCGCCGGGTGCCACGTCGCCGACGGCAAGACCGCGATCGCGTTCTCGCGGATGCGCTACTCAGACCCGCAGGGCGACATCGGACGCGCCGAGCGCCAGCGCCAGCTCATCTCTGCGGTGAGCGCCAAGCTCCAGGACAAGTCGATCGTCGTGAAGCCGACCATGCAGACCGCGCTGATCGACGCCGGACTCGGGGCTGTCACCGTCGACGACGGGACGGGGATCATCGACATCGGCAAGCTCGCGCTCGCCTTCCGGAGCGCGAACGGGGCCGACGGCATCACCGGGACCCCGCCGATCTCGACGATCGACTACCGTCCCGGCAACGTGGGTTCGACGGTGCTGCTCGACCCAGACCTCAGCCCGCAGTTCTGGAAGGACATCCAGGACGGGACGCTGCCGCCAGGTCCCGTCGGCGGCATGCCACAGTCCTGAGCACCGACACGTCGCACGACGCGTCAGCGGGCCCGGTCCGGGTCGACCTCGGACCAGGCCCGCTCGCAGAGCCTGAGGTTCGGTGGAGGAGCGTCAGACGCTGAAGCCGGTCCGCCTGTCACGCCCGGCGCGCAGGCGCGCGCCCTTCTCCTTGGCCTGCTCGCTCAGCGCGGCCTGGAAGGCGACCATCCGCTCGCGCAGCGCGAGAGACTCGTCGTCGGTCGCGCTCGCGAGGATGCGGGCCGCCAGCAGACCGGCGTTGCGCGCCCCGCCGATCGACACCGTCGCGACGGGGACCCCGGCCGGCATCTGCACGATCGACAGCAGCGAGTCCATGCCGTCGAGGTAGGCGAGCGGGACAGGCACGCCGATCACCGGCAGAGGCGTCACCGCGGCCAGCATGCCGGGCAGGTGGGCAGCTCCCCCGGCGCCGGCGATGATGGCGCGCAGACCGCGTCCGGCGGCCTCGCGGCCGTAGTCGATCATCTCGGTCGGCATGCGGTGGGCGGACACGACGTCGACCTCGACCTCGACACCGAGCTCGGCGAGCGCGTCGGCTGCGGCCTGCATGACAGGCCAGTCGGAGTCGGAGCCCATGACGATGCCGACGACGGGGTTGCTCATGCGATTCTCCTCAGGGACGGTGCTGGTCTGGTGCTGACGTGCTGGTCGTGCCGAGGCGTCAGCCGGGCAGCGTCTCTCCGCGCAGCATCGCCGCCGCGGCGACGGCGCGCCGACGGACCTCGTCGAGGTCCGCGCCGCTGACGTTCACGTGGCCGAGCTTGCGGCCGGGCCGCACCTGCTTGCCGTAGAGGTTCACCCGCGCGTCGGGGAAGGCAGCCAGCACGGCGGGCAGGGCATCGGTGACGTCACCGAGCGCGCTGCCGAGCACATTGGCCATGACGGTCCACGGGGCCGTGGCAGCGGTCTCGCCGAGCGGGAGGTCGAGCACCGCGCGCAGGTGCTGCTCGAACTGGCTGGTGACCGATCCGTCGATCGTCCAGTGCCCAGAGTTGTGCGGGCGCATGGCGAGCTCGTTGACGACGAGCGCCGGCTCGGCGTCGGGGCCCGTGCGGACCTCGAACATCTCGACGGCCAGGACGCCGGTGACGTCGAGCCCCTCGGCGATGCTCAGCGCGACGGCGCGGGCGCGGTCTGCCTCTGCGGGCGTGAGGCCCGGGGCCGGTGCGACCACCTCGGAGCAGACCCCGTCCCGCTGGACGGACTCGACGACGGGCCAGGTGCGGGCCTCGCCGCTCGGACGCCGGGCGACCAGCACGGCGAGCTCACGGGTGAAGGGCACCTTCTCCTCGACGAGCAGCGTCGGTCCACCGATGGCGACAGCCGCGAACCAGTCGGCCACGGCGTCGGCCGAGGCCACGACCCGCACCCCCTTGCCGTCGTACCCGCCGCGGGACGTCTTGACGACGACCTCGCCGCCGCCCCCTTGAGAGATGAAGGCGTCGAGGGCCGCGCGGGCGGCGCTCTCCTCGCGCGGGAGCTCGAGCCAGCGTGGGCACGGCGCACCGAGCTCGGCGATCCGCCGTCGCATGACGATCTTGTCCTGGGCCTGGACGAGGGCGTCTGGGCCGGGGTGCACGGGGGTGCCCGCGGCGACGATCTCGCGCAGCAGCTCGTTGGGCACGTGCTCGTGCTCGAAGGTCAGGACGTCGGCGCCGACGACCAGTGCGCGCAGCGCGGACTCGTCCGAGGCGACACCCACCGGGGCGTCGACCACCACCTGGGCCGCGCTCGACGCAGGGTCCTCGACGAGCACCCGCAGGTGCACCCCGAGCTCTGCCGCCGCAGGGGCCATCATCCGGGCAAGCTGCCCGCCACCAACTACTGAGATCACCGGAGCTGCCACGAGAGACCACCCTAGTCGACACCGGCACCCGAGTCCTCGGCTGTCGCACAGGTGGACGGCAGGCTTCCGGGATACTCTTCCACGATGACCTCGCACGTCCGTCAGGCCACGTCGCCGGCGGGATCCCCGGACCCGGACGGACCAGCCGCCGCGCCCGAGGGCCGCGCGCCCTCGGCTCCCCCCGCGGGGCGCACCGAGCCTTCCGACCCGGAGGCAGCGTCACAGGTCCCCGCCCTCGAGCCTCGCAGGTCACGGCGCAGCGCGCTCGTCGCGCGGGCCGCAGAGCTGCTGCGCTTCGGGACCGTCGGCGGGGTCGCCTTCGTCGTCGACACGGGTCTGTTCAACCTCTTGCGCTTCGGCCCGGGCGACCTGCTCGCCGACAAGCCGCTGACCGCGAAGGTGCTCTCGGTCGCTGTCGCCACGATCGTCGCGTGGCTCGGCAACAGGTACTGGACCTTCTCAGACCGCAAGACCCAGACGCAGCTCCGCGAGTTCATCGGCTTCGTGGTCGTCAACATCGGTGGCATGGGGATCGCCCTGGGCTGCCTGTGGTTCTCCCACTACGTGCTCGACCTGCGCTCCCCGCTCGCGGACAACATCTCCGCCAACGGCGTCGGGCTGGTCCTCGGCATGGTGTTCCGCTACCTGGCGTACAGGACCTTCGTCTTCACGGCGAAGCCCGCGGGGGCTACCAAGACCGCCGGCGCTTAGAGCTGCTCGAGATCGCGACACCCCGCGGGATCACGACGTCGGGGTTCATGGTCCGCGGGACCCCGGCGAGGAACACCGAGAAGATCGGCGGCTGACGCTGCGTGAGCTCGAGGCGCCCGCCGTCCGCCGCCGCGAGATCGCGGGCGAGCGCGAGCCCGAGCCCTGTGCCCTTTCCGGACGTGACCTCGCGCTCGAAGATCCGTGGTGCGAGGTCGTCGGGCACACCGGGGCCCTCGTCGGTCACCGTGATGACCATCGCCTTGCTCGGACCCGACTGCTTGGCGCGTACCGTCGTGGTCCCGCCACCGTGCTTGAGAGAGTTCTCGATGAGGGTGGCGAGCACCTGGGCGAGGGCCCCGGGGGTCGCCAGGACGTGGATCTCGTCCGACACGTCGATGACGAGCCTGCGGCCCTGAGCCTCGAAGGTCGGGCCCCACTCCTCCTCCTGCTGCTGGAGCACCTCGACGAGGTGCACGGCCTCGGTCGTCCCGCCCGAGGTGCGCGAGCGGGAGAGCAGGTCGTCGACGACCCGGACGAGGCGCTCGACCTGCTCGAGGGAGATCCGTGCTTCTTCCTGCACCTCGGGGTTCTCGGGGGCCGCCATGGCGATCTCCTCGAGGCGCATCGACAGCGCTGTGAGCGGGGTGCGGAGCTGGTGGGAGGCGTCGGAGGCGAACTGCCGCTCGGCGGCGAGCCGACCGGCCATCCGGTCGGAGCTGCGGCCGAGCTCGGCGGCGACGAGGTCGATCTCCTCGACACCCGACGGCTCGATGCGCGGGCGCACCTGACCCGAGCCGAGCTGCTCGGCGGAGGCCGCGAGATAGACGAGGGGCGCGGAGAGGCGGTTCGCCTGCCAGACGGCCATGACGATCCCGGCACCGAAGGCCACGACGGCTGCGGCGACCACGAGGACCACCACCTGCGCGCTGCGCAGGTAGAGCGCCCAGGTCGACACCTCGATCTGCACGATCCAGTTGGACTGCGTGCGGATCGGCCGCGACTCGGTGCGGCCCTCGATGGGTTCGCCGGCGGTGATCTTGTCGCCCACACCGAACACCTGCACGTAGCCCGTGAGGTTGCCGTCGTCCCCGCCGACGTAGCGCTCGAGGAGGTCGGGGGTGATCTGCTCGTCGCGCGCCAGACGGTTCTCGATCGAGCGTCCGAGCTCGGAGGTGCGGGCCTGGAGCGAGCGGATCTCGTTGTCGCGCACGAGGGTCGCGCCGATGAGCGCGAGCGGGAGCCCGAGCAGGATGACGGCGACAGCCACGGCAGACACCGTGGCCATCAGTACTCGACGTCGCATGTCAGTCCTCGCTCATGGGGTCCGTCGGCGCACCGGGGTGGCCGGGCGCTGACGGACCCGCGTCAACCAGCGGGAGGGCTCAGCCCTCGCCGTTCTCGAACCTGAAGCCGAGGCCGCGCACCGTGGTGATGTAGCGCGGCGAGTTGGCGTCGTCACCGAGCTTGCGGCGCAGCCAGGACACGTGCATGTCGAGGGTCTTGGTCGAGCCGATCGGCTCCGAGCCCCAGACCTCGCGCATGAGCGCGTCGCGGACGACGACGGTGCCAGCGCCCTGGACGAGCACGCGGAGCAGCTCGAACTCCTTGGTGGTCAGGTGGAGCTCGCGCTCGCCCTGGAAGGCACGGTGCGCGGCGACGTCGACCTTGACGTCCTGCGCGTGGAGCTCTTCGGCCTCGGTCGGGTCGCCGTGGGTGCGACGCAGCAGCGCGCGGACGCGGGCGAGCAGCTCGGCGAGCCTGAAGGGCTTGGTGACGTAGTCGTCGGCACCGGCGTCGAGACCGACGACGAGGTCGACCTCGTCGGCACGGGCGGTGAGGACGAGCACGGGGGTGGTCAGGCCGAGACCGCGGATCGCACGGGCGACCTCGAGTCCGTCCATGTCCGGGAGCCCGAGGTCGAGCACGACCAGGTCGGCGACAGACGCGTTGTCGATCGCGCCTTGACCTGTTCCTTGCACGACCACGTTGTATCCCTCACGTGAGAGGGCGCGCGCCAAAGGTTCGGCAATGGCCGGGTCGTCCTCAGCCAGAAGTACGTGGGTCATTCGCCCATGCTAGGTCATGAAAGCCCCCTGCGGGTGATGAAGTTCGCGCGTGCCCTGGGCGAGTGCATCACACATCGCGTCGGCCGTCGCGGCTCCGGCACCAGGGGCCGCCGGGTCAGAGCGCCGCAGGTCAGGCGTGCCGCCGCGAGACCGGCCGTGCCCCGCGGACGCCGTCAGCCCGCAGGGGCGCTCGCGGCGCCGGGGCTCCGCCCTGGGGCTGACGCCGCTCCCCCCGAGGCCTCTCTAGGCTGTCCCCCATGAACTGGTACGACAGGGCAGGCCGCTGGGCCGAAGAGCACCGCGCGCAGGTCGACGTCGTCGGGACCCTGCTCACGCTGCTCGTCGTCGTGCCGCTGTCGACGGCCATGTCCTCCGGGTACATCGACTACGGGCTCGGCACCGTGGGGACCGCACCCGTCCTCGCGCTCTTCGCGCTGCTGACCGTGGGGCCGCTGGCTGTGCGCCGTACCCGGCCGGTGCTCTCCGTGACCCTCGTCTACACCGCCACCCTCGTCCAGATGCTGCTCGGCATGCCTCTCGTGCTGCCGGCCAACTTCTTCGTCCTCGTGGCCCTGTTCTCCGTCACCGTCTACGGCCCGCGCTGGGCGCACCTCGTCGCCATCGCGACAGGTCTCCTCGGCTCGGCGCTGCTGGGGGCCATGCTCGGCCTGCAGAGCGGCGCCGGGAACACGATCTTCGGCATGATCCTGTCGGTCATCTTCGTGGGGCTGCTCTTCGTCGCGACCTGGGCCTTCGGGCTCGTGCGCCGCGCCCGTCGGGAGACCCTCATCGCGCTGCGTGACAGGACCCGCAGCCTCGAGGTCGAGCGTGACCAGCAGGCCCGCATCGCGACAGCCGCCGAGCGCTCGCGCATCGCCCGCGAGATGCACGACATCGTCGCCCACTCCCTCTCGGTGATGATCGCCCAGGCCGACGGCGGGCGCTACGCGGCCACGGCCGACCCGGAGGCCGCCACCCGCACCCTCGGGACCATCAGCGAGACCGGTCGCGCAGCCCTCGCCGACATGCGCAGGCTCCTCGGCGTGCTCCGCGACGAGCCCGACGACGAGCGGGGCAACGGCGGGGCCGCCGAGCGCACACCGCAACCTGCCGCAGGAGACATCACAGCCCTCGTCGAGCAGGTGCGCGCCTCGGGGATGCGGGTCTCGCTCGTCCGCATGGGCGTCGCCAGGACGCTGCCCCCGGGCACGGGCCTGACGCTGTACAGGATCTGCCAGGAAGCGCTGACGAACATCCTCAAGCACGCAGGGCCGGACCCCTCGGTGACCGTCGTGGTGACGTGGGAACGCCGCAGCGTCAAGGTCGAGATCGACGACGACGGGCGCGGCGCCTCGGCCGACAGCGACGGCGCCGGTCAAGGACTGCTCGGCATGCGCGAGCGCGCCGCGATGTTCGGGGGGACCGTGACCTCGGGACCACGCCCCGGCGGCGGCTTCCGTGTGATGCTTGACCTTCCGCTGCCCGAGCCACGTACCGAGGAGCTCTCCGCACCATGACGACCGCCCTGCCCGACGCCTCACCGCACATCCGCGTCGCGATCGTCGACGACCAGCAGCTCCTCAGGGCCGGGTTCCGCATGGTGATCGACTCTCAGCCCGACCTCGAGGTCGTGGTCGAGGCCGGTGACGGCGCCCAGGCGGTCCGCCTGCTGACCGACCACCCCGTCGACGTGGTGCTCATGGACATCCGGATGCCGACCATGGACGGGCTCGTCGCGACGGCCCAGCTGACAGCGCTGTGGGCCGCGCACCCCGACACGGCTCCGCGCATCATCGTGCTGACGACCTTCGACCTCGACGAGTACGCCCTCGAGGCGATCCGCTCCGGGGCGAGCGGGTTCCTGCTCAAGGACGCCCCGCCCGAGGAGATGCTCGCGGCCATCCGCACCGTCCACTCGGGCGACGCCGTCATCGCCCCCTCGACCACACGCCGGCTGCTCGACAGGCTCGTGACGACCCTCCCGGCAGAGCAGCTCGCCGACTCGGGCAAGGCCTCGGCCGTCGACAGCCTCACCGACCGCGAGCGCGAGGTCCTCGTGCTCATGGCGCGAGGCCGCGCGAACCAGGAGATCGCCTCGGACCTGTTCGTCGCCGAGGCGACGGTCAAGACGCACGTCGGCAGGATCTTGGCCAAGCTGGGTGCTCGCGACAGGGTGCAGGCCGTGGTCACCGCCTACGAGACCGGTCTGGTCCGTCCAGGCGAGTAGCCCGGTCCGTCCGCGGACGGCTCGGACGTCGTCACAGGTCCGCCCGGGGGATGACAGCGGGCAGGGCAAGACCAGCCCTCGGCCCGACGCAGCGGGCGAGGCCCCAGAACTAGCGTGGTGATCACGTCGGGGGCGGGTTCCCCAGCTCGTGCGCTCCTCGGAGCGCGTCCGCTCCCGACGTCCATCGTTCCCCCGCCACCAGGAGACATCTCGTGGACTCGTCCGCAGCACCCCACCCCCGCCCGACGTCCGGCGCGCCCGCCCAGCCTGCGGTCCGCGCCAGGTCCCTCACCAAGCTCTACGGCAAGGGTGCCGGGACCGTGCACGCGCTCGACGGGGTCGACGTGGACTTCGCGGCCGGCCAGTTCACCGCGATCATGGGCCCGTCGGGCTCCGGCAAGTCCACGCTCATGCACCTGCTCGCGGGGCTCGACTCGGCGTCGTCGGGGCAGGCCTTCATCGGTGACACCGAGGTCACGAGCCTCGACGACAACCACCTGACCTCGCTGCGCCGCGACAGGGTCGGCTTCGTCTTCCAGTCCTTCAACCTGCTGCCGATGTTCACGGCCGAGCAGAACATCCTGCTGCCGCTGACCCTCGCAGGGTCGCCCGTGACCGCCGAGGTGAAGGAGTGGCTGAGCACGCTCGCCGTCACCCTGGGAATCCAGGACAGGCTCTCGCACCGTCCCTCGGAGCTGTCGGGCGGGCAGCAGCAGCGCGTGGCGATCGCCCGGGCGCTCATCGCCCGTCCCGAGGTCGTCTTCGCCGACGAGCCCACCGGGAACCTCGACTCGCGCTCGGGCGCCGAGGTGCTGAGCTTCTTGCGACGCTCTGTGCGTGAGCTGGGCCGCACGATCATCATGGTCACCCACGACCCGGCGGCCGCCGCCTACGCCGACCGCGTGGTGCTCATCGCCGACGGCGCGATCGCCGGCGACATCGCCAACCCGACCCCGGAGTCTGTCCTCGCAGGGCTCGACGCGCTGCGCACCTTCGAGACGACCGCTGACACCGGCGCCACCCGGCAGGTGGCCTCCTGATGTTCGCCCTCACCTTCGCCCAGATGCGACGCAGCATCGGGCGGCTCGCTGCCGCCGGTGTCGCGATCGCGATCGGCACGGCCTTCGTGGCCGCCACCCTCCTCGCCTCCGACGTGCTCAAGCGCGCCAGCTACGACTCGGTCGCCGCCCAGTACGGGCAGGCCGAGCTCGTGGTGCGCGCGGCGAGCGGGGCAGGCGGCTACGGCGACGCGACGTCGTTCGCGGCCGACGAGGCCCAGCTCGACCAGATGCGCCAGATCGACGGCGTCGAGGCTGCAGACCCGGTCGAGTCGACCTACCTCCAGCTCCAGAACGGCGCCCGGAGCCTCTACCAGGCCACCATCGCCGTGCCCTCGTCGCCGAAGCTCCAGCCCCTCACTCTCGTGTCCGGCACCTTCCCGGCGTCGAGCGAGGAGATCGCGCTCCCCGCGGACGCCGCCGAGCTCCTCGGCGTGGCTCCCGGCGACACGCTCACGGACCTCTCGTGGGGGCCCTCGGCCGTCGAGAGCACGTCAGCCGTCGACGGCGAGAGCACGACCGCGTCCGACGAGCCTGTCGAGACGACGCTCACCGTCAGCGGGATCGTCGACGACCCCTTCAAGGCCTACGCGATGCAGGGCGGGGCTGCTGTGGTGACCGCGGACACCTTCACGGACCGTCGTTGGCCCGACTCCGACCCCATGCACGTCGACATCGCCGTGCTGCTCGAGGCAGGCGCCGACGAGTCGGCGGTGAGCAGCGCGATCCAGGCCGTCGTCGCCGACCAGGGCATGACGGTGGAGACCAAGGACGCTGCCGCCGAGAGCTCGATCAACGCCGTCACCGGGGACCAGCAGGTCTTCACCCTGACGATCCTCTCCTTCGCGGCGATCGCACTGCTCGTCGCGGCCCTCGTCATCTCGAACACCTTCCAGGTGATCGTCGCCCAGCGGACCCGGACGCTCGCGCTGCTGCGCTGCGTCGGCGCCAAGAAGTCCCAGCTGCGTCAGTCGGTCGTCCTCGAGGCCGCGACCCTCGGTCTGGTCTCGTCGGCGATCGGGCTGGCCGTCGGGTCTGCCTTCGTGCAGATCGCGGTCATGGTGCTCGGTCGGGTCGACCTCGACATCCCGGTCCCCAGCCGTATCTCCTTCTCAGTCGCCGCCGTGGTCTGGCCGCTCGTGGTCGGCACCCTCGTGACTGTCCTCGCCAGCCTCGTCCCCGCGCGGGCCGCGACCCGTGTCGCACCCCTCGAGGCGCTGCGCCCCTCCGAGGCACCGAGCGCGACAGCCGGCGGCGGACGGGTCCGTCTCGTCTTCACCCTGCTCCTCGTGCTCGGCGGCGCGCTCCTCGTGGTCGGCGGCGTGGCTGCCAGCCAGAACGGGCAGGTCGAGGTCGGGCTGCTGGCCGGCGTCCTGGGCGGGGCAACCTCCTTCGTGGGGGTCCTGCTCGGTGCCGTGTTCTGGGTGCCGAAGATCGTCGGCGCGGTCGGTCGGATGCTCTCGTCCGCAGGGCCGAGCACCCAGCTCGCCGCCGCCAACATCACCCGGAACCCGCGCCGCACCGCGGCGACGAGCAGCGCGCTGCTCATCGGCGTGACCCTGGTTGCGATGATGTCCGTCGGCGCCTCGACGGCGCGTGGCTCTCTCAGCTCGACCCTCGACGGCACCTACAACGTCGACGTGCAGGTCCAGGGACAGGCCTGGTCGGCGGGCACCGACGTGGAGCCCCTCTCCCCCACGCTGATCTCCGAGGTGTCCAGCCTCGACGAGGTGGCCGCCGTGGCACCGATCACCGAGGTCCTGGTGCGGACCGAGTCGAACGGCTCGGTGGCCGAGGACGAGACCGTGCAGGTCGTGGACCCGGCCTCTGCCCGGGGCGCGCTGCGCGACCCGTCGATCCTCGACGGTCTCGACGCCACGCACGCCGTGGTCTCGGAGAACTACGCCGACTACTTCCTCCAGGGCTCCTCCACGATCACCCTCGAGGGGGACCGTGGAGAGGTCACGCTCGACGCGGTGGTCGGAGACATCTCCGGCATGAACGTCGTCGTCGACTCGAGCGTCGGCGAGCAGATCGTCTCGTCGACGGCACCGACCTCGGTCTGGGTCAAGGTCACCGACCTCGACGACGCCGGCAGCACGGTCAACGAGATCCGCGACGCGGTGTCGGGGACCTCGGTCGGCGTGGCAGGTGCCGCCGTCGAGCGGGCCACGATGCAGCAGGCGATCGACACCATCCTCGCGGTGGTCGTCGGCCTCCTGGCCATCGCCGTGGTGATCGCCCTCATCGGGGTGGCGAACACGCTCTCCCTGTCGGTCCTCGAGCGACGACGCGAGTCGGCCACGCTCCGGGCCATCGGGCTGAGCAAGCGCCAGCTGCGCTCGACGCTCGCGCAGGAGGGCATGCTCATCGCCGGGGTCGGCGCGGTCCTCGGGGTCGCCCTCGGGCTGCTCTACGGGTGGGTCGGGTCGTTGGTGGTCCTCGGCGGCTTCGCCGACGTGTCGCTCACGGTTCCCTTCGGGACGCTCGGGCTCGTCGTCCTGGTCGCCGTCGCGGCAGGCCTGCTCGCGTCGATCGTCCCCGGACGCTCGGCGGCGAAGACCTCGCCGGTCGAGGCACTGGCCGTCGACTGAGGTCGGCAGCACCGCAGAGGGCGGGCAGGCACCACGTCTGCCCGCCCTCTGCGTCAGGGTGGCTGCCGCAGGCGCTCGTCAGGTGCCGGTGGGGGCAGGCGCGAACCGCGCCGGCTCAGTCCTGGTCGAGGTCGTAGGTGCGACGACCGGTGAAGCTGGAGACCGGACCGGAGAGCAGCCCGACCAGACCGAGGACCGCGACGACGACGAGCGCCAGACCGAGGCCCGTCGTGCCGCCCTGGAGGAAGCTCACACCGACCAGCCCCGTCAGCACCTGCACGGTGATGACGGGACCCCGCACCCAGGACCGTCCCACGGACACCCCGTAGGCGGCTGCGAGCATCAGCCAGGCCCCTGCCGCGCACGACAGGGTGAGGGCGATCGCGACCGAGACGACCCTGTCCCGCCCGGGGAGGAAGTCGAGGGCGCCGATCACCGCGAAGACGACGAGCGCCAGACCTTCGAGGGCGAGGAGGGCAGACGTGGCCCAGACCGCGGGGTGACGACGCACCTCGAACCAGCGGCCGAGGGCGCCCCGACGCTCGGGCGTGGGCTCAGACGGCTGGGAGAAACCTGAGGAAGTCATAAGTGCTCCAGACGATAGCGGATAGATCACAGTGCTCTCGACCCTGTCCTTGGTCCTGGATCCGACGTCACAGCGCGCAGAGCGTGCCGATCCTCGCGAATCGGCCCAAGATCACCCTTGACCAGCGCCGTCGAGCGTGCTTATAACTCACCTGGCGAGTGCGGCTGACCAAAAATGTGATCAAGACCTCAGTCGTCACGCAATAGAAACCTCCTGGTAACCCTTGTGCCGGGGATGGTTGAGGTGTGAACTGGTTACCAGCAGTCACAAGCCACCCTCTCCCTTTGCCGCGCCCTCCCCTGGGCCGGCTCGCCCCTGCCTAGGAGTTCTCATGGATTGGCGTCACCGCGCATCCTGTCTCGACGAAGACCCTGAGCTGTTCTTCCCCATCGGCAACACAGGTCCCGCGATCCTCCAGATCGACGAGGCGAAGGCCGTCTGCCGTCGCTGCCCCGTCGTCGACACCTGCCTCAAGTGGGCCATCGAGTCCGGCCAGGACGCCGGCGTCTGGGGAGGCCTGTCCGAGGACGAGCGCCGCGCCCTCAAGCGCCGCACGGCCCGCGCCCGCCGCGCCAGCTGACGTCACGCTGAGCCGCACCGCAGACTGAGCACCACCCGCTGAACCACGAGGCCCGGATCCCGCCCAGGGACCCGGGCCTCGCTGCATCCCCACCGGCGCACGCCTCCCCCTCCCCCCGTCGAGGTCGCTCGCGCTCTACCGAGGTCGTACGGTCACCGCCGAGGTCGCACAGATTCCACCGAGGTCGTACGGACACGCCGGATCAGGCCGTCCCGGACTCGATTCTGGCGTGTCCGTACGACCTCGCCGTGGAGCAGACGACCTCGCGGGTGCGAGGGTGGGGCCGGGTGGTCAGGGCAGCGTGATCAGACGGGCCCAGTCAGGCGAGTCCGGCGAGGCCTGCGGTCCGGTCAGGTCAGGTGGTGCGGTCCGTCGGTCCGTCCCGGCCCGTTGTCAGGCCGTCGGGTCATGGGTCGTGACGCCGCGGAGGACGACGGCGACGGCGACGATCGTCCCGCCACCCTCGCGGGGCTCCCACTCGATCGTGCCCTGGAGCTCGTTGGTGACGAGGGTCTTGACGATCTGGGTCCCGAGGCCACCCGACGGCCCCTTGCCCTCACCCATGCCGACGCCGTCGTCCTCGACCGTGACCGACAGGTGCGCCCCGTCCCGCTCCGCCCTGACCTCGACGGTGCCTCCACCGGCTGCCGACAGCCCGTGCTCGACGGCGTTGGTCACCAGCTCGGTGAGGATCAGCGCGAGGGCCGTGGCGTCCTGCGCGGGCACCATGCCGAAGGTCCCCGTCTGCACCGTGCGCACGCTCACGTCGGCCGAGGCGACGTCGGCCGTGAGGCGCAGCGCACGCCCCATCATGTCGTCGAACTCGACCTCTTCGTCGAGGGTCTGCGAGAGCGAGTCGTGCACGAGGGCGATGGTCGCCACACGGCGCATGGCCTCTTCGAGAGCCTCCTTGGCCTCGGGCACGGTCATGCGACGCGCCTGGAGACGCAGCAGCGCCGCGACGGTCTGCAGGTTGTTCTTCACGCGGTGGTGGATCTCGCGGATCGTCGCGTCCTTGGTGATGAGCTCGCGCTCACGCCTGCGGAGCTCGGACACGTCGCGGCACATGAGGACAGCGCCGATGCGCTGGCCGTTCTCCGTCAGCGGGACCGAGCGCACCGAGAGGCACACCCCGTGCGAGTCGACCTCGGTGCGCCACGGAGCCCGCCCCATGAGCACGAGCGGCATGGACTCGTCCACGGGCACCTGGTGCTCGACGAGCTCGGTCGTCACCTCGATGAGCGACTCGCCCACGAGGGCACCGATCACCCCGAGCCTGTGGAAGCAGCTGAGCGCGTTCGGGCTCGCGTAGAGCACCTCGCCCTCGGAGTTGAGGCGGATGAGCCCGTCACCCACGCGTGGTGCACCCCGCCGCGGGCCCGTCGCACCGTCGGGCGAGGGGAACTCGCCGGTCGTCACCATGTTCATGAGGTCGTCGGCGGCCTCGACGTAGTTGAGCTCGAGACGGCTGGGGGTGCGCCCGCTGCCGAGGTTGGTCTGCCGGGCGACGACAGCGATCGGTCGACCCTCGTGCAGGACCGGGACGACCTCCTCGCGGACCGCGTAGGTGCCGAACCACCGGGGCTCGCGCGAGCGCTGCGTGCGCTCCTCCGTGAGGGCACGCTCCAGCTGGGGCAGCAGCCCGCCCGGCGCGAAGGACCCGACGATGTCGTCGTGGTGGACCGTCGCGCCTGTGCTCGGTCGGCACTGGGACACGGCCACGAAACCGCCGTCGGTCGTCGGCAGCCACAGCACGAGGTCGGCGAAGGCCAGGTCGGAGATGAGCTGCCAGTCACCCACCAGCAGGTGGAGCCACTCGGCGTCCGCAGGGTCGAGCGCGCTGTACTTGGACACGAGGTTGCTCATGGTCGACACAGAGGAAGCCTACGCGGGCGAGCGCCCCGCGCGTCGTCCGGACGTGCTCGCCCGCGCACCTCGTCCCCACATCGGCAGACGTACACCCGGGCGCACCGTTCGGTAGGCTCGTGCTCACCCGTCACGGCGAAGGAGCACGACCCATGCGCACGAGCATCACCCTGGACCTTCCCCTGCCGACCGACGCCGCGGTCCGGCTGGTCAACGACCCCGAGTTCATCCGCCACAAGGCGGCGCAGGCCGGGTCGAAGGTGCTCACAGTCGACGTGACCTCGGGCACCGACGGCAGCTACACGTCGGCGGTCCGCAGGGTGATCCCGAGCGACCAGATCCCTGCGCAGGCGCGCTCCTTCGTGGGGTCCGAGCTCGAGATCCGCCAGACCGAGGCGTGGGCCGAGCCGACCGAGGGGGCCGACGGGCGTCGCTTCGGCACGGTCTCGGTCGAGATCACCGGCGCGCCCGTGCGCATGACGGGGTCGATCACCCTGGTGCCCGCTGCCGGAGGCTCGACCATGACCTACGAGGGCGAGATCAAGTCCCCTGTCCCGCTCTTCGGGGCGAGCATCGAGAAGGCTGCCGCCGAGGCCATCCGCCAGGCCCTCACAGCCGAGGCCGCGACGGCCTCCGACTGGATCGCGACCCACCCGCAGGACTGACTCGTCAGGCGGTCGACGACGACCGCCTCCCCGGAGCCAGGGCCGCCCTCTCGAGGGCGGCCCTCTCGTGCGTCTGGGCACCGTCCGAACCGGTCACCCGATAACGATTCAGCAACCTTCCACGCGGTCGGCAATGCTCTGACCTGCGACTATGCACTTTCGAGTGCCCTTGGAACCGCTCTCACCCCGACTGGGCATTGACGTGTGGGAGCGATCCCACCATGATCATCCGTGACGCATGGGAGCGTTCCCACAGGCGGGCTACCTCCTCCACATGCAGGTTCGACGGTCACCCCTCACCGGGGAGTCCGACAGTCCTTCACACGCACGGACGGCACCGCAGCCGGACCGTGGACAAAGGAGTCTTCACCTATGTTCAGCACCCCTCGTTCGCGTCGCCTCACCTCCGTGGTGGCCGGCGCCTCGATCATGGCGCTCGCGCTCTCGGCTTGCTCCAGCGACGACGAGGCCAGCGGCTCGTCGACCAACGCGGACGGCAAGATCGAGCTGACCGTCGCCACCTTCAACAACTTCGGCTACACCGACGAGCTCCTCGCGGAGTACACGGCCGCCAACCCGAACGTCGTCGTCAAGCAGACCAAGGCTGCCAAGACCGAGGACGCTCGCTCCAACCTCACGACGAAGCTCGCCGCCGGCGGTGACGGCCTCGCCGACATCGAGGGCATCGAGGTCGACTGGATGCCTGAGCTCGACATGGTCTCCTCGGCCTTCGCCGACCTGTCCGACCCTGAGGTCGAGGGTCGCTACGTCGACTGGAAGCTCAAGCAGGGCACGGCCTCGGACGGCACGCTCATCGGCCTCGGCACGGACATCGGGCCGGCCGGCATCTGCTACCGCTCCGACCTCTTCGAGGCCGCCGGTCTGCCGACCGACCGCGCCGCTGTCGCCGAGCTCCTCGGTGGCGAGGACGCCACCTGGGACGACTACTTCGCAGCGGGCAAGACCTTCACCGCAGCGAGCGACTCCGCCTGGTACGACTCGAGCAACGCGATCATGCAGGGCATGGTCGGCCAGGTCGAGGCAGCCTACGAGGACCCCTCCACGGGCGAGCCGAAGGACCTCGCGTCGAACACCGAGATCAAGGGCTTCTACGACTCGATCCTCGAGGTCGCCCCTGAGCTCTCGGCGCACCTCGACCAGTGGAGCCCCGACTGGGACGCTGCGTTCCAGAACGCCGGCTTCGCGACGATGCTCTGCCCCGCCTGGATGACCGGTCCGGTCGAAGAGCGCGCGGGCGGCGTCGACGGCTGGGACGTCGCTGACGTCTTCCCCGGCGGCGGCGGCAACTGGGGCGGGTCCTTCCTGACCGTCCCGAAGTCCGGCAAGAACGTCGAAGAGGCCAAGAAGCTCGCTCTGTGGCTGACCGCCCCTGAGCAGCAGATCAAGGCCTTCGCCAACGCGGGCACCTTCCCGAGCCAGGTCGCGGCATACGACGACGAGACCCTCACCTCGGCGACGAACGACTTCTTCAACGACGCACCCGTCGGCGAGATCTTCATCAACCGCTCCAACGCCGTCAACCCGGTCCCGCCGTTCAAGGGCCAGAACTACTTCGCGATCAACCAGGCCGTCGGCGACGCCCTGAAGCGCGTCGACATCGAGCAGACCCAGAAGGCCGACGAGGCATGGGACCAGGCTCTGAGCGACTTCAGCAACCTGGGCTTCTGACCTCGCTGCACCACCGCGCCTGACCGCCGCGTCGGGCACGGCGCGCCCCACCCGGGGCGCGGCGTGCCCGACGCGGCACCGCCTCTGCTCATCCGCGCCCCGCTGCGGCGTCTGCCCGAAGGATCCTCATGGCTGTCCTGTCCCCACCCAAGCCCTCGACCGACGAGGAGCGCACACCCCGTCGGATCGCCTTCCGTCAGAAGCGCGGCAAGTGGGATGTGAAGCTCTCCCCGTACCTGTACATCTCTCCGTTCTTCGTCCTCTTCGCGATCACCGGTCTGTTCCCGCTGGTCTACACAGCGTGGGTCTCGGTCCACGACTGGAACCTGCTCATCGGGCAGGGCGAGATGGTGGGCCTGCAGAACTACGTGGACGTGCTCCACCAGCCGAACTTCTGGAAGGCGCTGCGCAACACCTTCTCGATCTTCCTGCTGTCCTCGGTGCCGCAGGTGATCATCGCGATCATCCTCGCCGCGCTGCTCGACGCGAACATCCGCGCGAAGACCTTCTGGCGCATGGGCGTGCTGCTCCCCTACGTGGTCGCCCCCGTCGCCGTCGGCCTGATCTTCGGTCGCCTCTTCGCCGACCAGTCCGGCACGATCAACGCGGTCCTGGACATCATCGGCGTCGACCCGGTCCGCTGGCACGCCGAGATCCTCCCCAGCCACTTCGCGATCGCCACGATGGTGAACTTCCGCTGGACCGGCTACAACACCCTCATCTTCCTCGCGGCCATGCAGGCCGTGCCGCGCGAGCTCTACGAGGCCGCGATCATCGACGGCGCCGGGCGCCTGCGCCAGTTCTTCTCGGTCACCGTGCCGCAGCTGCGCGCGACCATCATCTTCGTGGTCATCACCTCGACCATCGGCGGTCTGCAGATCTTCGACGAGCCGCGCATGTTCGACCCCTCCGGCATGGGTGGAGCGGACCGTCAGTGGATGACGCTCACCATGTACATCTACGAGCTCGGCTGGGGCAACCAGAAGAGCTTCGGCCGCGCCGCCGCGGTCGCATGGATCCTCTTCCTGCTCATCGTGGTGATCGGCATCCTCAACTTCCTCATCACCCGGCGGATCTCGTCCTCGGGCACCCGGGCGGTGGCCCGCGCGAAGAAGAAGTCGCTGCGCGAGGCACCCCCCACGCCCCCGGCACCGACAGCACCCCTCGCCCCCACGGGCGTCGGCGTGCCGGCCGCAGCCGACCCGACCACACAGTCAGACGACCTGCCCGACAACGGCACCACGACCACCGGGAGGACGCGATGAGCTCGGTCCCTGTCATCGCCCAGACCGCCGGCAAGGGCGCTGCTCGCAGCGCCGCCAAGCGGCGCCGCAACAAGGTCGGCGGAGCCGACCGCCGCCCCGGGTGGATCACGTACACGCTGCTCGGCATCGTGCTGCTCGTGTCCGTCTACCCGCTGCTCTACGTGTTCCTGCTCGGGTCCTCCGACCAGCTGACGATCTCGCAGAACCCGATCCCCAGCCTCATCCCGCAGGGCAACCTCTTCGAGAACTTCTCCCGCGTCTTCGAGTCGAACATCCCGCTCCTCAAGGGCTTCGTGAACTCGATGATCGTGGCCGTCCTGCAGTCGCTGTCGGTCGTGGTCTTCTCGACGCTCGCCGGCTACTCCTTCGCGAAGCTGCGCTTCCGCGGCCGTGGCCCGCTGCTCGTCTTCGTCATCGCGACCATGGCGATCCCGACCCAGCTCGGCATCGTCCCGCTGTTCATCGTCATGTCCGAGATCGGCTGGTCCGGCAAGCTGATCGCCGTGATCGTGCCCGGCATGGTGACAGCCTTCGGTGTGTTCTGGATGACCCAGTACCTCGAGAACGCCCTGCCCTTCGAGCTCATCGAGGCGGCCCGCATGGACGGCGCGTCGATGATCCGCACGTTCTGGCACGTCGCCATGCCGGCAGCCCGTCCCGCCGCAGCGATGCTCGCGCTCTTCACCTTCATCGGCAGCTGGACGGCGTTCTTCTGGCCGTTCATCATCCTCAACGGGTCCAACCCGACCCTGCCCATGGTGATCCAGCAGCTCCAGGCGAACTACTTCCAGGACTACTCGCTCATCATGGCCGGTGTGCTGCTCTCGACGCTGCCGCTGATCTTCGTCTTCCTCTTCGCGGGCCGCCAGCTGGTCGCCGGCATCATGCAAGGAGCTGTCAAGGGATGACCACCTCGACCCCCACCCCCGACCAGACCGCGACCACCGCGCCCCTGGTCTTCCCCGAGGGCTTCGTCTGGGGCGCAGCGACAGCGGCGTTCCAGATCGAGGGCGCAGCGCACGAGGACGGCCGCAAGGACTCCATCTGGGACACCTTCTGCCGCGTGCCCGGCGCCGTGCTCGACGGCCACACCGGCGACGTCGCGTGCGACCACTACCACCGCTACGCCGACGACACCCGGCTCATGAAAGAGCTGAGCATCGGCGCGTACAGGTTCTCCTCGTCGTGGGCACGCGTGCGCCCCGACGGCGTCGCCGGTCCGGCCGGGGTCAACCAGAAGGGGCTCGACTTCTACTCGCGCCTCGTCGACTCCCTCCTCGAGCAGGACATCCTGCCGTGGATCACGCTGTACCACTGGGACCTCCCCCAGGCCCTCGAGGACAAGGGCGGCTGGACCAACCGCGACACCGCGTACCTCTTCGCCGAGTACGCCGTGACGATGCACGAGGCGCTCGGCGACCGCGTCGGCGTGTGGACCACGCTCAACGAGCCGTGGTGCTCCTCCTTCCTCAGCTACACCGCCGGGGTGCACGCACCGGGCCGTCAGTCGCGGCCCGACGGCCTCGCGGCAGCCCACCACCTGCTGCTCGGCCACGGCCTGGCCACGCAGGAGCTGCGCGCTCGTGCGCCCGAGGCGAACCTCGGTCTCACGCTCAACCTCACGGTCGCCGAGCCCGTCGACCCGACGAACCCTGACGACGTCGACGCCGCGCGCCGCATCGACGCGCAGTTCAACAGGGTGTTCGCCGACCCGATCTTCCACGGCGCCTACCCCGTCGACCTGCTCGAGGACCTCGACGAGCTCGGCCTGGCCGAGGGTTTCCTCGAGCACGTGCACGACGGCGACCTCGAGATCATCTCGACGCCGATCGACACCCTGGGCGTGAACTACTACCACGGCGAGAGCGTGTCGAAGACCCCGGCCGCACCGACCGAAGAGCTGCACGGCGACGCACCCGTCGCCCGTGAGACCTCGGCCCCGTGGCCTGCCGCCGACGGTGTCTTCTGGCACCCGACGGGCGCGCCCGTGACCGACATGGACTGGGAGATCCAGCCCGAGCTCCTCACCCGCCTGCTGGTGCGCATGCACGAGGAGTACACGGGGCCGAAGGGCATGCGCCTGTACGTGACCGAGAACGGCTGCGCCTACGACGACGTCGCCGGCCCGGACGAGCAGGTCGACGACCAGGACAGGCTCTCGTTCTACGACCTCCACCTGCGCGCGACGCACGAGGCTATCGCGCAGGGGGCCGACGTCGCGGGATACTTCGCATGGTCGCTGCTCGACAACTTCGAGTGGGCCTGGGGCTACAACAAGCGCTTCGGTATCGTCCGGGTGAACTATGAGACCCAGGAACGGACCGTCAAGGCGAGCGGTGCGTGGTACGGCGAGGTCGCCCGGACCAGCACAGTCCCGCCGCGCCGCGCCTGAGGCGCAGCGCACCACAGCACCGGGGCCCACGCCCCACGAGGAGATCCGATGAGCATGCAGGTCCCGACGCTCGAAGAGGTGGCCCTGGCCGCCGGGGTGTCACGCTCGACAGCATCACGAGCGATCAACGGCGGCTCACGGGTCTCCGCCGAGGCGCAGGCCGCCGTCGACGACGCCGTCGCCCGGCTCGGGTTCGTCCCGAACCGGGCGGCGAGGTCGCTCGTCACCCGCCGCACCAACTCTGTCGCGCTCGTCGTCCCCGAGCCCGACGAGAGATTCCTCAACGACCCGTTCTTCGCAGCGACGCTGCGCGGCATGAACTCTGTGCTGAAGAACTCCGACCTCCAGCTCGTGCTGCTCATCGCCAAGCTCGACGAGTCCGCCGGGCGGATCGCGCAGTACCTGCGCAACGGGCACGTCGACGGGGCGATCGTCGTCTCCCACCACCGCAAGGACGGCCTCGAGGGTGCCATCGAGGCGTCCCGGCTGCCCGCGGTCTTCGTCGGCCGCCCCTTCCACCCTTTCCCGGGGCTGCGCTGCGTCGACGTCGACAATGTCGGGGGCGGCAAGATCGCGACCGAGCACCTCGTCGCGCGCGGCTGCCGGCGCATCGCCCACATCGCCGGGCCGGGCGACATGACCGCGGGCGAAGACCGTCTCGAGGGCTTCCACGCGGCCCTGCGCGAGGCGGGCCTCGAGCCCGGCCCCGTGGTCCGCGGTGACTTCACGATCGCGACGGGGGCGTCGGCGATGGACCAGATCCTCGCCGAGGACCCCACCATCGACGCCGTCTTCGCGGCCTCCGACCTCATGGCCAGCGGCGCCCTCCAGTCGCTCGCCGCGCACGGGCGCCGGGTGCCCGAGGACGTGGCAGTCATCGGCTACGACGACCTCGGCGTCGCCGACGACACCGTCCCCGCCCTCACGACGGTCGCCAACCCCGTGGTCCGGATGGCCCGCCTCGCGACCGAAGAGCTCCTCGTGACGCTCGGGGCGATCTCGGCGGAGGACCTCGCCGACCCGTCCGACACCGAGCTCCCACCCGTCGTGGACCCGACAGGCCGCTCCGTGCTCGCCCCCGTCCTGGTGCTGCGAGCCTCGAGCTGAGGTCCTCCGCTCCCCCGCCCGAGCAC
>NZ_JACBYE010000021.1 GCF_013415325.1 Sanguibacter inulinus | reverse complement strand
GAGGAGCGGGGCGTCGGCCGTCTGCGGCGGTACTAGCGGTCAGCGCGTCTCAGCGGCGGCGGCCCTTCTTCGGTGCCTCAGGTGCGAGGTCCTCAGGGATCTCGACTGCAGCTGCGTCGACGGGGGTTGCCTCCTCAGGGGTGGCCGAGACCGCGGGGACGGTCTCGACCGCGGCGCGACGGCTCGCACGGACCGCCTCGAAGGAGGTGCCGTAGTACGCGGCCTCCATGATGGTCTTCATGTCCTCGAGCATCGGCATGCGGGGGTTGGCCGGGGCGCACTGGTCCTCGTAGGCAGCCATGGCGAGCGAGTCGAGGCTCCCGATGAAGTTCTCCTCGGCGACGCCCTGTGCCTGGAAGGACGGGGCGATGCCGACCTTGTCACGCAGCGCCTCGACGGCCTTGGCGTAGGACTCGACGCCCTCGGCCGGCGTCGACGCGGGGAGACCAAGGTGCTTGGCGATCTCCTGGAAGCGCTCGGGTGCCACGTAGTGCTCGTACTTGGGCCAGCTCGTGAGCTTCGTGGGCACGGTGCCGTTGTAGCGGATCACGTGCGGCAGGTACGTCGCGTTGGTGCGGCCGTGGATCAGGTGGAAGGCCGACCCCGTGACGTGCGCCATCGCGTGCACGATCCCGAGGAACGCGTTGCCGAAGGCCATGCCGGCGATCGTCGCGGCGTTGTGCATCTTCTCGCGGGCCTTGACGACGGTCTGCTCGGTGCTGCCGGGAGCGCCGTTGACCGAGGCCTCGATGTTCTCGAAGATCAGCTTGATGGCGTGCAGGCACAGGCCGTCGGTGAAGTCGTTGGCGTAGACGGAGACGAAGGCCTCGGTCGCGTGGGTCAGGGCGTCGAAGCCGGAGTCTGCGGCGAGGAAGCCGGGCATCATCGCGGTCAGTGCCGGGTCGACGATCGCGACGGTCGGAGTGAGCGCGTAGTCGGCGAGCGGGTACTTCTTGCCCGAGACCGGGTCGGTGATGACCGCGAAGGGCGTCATCTCGGAGCCGGTTCCCGACGTGGTCGGGATGCAGACCAGGCTGGCCTTCTCGCCGAGGTCGGGGAACTTGAAGGCACGCTTGCGGACGTCGAAGAACTTCTCCTTCATGTCCGCGAACTCGATCTCGGGGTGCTCGTACAGCAGCCACATGACCTTCGCGGCGTCCATCGGCGAACCGCCGCCGAGGGCGATGATCGTGTCGGGGTTGAAGGCCCGCATGAGCTCGGCGCCGGCCGTCACGGAGTCGACCGTCGGCTCGGGGAGGATGTCGTCGATGATCTGCAGCGCGACGCGGTCGCCGCGGCGGTTGAGGACGTCGAGGATCTTGTCGACGAAGCCGAGTCGGGTCATCGTCGAGTCGGTGACGATCGTGACCCGGCTGATGCCGCGCATGTCGGCGAGGTAGCGGATCGCGTTCGGCTCGAAGTACGTCTTGGCGGGGACCTTGAACCACTGCAAGTTGTTGTTCCTCCGGCCGATGCGCTTGACGTTGACGAGGTTGATCGCCGACACGTTGTTGGAGACCGAGTTGTGGCCGTAGGAGCCGCAGCCGAGGGTGAGCGAGGGGATGAAGGCGTTGTAGATGTCGCCGATGCCACCGAGGGAGCTGGGCGCGTTGGTGATGATGCGGACGGCCTTCACGCGTGAGCCGAACTCTTCGATGATCGCCTGGTCCTCGGAGTGGATCGAGCCCGAGTGGCCGAGACCGTCGAACTCCACCATCTGCTCCGAGAGGCGGATGCCCTCCTCGGCGCCGTCGGCGCGCAGCACGGCGAGCACGGGGCAGAGCTTCTCGCGGGTGAGGGGCTCGTTGGGGCCGACCTCGGAGACCTCCGCGAGGATGATCGACGTGCCCTCGGGGACCGAGAAGCCCGCCTTCTCGGCGATCCACTCGGGGCTCTGGCCGACCACTGTCGGGTTGAGCTTGGCCTCGCCGCAGTTGGTGCCGTTGGCCTGGACCCCGAAGATGAGCTCTTCGAGCATCGCCTTCTCGGCGGCGTTCACGCGGTAGGCGTGCAGGACCGCGAACTCGGACATGGCCTCGTCGTAGATCGGGGCGTCGAGGATGACGGCCTGCTCGGAGGCGCAGATCATGCCGTTGTCGAAGGCCTTGGACAGGACCACGTCGTTCACGGCGCGCTTGAGCTTGGCGCTGCGCTCGATGAAGGCCGGGACGTTGCCGGCGCCGACGCCCAGGGCGGGCTTGCCGCAGGAGTAGGCCGCACGGACCATCGCGTTGCCGCCGGTCGCGAGGATCAGTGCGACCCCCGGGTGGTTCATGAGCAGGTTGGTGGCCTCGAGCGAGGGGTGCTCGACCCACTGGATGCAGTCGGCGGGTGCGCCGGCGGCGACGGCGGCGTCACGGACGACGCGGGCGGCGGCGACCGAGGACTGCTGGGCCGAGGGGTGGAAGCCGAAGATGATGGGGTTGCGGGTCTTGAGCGCGATGAGCGACTTGAAGATCGCGGTCGAGGTCGGGTTCGTCACCGGGGTGACACCGCAGATGACGCCCACAGGCTCTGCGATCTCGGTGATGCCGGTGAGCTCGTCGCGGCTGATGACGCCCACGGTCTTGAGGTTCTGCATCGAGTTCGTGACGTGCTCGCACGCGAAGATGTTCTTCACGGCCTTGTCCTCGAAGACTCCGCGGCCGGTCTCGCGCACGGCGTGCACGGCGAGCTCGCCGTGCTGGTTGAGGGCTGCGACCGAGGCCTTCTTGACGATGTGGTCGATCTGCTCCTGTGTGAAGCTCGCGTACTCGGCGAGCGCAGCGTTGCCTGCGACGACGAGAGCGTCGATCTCGGCGGCGACTGTGGTCGGTGCGTCGGTGAGGGTCATCGGGTCCTTCGATCGGGATGTCGTGCGGGGGATGTGATGTCTTCAACGCTATGCGGGTGTGTCCGCCCTCACATGCGTCAAAGGTCCCATGTTTTGTCCAGAGCGGGTGCGGGAGCTGGTACGGATGACGCTCTCCGAGATCTGACAGGTCTCGGACCTCACGAACCGGCTCTGGCCGACGTCTGCAGGGTGACTGGGATGATGGTCCGGCGTCCGCACCCGGTGCGGCGTCAGATGTGCGCAGCTGTCTGCATCTGTCTACGGCGGCCGTCGACGCGGATCGACGCGGGCCTGGCGAGCAGGACCAGCTTCAGGAAGGGAGGGGGATCGTATGAGGACGTTCCGGGTGATCGAGTCGCCCGTCGGTCCGTTGACGGCCGTGAGCACTGACGGAGTGCTCAGCCGTCTGTTCATGGCGGGGGCGGCTCACCTCCCCGACTCTTTCGGCGAGCCCTCGGACGACGGTGCCGGGCAGCTCGAGAGCGAGCTCGCCGAGTACTTCGCGGGCGGGCGTCGCGAGTTCACGGTGCCGACGGCCGCTGTCGGGACCGTCTTCCAGCACAGGGTCTGGGCCCAGCTGACCGAGATCCCCTACGGCTCCACCCGCAGCTATCTCGACCTCGCGCTGGCCCTGGGTGATGCCCGGCTGGTGAGGGCGGTGGGAGCCGCGAACGGGCGCAACCCCCTCTCGATCATCGTGCCGTGCCACCGCGTGGTCGGCTCTGACGGGACCCTCACCGGGTACGCGGGTGGGATCGCCCGCAAGGAGCAGCTCCTCGCGATCGAAGACCCGCGCCGCCTCGCCGAGGTGCTCTTCTGATGCAGCGGGCCTTCGACCACGTCGTCACGGCGCACGGCGGCGCTGTCCTGCGGGTGTGCCGGGCGCTTGTCGGCCCTGACGACGCAGACGACGTGTGGGCCGAGACCTTCGTCTCGGCGATGCGCGCCTACCCGGAGCTTCCTCACGACGCCAACGTCGAGGCGTGGCTGGTGACCATCGCCCGTCGCAAGGGGATCGACCACCTCCGCGCCAGGGCTCGGCGCGCCCTCCCGGTCGAGACGGTTCCTGAGCGTCCGGAGACCGCCGGGCTCGGTTCGGCCGAACGGCTCGACCTGTACGCCGCGCTCGCGACGCTGCCCACCCGCCAGCGGGAGTGCGTCGCCTTCCACCACCTGGGTGGCCTGCCCTACGCCGAGGTCGCCGCCGTGCTCGGCGGGACCGAGGCAGCCGCGCGTCGGGCTGCCGCCGACGGGGTGCGAGCGCTCCGCGCGGCACTCGCTGGACCTGTGACCACAGACGAGGAGGTGTACGGTGCACGACTCTGAGCAGAATCAGCAGAAGGAGCAGACCGCACTGGGCTGGGACGAGCTCGCCGGTCTGGACACCGACGCGGACAGTGTCGTCGAGTCGGTGCTGCGGGCACGGCTGGCGCTCGTCGCCCAAGAGCGCGGGCTGCTCGACGTCGCCTACCGCACCGTCGACACACCTGTCGGCGAGATGCTCCTGGCAGCGACCGAGGTCGGCGTCCTCCGCCTGGCCTTCGCGGTCGAGGGCTTCGACCAGGTGCTCGACACGCTGGCCCGCAAGGTGAGCCCTCGGGTCCTGCGTGCGCCGGCCCGGCTCGACAGGCTGGCCTTCGAGGTCGAGGAGTACCTGACCGGCAGCCGGCGCAGCTTTGACCTGCCTCTGGACCTGACCCTCACGACGGGTTTCCGCCGAGAGGTGGTCCGGCACCTCCCCGAGATTCCCTATGGGCGCACCGCGACCTACACCGAGGTGGCCGCACTCGCGGGTAGCCCCCGTGCGGTCCGCGCGGTGGGCACAGCCTGTGCGAAGAATCCTCTGCCGCTCGTCGTGCCGTGCCACCGGGTGGTGCGCTCGGACGGCACCACCGGGCAGTATGCCGGCGGGCCTGCCGCCAAGCGGTGGCTGCTCGAGCTCGAGGCGGCGTCATGAGCAACGGTCTGGCAGTCCGACTCGAGCACACGGTCCCGATCACCCTCGAGCCGCTGATGCGGACCGTCGCCGCCCACGCGATTCCTGGCATCGAGACCTGTGACCTGCTCGCTGCTCGGCACTCGCGCAGCGTTCGCGGGGGAGAGCTCGTCGTCACGGTCGCGTGGGACGAGCCGGGATCGGTCCGACTGAGCGCTGTGGACCACGACGGTGACGCCCCGGTCGACGCCGGGCTCGTCGCGACAGTCCGGCGCTGGCTCGACCTCGACCGCGAGGTCGAGGGGATCGACGCGCACCTCGCGCAGTCTGGGACGCTCGCACCTCTTGTCGCTGCGCGCCCGGGGCTGAGGATCCTGGGCTCGGTCGACGGGTTCGAGACCGCCGCGATGACCGTGATCGGGCAGCAGGTGTCGCTCGGTGCAGCCAGGACCTTCGGTGGGCGGCTGGTCGCGGCGCTCGGGGGAGACGCCCCAGCAGGATTCCGGTCCTTCCCGACAGCCGAGGCTGTCGCAGCGGTCGATGTCGACACCCTGCGCAGCATCGTCGGGCTCACCGGAGCCCGGGCAGCGACCGTGTCAGCCCTCGCTCATGCCGTCGCCTCGGGCGACCTCCTCCTAGGTATGGACGACGACCCGCATGCCGCCCGCGCTGCACTGCTCGCCGTGCGGGGTATCGGACCGTGGACAGCCGACTACGTGGCGCTGCGCCTCTTCGGTGATCGTGATGCCTACCCGGCGGACGACCTCGTGCTCAAGAAGGCCCTCGGGGTCCGGACCGGGACAGCGGCTGCACGGCTCAGCGAGGACTGGGCACCGTGGCGGGCCTACGCCGTCACGCATCTCTGGACTCAGACGGCGTTCTCTTGAACCGACGCGTTCATCACGCCGGAGCGCCTGGCGCCTGACAACCTGTCACCGAGCCCCCCGGCACCACACGACGAGGCGAGCGCGTCTCGGAGGTTGTCGTCCCCTGCCGAGCGGTGATGCACGCTCGCACACGCCCGCGGCGTACCTCAAGACCTTCGTGCCGACGTGGCCTGCAGGCGGCTCGGCGCGAGAGTGTGATGAGCGTGGCGGGTACAGCTGGTACCTCCCGCGGGCCGGCACGAGGTCGTACGGTCGGAGGATGGACCTGAAGACCGAGACCCGCGAGTTCCTCTCGACGCGCCGCGCGCGGATCACCCCCGAGCGCGCCGGTCTGCCTGCCTACGGCGGTCACCGCCGGGTGCCCGGTCTGCGGCGCGAAGAGGTGTCGATGCTCGCCGGGGTGAGCGTCGACTACTACACCCGGCTCGAGCGCGGGAACCTCGGCGGGGTCTCCGAGGAGGTGCTCGAGTCACTCGCCGAGGCCCTCCAGCTGGACGAGGCGGAGCGCGGCCACCTCTTCGACCTGGCACGTGCCGCGAACGCCTCGGGCGCGGCGCGCTCGCGGGCACGCCGCGCACCAGCCCCGGTCTTGCGCCCTGCCGTCCAGCGGATCCTCGACGCGATGCCGGACGTGCCGGCCTTCGTGCGCAACGGCAGGCTCGACGTCCTCGGCTGCAACGTGCTCGGGCGTGCGCTCTACGCGCCGCTGTTCGAGTCGGCCGAGCAGACCATCGGTGGGCCCGTGAACGCCGCCCGGTTCATGTTCCTCGACCCGACGCCGGCCCGGGCGTTCTGGGGTGAGAAGGCGGACCGTATCGCTCACGACTCTGTCGCGATCATCCGGGCCGAGGCAGGCCGCAACCCCTACGACACGTCGCTCACGGCGCTCGTCGGCGAGCTCTCGACCCGCAGCGAGGACTTCAGGAGGCTGTGGGCCTCCCATGATGTGAGGTACCACCGATCGGGGACCAAGGTGTTCTGCCACCCGGTGGTCGGCAGGATGGAGCTCGACTTCGAGGCCCTCGTGCTCCCCGCCGACCCGGGCCTCCAGGTGAACGTCTACACCGCGGCGCCGTCGAGCCCGTCGGCGGACGCGCTGACCCTGCTGGCGTCGTGGGCCGCGACAGGTCGACCGGCAGCAGGGGCGACGTCGTCGGCCGTCGCAGTCGGCCGTGACGAGCCCGTCGCCTGAGACGGGCCGTGCCCTTCGTCTGAGAGGGGGCGAGCCTGTCACTCAGGCAGCGGACAGGCCCGCTGCCTGAGAGGGGGTGAGCTCGTCGCCTGAGACGGACGAGATCTCTCCTGGCGCTCTGCGTCAGGAGAGGCCCCGCCACGTCGCGGCTGCGGTCAGCGGCACGAGGTCGGGTCGAGCGGGTGCACTCGAGATCTGGGTCCGGCGACCGCTGCTCGCGGAGTCGAGCAGCCCTGTCATGACCTCCATGACGTGCAGGCCGACAGCCCCGCTGGCGCGGGCCTGCGCCAGTGCGTCCCCGAGCCCGGCAGCCCCGACCATCTCGAGCAGCCCGACCCCGCGGGAGGAGTCGACGAAGCCGGCACGAGGTGCGACGGTCTCCCACGAGGCGCCACCCCGGGTGAGCAGCTCGACGTCCCCGCCGAAGGTGTTCGGGTCGGGGACCGACACGCTGCCCTCGTCCCCGTAGACCTCGATCGGGCGGGCACGGGTGCCAGGTGCGTCGAAGCTCATGGTGACCGTCGAGATCGCGCCGCCTGCGTGCTCCAGGGTGCCGGCGACGTGCGTGGCGACCTCGACCGGGATCACCTCGCCCGCGCGCGGACCGGAGCCGATCGTGCGGCTGTCGCGCAGCCGCCCTGCCGATCCCGTCACTGCGACGACAGGCCCGAGCAGGTGGACGAGGCTCGTGAGGTAGTACGGCCCCATGTCGAGCAGCGGTCCGCCACCGGGCAGGTAGTAGAAGTCGGGGTGGGGGTGCCAGGCCTCGTGGCCGGCTGAGACCCATGTCGCGACGGCCGCCGTCGGGCGTCCTATGAGGCCAGCGTCGACGACCGCCCGAGCAGTCTGCACCCCTGTCCCGAGGACGGTGTCCGGGGCGCAGCCCAGACCCACCCCCGCCCGTGCGGCAGCGTCGACGACAGCTCGGGAGTCAGCGAGGGTCGCGGCCAACGGTTTCTCGCCGTAGTGGTTCTTCCCGCTGCGTGCACAGGCCAGGGCGACCTGCGCGTGGGCGCCGGGAGTCGTCAGGTCGAGGACGGTCTCGACGTCGTCCGAGGTCAGGAGCTCTTCGACGGTGCTCGCCCGGCTGTCGCGCAGCCGCGCTGCCACGGCCTCGGCGCGTGAGGCGTCCAGGTCGGCGACGGCGGCGATGCGGATCCCAGGGTGCTCCGCGAGCGTGGCGAGGTAGGCATCGAGGATGACACCCAGACCGACTATTCCGACTCCGTGCGGCTGGCCCACAGCAGACCCCTCTCGACGATGGTGCGGACGTTCGGGTCGGCCAAGACCTCGGGGGAGTGACCCGGTGTGGCCACGAAGACGCGCCCCGCGCCCCACAGCCGCGTCCAGACGGCTGGGGAGATGATCGGCCTGTGCCACGGGTGCCACGGACGGACCGGGTGCGTGGTCGTCGCCAGCACGTCGATCAGGTCGTCGTGGAGGACCCAGTACTGCTCGGTGTCGAGCTCGAAGTCTGTGAGGCCCGCGGTGATCTGGTGCTGGTGTCCCTCGGCCGTGATGGTCACGGTGTGCCGGAGATAGTTGTCGCTCGCGTCGCCAGGCCGCTCGTCGGGGTGGCGCCCCGGATGGGTCGCGAACTGCCCGCCGACCAGCTGGAGGTAGTCAGAGCTCGCCCTGTAGGAGTCGGCGATCCCGCCGTGCCACCCGGCAAGACCCGTCCCCGCCTCGACGGCGGACCGCAGCCCGGCGAGCGCCGGTCCGCTGATCTCCGACATCGTCACGCACTGCACCACGAGGTCGACGCCCGCCATCCGGTCGGCGTCGGCGTAGACCTCGTTGTCCGTCTCGATCTCGGTCACGAAGCCCTGCGCCTGCAGGAACGGCACGAAGAGGTCTGTCGCGGCCTCCGGTGAGTGGCCGTCCCACCCCCCGCGCACCACGAGTGCTCTACGTGTCATGTGGGGGCTCCTCGTCGAGTGCGGCACCATCGCCGCGGAAAACGGTCTCCATGTCGATCTTGCACGACGGGCGGAGGGCTTGTCCAGGGCGCGAGCGGCAGCGTCCGTGCGTCGAAGCAGGTCAGAGAGGGTGGATCTGGGGCCTCATGGCTGGGCTCGGTGCACTCCGCTCCTGCGTCAGGCGTCGTAGACGGCGAACCGGCGGCTGGTGCAGATCGCGGCGTGGGCGACTGCGGCGGCTGCGAGGGCGAGGGCCACCCAGAGCATCCTCACCGACGTGGCGTCTGTCTGGAGGTAGTGGAAGGAGCTCGCCGACCCGTCCGGCCACACGCAGAGCAGGCGGCCGTCGAGCCGCACGTCGGCCGAGACCGGCGAGAGGCCAGGTTCGACCGTCGGGAACGCGCCTTCGTCCGCGAGCTGGACGCAGGCCATCCCAGGGCCGTCCCGCAGCGTCGGCGCGTCAGGACCGCCGACGCTCCGCCCGAGAGCGACGACCGTGAGGACCGCGGCCAGGACGAGCATCACCACGACCGTCGGGACCCACCGGGTGCGGATGCCGTGCTTCACGACGCGCCTCTCGTCTGCTGGAGGCAGGTCGAGTACAGGGCGTCGGGGAGCGGTCGTCGCTCGCTCGGGCACGGATCCGCTCTGCTCCCGTCGTGACGGTGCCGGCACGGTCATCGTCCGCGCGTCTTGGGTCTGCCCGGCCGGAACGTCGTCCCGGAGAGCGGCGCGTAGGCGGACCATGTCTCGCCAGACTCCCTCTCGGGCACGGCGCGCTGGAAGCGCTCGCGCTCGGCACGCTCGTGGTCCGCCCACACGGTGAACTGCGCTGCAGCCGCAGGCTGCAGCGGAGGTCCGTCGGAGCGGATGCGCAGCTTCTCCGGTGCGCTGTACGCGTCATGGCTCGAGCGCTCGACGGCGGGGTCGACCTCGACGACGAACTCGGAGCCGAGCGCGCGGGAGATCCTGTAGGCGAGGTCGACACCACGGCGCAGGTGCTCGATCTCAGGGGTCGCGCCGATCCACTCGAAGTCGTCGGGGCGCCGCGAGGAGTACCACTCGGCGTCCCACGCGCGCAGCGCGTCGGTGAGGTTGTCGTCGAGGTGCATCTCCTCGAACCCTCGCGGGTCCGGGAACCACACGGGCGACTCGGCATGACCGACGAAGAGCCGCACGGGGCGGCGGTCGGGGTCGGAGAGGTCGTCCGGCATGAGAGCGACGCTAGCCGAGAGCCGCGAGAGCCGCGAGAGCCGCGAGAGCCGCGAGAGCCGCGAGAGCCGCGAGAGCCGCGAGAGCCGCGAGGGTCGGTAGGATCTCGCCGTGGCGACGACCTTCCGCTCCGCGACGGAGCACGACATCGAGTGGCTGGTCGACCTCCGGGCGGAGGTGCTGCGTGAGGACCTCGAACGTCTCGGCCGCTACGACACCCACCGTGTCCGGCAGCGGATGCGTGACTCCTACGTGCCCACGAGCACCCGCGTGATCGTCGAGGACGGCACGGAGATCGGCTGCGTCACCGTGCGCGTCGAGGACGACGCACGCTGGCTCGAGCACTTCTACCTCGTACCGCGCGCGCACGGGCGAGGGATCGGCAGCCAGGTACTGCGAGAGATCCTCGCCGAGGAGGACCCGCGCCCGTTCAGGCTGAACGTCCTCCAGGGCAGCTCGGCTCGGCGGCTGTACGAGAGGCACGGATTCACCGTGGACTCCGAGGACGAGGTCGACGTCTTCATGACGCGTTCGGCCGGACCGCGCTGACGTGCGGAGCGTCGTCGCAGGGGGGCTGGTCCCTGTCCCTGATCTCACCAGACGAGGTGAGGTGGCTGCCCGCAGCCCGCAGGGCCGGGATTGTGCTGCACGACGTGAGACGCCGCTGCCGCGATCCGCGGCGATGGTGCCCTCGATAGGATTCGAACCTACGACCTTCTGCTCCGGAGGCAGACGCTCTATCCCCTGAGCTACGAGGGCGGGGACCACGATCAGGCGGAGTCTCGCACGTGTCGCGCTGTGCAGACCGCCCGGTCAGGCATGGAGCACACTACCAGCACGACGAGCGCTCCTTCACCTCGGCTGCTGAGGCGACCGTGCTCCTCCGGTCGAGGCTTGGCGAGTCTCGGGACCGTGGGTCGCAGGTCCGCCGGCGATGTACACCGCGAGGTACGACGTGATCTCGTCGATCGCACGCTCCGGGTCGCCTGCCTCGATCGCGTCGACCAGGGCGTCGTGGTCGTCCTCGGACTGCGTGTGCACGAGCCCGATGACGTTGGTGCGGATGTTCGCGCCGATCGCGTCGATGAGGTTCTCGTAGAGAGACAGCAGCACGGGGTTGCCCGCCGCAGCCGCGATGGCACGGTGCAGGGCGAGGTCGGAGGAGACCATGAGGTCGACGTCCCCCGAGGCGAAGGCGTCCTGGCGGGCCGTGTTGAGCTCGCGGAGCACCGCGAGGTCGGCGGGGGAGCGGCGGACGGCTGCGAGCCGTGCCGACTCGACCTCGAGGCTGCGGCGGATCTCGAGGACGTGCTGCTGGTTGGCCCCGGCGATCTCGCGCCCCATGACGACCATGAGCTCGGAGTCGGAGAGCACGTAGGTGCCCGACCCCTGCCTCCTGACGAGCAGACCGGCGTGGACGAGCGACTGCACGGCCTCGCGGACGGTGTTGCGGCCGACGCCGAGGAGCTCGGTCAGCGCGGGCTCTGTCGGGATCTTGCTGCCGACGGGCCAGTCCCCGGAGGTGATGTGCGAGCGCAGCTGGTGGACGGCGCGGTCGATCAACCCTGACTTGTCGCTCATTCCCCGAACTCTCTCCATCGCCTGCCTGGTCCACCCCGTCGCCCGAGGCTGCACCGCGTCATCATCGGAGAGTACGGGAGTCCGGTCCTCTCCGGGCAGGAGTCCGAGTGCGAGATCCGGCGGAGCCCGCGCCGCACGACCGTCGAGCTCGTGACTTCGGAGCGAGGTCGATGGTTCTCCGCGTCGAACTTGCTCGAGACTCACGAGCTCGCTGCAGAGTCGCGAGCTCGCTGGGACGTGCTGGTCGACGGGGCGGGTCGGTGGCTTGGAGGAGGTGCTCGCCTGTGGATGGTGCGTGGGACCTTTGCGGGACTTCGCTAAGATCGAGCGGTGACCCCCAACGAGCTCTCCGAAGCACTCCGCGCTGCCCTCGCCGCCAAGATCGCCGACGGCACCCTGGCCCTCGACCTCGCTGCTCTGCCCGAGCAGATCCTCGTCGAGCGACCGCGCCAGCGCGAGCACGGGGACTGGTCCACCAACATCGCCCTGCAGCTGGCCAAGAAGGCCGGGACGCAGCCGCGCGCCCTCGCCGACGACCTCGCCGTCCGGGTCGCCCAGACGCCGGGCATCAAGAGCGTCGACGTCGCCGGTCCTGGGTTCCTCAACATCACCCTCGACGCAGCCGCAGCGGGCGAGCTCGCCCGCACGGTCATCGACCAGGGTGCCGCCTACGGCCGCGGCGACGCCGAGGCCGGCAAGAAGGTCAACCTCGAGTTCGTCTCCGCCAACCCGACAGGGCCCATCCACATCGGCGGTGTCCGCTGGGCCGCTGTCGGCGACTCGCTCGCCCGCGTCCTCGAGGCCGCCGGCGCCGAGGTGACCCGCGAGTACTACTTCAACGACCACGGGGCGCAGATCGACCGCTTCGCGCGCTCGCTGCTCGCCCGCGCCAAGGGTGAGGACGCCCCCGAGGACGGCTACGGCGGCCAGTACATCCAGGACATCGCCGACGCGGTCCTGGCCGACGTCGCCGCAGCAGGCGAGCCGAACCCCTTGACCCTCCCCGACGACGAGGCCCAGGAGGTCTTCAGGTCGATCGGTGTCGACCGCATGTTCGACGAGATCAAGGCGGCCCTGCACGGCTTCGGCGTCGACTTCGACGTGTACTTCCACGAGGACACGCTCCACGAGACCGGGGCCGTCGACCGCGCGATCGCGCGCCTGAAGGAGTCCGGCCACATGTTCGAGGCCGACGGCGCGACGTGGCTGCGCACGACGGACTTCGGCGACGACAAGGACCGCGTGGTCATCAAGTCGGACGGCCAGGCCGCGTACATCGCGGGTGACATCGCCTACTACCTCGACAAGCGTGAGCGCGGCGCGGACGAGGTCATCATCATGCTGGGCGCGGACCACCACGGGTACGTCGGCCGCATGATGGCCGTGTGCGCAGCCTTCGGCGACGAGCCGGGCACCAACCTGCAGATCCTCATCGGGCAGATGGTCAACCTGCTCAAGGACGGCCAGCCCCTGCGCATGTCCAAGCGTGCTGGCACTGTCGTGACCCTCGAGGACCTCGTCGACGCCGTCGGTGTCGACGCCGCGCGCTACTCCCTGGTGCGATCCTCGACGGACTCGAGCCTCGACATCGACCTCGACCTGCTGTCGAAGGCCACGAACGAGAACCCGGTCTACTACGTCCAGTACGCGCACGCCCGCACAGCCAACGTCGCCCGCAACGCGGCCGACCACGGTGTGCGCCGCGAGGACGCATTCGACCCGTCGCTGCTGACCGCAGAGACCGAGTCGGCGCTGCTCGGCTCCCTCACCGAGTTCCCGCGCGTGATCGCGCAGGCCGCCGAGCTGCGCGAGCCGCACCGCGTGGCCCGCTACCTCGAGGCTCTCGCCGGGGCATACCACAAGTGGTACGCGGACGTCCGCGTCACCCCGGTCGGCGACGAGGAGATCGGCGACACCCACCGCACCCGTCTCTGGCTCAACGACGCGACCCGCCAGGTCCTCGCCAACGGCCTCGCACTGCTCGGCGTGAGTGCCCCGGAGCGGATGTGAGCACGCCCGACGTGAGTGCGACCGGCGCCCCGCAGGTCCCGGCGCCCCTCGACCAGCACGTCTGGCCGACGAGCGCCGACCTCACCCCCGCGGGTGAGCTGGTCCTCGCCGGTCTCCCGGCGACCGACCTCGCCCGAGACTTCGGGACGCCGGCCTTCGTCATGGACGAGAAGCACTTCCGTGACCGGGCCCGCCTGTTCCGCGACTCCTTCACCGAGGCCTTCGCTGCTGTCGGCGCCGAGGTCGACGTCTACTACGCGGGCAAGTCCTTCTTGTCGGTCGCCGTCGCCCGCTGGGCCCGGGAGGAAGGTCTCCGGGTCGACACCTGCACGGGGGGCGAGCTCGCCGTCGCCCTGCGTGCCGGGGTCCCGGGTGCGGAGATCGGCCTGCACGGCAACAACAAGTCGGACGCGGAGATCTCCCGCGCGATCGAGGCCGGTGTCGGCCGGGTCGTCGTGGACTCCTTCGCGGAGATCGACCGCGTCGCCGAGCTCGCTCGCGACGCAGGCCGCGACAGCAGCACCCGTGTGCCCGTCATGGTGCGCGTGACGACAGGCATCCACGCCGGTGGCCACGAGTTCATCTCGACGGCCCACGAAGACCAGAAGTTCGGCGTCTCCCTCACCGGCGGGCAGGCCCTCGCGGCGCTGCGCGCCGTCCTGGACCACCCCGAGCTCGAGCTGCTCGGCGCCCACACGCACATCGGGTCGCAGATCCAGGACGCGGCAGCCTTCGAGGCGAACGCCCGCAAGATGCTCGCGCTGCGCGCCGACCTCGAGACCGAGACGGGATACCTGCTCCCCGAGCTCGACCTCGGCGGTGGCTACGGCATCGCCTACGTCCCCTCCGAGACGCCCATCGACGTGGCAGCCCTCGCCCGCGACCTCGCCGGTGCGGTGGGCGCCGTGTGCGCCGAGCTCGGCACGACGGTCCCGCGCATCTCGATCGAGCCCGGTCGTTCGGTCGTCGGGTCGACCACCGTCACGCTCTACACGGTCGGTGTGGTCAAGCCGGTCACCCTCGACGACGGCAGCGTACGCACCTACGTGTCGGTCGACGGCGGGATGAGCGACAACATCCGTCCTGCCCTCTACGGCGCGGAGTACACGGCCCGCCTCGCCAACCGGTCTGGCTCGGCCGAGACCGTCCGCGCCCGGGTGGTCGGCAAGCACTGCGAGAGCGGCGACATCGTCATCTCCGACATCGAGCTCCCGTCCGACGTCACGCCCGGAGATCTGCTCGCCGTGCCGGCGACGGGTGCCTACGGCCGCTCGATGGCCAGCAACTACAACCACGTGCTGCGCCCGCCCGTGGTGGCCGTGGCCGACGGTGCGGCCCGGGTGATCGTCAGGCGCGAGACCGAGGACGACCTGCTCGCGCTCGACGTCGGCTGAGGCTGCGATGTCCAGCCCAGGGCCCTCCGGGTGACAGCGACGTCCCCGGTCGTCGTCCTGGCTGGACCACGGCTCGGTTGGCACACGGCCGGGTGCTGGCCTGAGCTCTCAGGCCGCCACGACCTCGCGCTACCCTCACCCTGTGGATCGACGACCAGAGCTGCCGACGACGGTGGAGCGCGCCCTGCGTGCCCCGGTCCCTGAGGACGCACCGCACCACATCCCCACGAGCACGGTCCTGCTGGACCGCTCGGTCCTCCTGACCTCGTGGGTCGAAGGACGGGCCGCGACCCGCCTCGGCATCCTCGACCTGCGCACCGGCGGATGGAGCGTGGTGACCGGGGTGCGTGGGATGCTCCGGGCTGCCCAGCCCGGGATCGACGGGCACGCCCTCGTGCTCACGGACCAAGGTCTGTGGGAGATCGATCTCGTCGCCCTGAGCGTCACCCGGAGCCTGCGGACGAAGATCGGCAAGGGCAACGACGAGCTGCGAGCTGAGAGCGACGGCACAGTCGTCGTCGCGGGGTCGGCGTCGACGATGGAGAGCGTCGTCGACCGCTCGACCCTGACCGTGGTCCGGCGCAGGCGCCGGGCTCCGCTCAGGGTCACCCTGCCGACCGCGGCCGCGCGTCGGGCCGGGATCGTCCGTGTGCTCCACGAGGGCTCAGGTGTGCTGGCGGGTGGCACCGCTACCAGAGAGGCTGCGCCGCAGCGGCTGCTCGTGGTGTCGATCGAGGACGGCACCGAGATCGCGTCGGTCGAGCAGCCGACGGGTCTGAGCAGCGTGCACGTGGTGCACGACGGGATCGTCGCGGCAGCCCCGGACCTCGGGCGGTCTCGCAGCCTCACCGCTGTGCTCGGTGTCTTCGGCCCACCACCGCCGGGCACCGTCCCGGGTGCTCTCGACGACCTGGTGGTCGCCGCGACCGCGTCCGCCGAGTCCCTCCTGACCCGGGCGTCACGCCGGAAGCCTGTCCGCACGGTGCACCGCGACCACAGGCTCGAGCCGGGTGCCCACCTCCACGACCTCCGCGTGGAGCGGGTCACCCTCGACGGCTGCTCGGTGGCCCGTGCGGCGGAGGCTGACTCTCGTCCCACGATCTCCCGTGTCCACGTGACCGACCTCGAGCTGCAGGCGAGCACGCTCAGCGGGGCGGTCTTCGAGGACGTCACGATCGACGGTCTGCGGGCCGTGCACGGCTCGGGCTTCCTCTTCGGGTGCGAGCTCCGCCGCGTGACGCTCCGGGGGAGGGTCCGAGGCCTCGTCCTCGCCACCGGGCTCGACGACCCCGACCCCGCGACGGAGGCCCTGTACGCCCGGTGCCACCAGGAGCGCCTCGCCGACCCCGAGTGGATGCTCGACCTGACGGAGGCCACCGGAGACCTCACGATCCGGGGCTACCCGGCGAGATTCGTCCGTCGCAACCCGGAGCTCCAGGCCGTGGTCACGGCTGAGGCGGTCGCGGACGGCGCCTGGCGATCGGTCGACCCGGGGCGCTCGGCGCTCCGCGTCGCGCTCCACGAGCTCGTCCGTTCCGGCTGGGAGGACGTGATCCTGGTGGCAGACCCGCACGGCGCGCACGCCGACGACGACCTGCGGTACATCCGGGACCTTCGGGACCTCGGAGTCGCGACGCGGGACTGACATGCTGGTCGTGAGGGTCGGCGTCACGCCGGGCCTCGGGCCCTGGAGGTCGACCTGGCCCACGACGGCTCTGGGTTAGGATAGCCATACCTCCTCTCGGGGGTCCTCCCTCGGCGCCGCCCGGCGCTCCCGCGCGACCGCGAACGGACTGACATGACCGGCCACCCCCGCACCGCCCGACGCGACGTGCGGGCTCTCGTCAGCACTGTGGCGGCGGTCGTCGTCGCCGTCGGTCTCGCCGGGTGCCAGGTCGCGTCGCCGCAGGCCGCAGCACCCGCGGTGATCGACGGTGGCACGACGCTCGCCGACGCGACGCTCGTGGACGACCCCAAGGGCTACGTCGGTCCCTCGACGGCGCTGCTCGCCGAGGCGGCGATCCCGGTCCCCGAGTCCGCGCCCACCCCCGCGCTCCCCGCCACGGTCACCGACATGCAGGGGACCGAGGTGACCGTCACGGACACGAGCCGCATCCTCGCGCTCGACGTCTACGGGACCACGTCCCGGATCGTCTACGAGCTCGGTCTCGGTGACAACCTCGTAGGGCGCGACGCCTCGTCGTCCTTCCCCGAGGCCGCCGACCTCCCGCTCGTCACGCAGTCCGGGCACGACCTCAACGCCGAGGCGATCCTCGCGCTCTCGCCGACCCTCATCATCACGGACACGAGCCTCGGCCCGTGGGACGTCGTCCTGCAGATGCGCGACGCCGGGATCCCGGTGGTGGTCGTCGACTCCGAGCGCTCGCTCGAGAACGTCGGGACGATCATCGACCAGGTCGCGGCAGCTGTCGGGCTCCCGGACGAGGGCGCCGCGCTGGCCGAGCGCTCCGCCGCGCAGATCGACGCCAAGATCGCCGAGATCGCGGCCGTCGCACCCCAGGACCCTGCCGAGAGGCTCCGGATCGCCTTCCTCTACGTCCGCGGCCAGGCCGGGGTCTACTACATGTTCGGCACCGACTCCGGGGCGGACACCCTCATCACCGCGCTCGGGGCGACAGACGTCGCGACCGAGATCGGCTGGGAGGGCATGCGCCCGCTCAACGACGAGGGTCTCGTCTCGGCCGCGCCCGACGTCGTGCTCGTCATGACCAAGGGGCTCGAGTCCGCGGGCGGAGTCGACGGGTTGCTCGAGGCGATCCCCGCGCTCCAGAGCACACCCGCGGGGGAGAACCGCCGGATCGTCGACATGAGCGACAACGAGATCCTCAGCTATGGACCCGGGACTGCCGACGTCCTCGACGCCCTCGCCGTCGCCCTCTACGCACCCGCGGCGCCTGCCTCGTGACCACCCGCTCCGCCAAGGTGACCCTGCTCTTCGTCGGGCTCGCAGTCGCGCTGCTCGCCTTCGCCGTGATCTCTGCGGGCAGCGGCCAGCTGGCCATCCCGCCCGGTGAGGTCTTCGGGTCGGTCCTCGGCCGGCTCGGCATCGCGACCGACGGCGTCACCCACCCGAACGGCGAGGCCGCGCTCTGGTCCATCCGCTTCCCGCGGGTCGTGATGGCCGTGCTCGTCGGAGCTGCCCTGGCCTCGGCCGGTGCGCTCATGCAGGGTGTGTTCGGCAACCCGCTCGCCGATCCCGGTGTCGTCGGCGTGTCGTCCGGCGCAGCCCTCGCCGCCTGCACGGTCATCGTCTTCGGCTGGACCTTCTTCGGGACCTGGACCGTCGCCGTCTTCGCCTTCGTCGGTGGGCTCGTCACCACGCTGCTCGTCTATCTCGTGTCGAGGTCGGGGGGACGCACCGAGGTCGTGACCCTCGTGCTCACAGGTGTCGCGGTCAACGCCATGTGCGGGGCGGGCATCGCCTTCCTCACCTTCCTCGGCGACCAGCAGGCCCGCGAGCAGATCGTCTTCTGGCAGCTCGGCAGCCTCAACGGGACGCGCTGGCAGTACGTGACCGTCGTCCTGCCGCTCGTGGTCGTGGGGCTCGTCGGCGTCATGATGCTCGCACGGCGCCTGGACCTGCTGTCCCTCGGGGAGCGGTCGGCCCGTCACCTCGGCGTGGACGTCGAGCGGCTGAGGATCGTGTCGGTCGTCCTCGTCGCGCTGCTCACCGCTGCGGCAGTCGCCTTCTGCGGCATCATCGCCTTCGTCGGCCTCGTGGTCCCGCACCTGGTCCGGATGATCGTCGGGCCCGGGCACCGCGTCCTGCTCCCCGCCTCCGCGCTCGGCGGGGCGGTGCTGCTGCTCGCCGCCGACCTCGTCGCCCGGACGGCAGTCGCCTACGCAGACCTGCCGATCGGCATGCTCACGGCGCTCGTCGGTGGGCCGTTTTTCTTCTGGCTCATCCGCCGGACACGACGCACCGCCGGAGGCTGGGCATGACGCACCGTCGCCGGACCCCGGGCCCGCAGGACCACGCACCGACCCCGGGCACCGTCGTGCTCAGCGCGCACGACGTGCACGTCGCCTTCGACGGTGTGCCGATCGTCAGCGGCGTCGACCTCGAGCTCCGGGCAGGCGAGGTCCTCGCCCTGGTCGGGCCCAACGGTGCCGGCAAGTCGACGTTGCTCTCCGTGCTCGCCGGAGACCTCGCACCGAGCTCCGGGACCGTACGGCTGCACGGTGAGGACCTCCACGGGCTCCGGCTGTCGGACCTCGCGCGCCGACGCGCCGTGCTGCTGCAGGAGCAGCGGCTGTCTTTTCCCTTCCACGTCGAGGACGTGGTCCGGATGGGCCGTGCGCCGTGGCGCGGGCTCCCCGAGGAGGACGACGACGACACCGTGGTCGCCCGGTCGATGGAGATCTCCGAGGTCACGCACCTCGCGCCGCGGCTCTTCCCGACCCTCTCCGGCGGGGAGAAGGGGCGCGCGTCCTTCGCACGGATCCTCGCCCAGGGCACGCGCGTCCTCATGCTCGACGAACCGACGGCCGCCCTCGACATCCGCCACCAGGAGGCTGTCCTGGTCCAGGCGCGCGAGCAGGCCGCCGCGGGGGACGCCGTGGTCGTGGTGCTCCACGACCTGACCCTGGCCGCCGCCTACGCCGACGTCGTCGCCGTGCTCGACGGTGGTCGCCTGAGCGGATACGGGGTCCCGCGCGACGTCATGACCTCCGACCTGCTCACCGAGGTCTACAGGTACCCGATCGACGTCTTCGAGCACCCCGACCGCGGAGAGCTCGTGGTGCTGCCCGTGCGCGAGCACGCTGTGCGACCGACGCCGGGAGAGACGGAGCGCCAGTCGTCGATCCTCTCGAAGGGGCCGTGCGACCTCCCACCGGACGACCCGCGCGACCTCCCGCCCGACAGCCCGACCCTGCCCTGATCTCTCGTCCCGCTCTCACCCCGCTCTCCCAGGAGGACCCTGTGCTGCGAACCGTCACCCGACGACCGTCTGCCACCCGTCATGGCCTCACCCGCACCGGGGTGGCGCTGCTGCTCGCGAGCGTCGGGCTCGTCGGGCTCTCGACGACGGCCTCGGCCGAGGCGCAGGTCACCGTGGCCGACGAGTCCGGCGCGGCGGTCAGCACCGTCGCCGCCGGCGGCGTCGTGACGGTCTCGGGGACAGGTTTCCAGTCCGTCCAGGGCGGTGCCGGCGGCATCTACGTCGTGTTCGGGTGGGTCGACGACCCCGAGGGCGGGTCGTGGCGACCGAGCGAGGGTGGCGCGACGGGTGCCGACTACCTCTACGCCCCGGACACCGAGGACGCGCAGAACGCGGGCTTCCAGCGCTTCGTCGCCTTCCCCGGGGCTGGCACGGCCGTCGCGGCCAACGGTGGTGAGATCGCCGCCGACGGCACCTGGACCACACCCCTGACCGTGCCGTCGGCCCAGTTCGAGGCCGTGGACCGTGCGGGTGCTGCGGTGCCCGTCGACTGCACGCAGGTGCAGTGCGGGATCATCACCTTCGGTGCGCACGGCATCAAGAACGCGACCAACGAGACCTTCACCCCCGTCACCTTCGGCGACCCTGCGGCAGACGCTGCGGCTGCGGAGGCCGCCGCTGCCGAGGCAGCAGCGGCTGAAGAGGCTGCGGCAGCCGAGCAGGCTGCCCCCTCGGACGAGGTCACGACCGAGGACGCGTCGACCGAGGCGACCGACCCTTCTGAGGCCGGCACCGAGGCTACCGACGCCCCCACGGACTCGCCCACGCCCGGGACCGACGACGACGCGCTGCTGTCGCCGGGTCTGCGCCTCGCGCTCTCGATCGCGGGTGGGGTCGCTGCCCTCACGGTCCTGGTCGTGCTCGGCATCCGCAAGATCCGTGCCCGCGAGGCGCAGGGGTCCACGACCGGTGCCCCCGCAGCCCCGCAGACCGGCGAGGTGCCAGACGACGACACCTCCAGCGACGAGGGTCCAGGCACCGGTCGCTGATCGACCTTCGGACCCTTCGGGCCTGCGCTGCAGACCCGTGGTCGTCCACAGCACGACCTCGCGAGGCTCTGCCCGCACGGCGCCGGACGGGCGGCTCGCCCGCCTCGACGGAGCGCGTATCCTGTGGGCGTCCGCCCGACGAGCAGCCTCTGCGGCCGTCCGTCGTGCGCCCCTCTCGCCCCAGCACCACCAGCTCGACCTCGTCCCACCAGCTCGACCATGACCGACCGGCGCGGCTGCAACCCAAGGTGCCCAGCCGCACCGACCGACGACCTGAAGGGTGGCCACAGTGCCCGCTCCATCGGCGCTCCGCGTCGCACTCCTCGGCTGCGGGGTGGTCGGGACCCAGGTCGCGCGCCTGCTGTCCGACCAGTCCGACGACCTCGCTGCGCGCGTCGGCGCCAGGCTCGAGCTGGTCGGCATCGCCGTCCGGGACGCCGCCGCGCCCCGTGACCCGTCGATCGACCGTGCGCTCCTCACCGAGGACGCCGAGACGCTCGTCGACGGAGCGGACATCGTCATCGAGGTCATGGGCGGCATCGAGCCTGCGCGCACCCTGCTGCTGCGCGCGATCGCCGGTGGGGCGTCGGTCGTCACGGCCAACAAGGCCCTGCTCGCCGAAGACGGCCCCACGCTCTACCGCGCGGCCGACGAGGCCGGGGTCGACGTGTACTACGAGGCTGCGGTCGCGGGGGCGATCCCGATCGTCCGACCCGTGCGCGAGTCGCTCGCCGGAGACACGATCCAGCGGGTGCTGGGCATCGTCAACGGCACCACCAACTACGTCCTCGACCAGATGGCCACCCACGGCCTCGCCCTCGACGACGCGGTCCGGCAGGCCCAGGAGCTCGGCTTCGCCGAGTCCGACCCGACCGCCGACGTCGAGGGCTACGACGCCGCCGCCAAGGCTGCGATCCTCGCGTCCCTCGCCTTCCACACCCGCGTGACCATCGACGACGTGAGCCGTGAGGGCATCACCTCCGTCACCGCCGAGGACGTCGCCTGGGCACGCCAGACCGGTCACGTCATCAAGCTGCTCGCCATCTGCGAGGCGAGCGAGGCCGGGGTGTCCGCCCGCGTGCACCCCGCGCTCGTCCCTGAGCAGCACCCGCTCGCAGGCGTCCGCGGCGCGTTCAACGCCGTGTTCGTCGAGGCCGAGGCCGCCGGTGAGCTCATGTTCTACGGACGCGGAGCAGGCGGCGCGCCGACAGCCTCGGCAGTCCTCGGTGACGTCGTCTCGGTCGCCCGGCACCGCGTCCTCGGGGGCAAGGGCCCGGCCGAGTCGCACTACGCGCAGCTGCCGATCGCACCGGCGTCGTCAGCCGTGACGCGCTACCAGGTGCGGATCGCCGTCTCCGACCGACCGGGTGTGCTCGCCCAGGTCGCCCAGGTCGTGGCCGAGCACTCGGTCTCGATCGAGGCGGTCCGCCAGGCACCGATCGAGAGTGCCCTCGACGGCGTGACCGCCGCCCACCTCGTCATCACCACGCACCACGCACCGGAGTCGGCCCTCGCCGGCACCGTGGCCGCGATCGCCGACCTGGACGCCGTCCAGGGCATCCTGTCCGTCCTGAGAGTTGAAGGTTCCTGATGGCCCACGTGTGGCAAGGCATCATCCGCGAGTACGCCGACCTGCTGCCCGAGCACCTCACCACGCACGTCGTCACCCTCGGCGAGGGTGGTACGCCGCTCGTCCCCGCCCCGGCGCTCTCCGCGCTCACGGGTGCTGAGGTCTTCCTCAAGGTCGAGGGCATGAACCCGACAGGCTCCTTCAAGGACCGCGGCATGACGACCGCGATCTCGGCTGCCGCGCACAAGGGTGCCAAGGCTGTCGTCTGCGCCTCGACGGGCAACACCTCGGCCTCGGCTGCTGCCTACGCGACCGCCGCAGGGATGACCTGTGCCGTGCTCGTGCCGGACGGCAAGATCGCGATGGGCAAGCTCAGCCAGGCGATCGCGCACGGCGCCAAGCTGCTCCAGGTCGACGGGAACTTCGACGACTGCCTCGTCGCGGCGCGCAAGCTGGCCGAGGCGTACCCTGTCGAGCTCGTCAACTCGGTCAACCCCGACCGCATCCAGGGCCAGAAGACCGGCTCCTTCGAGGTCGTCGACGTGCTCGGCGACGCGCCGACCATCCACGCGCTCCCTGTCGGCAACGCCGGCAACATCACCGCCTACTGGAAGGGCTACGTCGAGTACCTCGAGGCCGGGGTCTCCACGCACCTCCCGCAGATGTGGGGCTTCCAGGCTGCGGGCGCCGCGCCCATCGTGGCCGGCCACCCGATCACCGACCCCGAGACCATCGCGACGGCGATCCGCATCGGCAACCCCGCCTCGTGGGAGCAGGCCGTCGAGGCCCGCGACACGTCGAAGGGTGTCATCGAGTCCGTCACCGACGAGCAGATCCTGCTCGCGCACCGCATCCTGTCGGCCGAGGTCGGCGTCTTCGTCGAGCCCGCCTCGGCTGCGGGCGTCGCCGGGATCATCTCCCGCGCCGAGCGTGGTCTGGTGCCCGCCGGGGCGCGGATCGTCGTGACCGTCACGGGGCACGGTCTCAAGGACCCGCAGTGGGCGCTGCGGACCGCAGACGGCTCGGAGATCGTCCCGCAGCGGGTCACCGCCGACGTGGTCTCGATCGCCGACGCCCTCGGTCTCTGAGCCCGCGATGAGGCTCGGAGCCGACCACGTCCGTGTCCAGGTCCCGGCGACGAGCGCGAACCTCGGCCCGGGCTTCGACAGCCTCGGTCTGGCGCTCGGCCACCACGACCACCTCGAGGTCCGCACCATCGATTCTGACGAGGTGCGGGTCGACGTCGTCGGCGAGGGTGCGGGCGAGGTGCCCTCTGACGAGCGGCACCTCGTCGTCAGGTCGCTGCGCCGCGGCCTCGACCACGTCGGGGCGCCCCGGACCGGGCTGCACCTGAGCTGCACCAACCGGATCCCGCACGGCCGGGGCATGGGGTCGTCGGCTGCCGCCGTGGTCTCGGGTCTGCTGGCTGCCCGCGGGTTGCTCGAGGACCCCGCGAGCCTCGACGACGCGACGGTCCTGGCCCTCGCGACAGAGCTCGAGGGTCACCCCGACAACGCGGCCCCGGCGATCTACGGCGGTGCGACGGTCGCCTGGACATCCGGGGGTGCGGCTCGCGCCGCCCGCCTCGAGGTGCACCCTGACGTCGAGACGACAGTCGTCGTCCCGGTCGTGCGGCTCGCGACGTCGACAGCCCGCGGTGTGCTGCCCTCGGTGGTCCCGCACGTCGACGCCGCCTTCACGGCCGGACGCGCCGCTCTGCTCGTGCACGCGCTGGCCTCCGACCCCTCGTTGCTGCTCGACGCGACCGAGGACAGGCTCCACCAGGGCTACCGCTCCTCGGTCATGACCAGCACGTGGGAGCTCGTCGAGCGCCTGCGTGAGCGGGGTGAGGCGGCCACGGTCTCCGGCGCTGGGCCGACGGTCCTCGTGATGGGACGTCGCCAGGACCGTGCCCGTCTGGACGCCGTGCTCGACGAGATCCTCGCCGGGTCCTCCGGCTGGGCAGTCTTGCACCCGGAGATCGACCGCAGCGGCGCCACGGTCGACCGTCTCTGAACGACCTGGACGGCGAGGTCGCACGTCCGCCCGCGAGGTCGGACGTCCGTCGGTGAGGTCGGACGCCTGCTGGCGAGGTCGCACGTCCGCCCGCGAGGTCGCACGTCTGCCCCCGAGGTCGCACGGACACGCCGTCTCGGGGGCGCCGGCCCCACATTCTGGCGTGTCTGTACGACCTCGTGAGAGTGGGTGCGACCTCGGTGGGGAGTGGGTGCGACCTCGGTGGGGGAGGGCGTGCGACGTCCGGTGGGGGTGCCGCCTGAGATCACCCGGTGGGCACCCGGAGCCCGGGAATCACGCGGGTCGTCCGGTGTTATAGTGGGTGCAGTTTCCTGCTATGCCCGGCTTCTGAGCCGGGATGCAGCGTGCCGCGGGTGTGCAGTCGACATCGCGGAAGCCACCCACAGCGCATCATCGGCGAGTGCTCCTGCTCTCTGCGGACAGCATCGATGGTCGCCACGGCACACACGCGGGAAGCACTCCGAACCGTGTCACCTCTCGACGTCTGTCGTCGCGTGACGCGTTCCTACTACGTCCCGGCCGCATCGGTGCCGGACGTCGACCGCCCGCAGCCTCCTCGCCTCCCGTCGTGGCTGTGTACGAGGGGAAGGGTCCTTCGTGACTGACACCATCGACGCCACCGAACGCAGCAACGCTGCTGGTGGCACAGCCCGCACCGGCGCGATCTCCGCGCTGAGGCTCCCAGAGCTCCAGGCGCTCGCCTCCCAGCTCGGGGTCAAGGGCACGTCCAAGATGCGCAAGAGCGATCTTGTCGACGCCATCAAGTCGACGCAGGGTGGTGGCTCCGGCCGTTCCGCCGCAGCGTCGAAGGCCCCGGCGGCCTCTGCAGCGCCGGCCCGCGAGGACGACCGTCCGGCGAGGTCTCGGACCGAGGCTCCCGCAGACGCTCCCGCGTCCACCACCACCAGCCGCGACGAGAGCGCCAGCCGCGAGAGCTCGACGCGCCGCGACGAGAGCGCCAGCCGCGACGGCTCCACGAGCCGCGACGAGAGCGCCAGCAGCGCCGACTCCACCACCCGTGACGAGACGTCCGGCCGCAGCGCCCAGCGTGGGTCACGCCGCTCCGGCCGGTCCGAGGCGCCCGCGGTGTCCTCGTCCCCTGTCTCTTCGCCCGCCGAGATCTCTCTCGACGGCCCTGAGCTCTCCCGCGTCCGTTCTGAGCGCGCCGAGGTGCGCCTCGCCGCAGGCGAGACCGCCGACGAGCGCGCAGCCCGCGCGAAGGACGCCGTCGTCGACGTCACCCTGCCTCCCCGTCGGGACCGTGGCTCGCGCCGCGCCGGCCGCTCGGCCGGTGCCGCCGGCGACGCGCCCCAGGGCGAGGACGCCCAGCGCACCGAGCAGCGTGGCGGCGACCAGCAGCGTGGCGCCGACAAGCAGACCGGGGCCGACAAGCAGTCCGGCGACGGACAGCAGACCCGTGCGAGCCGCCAGAACCGCGACGGCCAGCCGACGCGGGACAGCCAGTCTCGTGACCAGCAGACGCGCGACGCCCAGCAGACCCGCGACCAGCAGGCCCGCGACGCCCAGCGCACCACCGACCGCGGCACCGGCGCGACCGACCGTCCCTCTGACGAGGACGACGAGCGCGGCGGCCGTCGTCGTCGCGGACGCGACAGGTTCCGGGACCGTGACCGCGACCGCGACCGTGGGAAGCGCAGCCGAAGCCGCAACGGCGGACCCGACCTGAGCTTCGACGACATCGAGGTCAACGACGACGACGTCCTGCTCCCCGTCGCCGGCATCCTCGACATCCTCGAGAGCTACGCCTTCGTCCGGACCAGCGGCTACCTGCCCGGTCAGAACGACGTCTACGTCTCCCTCAACCAGGTCAAGAAGTCAGGTCTGCGCCGCGGTGACGCCATCACCGGTGCCGTCCGCCAGCCTCACGAGGGCGACACGAGCGGCCAGGCCACGGCCGGGCGCCAGAAGTACAACGCGCTCGTCCGCCTCGACAGCGTCAACGGCATGTCTCCCGAGGAGGCGCGCACCCGCCCGGACTTCTCCAAGCTGACGCCGCTCTACCCGCAGGAGCGCCTGCGCCTGGAGATGCCGGACCCGACACGTCTGACCCCGCGCGTGATCGACATCGTCGCCCCGATCGGCAAGGGCCAGCGCGGCCTCATCGTCGCGCCGCCGAAGGCCGGCAAGACGATCATCATGCAGCAGATCGCCAACGCGATCACGACGAACAACCCTGAGGTCCACCTCATGGTCGTGCTCGTCGACGAGCGGCCTGAAGAGGTCACCGACATGGAGCGCACGGTCAAGGGCGAGGTCATCGCCTCGACCTTCGACCGCCCCGCGTCGGACCACACGATCGTCGCCGAGCTCGCGATCGAGCGCGCCAAGCGTCTCGTCGAGCTCGGCCAGGACGTCGTCGTGCTGCTCGACTCGCTCACCCGTCTGTCCCGCGCGTACAACCTCGCGGCCCCGGCCTCGGGCCGCATCCTCTCGGGTGGTGTCGACGCCTCGGCGCTGTACCCGCCCAAGCGGTTCTTCGGTGCGGCGCGCAACATCGAGAACGGTGGCTCGCTCACCATCCTCGCCTCGGCGCTCGTCGAGACCGGCTCGAAGATGGACGAGGTGATCTTCGAGGAGTTCAAGGGCACAGGCAACATGGAGCTGCGCCTCGCGCGGTCCCTCGCCGACAAGCGGATCTTCCCGGCGGTCGACGTCAACGCGTCGGGGACCCGCCGCGAGGAGATCCTCATGGCCCAGGACGAGCTCAGGGTCATCTACAAGCTGCGTCGCGTCATGGGTGCGCTCGACCACACCCAGGCGATCGAGCTGCTGCTCGGCAAGCTCAAGGACACCAAGTCCAACGTCGAGTTCCTCATGCAGGTGCAGAAGACGACACCGAGCGGGCTCGTCGACGACGAGAACGCCGGGCGCACCGTCTGAACCCTGCAGCACCTGCTGGCTCCGGCCGCAGAACCACCTGTCGTACTGCCGCACCTGCTCGTCACAGAGCCGGTGCGGCGGTGCGGTACGACGCCAGGACGACCGTCGGGACTATTCCGGTCCCCCCGGTGGTTGTGGCATGATGTCCCGTTGGCTTCTGGTTCACGGGGACGGTCCTGTCCTCGACCCAGACGCACGAACCAAGGAGATGCACCCCATGAAGGCTGGAATCCACCCCGAGTACGTCGACACCACGGTCACCTGCACCTGTGGCAACACGTTCACGACCCGTAGCACCCAGACCTCCGGACAGATCTCGTCCGACGTCTGCTCCGCCTGCCACCCGTTCTACACGGGCAAGCAGAAGATCCTCGACACCGGTGGCCGCGTCGCCCGCTTCGAGGCTCGCTACGGCAAGAAGTCCTAGCACCTCTCCAGCGCCGGTGAGACGATCCGCCGACAACCTCTCCAGGGGCAGTCGGACGGTGTCTCACCGGCGCTGTTGCTATTCCCGGGCGGGCGGCCTCCAGGCGCCGTCCAGCGCGACCCGTCCAGCGCACCCCACACGCACGCACGCAGGCAGGAACCCCAGATGAGTGAGACCTTCGTGGCAGCCGAGCCGCTGATGGCCGAGCACGCAGAGATCGAGCAGCAGCTCGCGGACCCTGCGGTGCACGCCGACGCGGCCCGCGCCCGGACGCTCGGGCGTCGCTACGCCGAGCTCAACCAGGTGGTCGCCGCGTACCGCGGCTGGCGTTCCGCCGTCGACGACGCCGAAGCAGCGGCCGAGCTCGCCGCCGAGGAGCCCGCCTTCGCCGAAGAGCTCCCCGCGCTGACAGCCGCCGCGACCGACGCCGCGGAGAAGCTGCGCCGCGTGCTCATCCCGCGTGACCCCGACGACGGACGCGACGTGATCCTCGAGATCAAGGCAGGGGAGGGCGGCGAAGAGTCTGCGCTGTTCGCCGGCGACCTGCTCCGCATGTACCTGCGCTACGCCGAGCGGCGCGGCTGGAAGACCGAGATCATCGAGGCCACGGAGTCCGACCTCGGCGGCTACAAGGACGTCCAGGTCGCCGTGAAGGCGAAGGGCACCGTGGCACCCGAAGACGGCGCCTGGGCCAACCTCAAGTACGAGGGCGGTGTCCACCGCGTGCAGCGGGTCCCCGTGACGGAGTCGCAGGGCCGCATCCACACCTCCGCAGCAGGGGTCCTGGTGTTCCCCGAGGTCGAAGACGCCGGAGAGCTCGAGATCGACCAGAACGACCTGCGCATCGACGTCTACAGGTCGTCGGGCCCCGGTGGCCAGTCGGTCAACACGACGGACTCCGCAGTCCGCATCACCCACATCCCGACGGGGATCGTCGTGTCGATGCAGAACGAGAAGTCTCAGCTGCAGAACCGCGAGCAGGCCATGCGCGTGCTCCGCGCCAGGCTCCTGGCTGCGCGCCAGGAAGAAGAGGCCGCCGCGGCCAACGACATCCGTCGTTCCCAGGTGCGCACCGTCGACCGCTCCGAGCGCATCCGCACGTACAACTACCCGGAGAACCGGATCGCGGACCACCGCACGGGGTACAAGTCCTACAACCTCGACCAGGTGCTCGACGGCGACCTCGAGCCCGTGGTCCGCTCGGCCATCGAGGCAGACGAGGCCGCCCGCCTCGCCGCCGCCGGCAGCTGAGACGTGGCCGAGGTGACCCTCGCGACGCTCGACGTGTCGCAGACCGCCGACGTGCTGGTCCGTGCCGTGGCCCGTGAGCTCGCCGCTGCAGGGATCGAGACGCCCCGCGTCGACGCCGAGATCCTCGTCGCCCACGCGGCCGGCGTGTCCCGTGGCGACCTCCAGCACGCGGCCCTGCTGGGCCGGGCCGTGCTCGCCGACCAGGAGCAGGTCGACCGCCTCCGCAGCCTCGCGACCTCCCGCGCGGAGCGGTTGCCGCTCCAGCACCTGACCGGTACGGCTCCGTTCCGCCACGTCGAGCTCGAGGTCGGGCCCGGCGTGTTCGTCCCGAGGCCCGAGACCGAGGTCGTCGCGCAGGTGGCCGTCGACGAGGCGCTGCGCGTGGTCGCCGAGCGCGGCAGCGTCGTCGTGGTCGACCTCTGCACGGGGTCGGGCGCGATCGCCGTCGCGATCGCCCAGGAGGTGCCGCGGGCGCAGGTGCACGCCGTCGAGCTCGACGCCGCCGCCCACGCCTGGGCCCTGCGCAACTTCGAGAGGCTCGCGCCGGGTGTCACGCTCGTCCGTGGGGACGCACGGACCGCGCTGTCCGCGCTCGACGGCCGCTGCGACGTGGTCGTGTCCAACCCGCCGTACGTGCCGACGGGCGCTGTGCCCAAGGACCGCGAGGTCGCCGAGCACGACCCTGCTGTCGCGCTCTACGGGCTCGGTGCGGACGGCCTCGAGGTGCCTCGCGGCGTCACCCGAGCGGCCGCACGTCTGCTGGTCCCGGGCGGGCTGTACGTGATGGAGCACGCCGAGGTGCAGGACGCAGGTGCCCGCCAGATGGTCGACGCGACGGGTGACTTCGAGGGGATCCACACCCGTCCCGACCTCACAGGACGTCACCGGATGGTCGTGGCTCGTCGAAGCAGCGCGAGGATCGTGGAAGACTCGTCGTCGTGAGTACGTCCGCGATCCGCCCTGCACACGACCCGTCCACCTGGGGCCCGTCCCTCGACGAGGCCGTCAACACCGTCCAGGCGGGGGGCCTCGTCGTCCTCCCCACCGACACCGTCTACGGCATCGGGGCAGACGCCTTCGACGCCGACGCCGTCGCCGCGCTGCTCGCGGCCAAGGGGCGCGGCCGGCAGATGCCGCCGCCCGTCCTCGTCGGCTCGGTCGCGACTCTCGACGGTCTCGCGACCGACGTGCCCGACGGCGCGCGCGCCCTCGCGGCCAGGTTCTGGCCCGGAGCGCTCACCCTGATCCTCACCGCCCAGCCGTCCCTCGCCTGGGACCTCGGCGACACGCACGGCACCGTCGCGCTGCGCATGCCCGACCACCCCACGGCCCTCGCGCTGCTCGCGCGGACCGGACCGATGGCCGTCTCGAGCGCCAACCGCACCGGGAACCCTGCCGCCACGACGGCCGCCGACGCGCACGAGCAGCTGGGTGCCTCGGTCCGCACCTACCTCGACGCGGGCGAGGCCCCCGGCGGCGTCGCGTCGACGATCGTCGACGCGACGGGGGAGACCCTCCGGGTCGTCCGCGCCGGGGCGATCTCCCTCGAGGAGCTCCGGACGGTCACGGCTGTCGAGGACATCCTCCCGCCCGAGCCCGAGCCCGAGCCCGAGCCCGAGGGCGCGCCTGAGGGCGCGCCTGATGCGTCTGACTCGGTCGCTGGTGCGTCCGAGCACTCCGAGCCTGCTGGACCTGTCGAGCCCGGAGAGCGTGCCGAGGGTGTCGCGCCCCCGACCGACCCCGACCGGCCCGGTGGCGACGCCGGGTGAGGGTCTACCTGCTGGTCATGCTCGTCGCGGCAGCCGTCACGTACCTCGCGACCCCCTTCGCGCGCTGGCTCGCCGTCCGGACCAACGCCGTGACCGCCGTGCGCTCGCGCGACGTCCACACCATCCCGACCCCACGGCTGGGCGGCGTCGCGATGCTGCTCGGTCTGGGGGCAGCCTTCCTCTTCGCCTCTCAGATGCCCTTCCTAGAGGGTGTCTTCGAGGTCAACAACAACGCGTGGGTGATCCTCGGGGCCGGTGCGATCGTCTGCCTGCTCGGGGTCGCCGACGACATCTGGGACCTCGACTGGATGACCAAGCTCGCGGGTCAGGTGCTGGCCGCAGGTCTCATGGCGTGGCAAGGGGTCCAGCTCATCACCGTGCCGATCGGCGGTCTGACGATCGGGTCGAGCCGGATGTCGCTCTTCGTCACCGTGATCTCGGTCGTCGTCGCGATGAACGCCGTGAACTTCGTCGACGGTCTCGACGGTCTCGCGGCCGGCATGATCGCGATCGGCGGGGCCGGGTTCTTCGTCTACACCTATCTGCTGACCCTCGAGTCGAGCCCCGGGGACTACTCCAACCTCGCGACGGTGATCCTGTCTGCCCTGGTGGGGGTCTGTCTGGGCTTCCTGCCGCACAACTTCCACCCGTCGAAGATCTTCATGGGTGACTCCGGCTCGATGCTCCTGGGTCTGACCATCGCCGCCGCCGCGATCGTCGTGACGGGACAGATCGACCCCGAGCAGGCCTCCGACCGTCAGAAGATCCCCGCGTTCATCCCGATATTGCTGCCCGCAGCGGTGCTCATGCTGCCGCTGCTCGACATGGGTCTGGCTGTCGTCCGCAGGGTCCTGGCGGGAAAGTCGCCGTTCCACCCGGACCGCATGCACCTGCACCACAGGCTCCTGCAGCTCGGCCACTCGCACCCGCGCGCCGTCGTCATCATGTACCTGTGGAGCGCGGTCTTCGCCTTCGGTACAGCGGCCCTGGTCGTCGTGCCCTGGCAGACCGTCCTGGCCGGGCTGGGCGTCGCCGTCGTCGTCTCGATCATCCTCACGCTGGGCCCGCTCCGTGGCCGCGAGCGTGGGGCCCGCCACGTCTCCCCCGGAGGACACCACGCATGAGCACCCCCGAGCCCACCCACGACGTCGAGCCTGGTGAGGGCGCCTCGGAGCTCCCCTACGTGCCCGAGCATGTGAGCAAGGAGATCTTCAGGTCGGCGCTGCGCGCGACGCTCGCGCTGCTCGTCGGCCTCGCCGTGCTGGGGGTCGGCATCGGATATCTGGTGTCCGGTACGCCCGGTGTGTGGGCGGCGGCTCTCGGCGTCGGCATCGCCCTGCTCTTCTCCGGGTCGACGATCGCGTCGATGCTCTACACCGCCGACAAGAGCCCGAACACGATGATGGCGGTCCTCATGGGGGTGTGGATCGCCAAGATGGTCGTGCTCGTGGTCATCCTCGCGCTCCTCGGGCAGGCCGACTTCTACGACCGCGTGGTGTTCGCCGTGGTCGTGCTCGTGGGCGTGGTCGGTTCGGCCGGTCTGGACATGTATTCGGTCGTCAAGGGACGTCAGCCCTACGTGTCACCCAGATAGAGTGCTTTAGTCGATTGGTCGTGATGGTTCTGGCAAGATCCAGTCTTCGTCACGCAACGGTGTGGGTTAGGATTCCTCTGATCCATGACGGACAGGTCCATCGACGCGCGCCTGCGAGGTAGTCGGCGACGAGGCCATGAACACCGGGAGTTTGCTCTGTCCACCATCGCCCCGATCGTGCTTCTCAGCGCCTCCGGTGAGAGCGGGGAGTTCCACCCCCCGTCGATCTCTGAGTTCTTCCCCTCTGCGATCTTCTTCGAGGGGTCCCTCTTCGAGTTCAACCGGATCATGCTCGTGCGCGTCATCGCCGCGATCGTGCTCATCGCGCTCTTCGTCGTCGCTGCGCGCCGCGCGAAGCTCGTCCCCGGCCGCGGCCAGAACATCGCCGAGATGGGTCTGGACTTCGTCCGGGTCTCCATCGCGGACGAGATCCTGGGCCACAACGCCCGTCGGTACCTGCCGATGCTCACGACGATCTTCTTCGCGATCCTCGCCTTCAACATCACCGGCGTGATCCCGCTCCTCAACATCGGCAGCACGGCCCTCATCGGCCTGCCGCTGCTCCTGGCAGCCTGGGTCTACGTCGTCTACCTGGCCTCCGGCATCCAGAAGTTCGGGCTGCTCGGCTACCTCAAGACGAGCCTCTTCCCGCCCGGCGTGCCGTGGTTCCTCTACTTCCTCATCACGCCGATCGAGATCCTCCAGGTCTTCGTCTTCCGCCCGGTCACGCTCGCCCTGCGTCTCGCGGCGAACATGATCGCCGGCCACCTGCTGCTCGTCCTGTGCTTCAGCGCGACGCAGTTCTTCTTCTTCGAGGCTGCCGGGGCCCTCAAGGCCATGGGCGTCGTCTCGCTCGCAGCCGGCTTCGGCTTCACGCTCTTCGAGATGCTCGTCGCGGCCCTCCAGGCCTACGTCTTCACCCTGCTCGCAGCGGTGTACATCTCGATGTCGATCGAGGAGGAGCACTGACCTCACGGTCGGTCTCGACCCGAGGCTCGCGCCTCGACGCGCCACGGCGCACCCGCACTTCCCTGACAACGCACCACGCGTAGCACGTCCCACATGACGCCCGGACGGGCGCCCAACGGAAGGAACACCCCAGTGGACACCACCACCACTCTCGCCGAGCTCACCGGAAACATCGCGACCATCGGTTACGGTCTCGGCACGCTCGGCCCGGGTATCGGTCTGGGTATCCTCATCGGCAAGACCGTCGAGGGCATGGCACGCCAGCCTGAGGTCGCCGGTCAGCTCCGCACCACCATGTTCATCGGTGTCGCCTTCGTCGAGCTGCTCGCTCTTCTCGGTATCGTCGCCGGCTTCCTCTTCACCGCGTGATGACAGCCCTCACCGCACCCGTGGCCGTCCTGGCCGCGACCGAGGGCGACGTCGACGGGATCCAGCTCTTCCTGCCCGCGGGGTACGACATCCTGTGGTCAGCAGTCGTCATGGTCGCGATCGGCCTGATGTTCTACAAGCTGGTCCTGCCGAAGTTCACGGAGATCCTCGACGAGCGCACCGCCAAGATCGAGGGTGGGCTCAGCAAGGCCGAGCACGCGCAGGCCGAGGCCGACGCGCTGCTCGCCGAGTACAAGGCCCAGCTCCAGGAAGCCCGCACCGACGCTGCTCGCATCCGCGAGGAAGCACGTGGCGAGGCCACCGCGATCGTCGCCGAGGCCAAGGCCAAGGCGTCTGAGGAGTCTGCTCGCATCTTCGAGACGGCTCAGCGTCAGATCGAGGCCGAGCGTCAGCAGGCAGCGACCTCGCTGCGCAACGACGTGGGTTCGCTCGCGACGGAGCTCGCCTCCAAGATCGTCGGCGAGTCCCTCGAAGACACCGCACGCCAGTCTCGTGTGGTCGACCGCTTCCTCGACGAGCTCGAGGCGACGGCCCTGACCACCGCACCTAAGGGGAAGTGATGCGCGGGACCAGCCAGTCGTCTCTCGACGCCGCTCAGGCCCGGCTCGCGCCGGTGCTCGCGGCAGCGGGGGAGCAGGCCTACACCATCGGTGACCAGATGTTCGCCGTGGTCGACGCACTCGACGCCTCCGGGGCGCTGCGCCGGTCTCTCGCAGACCCGTCACGTCCCGCGGCTGACAAGTCGGGGCTCGTGCGCAACCTCCTGTCGAGCGCGTTCGACCCGAAGACGGTCGACGCCCTCGCCGACCTCGTGGCAGACCGCTGGTCGCACGAGGCCGACCTCGTCGATGCTGTCGACATCCTCGGGATCGACGCGTACCTGGCCTCGGCCGAGGCACGCGGAGCCCTCGAGAAGGTCGAGCACGAGCTCTTCCAGATCACCCGTGGTCTGGTGGGGCAGCGCGAGGTCCGCCAGGCGCTCTCCGACAGCAGCACCGACCCGGCCCGCCGGGTCAAGCTCGTCGACGACCTGTTCGCCGGCAAGGCCGACCCGGTCACGCTGGCGATCTGCCGTCGTGCGACCGCGAAGCCTCGTGGCGAGCGGTTCGTCCCGGCTCTTGGCCGTGTCGGCGAGATCGCCGCGAAGCGTCGGTCGCGCAGGGTCGCCTCGGTGACCTCGGGCTCCGAGCTCAGCGCCGCCCAGCAGGACCGTCTCGCAGCGCTGCTCGAGTCGGCCTACGGCACAGCCGTCCAGCTCAACGTGACCGTCGACCCGGCGGTCGTCGGTGGGCTGCGGATCCAGATCGGGTCGGACGTCCTCGACTCGACGGTCCTCAGCCGTCTCGCGGCCGCACGACGGCAGCTGGCCTCTTGACCGAGACCAGCAGTCCCCGACCGGTCCACCGCGCCGGCACCACAGACATGCAAGTTCGACCGCACACGCGGCCACGACAGGAGAGAACCAATGGCTGAGCTGACGATCCGGCCCGACGAGATTCGGGCCGCGCTGGACAGCTTCGTGAAGTCCTACGAGCCCGAGACTGTCGTCACCGAGGAAGTGGGCCGGGTCGTCCTGGCTGGTGACGGCATCGCTCAGGTCGAAGGTCTTCCGGGAGCGATGGCCAACGAGCTGCTGCGCTTCGAGGACGGCACACTGGGCCTCGCGCTCAACCTCGACGTCCGCACCATCGGTGTGGTCATCCTCGGTGAGTTCACCGGGGTCGAAGAGGGACAGGTCGTCCGCCGCACCGGAGAGGTCCTCTCCGTCGCCGTCGGTGACGGGTACCTCGGTCGCGTCGTCGACCCGCTCGGCGCACCGATCGACGGCCTCGGCGAGATCGAGACCGTCGGACGCCGTGCCCTCGAGCTCCAGGCGCCCGGCGTCATGGCCCGCAAGTCGGTCCACGAGCCGCTGCAGACCGGCCTCAAGGCCATCGACGCGATGATCCCGATCGGCCGTGGCCAGCGTCAGCTGATCATCGGTGACCGCCAGACCGGCAAGACGGCGATCGCGATCGACACGATCATCAACCAGAAGGACAACTGGGAGACCGGCGACCCGTCGAAGCAGGTCCGCTGCATCTACGTCGCGATCGGCCAGAAGGGCTCGACCATCGCGGCCGTCCGCGGCGCCCTCGAAGAGGCCGGCGCGCTCGAGTACACGACGATCGTCGCTGCTCCGGCGTCCGACCCCGCGGGCTTCAAGTACCTCGCGCCGTACACCGGCTCGGCCATCGGCCAGCACTGGATGTACGAGGGCAAGCACGTCCTCATCGTCTTCGACGACCTGTCGAAGCAGGCTGAGGCGTACCGCGCCGTCTCGCTCCTCCTGCGTCGTCCGCCGGGCCGCGAGGCCTACCCCGGTGACGTCTTCTACCTGCACTCCCGTCTGCTCGAGCGCTGTGCCAAGCTCTCGGACGAGCTCGGTGCCGGCTCGATGACCGGTCTGCCGGTCATCGAGACCAAGGCGAACGACGTGTCGGCGTACATCCCGACCAACGTCATCTCGATCACCGACGGTCAGATCTTCCTCCAGTCCGACCTCTTCAACGCCGACCAGCGTCCTGCTGTCGACGTCGGCATCTCGGTCTCGCGAGTCGGTGGCTCCGCGCAGATCAAGGCCATGAAGAAGGTCTCGGGGACGCTCAAGCTCGACCTCGCGCAGTTCCGCTCGCTCGAGGCCTTCGCGATGTTCGCCTCCGACCTCGACCCCGCCTCGCGTGCTCAGCTCGCCCGTGGTTCGCGTCTGCTCGAGCTGCTCAAGCAGCCCCAGTACTCGCCGTACCCGGTCGAGGACCAGGTCGCGTCGATCTGGGCCGGCACGAAGGGCAAGCTCGACGACGTCCCCGTCGACGACGTGCGCCGCTTCGAGGCCGAGCTCATCGACCACCTGCGTCGCAACACCGAGGTGCTCACGACCATCAAGTCGACGGGCAAGCTCGAGGACGCGACCGAGGCGGCACTCACGGCTGCGGTCGACGAGTTCCGCAACGGCTTCCTCAAGGGTGACGGCTCGCCGCTCGTCGGCGGCGACGAGGAGAACGACGAGTCTGCTCAGGTCGAGCAGGAGCAGATCGTCCGGCAGAAGAAGGCCTGACGCGTGGCAGGCAACCAGCGCGTCTACAAGGCGCGGATCAAGTCGACGCAGTCGCTCAAGAAGATGTTCCGTGCCCAGGAGCTCATCGCGGCGTCGCGCATCGGCAAGGCTCGGGCGCGGGTGACCGCGGCTCAGCCGTACGCGACCGCGATCACGCGTGCCGTGTCGGCCGTCGCGACGCACTCGGACGTGAGGCACCCCCTCACGTCCGAGCGTCACGACACGAACCGTGCCGCGGTCCTGCTCATCGCGTCGGACCGCGGCATGGCCGGGGCCTACTCGGCGAGCGCGATCCGTGAGGCGGAGAGCCTCATCCAGCGTCTCACCGAGGCTGGCAAAGAGGTCTCGCTCTACGTGAGCGGACGTCGGGCACTGGCGTACTACCAGTTCCGCGGACGTGAGATCACGCAGTCGTGGACGGGTGGCTCCGACGCCCCCGACGCGGCCGAGGCCGAGCAGATCGCCGACACGCTCCTCGACGCGTTCCTCGCGCCGGCGGACGAGGGTGGCGTCGGCGAGCTGCACGTCGTCTACACGCAGTTCGTCAACATGGTGACCCAGCGTCCCCGGGTCATCAGGATGCTCCCGCTCGAGATCGTCGACGGTGTCGGCGAGGCCGGAGAGGCAGCGGTCCTGCCGCTGTACGACTTCGAGCCCTCGCCCGAGGCTGTGCTCGACGGTCTGCTGCCGCGGTACGTCCGCAGCCGCATCTTCAGCTGCCTGCTCCAGGCTGCTGCGTCCGAGCTGGCCTCCCGCCAGCGCGCGATGCACACGGCCACGGAGAACGCCGAAGACCTCGTCCGCATGTACACGCGGCTCGCGAACCAGGCCCGTCAGGGAGAGATCACGCAGGAGATCAGCGAGATCGTCTCCGGTGCCGACGCCCTGGCAGCATCATGACGGCCGGGACGCACCTGGCCGTCGTCACCAGGACACCTGCACCACCACGAAGCACAGACCACGCCGGAGTCATCTCCGGCCCAGCGAAGCGAGGCCAGCAATGACCGCCACGTCCGTCGAAACCACGGCCGGTTCCCAGGCTGGACCCGGCGTGGGCCGTGTTGCCCGCGTCATCGGTCCGGTCGTCGACATCGAGTTCCCGGCCGACTCCATCCCCGACATGTACAACGCCCTGACGGTCGAGATCGACCTCTCGGCCCAGGGCGAGGGGGAGCAGTCCTTCACGCTCACCCTCGAGGTCGCCCAGCACCTCGGTGACTCCCTCATCCGCGCCATCGCGCTCAAGCCGACCGACGGCCTGGTCCGCGGAGCCGTCGTGACCGACACCGGTGCGCCCATCAGCGTCCCCGTCGGTGACGTCACCAAGGGCCACGTCTTCGACGTGACCGGCAACGTGCTCAACGCCAAGCCCGGTGAGCAGATCGAGGTGACCGAGCGCTGGCCGATCCACCGCAAGCCCCCGGCATTCGACCAGCTCGAGTCGAAGACCGCGATGTTCGAGACCGGCATCAAGGTCATCGACCTCCTCACCCCGTACGTCCAGGGTGGGAAGATCGGTCTCTTCGGTGGTGCAGGTGTCGGAAAGACCGTCCTGATCCAGGAGATGATCTACCGTGTGGCCAACAACCACAACGGTGTGTCCGTCTTCGCAGGTGTCGGTGAGCGTACCCGTGAGGGCAACGACCTCATCGAGGAGATGACCGAGTCGGGCGTCATCAAGCAGACAGCCCTCGTCTTCGGCCAGATGGACGAGCCGCCGGGCACGCGTCTTCGCGTCGCCCTCTCGGCCCTCACGATGGCCGAGTACTTCCGCGACGTGCAGAAGCAGGACGTGCTGCTCTTCATCGACAACATCTTCCGCTTCACGCAGGCCGGTTCTGAGGTCTCCACGCTGCTCGGCCGCATGCCGTCCGCCGTGGGCTACCAGCCGAACCTCGCCGACGAGATGGGTCAGCTGCAGGAGCGCATCACCTCGACGCGTGGTCACTCGATCACGTCGCTCCAGGCGATCTACGTCCCTGCTGACGACTACACCGACCCGGCGCCGGCGACCACCTTCGCGCACCTCGACGCGACGACCGAGCTCTCCCGCGAGATCGCGTCGCGTGGTCTGTACCCGGCCGTCGACCCGCTCGCCTCGTCGTCGCGCATCCTCGACCCGCGCTACGTGGGTCAGGCGCACTACGACACCGCGACGCGCGTCAAGCAGATCCTCCAGCGCAACAAGGAGCTGCAGGACATCATCGCGATCCTCGGTGTCGACGAGCTCTCCGAAGAGGACAAGACTGTCGTGTCGCGTGCGCGCCGCATCCAGCAGTTCCTCTCGCAGAACACGTACATGGCCGAGCAGTTCACCAACGTGCCCGGCTCGACGGTCCCCCTCACGGAGACCATCGAGGCGTTCTCGAAGATCGCCGACGGAGAGTTCGACCACATCTCCGAGCAGGCCTTCTTCAACATCGGTGGGCTCGAGGACCTCGAGCGCAACTGGGCGCGGATCCAGAAGGAGTACGGCGTCTGACGCTGTGCTCGCCTGACCGGACCGCACTGAACGCAAGGAGTAGAACGTGGCACAGCTCGAGGTCGACCTCGTCGCAGCAGACCGCAAGGTCTGGTCCGGCGCGGCCAAGCAGGTCAGCGCACCCGCGGCCGACGGTGAGATCGGTATCCTCGCCGGCCACACCCCGTTGCTGTCCGTCCTGCGGGACGGCGTCGTGCGGGTGACCGCTGTCGACGGCGACGACGTCACGGTCGGGATCTCCGGGGGCTTCCTCTCGGTCGACTCCGACACCGTGACCGTGGTCGTGGACGCGACGGACCTGGACGTCTCCATCGGCGCGAAGCGCTGACGGTAGGCACAGGGAACTGACGGAGCCGTGACAACACTCTGGGTCGTCCTGGTGGGGCTGCTGGTAGCAGCCCTGCTCGGGGTGGCCCTGGTGTTCTCACGGCTCCGTGCTCTTTCCGGGCACATCGGGTCCTTCTCGGCCTCGCTGCGCCTGAGGACGGACGACGTGGCCGGTGGGCCGTGGAGCTCAGGCTTCGGGGTGTACCGCGCGGACAGGCTCGTCTGGTGGCGCGCGCGGTCCCTGTGGCCCGCCCCCAAGCACGAGTGGCTGCGTGACGACCTCATCGTGACAGGCCGCGTACCGCTCGACCAGGCCGGCCAGCCGGACCACTACCTGGTCCAGTGCCGGTACCGTGAGATGGTCTTCGACCTCAGCATGTCGAGGGACGCATACTCCGGGCTGGCCTCGTGGATCGAGGCAGCCCCACCGAACATCCGCCACTACGTCGTCTGAGCAGGCTGAAGCGCCTGGCTCGGACCCCCGCGATCCCGACCTAGGAGTCTGTTGTGCGTCTTGTCGTCGCCCGGTGCTCAGCCCACTACACGGGGAGGCTCTCGGCGCACCTGCCGCTCGCGACCCGGCTGCTCGTGGTCAAGGCCGACGGCAGCGTGCTGCTGCACTCCGACGGCGGCTCGTACAAGCCGCTCAACTGGATGAGCCCGCCCTGCTCCATGCTCGTCTCGGCGCCCGACGCCGAGGCTTCCGAGCGTGGGGTCAGCGAGGTCTGGGCCGTGCAGCACGCGAAGAGCGACGACAGGCTCGAGATCGAGCTGCACGAGATCATCCACGACTCCAAGCACGACCTGGGCATCGACCCCGGCCTCATCAAGGACGGCGTCGAGGCCCACCTCCAGGCCATGCTCGCTGCGCAGATCGAGCTGCTCGGCACCGGGCACTCGCTGGTCCGCCGGGAGTTCCCGACGGCGATCGGCCCCGTCGACATCTTGGCCCGCGACGCGTCGGGCGGCACAGTCGCCGTCGAGATCAAGCGCCGCGGGGACATCGACGGTGTCGAGCAGCTGACCCGCTACCTCGAGCTGCTCAACCGCGACCCGATGCTCCGCCCGGTCCGCGGTGTCTACGCGGCCCAGGAGATCAAGCCGCAGGCCCGCACCCTCGCGACAGACCGTGGCATCACCTGCCTGGTCCTCGACTACGACGCCATGCGTGGCGTCGACGACGTGGACTCACGGCTGTTCTGACGAGAGTTGTCCCTTCTCAGAGCCCAGCGCACATCTAGCCTCCAGACGTTACTCAGCGTGCGGTTCCGACAGGACCACCGCTGATGTGGGCTCCTCTGACTACCCACATGCTTGGGGAAGAAGCCCATTTTAGCGCGCTTTCTACTCAAGATGCCTAGACAACACCTTTCGGGATCTATTCGACGCTATGTTGAATATGTCCGTCAGTCCTAGGCAAGGGGGAAACATGCGAGGTTCTACGAGGGCAATCGGAGCATTCACGGCGTCTGTGGTCGTGGCAGCGGGATTGATAGTGTCGGCCCCGGCAGCCACGGCGGACTCGCGCTGCAACACCAATAGTCACACGCACGGTGTGTCGTTCTGGCAGCGCACGGACCATTACGTCGGCAAGTCGACCTTCTACAACCTGTTGACGAAGCGGGTCCAGACCATGTATCAGCACACGAACTCTGACGCGAAAGCGTGTTGAGGTTCGGGTCGGACAGCTGGGGGGCGCCCTCAAGCGGGGGCGCTCCCCGGCGTCGCGCCGTCGGAGCGGTGGCCGTCACCTTCGCCTGCCTGTTGCTTGCGGGGTGTGGCCCTAAGGGCGACGGGAGTGTGGCATCAGCGAGCACGCAGTCGGCTGACGCCGAGGATCCGACGGTGTTCCCCTTCGACCCGGAGTTCTCGCTCACCCGCGCGCAGCACGAAGAGATGCGGTCATGCATCGTGACGAAGCTCGGCACGTCGATCGAGAGCGAGGCCGACGAGGATCGTGCGGGTCGTGCCTTCGTCGTCTGTGCTCACGAGCTCGGCCACGACGACGCGTACTGGCCAGACGAGGACGCCCAGGCCAGAGAGATGCTCCGCAGCCTGACTGTCGACGAAGAGCCGTCATTCCTCGAGCAGCTCATCCCGTTCTCCTGATGCCCTCGACCCTCTGCCGCCACGGGCTGGCTGCGTACCGGGGAGGTGCTCTGCCGTCGTGCTGGGCGTCTCACCGCTCCAAGGAGCTATTCATGATGCACCGAGCGATGACTTGGACACTGAAGGTGGTCGTTGTCAGCGCCACACTCGCGGCTCTGATCGCGGGGTGCAGTCCACCTACTGACTCGTCAGCTCCCAGCTCGGCGACTGAGCCCGGAACGACCGACCGTCCCGTGCTCACGTCGAGTCCGCTCGATGACTACCTGCCGCTGACCGACGGCATGTCGGAGGAGGCGCGCGAGGTCACCCGCGTGGCCCAGGCGTTCATCGCGCAGTGCCTGAAGGACCAGGGCTTCGACTACGACGAGCCGTACCTCAGCGACCAGGCGATCCGCGACGGTGAAGGGCTGTCTCCGACCGAATGGGCGGCTGCCTACGGTTTCGGTTTCGCGACGTCGGCCGGAGGCGGGTCTGCTGCACCGGCGATCGAGCCGCGATCTCCGGCCGAGCAGCAGGCGTACCTTGAGGCCCTCTACGGGCCTGAACCCACCGACGTCGCAGAGGATGAGGGCCCTGTCTACGACTGGACCACCCAGGGATGCCTGGGCAGCGCCTACCACGAGGCGACGGGCGGGATCGATGCACTCTACGGTGACGCTGACCATGAGCTGGTGCTCGGTGAGATCGACGCCCTCGCCGATGCCGTGCTCATCGACTCTCGGGTTCAGGACGTCGACCAGGCCTGGTCCGACTGCATGGCTGACGAGGGCTTCGCAGACCTGGCGAGCCCGGCGGCGGCCGCAGACCGCGCACTCCGCTGGTGGCAGGCCGTCGCGGGGGCGGAGTCGGAGGTCGACGGGATCGACGTGGCAGGCGAGTCGGGCGATGACCCGGCCGAACCGTCCTCGTCCGAGGACCCGGCCGATCGTGAGATAGCACTCGCCGTCGTCGACATCGAGTGTCAGCTGTCCGTCGGCCACGCCGCGACCGTCCAGCAGGTCCGGTGGCAGCACGAGCAGGAGCTCGTCGAGACCTACCCGCGCGAGCTGGCCGCCCTGCGCGACGCCGCAGGGTCGCTCTCCTGAGTCACGCCGCGCACCGCATTGCGCCTTGCCCTGGACGTGCCGGTCGACGCCGTCCAGGGCGGTGCTGCGTCGGCAGGTCCTAGTCCCGAGGGCCGACGAGGCGCAGGTGGGCGATCCGCGCGGTGCCGCCGAGCCTTACGGTCAGGTCTCCGAGCCGTCGAGCCGACCCCGGCACGTGGACGACGACCTCCGTCCAGTTCTCGGTCCCCGGCGACAGGACGTGCGGTCCTGGGCGGGTGCCGTCGGGCAGGACGAGCGAGACGTCCGCCCGTCCGCCGGACGAGCCCGGACCACCGGACCAGCACGCTGCGGACACCCGGATCTCCGTGACCCCGTCGAGGTCCATGCGCGAGTAGACCGCCTCACCGCTGCGCGACCCTCGACGAACCCCGAGTGCCGTGCCGTGGAGCGGGCTCTGGGGCACGAGGTCGAGGTCGCGCACGGTGTCGAAGGCGACCGCGGAGACTGAGTCGCCCCGCCCGAGCGACGGGGCCTGCGGTCCGACGACCTCGACCGCCACGACAGCCCTGACGTCGGCGCTCGACCTCCCGAGGTCCATCCGGTACGTGCCGGGTGCGGTGTGCCACCGGTCGTGGTGAGCGTCCCAGGTGGCGAGCGAGGCTGGGTCGACGGTCACCTCGACCCGGCGTGACTCGCCGGGGGCGAGGACGACACGGCGATGCCCGCCGAGCCGTCGACGGCGGCCAGCAGGGTGCTGGTCGGGCAGCGAGACGTACACCTGGACGAGCTCGTGCAGTGGCCGGTCTCCGGTGTTGGTCACCTCGACCGACACCTCGAAGGGTGCGACGTGACCGTCGGCCACGACCTCGACGCTGCTCGGCGAGGTCGTGCGACCGTAGGAGGCTCCTGCATACCCGAGACCGTGCCCGAAGGCGTAGAGCGGCGCTGTCTCGTCGTACCAGTACGTGCTCTTCGCCGAGACGATGTCGTAGTCGAGGATGTCGCCGGCGTCGGCGGTGCTCGCCACCCACGTCTGCGTCAGCCGGCCTGTCGGCTCGACGTCTCCGACCAGCACGTCCGTCAGGCCTGGTCCGAGCTCTTGGCCGGCGTGCGAGGACCAGACGACCGCGGCGGCCTGCTCGGCGGCGTCGCCCAGCGCGTAGGGATAGCTCGAGAGGACCGCGAGCACAGCACGGTCGTTCGCCTCGACAGCAGCACGCCAGATCTCCTGGGAGGCCCGGGGCAGGTCGAGGTCGGGGCGGTCTTCGGTCTCGCGGCCCAGGATGTGCGGGTCGTTGCCGACGGCGACGACCACGACGTCCGCAGCACCCGCGGCCTCGGCGACGGCCGCCTCGCCCGACCGGACTGTGCGCAGGTCGAAGCGCTCGGCGTCCTCAAGCGTCGTCGCGTCGGTGACGAGGGTGAGTGACCCGTGCTGCACGCGCAGCCAGCGTCCGGAGCCGATGTGCTGGACGGACCACGCTCCGTCGGTGTGCCTGTGCAGCCGGAAGGTCTCCTGGGCGACCCATCCGCCGACCCGGCTCGCGTCGGCCCGGACGATCCAGGACCCGCCGCTGAGGAGGGCGTCGGTGGCCGCGCTGCGCAGGGTGACGACGCCGTGCCCCCAGTCGGTCACGTCGAGCTGGGCGGTGAGGTCGCAGCGCTCGGCCGAGGCCGTGACGGTGCCGTCGGGTTCGCTGACCGAGAGATAGGTCCCGGTGCTGCGTGCCCGCAGCCCGATCCTGTCGGCGCCGTCGACCACCATGACCTCTGTGACCTCTGTGCCTCCTTCGGCACTGGTCCCGGGTGCGGCCAGACGGGCCGCGAGAGCGGAGCCGAGGTCGGACAGGTACGGGGGAGTGCCCGAGTACCAGTCGTGCAGGACCCGCCCGGCGAGCGGGCCCACCACGGCGACCCGGCGCGGCGCGGCGCGGTCGGGTCCGAGCAGCGGGAGGATCCCGTCGTTGGCGAGCACCACCACCCCGGCGGCTGCCGCCTCGCGTGCGAGGGCTCGGTGCTCAGGAAGGTCGATCGCGTCCGCAGGGATCGACGCGTAGGGGTCGAGGTCAGGGTCGAGCTCGCCCGTGCGCAGGCGGAGCTCGAGCAGCCGCACGACAGACCTGTCGACGTCGTCCTCGGTGAGCAGGCCGGCCTCGAGGGCGGCAGTCACGTCACGAACGGTCGGGCCAGAGTCTGTGTCGTGGTCGGTGAAGGAGTCCACGCCGGCCAGCAGCGCCGCGGCGTGGGACTCGGCGCCGGAGGTGAAGTACCGCTCGCCCTCGACCAGGTTGCTCGGTGCCGCGGCGTCGGAGACCACGAGGAGCGACGCCGGTGTCCAGGACCTCAGCTCGTCGAGCAGCTCGCGGGCGACGTGGTTGGGGCGTCCGTCGACGAGGTTGTACGAGGGCATCACGGCGCCGACGACCCCCGCCTCGACGGGTCCGCGGTAGGCCGGGAGCTCGTACTCGTGCAGGACGCGGGGCCGGAGCTGGGAGCTGGTGACGGCGCGGTCGACCTCGTTGTTGTACGCGAGGAAGTGCTTGAGGGTCGGGACGGTCTTCCAGAAGGCGGGGTGGTCGCCGCGCAGACCTGAGCAGTAGGCGGTCGCGATCTCGGCCGTGAGCTCCGGGTCCTCGGAGTAGCCCTCTTCGTTGCGACCCCACAGGGGGTTCCGGAGCGGGTTGACGACCGGGGCCCACACGTTGAGGCTCACCGTCGGGTCGGCGGCGTGCTTCGCGCGGACCTCGGTCGCGACGGCGTCACCGACGCGGCGGACGAGGTCGGTGTCCCAGCTGGCCGCGAGCCCGACGGGCTGCGGGAACACCGTCGCGGTGCCGAGCCAGGACACACCGTGGAGCGCCTCGGTCCCGGTGCGGAACGCCGCGAGCCCGAGCCTGGGGATCGCTGGGACGGCCTGGTGGAGCGAGGCGACCTTCTCCGCGAGGGTCATCTGCCCCACGAGGGCGCGGGCGCGCCGCGCGAAAGAGCTGTCCGAGGGGGCTGCGTCGGCACCGGGGTCGCCATGCCCGGTGCTGCGCCCCGAGAGGGCTGGGCCCTCTGTGGGCGCTGTCGGTCCGGAGGGTCCGGCGGGGTGGGTCTCGGTCGTCGGCCTGACGTCGTCGTCTGCCTGGAGGTGCACTGTGGTGTCCTTCGGTCGAGGTGCAGACAGGGTAGCCCTCGAAACGGTTCGATGACCAGAGCTGCGTGGTCGACGCGTTTCGACTGCTGGCGACCCTCGTCGTCTTCCGCCGGTTGACGCCAAAAACCGAGGCCCTGGAAGGTATCTCAGCGTCAGCTGCCAACTCTTGTCTGCGCCGTCGAACTATCGTAAAGTCCCATCCGTCGAACCGCTTCGACGAAGATCAGACCTTGAGAACGCACATCGACGTGCCGCGAACCACACACCGTAGTGAAGGACGCCCTCATGAACACCAGAACCGATCGACGCCTCATGGACCTCCAGGTCAACCGGCGGTCCTTCCTCGGCATGCTGGCCGCAGGAGCGGCCGTCGTCGGGGTCCCGTCCCTGCTGTCCGGCTGTGGCGGCTCGTCTGCCGGTCCGACGACCGGCTATGTCGCAGCCGGCGCCGACGTCATCCCCACCTACGTACCGATCGAGTACGCGAAGCCTGACTTCCCGAGCGTCAACGGCTCGACGCCAGGATTCGCGACGCTGCCCGCCGAGCTGGTGCAGTCTGTCCCGACGCCGCCCGGCAAGGGCACGGCCTTCACGGCGATGACGCCGCTGTGGGGCACCATCCCGCCGAAGTCCGGCAACCAGTACTACGCGGCCGTCGACGAGATGCTCGGGTCGACCATCGACTTCCAGATCACCGACGGCAACACCTACGGCGACAAGCTCGCGACGGTGCTCGCCTCGTCCCGCGACGTGCCGGACTGGGTCTGCGTCCCGACGTGGAACCTCCCGCCGCGATTCGGCAGCGAGATCGTCGGCAACGTCTTCCAGGACCTCACGCCCTACCTCGGCGGCGACAAGGTCAAGGACTACCCGAACCTCGCGAACATCCCGACGGACGCCTGGAGGTACTGCGTCTTCAACGGCAAGCTCTACGGCCTGCCGTTCCCGGGCGAGATCCTCACCGACGCGATCTTCTACCGCAAGGACGTCCTGGACGGTCTCGGAATCACCCCCGACGTCAAGAGCGCGCAGGACCTGCTCGACCTCGCCGTCGAGATCACCGACACGAACGCCGGCCGCTGGGGCACCGAAGACCTGTGGAACAGTGCGGCGATCATCTTCGCGGTCCCGCCCAAGTGGAAGCTCGACGACGCCGGAAAGCTGGTCCACAGGGTCGAGAGCGAGGAGTACCGCGCGGCCCTCGAGTGGAACGCGTCGGTCTTCGCCGCGGGTGTGGTCCACCCCGACGCCGTCGCCGACCAGAGCGGCGACGCGAAGCAGCGCTTCCAGTCCGGCAAGACGCTCATCGCCAACGACGGCCTCGGCTCGTGGCACGAGGCGCTGCGGGACAACCTCGCGAGCAACCCGGAGTTCTGGCAGCAGCCCTTCGCCCCCTTCGCAGGTGACGGCGGGACACCGGTCCTGTTCAAGGGCAACCCCGCCAACATCTTCTCCTTCCTCAAGAAGTCCGACGACGAGGCTCGGATCAAAGAGCTGCTCTCGCTCGCCGACGTCCTCGCGGCGCCCTTCGGCACGACGGAGTTCGACGTCGTCAACAACGGTGTCGAAGGAGTCCACTTCACGCGGGACGACCAGGGCATGCCCGTGCCGACCGACCTCGCGGCGACCGAGCTGCAGCCGACATACATCTTCCTGGTCGACGGTCCGATCGCGAACACCCGGGTGCAGTACCCCGGCTACGTCGAGGCCTCGTCGACCTGGCAGGCTGCGGCCTCCGAGTTCGTCACCGAGCCGGTGTTCTTCGGCCAGCAGATCTCCGAGCCGCAGCAGTACGCGTCGATCGCGCAGCCCTTCGTCGACCTCGAGAAGGACATCTCCCGCGGCCGGAAGTCGATCTCCGACCTCGACTCGGCGATCGCGACGTGGAAGTCCTCGGGCGGCGACGAGCTGCGGACCTTCTACCAGGACATCCTGGACAAGCAGTGACGGCCTCCGACGTGAAGGACGGGGCGCGCAGCGGAGCGGGGACACCGGCCCTGCCCCCTGCGCGGACCCCGGTAGTCCAGCGCAAGATCGGCTGGCGCACCCGCCTGCGCCGCGACCGCTCGCTGCTCATCATGACGCTGCCGGCTGTCGGCCTGCTCGTCGTGTTCGCCTACATCCCGATGCTCGGCAACGTCATCGCGTGGCAGAACTACTCGCCGTACTCCGGGTTCATCAACAGCACCTGGGCCGGCTGGTCGAACTTCGAGAGGGTCTTCAGCAACCCGCTGTTCCTCAACGCCGTCGGCAACACGCTCACCATCACCGCCTTCCAGCTGGTGTTCTTCTTCCCGGTGCCGATCGTCCTGGCGCTGCTGCTCAACTCGGTCATCACACCCCGGATCCGCACGACGATCCAGTCGATCGTCTACCTGCCGCACTTCTTCTCGTGGGTGCTCGTGGTGACGCTGTTCCAGCAGATCTTCGGTGGGGCCGGCCTGATCAACCAGACGCTGCGGGCGCACGGTCACCAGGGCTTCGACCTCATGACCAACCCCGACACCTTCCTGCTGCTCATCACCATGCAGTCCGTGTGGAAGGACGCCGGCTGGGGGATCATCATCTTCCTCGCGGCGCTCAGCACGGTCTCGCCCGAGCTCTACGAGGCCTCGGCGGTCGACGGGGCGAGCCGGTGGCGACGCATGTGGCACATCACGCTGCCCGCGCTCAAGCCCGTCATCATCCTGCTGCTCATCCTGCGTCTCGGTGACGCGCTGACCGTCGGCTTCGAACAGCTCATCCTCCAGCGCGGGGCTGTCGGGGCAGAGGTCTCCGAGGTCATCGACACCTTCGTCTACTACCAAGGGGTCGTCTACGGCGACTGGAGCTTCGCCGCCGCGGCCGGTCTGGTCAAGGGGGTCGTCAGCCTCGGGCTGGTCCTCGGGGCCAACAAGCTGGCGCACGTCTTCGGAGAATCGGGAGTGTACAAGCGAGCATGAGCGGACAATCACCTGAGCTCTCGGCCTCCGTGGCCGTCCTGCCCTCCGACGTCGTCGACGACCGGCGTGGTTCTGGCCCGCCGGCCCCGCGCAAGAGACGCCGGTTCCAGTCCCAGCACCGTCCGGTGTGGGAAGAGCCACCGACCCCCGTCGGCGCGAGCCTGAAGTTCCTCACCCTCGCCGTGATGGTGCTCGTCGTGGTCTTCCCGCTGTACACCGTGGTGCTCACCAGCCTGTCGACGCAGGCCGAGACGCTGCGTGCCGGAGGCCTCGTCGTGGTCCCGGGGGAGATGACCCTCAACGCCTACAAGCAGATCCTCAGCGGAGGCATCGTCACGCGGGCGACGATCGTCAGCATCGGGATCACCGCTGTCGGCACGGTGATCTCGACGGTCGTCTCGATCCTCGCCGCCTACGGGCTGTCGCGGTCGAACTCCTTCGGGCACCGCCCGATCCTGTTCGTCTTCCTCATCACGATGTTCTTCGGCGCCGGGCTCATCCCGACGTACCTGCTCGTGAGCGAGCTCGGACTGATCGACTCCTACTGGGCGCTCATCCTGCCCGGCGCGGTGTCGGCCTTCAACGTGCTGATCCTGAGGAACTTCTTCATGGGGATCGAGCCGGCCATCCTCGACGCCGCGCGCATCGACGGTGCGGGCGACTGGCGCATCCTCGGGTCGCTCGTGCTGCCGATGTCCAAGGCCGCGACGGCTGTCGTCGCGCTGTTCTACGGGGTCGGGTACTGGAACGCGTTCTTCAACGCGATCCTCTACATCAACGACAACGAGAAGTGGCCGCTCCAGCTGGTCCTGCGGTCCTACGTCCTCCAGGGCGTGACGCTGCCCGGCAGCGGGACCGGCCAGGTCGACGTGGCCTCGGGTGCCGTGACGGGTCTGCCGATCCAGATGGCCGTGATGGTCCTGGCGATCGTGCCGATCTTGCTGGTCTACCCCTTCGTGCAGCGCCACTTCACCAAGGGCGTGATCTTCGGGGCGATCAAGGGCTGACGCTCTGGTCGGGCGCGGCAGCCCGGTCGCGCACGCTGCCGCGGTTGACCACCCGTGGGGTGAGCAGCCGGGTCTCGGCGGGGTGGTCCTGGTCCAGACGGGCCATGACCATCTCGACCGCGACGGCGCCGATCGTGTGCGCAGGCAGGTCGATCGAGCTGAGCGGGACAGGCTGCGACTCGGCCACCTCGGGCGGGCACACCGCGAGGACGGAGACGTCCTGCGGTGTGCGCAGCCCGCGGTCGTGGAGCGCAGAGACGACGAACGGGAGGGCGACCTCGTTGTGGACCACCACGGCGGTGACATCAGGCACGGCGGCCAGCAGGGCGTCGACGGCGGCACGTGCGCCGCTCGGCGACGACTCGCACGCGACGTGCCCGGACTGCACCTCGAGCGACTGCGCCTCGCTGCGGAAGCCCCGCAAGATGCGCTCGGCGTACGAGGTGTGGCGCTCGAGCACGGCGGGCGGCGAGCCGACCAGGCCGACGGCCCTGTGCCCGCGGGCTGCGAGGTGGCGGACGGCGAGCCGGCCAGCGCCCTCGAAGTCCAGGTCGACGCAGCTCAGGCCTGCAGCCTCGTGCGGCAGGCCGATGAGCACCGTCGGCTGGCGCAGCGTCGCCAGCAGCGGGACGCGCGGGTCGTCGTCCTCGATGTCCATCACCACGAGGGCGTCGACCATCGAGCCGCTGGCCACCCTGTCGAGCCCTGCGGCGTCGTCCTGGGTCAGGAGCAGCACGTCGTGCTCGTAGGTCCGGGCGGCGGTGACCACGCCGGTGACGAACTGCATGATGACGCTGACGTCGACGTCGACCCGCAGCGGAGCCATGAGCGCGATGACCTGGGTGCGGCTTGAGGCGAGGGCCCGCGCACCGGCGTGCGGGCGGTAGCCGAGCTCGCGGATGGCCTTCTCCACGCGCAGCCGGGTCGGTGCCGAGATCGGTCGCTTGCCGCTCAGCACGTAGGACACGGTCGAGGTGGAGACACCGGCCGTCCGGGCGACGTCGTCGATGGTGGCCACGGGGTGCTCCTCGGTCTGACGGGTGGTCTGGGCCCCGGGGGCCGGGTGCCAGACGTGCGCTGCGCGCAGGCTCAGCGTAGGGGAGCAGGACCCTCGACGACAGTATTTCGACGGTTCTTCGCCCCGTCGTCCTCTGTCAGAACGTTGGCACGAGACAGAAGAGGGGGGAGCTGCGCAGTGGCGCTACCCCTACAATCATTGAAGCGCTTCGACGATGAGCCGACGGTCTTCCGCAGGCTCGCCGGGGACGCCGGAGCACGGAGGAGACACGCATGACCGACCACGCGAGCAGGGCACCGGACACGACGACGCGCCCGACGCGCCCGACGCTGTCGAAGCTCACCGACGAGCTCGGTCTGCTCTACGGCGGGGACTACAACCCTGAGCAGTGGGACCGCGAGACCTGGCTCGAGGACGCCCGCCTCATGCAGGCGGCGGGCGTGAACCTCGTGACCGTCGGGGTGTTCTCGTGGGCTCTGCTCGAGCCACGACCCGGCGAGCGCAGCTTCGGCTGGCTCGACGAGGTCCTCGACCTGCTGCACGCGCACGGCATCGCCGTCGACCTCGCGACCCCGACGGCGTCACCGCCACCGTGGATGGGCCACCTGTACCCCGAGACCCTCCCGGTCGACCGCGACGGGGTGCGCCTCACCTACGGCTCCCGGAACCAGTTCAGCCCGTCGTCGGAGGTGTACCGCGGCTTCGCCCGGGATATCACCCGCGACCTCGTCGACAGGTACGTCGAGCACCCGGCGGTCCGGATGTGGCACGTCGGCAACGAGCTCGGGCAGGTGTGCCACTCGGACGCCACGGCCCTCGCCTTCCGCACGTGGCTCGACGAGCGCTACGGCTCGCTCGACGGTCTCAACGAGGCGTGGGGCACCACGTTCTGGAGCCAGCGGTACAGCCGGTGGGAGGAGGTCGTCCCGCCCCGCCGCGCCCCGTACCTCATCAACCCGACCCAAGAGCTCGACTTCCGTAGCTTCACCTCGGACGCCTTGCGTGCGGTGTACAGGGAGCAGCGCGACATCATCCGCGAGCGAGACCCCCGCCGACCCGTGACGACCAACTTCATGGGGTTCTTCCCGCTCGTCGACTACTGGTCCTGGGCGCAGGACCTCGACGTCGTCTCGGACGACGCGTACCCCGACCCTGTCGACCCCACCTCGCTCGCCTCGGCCGCCCTGACCCAGGACCTCATGCGGTCCCTGGGCGGGGGAGCGCCGTGGCTGCTCATGGAGCAGGCCGTGAGCGCGGTCAACTGGCGCGACCACAACGTCCCCAAGACGCCCGCCCGGATGCGGCTCGAGTCCCTCCAGGCCGTGGCGCACGGCGCAGACGGGATCTGCTTCTTCCAGTGGCGCGCCTCTCGCGCGGGGGCCGAGCGCTTTCACTCGGCGATGCTCCCGCACGCCGGAGCCGACACCGACGTGCACCGCGGCGTCGTCGGCCTCGGCGCGGACCTCGCGCGGCTGCGGCCCGTGGTCGGCGGGCGCTCGCGGGCGACCGTGGCGATCGCCTTCGACTGGTCGAGCTGGTGGGCCGCCGAGGGCGAGGCCGGGCCGACCCGGCGGCTGCGCGTGGTCGAGGAGGTCCGCCGGTGGCACAGGGCGCTGTGGGAGCGCGGCGTCGCGGTCGACCTGGTCCGCCCGGGCGACACGCTGGGGGAGTACGACCTGGTGCTCGCCCCGAACCTCTACCTGCTCGACGAGCCTGACGCCGCGAACCTGCGGGCCTTCGTCGCGGGCGGCGGGACGCTCGTCCTGGGGCCCTTCAGCGACGTCGCCACACGTGACGCGCACGTGCGCCCGGGCCGGTTCCCGGTCCAGCTCGCGGACCTCGTCGGTGCGAGCGGCGAGGAATGGCTGCCGCTCGACGACGACGGCCTCGACGTCGTCTCCGACCTGTGGGCCGGCCCGGACGGTGTGCTTCCCGGCATCGCGCACGTCGACTCCTACGTCGAGAGGCTGCGGCTCGACGGTGGTGAGGGCGTCGACGGCAGTGACGGCTCCCACGGAACCGACGGCAGCGGCACGCCCGCCGAGGCCGTCGTGGTCGCCAGCAGCAGCGCGCCGGCCGGTCTGTCCGGTGCCCCGGTCGTGGTCCGTCGTCGCTCGGGCGCCGGCCGCGCCTGGTACGTCGGTGCGCTGCTCCCCGACGCCGCGCTCGACGCGGTCCTGGCCGAGGTCCTGCGCGAGAGCGGCACCCTGTCCGCGCTCGGCACCCCTGCCGCTCGGCTCGGCGTCGAGGCCGTGCGCCGCGGCGACCTGCTCTTCCTGCTCAACCACACCGGTTCGCCGGTCTCCGTCCCGGTCGGGAGCACCCCGCTCACCGACCTCCTCACCAGCGCCGTGCACAGCGGCACGGCCGTCGTCCCACCCGTGGACGTCCTAGTGCTCACCGAGAGGCCCTCATGAAGTTCACCGACGGCTACTGGCAGGTCCTGCCCGGAGTCTCCATCCTGCGCCCGGGCTCGGTCGACGACGTCGTCGCCGAAGACACCGCGGACGGCGCCCGGCTCACGGTCTTCGCCCCGACCGCCCGGATCCAGACCCGCGGCGACACTCTCAACCGGCCCCAGGTGACCGTCACCTTCGACACCCCGGCCGACGACGTCGTGGGTGTGCGGATCGAGCACTTCCAGGGGGCGCTCGACCGGGGGCCGTCCTTCGACGTCACCCGCGCCCCCGGGGACGCCAAGGCCATCGCGCCCGTGGTCGACGGGGACCCTGTCGCGAGCATCACCTCGGGGGCGCTCACGGCGCGGGTCTCGACCGACGGCGCCTGGGGGGTCGAGTTCGTGGCCGACGGTCGCGTCCTGACGTCGTCGACCCCGCGCAGCGTCGGCATCGTCTCGAGGGACGACGGTCGCAGCTTTGTCCACGAGCAGCTGACGCTCGGGGTCGGCGAGCACGTCTACGGCCTCGGCGAGCGGTTTGGGCCCTTCGTCAAGAACGGCCAGTCGGTCGACATCTGGAACGAGGACGGCGGCACGGCGAGCGACCAGGCCTACAAGAACGTGCCCTTCTACCTCTCCGACGCGGGCTACGGCGTCTTCGTCGCGCACCCGGACAGGGTCTCCTTCGAGGTGGGCACCGAGGTGGTCTCGCGCACCCAGTTCAGCGTCGAGGGCCAGCACCTGCAGTATTACGTGATCTACGGGCCGAGCCCCGCGGAGATCCTCGACAAGCTCACGGCCCTGACCGGCCGGCCGGCCCGCGTGCCCGCCTGGTCCTACGGGCTGTGGTTGTCGACCTCCTTCACGACCGACTACGACGAGCAGACGGTGACGGGCTTCATCGACGGGATGGCCGAGCGCGACATCCCGCTGTCGGTGTTCCACTTCGACTGCTTCTGGATGCGCCAGTTCCACTGGTGCGACTTCGTGTGGGACCCGGCGACCTTCCCCGACCCCGAGGGCATGCTCGCCCGGCTGCGGGCCAAGGGGCTGAAGATCTCCGCGTGGATCAACCCGTACATCGCCCAGCGCTCCCACCTCTTCGCCGAGGCGCGCGAGCTCGGCTACCTGGTGACCACACCGCAGGGCGACGTGTGGCAGTGGGACATGTGGCAGGCCGGCATGGCCCTGGTCGACTTCACCAACCCTGACGCCGCAGCCTGGTACCAGAGCAAGCTCAAGGTGCTGCTCGACCAGGGGGTCGACTGCTTCAAGACGGACTTCGGCGAGCGCATCCCGACAGACGTCGTGTGGCACGACGGCTCGGACCCGCAGGCCATGCACAACTACTACGCGCACCTGTACAACAAGTGCGTCTTCGACCTGCTCGTGGCCGAGCGCGGCGAAGGGGAGGCCGTGCTCTTCGCCCGGGCCGCGACGGCCGGCGGCCAGCAGTTCCCGGTGCACTGGGGCGGGGACTGCGAGTCGACCTTCGTCTCGATGGCCGAGTCGCTGCGCGGCGGGCTCTCGCTCGCGCTGTCCGGCTTCGGGTACTGGAGCCACGACATCGGCGGCTTCGAGGGGACACCCGACCCTGCGGTCTTCAAGCGCTGGGCGGCCTTCGGTCTGCTGTCCTCGCACTCGCGGCTGCACGGGTCGAGCTCGTACCGCGTGCCGTGGGCCTTCGACGACGAGGCGGTCGACGTCACTCGCCAGTTCACGCGGCTCAAGATGTCGCTCATGCCGTACCTCGGCAGGCTGGGCGAGCTCGCGCACACCCGTGGTCTGCCGGTCATGCGACCGATGATGCTCGAGCTCCCGGCCGACCGCACCGCCGCGACCGTCGACACCCAGTTCATGCTCGGCGACAGCCTGCTGGTGGCCCCGGTGTTCTCGGCCGAGGGCACGGTCTCCTTCTACGTCCCCGAGGGGACGTGGACGCACCTGCTGAGCGGGGAGACCGTGGTCGGCCCGCGGTGGGTCGAGGAGCACCACGGCTTCGACTCCCTGCCCCTGCTCGTCCGGCCGGGGTCCGTGCTCCCTGTCGGGGCACGCTCCGACAGGCCCGACTACGACTGGGCGGACGGTGTCACGCTGCGCCTCTTCGAGCTGGCCGACGGTCACAGCAGCGAGGTGGTCGTCCCCTCGAGCGAGGACGGCGGCGTCGTCGCGGCGAGGTTCACGGTCGAGCGCACGGGCCGGTCCGTCGAGATCCGCAGGGTCGAGTCGCAGCGACGCAGCGCCTGGGCCGTCGAGGTGGGAGGTGCGCGCGTCGAGGCTGACGGAGAGGACGACGTGCTGGTCGTCCAGGTCTGACGAGCACGAGCACGAGCACCGAGCCTGGGGTCAGGGGGCCCTCAGGCTCGGTGCTCGGGGCCCCGCGTGCAGGGCCGAGCAGCCTCAGCTGCGCAGCAGCCCGTCGCGCAGCGCGACCGAGAGCGACGGTGCCAGCGGGAGCTGGGGGAACAGCGTCGCCTGGAAGGCGTGGTAGATGTCGGGCTTGCCGGGCCAGACCTTCGCGGTCGGCGTGTTCGTCGCGTCGAGCTCGTGGTGCCACGATCCGTGCTCGCCGTCGAGGAACACCGCGGCCACGTGGTCCCACCAGCGCTCGTAGTCGGCGGCGTAGCGGGCCTCGCCCGTCGCCTTGAACAGGGACGCCGCAGCGCCCACGGCCTCGGCCGCGACCCAGTGCATGCGGGTCTCGACGACGGGCTCTCCGTCCCAGCCCGTCGTGTACACGAAGCCGTGGGCTCCCGGGGTGCTCTCGCGCCAGCCGTCGGCGACGGCGCGGGCGTAGAGCTCCTGCGCCGCAGGGACGAGCCAGTCGGGTGCGTCCGCGCCCAGCCCGGCCGACAGGTTGAGGAACAGCCGTGCCCACTCGATGCCGTGGCCGACAGTCGCGCCGTAGGGCTTGAAGGGGTCGTCCGGTGTGGCCTCGTTGAGGTCGGGCTGGGGCACCCAGGCCTCGTCGAAGTGCTCCGGGATCCGCCACCCGTTGCCGGGCGCCCACTCGACGCCCACGTACCGGGCGATCCCGAGGGCACGCTCGCGCCACCGGGCGTCACCTGTCACGTCGGCTGCGGCGAGCAGCGCCTCGACGGCGTGCATGTTCCCGTTGACACCCCTGTAGGGGTCGAGGGTCGACCACGACTCGTCCCACTCGTCCACGTGCAGACCTGTCTCGGCGTCGAAGAACCGCGTGTCCAGCACGTCGAGAGCGTCGTCGAGGAGCTCCTGCGCGCCGTCGAGCCCGGCCACCACACCCGTGCTCGCGGCCAGCACCACGAAGGCGTGCGCGTACCCGCTCTTGGTCGTGTCGACGGTCCCGTCGGCCGCGATCGAGGCGAACCAGCCGCCGTGCACGTCGTCGTGCAGCCGACCGCGCAGCGCGTCGAGGGCGGCCTGGGCGAGCGGCCGGTCCCCGGGGACGCCGAGCAGCGCACCCAGCCCGTAGACGTGCGCCATCCGGCAGGTGATCCAGGTGAAGACCCCGCGCTCGGCGTCGAGGGTCCCGTCGTCCGCCAGCCACCCGGCGCCGCCCTGTGGGCTGACGAACCCTGACCCGAAGGCGAGCAGGCTGCGGGCGTGCTCGTCGAGCCAGTCGAGGTGCGTGGGGGTGGTCAGCCAGCTGCTGGCAGGTGAGGTCATCGGTGACTCCTACGTCGACAGGGTGGAGATCTCGCTCAGCGGGGCGCTGGGGCGAGGCTGTGCAGGGGGTGCCAGCGTCGGCACGAGGTGGGACTGCAGCACGAGGGCCGCGCCGCCGACGGCCGGGGCGCTCGCGGCCGTCCGGGACAGCCGCACGTCGACGGGGTGGTCGCCCCGGGCGAAGAGTGCTGCGGACAAGAGGTCGCGGACGACGGGCAGGTAGACGTCGCCGGCCGCAGCGAGGCTGGCCCCCGAGAGGACGAGCATGCGGACGTCCAGCAGGTTCACGGTGTTGAGGGCGGCCGCGGCGACGTAGCGCGCCGAGCGGTCGAGGATCCTGCGCGCCTCGGGGTGACCGGCCGAGGCAGCAGCGGCGACGGCGGCGAAGGCCGTGACCACAGAGTCGTCCACGGTCGCGGGGTCGTCGGTGCGGCCGGCGTCCGCTGGCGCCCCGAGCTCTCCTGAGGGTGCTCCGTCTGCCTGTGCGATCCCGAGCTGGCGCGCGAGACCTGGGGAGGTACGCACCTCGGCCACGACGGCGGCCGGTCCCGCGAGGGCCTCGACGCAGCCCCGTGTGCCGCACCAGCACAGCGGCCCGTCGAGGTCGAGCGTGGTGTGGCCGATCTCCCCGGCGTTGCCGCTCGACCCTCGGTACGCGACACCGTCGAGGACGAGCCCGGCACCGAGCCCTGTGCCCATGTACAGGACGGCGAAGCTGCCCTCGGAGTCCGTCCCGCCCGACCAGTACTCGCCGACAGCCGAAGCCGTGGCGTCGTTCTCGAGCAGCACCGGCAGCCCGGTGAGCCGTCCGAGCTCGAGGGTGATCGGGTAGTCCGTCCAGGGCCGCATGCTCGGCGGGGTGCGGTGCATGCCTCCCGAGGAGGTGAGCGGGCCGGGGGCCACGACGCCGACGCCCAAGAGGCGCTCGCGGTCGACCCCGGCCTCGTCGACGAGCCTGTCGACCTCGGCTGCGACAGCCTCGAGGACAGCGGCAGGGTGCTCGGTCCCGGGGCCAGGACGGGTCGAGATCGCGACCGGGGTGCCGGTCAGGTCGGTCACCGTGCAGGTGATCGACGCGTGGTCGAGGTGGACGCCCGCGGCGTAGCGGGCTGTCGGCTCGAGCTCGAGCAGCACCCGTGGCTTGCCGCCCGTCGACTCCGCGCGGCCTATCTCGACCACGAGACCGTCGTCGATCAGTCGTCGTACGACGGTCGAGACTGTCGCGCCGGTGAGCCCTGTGACGCTCGTGAGCCCCACCCTGGAGATGGTCCCGGCGGCACGGATCGCGTCGACGACGGCGGAGGTGCTCGCCGTCCCGCCACGCTGTGCCTGAACCATGTCCGACTGCTCCGTCTCGGGTGGGCTGAACGGTCTTGAGCCCACTTTATTCGCTCTCCGAAGATTGTGGAAGGAGCATGTGCGGGCGAGCTGCGAGACGGTTCGTCAGGAAGGTTGACGAAGTCTCGCGAGGTGCCCCAGGATGGACTGGAGCCCGGCCCGTCCTGCCAGCACCGCCCCCCGACCCCTGACGCACCGGTGCGCCGCAGACGTCGGTCTGCCGCCCGCTGCCCCCGACCTCTCGCCGGCCTCTCGCCGACCTGCACCTCATCGAACCGAGCCGCCGACGTCTCGCGGCCCCACCGTCCTCTCGACCCAGGAGCCCACGCACAGATGACCAGCCAGACGCTGCACACAGGATGGACCCTGCGAGCCACGGGCGGCCCTGTGCCACCCGAGCTGACCTCCAGGCTCGTCGAGGACACCGTCCCTGCCCAGGTCCCCGGGACCTCCCACACCGCGCTGCTCGACGCCGGTCTGATCCCCGACCCGTACCTCGACCTCCACGAGACCGAGCTCGCGTGGATGCACCTGGTCGACTGGCGCTACGAGACGACCTTCACGTCGTCCCCTGCGGCAGACGGCGAGCAGCTCGAGCTCGTCTTCGACGGCCTCGACACCGTCGCGACGGTCACCCTCAACGGCACCGAGGTCGGGCGCACCGCGAACCAGCACCGCAGCTACAGGTTCGACGTCGCCGCTCTGGTGGTCGACGGCGAGAACCACCTGGTCGTCGACCTGCGCTCGGCGCTCACCCACGCCCGCGAGGTCGCCGACCAGATCGTGCTGCGTCCGCGCGCCTACGACCACCCCTTCAACATGGTCCGCAAGATGGCCTGCTCCTTCGGCTGGGACTGGGGCCCCGACCTCCAGACCGCAGGCATCTGGAAGGGCGTGCGCCTCGAGCGCTGGACCCTTGCGCACCTCGCCCAGGTCCGCCCGCTCGTGACCGTGGGCCCCGACGGGACCGGGCACGTCAACGTCCACGTCGACCTCGGACGGGGTGTCGACGACCGCCACCACGGCGACGTCATCCTCACGGCCACGCTCGCGGCCGCCCACGGGATCGGCGACCACGTCGCGACCGTGACGGTGGTCCCCGGCGAGCCCACCGCCGTCGTGCACCTCGAGGTCCCGGGCGCGCCTCTCTGGTGGCCCGTCGGCTACGGAGAGCACCCGCTCTTCGACCTCTCGCTCACCCTCGGGACGACCGACGGCGCGACTCTCGAGACCTACGAGCGGCGCATCGGCTTCCGCACCGTCGAGCTCGACACGACGCCCGACGACCAGGGCACGCCCTTCACGATCTCGGTCAACGGTCAGCCGGTCTTCGTCAAGGGTGCGAACTGGATCCCGGACGACCACCTGCTCACGCGGATCACCCGGGAGCGCCTCGAGCGGCGGGTCGACCAGGCCCTCGACGCCAACATGAACCTGCTGCGCGTGTGGGGCGGCGGCATCTACGAGACCGAGGACTTCTACGACGTCTGCGACGAGCGCGGCGTCATGGTGTGGCAGGACTTCCTGCTCGCCTGCGCCGCCTACCCCGAAGAAGAGCCGATCTGGTCCGAGATGGAGGCCGAGGCCCGCGAGAACGTCGCCCGCCTCACCCCGCACGCCTCGCTCGTGCTGTGGAACGGCGGCAACGAGAACCTCTGGGGCTACCTCGACTGGGGGTGGCAGCAGGATCTCGAGGGTCGCACGTGGGGCTTCCGCTACTACACCGAGCTGTTCCCGGCGATCGTCGCCGAGCTCGATCCGACCCGGCCCTACTGCGACGGCTCGCCCTACAGCCCGGGCTTCACGGCCGAGGTCGCCGGCGGTGCACCGGCCGTGCACCCCAACGACGCCGACCACGGCACCCGGCACGAGTGGGAGGTGTGGAACCGCGTCGACTACACCACGTACCGCGACCAGGTCCCGCGCTTCAGCTCCGAGTTCGGCTTCCAGGGTCCGCCGGCGTGGACGACCCTGACCCGGTCGATCCCCGAGGCGGCGCTCACCAAGGAGTCGCCCGAGTTCTTGCTCCACCAGAAGGCCGCCGACGGCAACCTCAAGCTCGACCGCGGCCTCGAGCCGCACCTGCCCACGCCGTCGGCCTTCGACGACTGGCACTGGACCACCCAGCTCAACCAGGCGCACGCCGTCCAGTACGGGATCGAGCACTACCGCTCGTACTGGCCGCGGACTGCCGGGTCGATCGTCTGGCAGCTCAACGACTGCTGGCCGGTGACCTCGTGGGCTGCGGTCGACGGCGACGAGCGCCCCAAGCCGCTGTTCTACGCCCTGCGCCACGCCTACGCGGACAGGCTGCTCACGGTCCAGCCGCGCGACGGCGTGCCCACGCTCGTGGTGGTCAACGACCACGCGGAGGCGTGGGACGGCCAGGTGACGCTGCGTCGCCTCGACGTGAGCGGCGCCGAGCAGGGTGCGGCCGAGCAGGTCTCGGTCTCCGTGCCCGCGCGCTCCGTGCACGAGGTGCCGCTCTCTGCTGCGCTGACGACCCCCGGGGATGCGACGCGTGAGGTGCTCGTCGCCGAGCTCGACGACGTCCGCGAGATCCACCTCTTCGCCGAGCCCAAGGACCTCGTGCTCGACCCGTCTGCGGTCGACGTGTCCTTCCGTGCGGTCGAGGGCGGTCTCGTGGTCGACGTCTCGGCGGCAACCCTTGCCCTGGACGTCTCGGTCCTCGCCGACCGCATCGTGCCCGACGGGGTGGTCGACGACATGCTCGTCTCGCTGCTCCCGGGGGAGGCGCACACCTTCCTCGTGTCGAGCGGGGCCGGGGTCTCTGCGGAGCGGGTCTCCGAGCTGGCCGCCGCGGACGTCGTCGCGTCCGTCGTGAGGTCCGTCAACAGCTGCGCGCGGTCCTGACCACCCGGGCCGGACGCCCCGACGAGGGGCGTCCGGCCCGACCTGGCCCCACCCGTATAAGGTCGGAGCGAAGCGCTTCGACGACGAGCGCCGCACACATCGAGGAGAGTCATGACCGCAGCAGGCACCGCCGCCCGCCAGTTCCCCGCAGACTTCGTCTGGGGCTCGGCGACGGCCTCGTACCAGATCGAGGGAGCAGCGACCGAGGGAGGCCGCGGCCCGTCCATCTGGGACACGTTCTCGCACACCCCCGGCAAGACGCTCAACGGCGACACCGGAGACCAGGCGGACGACCACTACCACCGCTGGGCCGAAGACGTGCAGCACATCAAGGACCTCGGCCTCGACGCCTACAGGTTCTCGATCTCGTGGTCACGCGTGCAGCCCGGCGGGACCGGTGAGTTCAACCCGGAGGGCATCGCCTTCTACTCCTCGCTCGTCGACGGCCTCATCGAGGCCGGCATCAAGCCTGTCGTGACGCTCTACCACTGGGACCTCCCGCAGGAGCTCGAGGACGAGGGGGGCTGGGCGAACCGTGCGACCGCCGAGGCCTTCGCGGTCTACGCCCGCCGCATGGCCGAAGAGCTCGGGGACCGGATCGACGTGTGGACGACCCTCAACGAGCCCTGGTGCTCGGCGTACCTCGGGTACGGCTCGGGCGTCCACGCCCCGGGACGCACCGAGCCTGCCGCGGCGCTCGCCGCGGTCCACCACCTCAACCTTGCCCACGGTCTCGCGGCCCTGGCGATCCGTGAGGTCCTCGGCGACGCCGCCAAGGTCTCGATCACGCTCAACCTGCACGTGATCCGCCCGGACGACGCCTCCTCGGCGGCCGACCTCGACGCCGTGCGGAAGATCGACGCCCTCGCCAACCGGGCCTTCCTCGGCCCGGTCCTCGACGGGGCGTACCCCGAGGACCTGCTCGCCGACACCGCGCACGTGACCGACTGGGGCTTCGTGCTCCCCGGCGACGGCAAGATCACCCGCCAGCGCCTCGACGTGCTCGGCGTCAACTACTACTCGACCGTCCGCGTCCGCCACTTCGAGGGGGACGGCGAGGCCGCGCAGAACGACGGGCACGGTGCGTCCGCGGCGTCTCCGTGGATCGGTGTGACCGACGTCGAGTTCATCCAGCAGCCGGGGCCGTACACGGCGATGGGCTGGAACATCGAGCCCGCGGGCATGACCGAGCTGCTGCTCACCGTCCGCGACGCCTACCCCGAGCAGCCGATGATGATCACCGAGAACGGCGCCGCCTTCTACGACGAGGTCTCCGAGGACGGCCGGGTGCACGACCCGCTGCGCGTGTCGTACCTGCACGACCACGTCGACGCCGTCGGCGCGGCGATCGACGCCGGGGCCGACGTCCGCGGGTACTTCGCGTGGTCGCTCCTCGACAACTTCGAGTGGGGCTACGGCTACGACCGCCGCTTCGGGATCATCCGCGTCGACTACGACACCTTCGAGCGCACCTGGAAGGACTCCGCCTACTGGTACCGGACCCTCGCGACGACGGGCACGCTGCCCGCTGTGGACGACATCCGCTACGAGGTCTGACCCGCCCGCGGGTGCCCCGAGGGGTGAGGTGCCCGCGAGGTCGCACCATCGCCCATGAGGTCGCACCTCTGACCGCGAGGTCGTACCCGTGCCGACGAGGTCGCACCTGTACCGACGAGGTCGTACGGACACGCCAGCTCCTGCTCCGGCAGGCGGCTGTACGGCGTGTCTGTGCGACCTCGTCGTCCGTGGTGCGACCTCGCGGGCGACACGCCGGTCGGGCGACACGCCGAGCGAGCCGGACACGCCGAGCGCGCGTTGCACGAGGACGCTTTTCACCCGCCGTCACGCGCCCCCGTGACAGCCGTCTCATCGTCGCTGTCCACCGCCCGTGGACGCCCGTCGTCCACAGGTGGTGGACAGCCTCCTTCGCGCTCGCCGACGGCTCCGGTGGACGGCCTCGGCGCGGGATGTCAGGGGTCCCGGGGATACTCGACAGGGTCGGTCGCACACCTCCCTGCGCAGTCGCACCGCGGGGGTGCCGGGGCCGTGACGGTTGTCCACACCGTCATCCACACCTGTGTGTCTCTCCCGACACGCAGCACCAGGTCTAGGGGTGGCTATCCGGTCGAGGCACTAGGTATAGTGGTTCCACGCCCAGCGCGCAGGACAGCACCACACTCCACGCGAGGGCTCAGACACCACAGCACGACACGCCACACAGCTCTGGGGAACCCGCCTTCTTGGCCGTCACCACTGCAGCGGCGGCACCGCACCACAGCACACTCCGGGCTTCCCCAGCCCCTCACCTCGAGGAGACTCCGCATGAGCATCACGGTCTACAGCAAGCCGGCGTGCGTCCAGTGCGACGCGACCTACCGAGCCCTCGACAAGAAGGGCATCGAGTACTCGATCGTCGACATCAGCGCAGACCCGGAAGCCCTCGAGATGGTCCGTGGCCTCGGCTACCTCCAGGCCCCCGTCGTGATCGCCGGCGACGAGCACTGGTCCGGGTTCCGCCCCGACCAGATCAACGCGCTCGCGGCCAAGGTCTCCGCGTCCGTCGCCTGACCCTTCAGGTCCCCTGACGTGGCCCGCCTCGTCTACTTCTCCAGCGCGTCGGAGAACACCCACAGGTTCGTCGAGAAGCTCGGTCTCGAGGCGCAGCGCATCCCGCTGCTGCCGAAGGACGAGTTCTTGCACGTCGACGAGCCCTACGTCTTGGTCGTCCCGACCTACGGCGGAGGCAACGACGGTGGGGCTGTGCCCCGCCAGGTCGTGAAGTTCCTCAACGACCAGCACAACCGGTCGCTCATCCGCGGCGTCATCGCCGCCGGAAACACCAACTTCGGCGAGGCCTACTGCCTCGCCGGCGCCATCGTCTCCCAGAAGTGCTCTGTGCCGTACCTGTACGGCTTCGAGCTCCTCGGGACGACCGAGGACGTTCTCCGCGTCCGCGAAGGATTGGAACAGTTTTGGCAACGACAGTCACGGAAATCGGCCTAGAGACCGAGCTCGACTACCACTCGCTCAACGCGATGCTCAACCTCTACGGACCGGACGGCGAGATCCAGTTCGACAAGGACCGTCAGGCTGCGCGCCAGTACTTCCTGCAGCACGTGAACCAGAACACGGTCTTCTTCCACAGCCTCGAGGAGAAGCTCGAGTACCTCGTCGAGAACAAGTACTACGAGCCCGAGATCCTCGCGAAGTACACCCCCGCCTTCACGAAGTCGCTCTTCGACCTCGCGTACTCCAAGAAGTTCCGCTTCGAGACCTTCCTCGGCGCCTTCAAGTACTACACCTCGTACACGCTCAAGACCTTCGACGGGAAGCGCTACCTCGAGCGCTTCGAAGACCGCGTCTGCATGGTCGCGCTGACCCTCGCCGACGGCGACGAGGCGACTGCCGTCAACATCGTCGAAGAGATCATCGCCGGGCGCTTCCAGCCCGCGACACCCACGTTCCTCAACTCGGGCAAGGCGCAGCGCGGCGAGGCCGTCTCCTGCTTCCTGCTGCGCATCGAGGACAACATGGAGTCGATCGCCCGCGGCATCAACTCCGCCCTCCAGCTGTCCAAGCGCGGCGGCGGAGTGGCCCTCCTGCTCAGCAACATCCGTGAGCACGGCGCGCCCATCAAGCACATCGAGAACCAGTCCTCGGGTGTCATCCCCGTGATGAAGCTCCTCGAAGACTCCTTCTCCTACGCCAACCAGCTCGGCGCGCGTCAGGGTGCCGGTGCTGTGTACCTGCACGCACACCACCCCGACATCATGCGGTTCCTCGACACCAAGCGTGAGAACGCCGACGAGAAGATCCGCATCAAGACGCTCTCGCTCGGTGTCGTCATCCCCGACATCACCTTCGAGCTCGCCCGCAAGAACGAGGACATGTACCTCTTCTCGCCGTACGACGTCGAGCGCGTCTACGGCAAGCCCTTCGCCGACGTCGCGATCTCCGAGACGTACCACGAGATGGTCGACGACGCCCGGATCCGCAAGACGAAGATCAAGGCCCGCGAGTTCTTCCAGACTCTCGCCGAGCTCCAGTTCGAGTCCGGCTACCCGTACGTCATGTTCGAAGACACCGTGAACGCTGCGAACCCCATCAAGGGCCGCATCACGCACTCGAACCTCTGCTCCGAGATCCTCCAGGTCTCGACGCCGTCGACGTACAACACCGACCTGTCCTACGACCACATCGGTCGTGACATCTCGTGCAACCTCGGCTCGCTCAACATCGCCAAGGCCATGGACTCGCCTGACTTCGCGAAGACCATCGACACCGCGATCCGTGCTCTCACGGCAGTCTCCGACCAGACGAGCATCGACTCCGTCCCGTCGATCCGCCGCGCCAACGAGTCCGGCCACGCGATCGGCCTTGGCCAGATGAACCTCCACGGCTATCTCGCCCGTGAGCGGGTCTTCTACGGCTCCGAAGAGGGCATCGACTTCACGAACATCTACTTCTACACGGTCGCCTTCCACGCGATCGCGGCGTCCAACCGCCTCGCGATCGAGCGCAAGCGCTACTTCGGCGGTTTCGAAGACTCCAAGTACGCGACCGGCGAGTACTTCGACAAGTACACCGACCAGGTGTGGGAGCCCGCGACACCTCGCGTCGCCGAGCTCTTCGCCGAGGCGGGCGTGCACATCCCGACTCAGCAGGACTGGGCCGAGCTCAAGGCCTCCGTCATGGAGCACGGCATCTACAACCAGAACCTCCAGGCCGTGCCGCCGACAGGCTCGATCAGCTACATCAACAACTCGACCTCCTCGATCCACCCCGTGGCCTCGAAGATCGAGATCCGCAAGGAAGGCAAGATCGGGCGCGTCTACTACCCGGCGCCGTACCTCACGAACGACAACCTGGAGTACTACCAGGACGCGTACGAGATCGGCTACGAGAAGATCATCGACACCTACGCCGCGGCGACACAGCACGTCGACCAGGGACTCTCGCTCACGCTGTTCTTCAAGGACACCGCGACGACGCGCGACGTGAACCGGGCGCAGATCTACGCGTGGCGCAAGGGGATCAAGACGCTGTACTACATCCGGTTGCGGCAGCTGGCTCTCGAGGGCACCGAGGTCGAGGGGTGCGTCTCCTGCATGCTGTGACGTCGTAGGTCTCGTCCGCGACTTCCGCGGGCGGGGTCTGCGATCGCAGGGTCGCAGGGCGTGCTGCCGGTAGAGGACCCGCTCGCACGGTCCGCGACTTCCGCGGGCGGGGCCTGCGATCGCCGGGCCGCGGGCGGCCTGCCAGGCCCACCACGATCGCAGACCCCGCCCGCTCCAGTCGCTCTGCGCTGCACGTCACCGTAGTGCGGCTGGGGTGGGCGTTGCGGGGT
>NZ_JACBYE010000020.1 GCF_013415325.1 Sanguibacter inulinus | reverse complement strand
CACCCCTGCCCCCGAGGAGGAGCGATGAGCGAGACGACAGGGACCAACCTCAGCACCCGAGGCCTCACCAAGGTGTTCGGCGGCGTGCGCGCGGTCGACGGCGCCGACGTCACCTTCCACGACGGGAAGATCAACGCGCTCATCGGGCCCAACGGCTCGGGGAAGACGACGTTCTTCAACTGCGTCACCGGGATGATCAAGCCCGACTCGGGGACGGTCACGTTCCGGGGGCGCCAGATCACCGGGCGCTCGCCGCACGTCATCGCGCACGCGGGGATCGGGCGCAGCTTCCAGCTGTGCCGGATCTTCCCCCGCATGACCGTGCTCGACAACGTTCTGGTGGCAGTCCGTCGCACACGCATCCGCGAGCTGCTCGCCCCCGCCCGCACGGAAGAAGAGGTCGCCAAGGCGCGCGAGCTCCTCGTGCGCGTGGGCATCGACCACCTCGAGGACAGCGAGGCCCGAGACCTGTCCTACGGGCAGCAGAAGCTCCTCGAGCTCGCCGGGGTGCTCATGGGCGACCCCGACACGATCATGCTCGACGAGCCCGCGGGCGGCGTGAACCCGTCGCTCATCGGCCGGATCGGGTCGCTCGTCAAAGAGCTCAACGCCGAGGGCACGACCTTCCTCATCGTCGAGCACAACATGGACCTCGTGATGAGCCTGTCCCACCACGTCGTCGTCTTCGACCGCGGCAGGCCGATCGCCGAGGGCACCCCCGACATCGTCCAGTCCGACCCCCGAGTCCTGGAGGCCTACCTTGGCGTCTGACCTCACACCCCAGACACCCTCGAGCCCGGGCGGCGACCTGCTCGTCCTCGACGAGATCCAGGCCGGGTACGGCAGGGCAGCCATGGTGCTGCGCGGGCTCACCATCCGCGTGCCGGCCTCGACCGTCGTGTGCCTCGTCGGGCCCAACGGCGCCGGCAAGTCCACCGTGCTCAAGGTCGCGAGCGGGCTGCTCAAGCCCGCCTCGGGCCGGATCGTGGTCGACGGCACCGACGTCACCGGCCAGGGACCGCAGGAGATGTTGACCTCGGGCCTGGCCCACGTGCTCCAGGGGCACAGCGTCTTCCGCGAGATGACGGTCGCCGAGAACGTGCTGCTCGGCGCGTACACGATGCGCGACAGCGCGCAGATCAAGGAACGGGTCGAGTTCGTGCAGAACCTCTTCCCGATCGTCGGCGAGCGGTGGAAGCAGCTGGCCGGTCTGCTCTCGGGCGGCCAGCAGAAGCAGGTCGAGTTCGCCCGGTCGCTCATGGTCAGCCCGAAGGTGGTCCTGCTCGACGAGCCGTCGATGGGCCTCGACCCGAAGACGACCACCAAGGTGTTCGAGCAGATCGTGCGCATGCGCGACGCCGGCGTGGCGGTGCTGCTCGTCGAGCAGAACGCCCGCCGGGCGCTCGAGACCGCCGACATCGGCTGCGTGCTCGACCTCGGCCGGGTGCACATCACCGGGCCCGCGCGCGAGCTGCTCGCCGACCCGCAGCTGTCCGACCTGTACCTGGGCGGACGGCCCGGGGAGAACAAGAGCGCTGTGTAGGGCTGGGGTGATCGACGAGGGGGACCGTGCCACCGGCACGGTCCCCCTCGTCGTCTCGAGGCCCGCGCACCGTCAGTCGGTCGAGCCCGACTCGGAGTAGTCCGTGCGCAAGACCGTGGCACGGTCGAGGAACGCGGCGTCGGAGGTGATGAGGGCGAGCGTCTCCACCTGGCGCACGACCCCCCGGTGATAGCTCCCGGGCTGCCACTCCTGGTCCTTGCAGTACTGACCCGCGCAGTAGTACGAGACGTCGCCGGGAGCGCGGTAGGCACCGAAGGCCTGGAGCACCGTCGTGGCCGCACCGTCGAAGAGCTCGACCGCTGCCTCGTCCGACGTGAGGCGCGCGTAGTCGTAGAGACCGAAGGTCGCGTAGATGTGCCCGTTGACCACCTGGACGGGTTCGACCGACCCGACGTACTCCTCGAACCACAGGCACCCGGCCTCGTCGACGTGAGCGAACCACGGGGCTGAGTCGTCGTCGGACGGGCGCTCGACGCCGAAGGTGCGGAAGGTCTGCTCGGCCGCCCCCACCCACACCGGGTCTCCGGTCTGCGCTGCCAGCCGGGTGAAGAGGGAGAGTCCCTGGCCCTGGGCCATCCCGGAGTACCAGGGTGCCTCGAGAGTCATCGCCTCGTCCCCGTGCATCGAGTACTCGAAGGGGTAGGCGAACCACAGCGCGCCGTCCTCCGACACCGTCGCACCCTCGAGGAGACGGGTCGCGGTCGCGAGCGCACGACGCAGGTACTCGGGATCGCGGGTGAGCTCGTAGGAGCCGAGGGTGGCCAGCCCGTACTGCGCGAGTGCGACCGGGTGGTAGTCAGGGCCTCGGCCGTGGGTCGCCTCGCTCACCAGGGCCCCGTCCGCGTCGACGACGGGGTCGTCGAGGTCGACGAGGGTCCGCTCGGTGACCGCGTAGTAGTCGCGGGTGACAGGGCCCGGTCGCAGGCCGCTCACCCCGAAGCCGGCCACGGTCCCCGCAGCACCGGCGGCCGGTGCGAGACCAGGGCCGTCCAGGCACGAGACCTCCACGGGTACCGCGGGCTCGGCGGCGCACGAGGTCAGGGACGTGACCACGAGCCCGAGCACGACGGCCGCGCTGCCGAGCCTGACGGCACGGGCCGCCCGGCTCGCTGGCGCCTGCGCGAGATCGCTCGCCGGTCTGCGGTGTCGCTCGGTCGATGGTCGGACGGGTCGTCGACGACGGTTCACTGGTGCCCCCCGGCTTGTGCACACCCGAGGAGTCGAGCGGCAGGAGTCGCCCCTGTGCGCATCCTCGCGAGCAGGCGGGCGCGGTGCCCTGACCTGGGTGTATGCCCGCGACGCTAGCAAGGAGGAACGCCGAGGCCATCCACCCGTGGGCCTACGGGGACGTCTCGCGGGCGGCCGCACCTCCCCCTGCAGGTGGAGGGCCACGGGCATCACGGCACCAGGCTCGGCGAGTCGGTGGTGGTCGAGCAGCGTCCTCGCGGCGCACTGGCCAGGTCCCGCGCTGCTGGTCAGGTCATCCAGCGCTCTCGGATCACGAGAGTGTTCGAGGAGCCCTCATGCAGAGCTCACAGGATCGGTGACCGACAGCCCCAGGTGCACAGCGACGGTCTTCATCGTCGAGTCGTGGGTCGCGATCGTCACCGGCTCGCCGACGAGGAGCGCGGTCGCCAGGTGCAGAGCGTCAAGAGTCTTGATGTGCCGTTCGATCGACTCGGCGACGGAATGTGTCTCTCGGGTGATGTCGAGCATGCCGACACGGTCGAGCAGCGGCGCCGCGTCGGAGAGCGGGCGGCCATCGCGCCGCAAGACCCGCACCACCTCGGTCCGGAGGAGGCGTGAGGAGACGTAGGTCGTCCCGGGAGCCTGCATCCACTCCTGGAGGCTCGACCGCTCGGGGACGTCCAGGATGGTCCGGAGAGCCACCGAAGAGTCGAGGTAGACGATGCGCGATGCCACGGGTCAGTGGTCCCCGCGCATCTCGTCGAGCATGACATCGACCTGGGCGTCCGTGTACGCCGGGCCACCTGGGCTCTCGGGCCAGGGGACGGGCGAGACGGCGGGCGGGGTGTACCGCCCCTCACGCTCTAGCCGGACGAGAGGCGTGTCCTGCTCCCCGACGGGGCTGAGACGCCACCGTGGCGTCCCCCGCTCGGTCACCACGACGTCCTCGGTCGAGGTGACCCGGTCGAGGACGGCCGCCGTGTGCTGGTTGAGCTCGCGCTTGGTCACGGTCTGCATGAGCCGATTGTACTACTCATGTCTGACATTCATCCGACGGAGTGTCGACCGACATGCTGCACATCGCAGCGGAGCGCCGTGGCACCGTCGCCGCGCACGACCTCGTCCGGGATCGGCTCACCCGGGGAGGAGGTGATGCCGCCAACTCAGAGGATCTGGGGGCACGTACTCGTGCTGGAGGTCCACGACCCGCGCGATGTGCTCGAAGTCGTAATCCGCTGCCAGCACCGTCGCGTCGTTGACCATGGCATAGCCCGCGATCACGATGTCGATCGCACCAGCGGCCCAGACCAGGCCCGCATCCCAGAGCGCGCTCTGGATCTCGAGGACCAGCGACTCGTCCGGAGCACGCTCGAGCGGGAACCCCAGAGAGAGCTGGTCACGGAACGCACGGTGCGAGACCGGGGTGCGCGCGCTGTGACAGTGCTCGAGAACCTGCGGGGCACACGTGACGAACAGGTCCGCCGGAGCCTTCTCGATGCGGCGCAGGCGATCGGTGATCCCTCGGTCACCGCTGGCGACGAGGTAGTCGGTCACAACCGTCGAGCTTCGGCGGGAGGCACCACGGGGGCACCGAGACCCGACTCGAGATCGGCCAGCCCGGCGATGCCGTCGACCATGGCCCCCTTCTGCTTGGAGGCGATGAGTCGCCGCAGAGCAAGATCGACACCGGGGACGGCGAGAGCTGTCGGCATGGTTAGGCTGGCCAGATGGCGACAGTCCTCCTCGTGCGGCACGGCCGCACCACAGCGAACGCGTCCGGGGTGCTGGCCGGCAGGGCCGTCGGCGTCGCCCTCGACCAGATCGGCCGCGATCAGGCGGCTCTCACCGGGGACCGGCTCGCAGCCGTCCCCCTGGTCCAGGTGGTGACGAGCCCCCTCGAACGCTGCCAGCAGACCGCGCAGCACATCCTCGACCGACAGACCGGCTCGCCCGGTCTCACGGTCGAGGCTGATCTCACCGAGTGCGACTACGGGCAGTGGCAGGGCCGGACGCTGGCCGAGCTCGCGACCGAGGCACTCTGGCCGACCGTGCAGGCGCAGCCCTCAGCGGTCGTCTTCCCCGGTGGGGAGTCGATGGCCGGGATGCAGGCCCGGGCTGTCGCAGCGATACGCCGCCACGACGCGGCCGTCGAGGCCGAGCACGGCCCTGGGGCCGTGTGGGCGGCCGTGAGCCACGGCGACATCATCAAGTCCATCCTCGCGGACGCCCTCGGCACGCACCTCGACCTGTTCCAGCGCATCGACGTCGGTCCCGCCTCGGTGTCGATCGTCCGCTACGGCGCGAGCAGGCCGACGGTCCACGCGACCAACACCGATGCCGGCGACCTCTCGTGGTTGTCGCAGGGCCGCGCGTCGGGAGATGCACCGGTGGGTGGCGGCGCCGGGCACACGGCACCGTCCGGCACCGGCGTTTAGAGTACTTGCATGCCTACACGCGTCCACGACTTCGACTGGCCTGACCGGATCGTCGTCGGCACCATCGGTCGTCCCGGGGAGCGCACGTTCTACCTCCAGGTCCGTTCCGGGACCCGGACGGTGAGCATCGCCCTCGAGAAGCAGCAGTCAGCCCTGCTCGCGGAGAAGATCGACGAGATCCTCGACCAGCTCCTCACGGTCGAGGGCAACCCCTTCAGCGTCCCGACAGGCACACCCCCCGAGCTCGTCGACAACGACCCTCTCGACACCGTCGAGGAGGACTTCCGCGCCGGCACCATGAGCCTGGGCTGGGACCCGACCACCGCGCAGGTGGTCATCGAGGCCTACCCCCTCGCCGAGGACGACGCAGACGACATCGACGACGTGGCCCCGGTGTCCGACCCCGACGACGTCGACTCCGAGATGCTGCTCGTGCGCATCCCCGTCGGGACCGCGCGCGCCTTCGCCAAGCGCACCCGCGAGGTCGTGGGCGCGGGGCGCCCGGCGTGCCCGCTCTGCGGGTACCCGGTCGACCCCGACGGGCACACCTGCACCCTCCCCGAGGTCTGATGCCTGCAGAAGACCTGGTGACCGGCGAGCTCACGGTCACCGGCCGCATCAGGACGGCCTCCAACGCGACGTTCTTAGGTTCCGTCGGCGACGTGGTCGTCGTCTACAAACCTGTCGCCGGGGAGAGCCCGCTGTGGGACTTCCCCGACGGCACCCTGGCTCAGCGCGAGGTGGCCGCCTACAGGGTCTCGGAGACCCTCGGCTGGGGTGTCGTCCCCCAGACCTGGTTGCGCGACGGTCCCTTCGGCGAGGGGATGGTCCAGCTCTGGAAGGAGCCCGACCCCGAGCACAGCGCCGTCGACCTCGTCCCGAGCGACGAGGTGCCCGCGGAGGGCTGGAAACAGGTCCTCCAGGGAGAGGGCGCGGACGGCCGGCTCGTCACCCTCGTCCACGAAGACACCCCAGCGCTGCGGCGCATGGCCGTGCTCGACCTGCTCGTCAACAATGCCGACCGCAAGGGCAACCACGTCCTGGCGATGACCGACGGCCACAGGTACGGCGTCGACCACGGGCTCACCTTCCACAGCGAGCACAAGCTGCGCACGGTCCTGTGGGGATGGGTCGACGACACGCTGACCGCTGACGAGCTCGACGGCGTCGAGCGGGTCCTCGCAGGTCTGGACGGCGACCTGGGTGCAGAGCTGGCCGAGCTGCTCAGCGCCGACGAGATCGCCTCGCTCGCGGCTCGCTGCTCTGAGGTTCGCTCCACGGGGCTGTTCCCGGGCCCCTCCGGTGAGATGCCTGCGGTCCCCTGGCCGCTGTTCTGACGGAGCTGCCGTCGACCGCTCGACGCAGAGGTCGCGTGCTCTCCCGGCGCCCTCGATACGCTGGTCAGATGACTCGCTCCCCCAGTCGTCGCCCGTCCCGGTCATCGCTCACTACCCTTGCCGTCGCCACCGTGCTCTGGCTCTCTGCCTGTGCGACGACGGACACGACGCCGCAGGACGAGACGTCGGGCGAAGGCCAGACGCTGGCTGAGCTCACCCAGACCCTCGACGGCATCGAAGGCCTGACGTTCTCCCGTGTCGACGGCTCAGACCGCAACATCAAGGGCAACAGCGGGTTCACCGTCGACGTGGCCCTCGACCCCGGGTACCAGCTCGACGACCCCGAGGCCCTCGTCACCTACCTCGTCGAAGCAGCCTGGTCGGTCGAGGACAGGACCATGCCGAGCACGACAGTCGAGATCGGCTACCAGGGCATCGTCGGCGACGGGATCGACCTAGGCGAGGCTGCGAAGCAGTCCGGGTGGGTCTCGAGCGAGGCGCGGACCGGTGATGTCTCCCCCCAGGGGTTCTCCAGGGTGTCGATCCCCGTGGCCGACTACGCCGTCGACAACGGCGTGCCGGAGACCGTCGACAGGCTCGGGGAGTGGCCCGGCGAACCGCCCGCAGTCCCCGCCGGGCTCACCTCGCCCCGCGAGGGCTGAGTCGGCGGCTCAGGGATTCAGGTTGCAGGCCCAGTCCTGGGCGTCCCGCAGCTGCAACCTGGCGGAGGCACGCTCGACGCCTGCTGCGGTCATCTGGTCGACCAGCGTGGTGCAGAGCCCGCTCTGCCCGGCGTCGGCGAAGCCCGCGACCACGACGCTCGTCCCGGAGTCGATCACGGTGAGCCTGGCCGCACCGGCCCCGACCGCTGTGGTCATGGCGTCGACCAGGACCTGCTGGCGACCGTCGACCGGTCCCGCGTCGAGCCTGAGCAGCGCCTCGGAGGTGGACCGGCGCTGGATCGACACCTCCCAGGTGGTGGCGTCGACCCCCGCGATGCCGGTCCCGATGCCGGTGACCTCGTCGTAGCTGCCAGCCAGCCCCACAGCGTCCGTGGCCTCCACGGCACACCGCAGGTCGAGGATCGCCCGCTCCCCCGAGCCGTCACCGGTGTCCCGGCGCGCGAGGTTCGCCGAGTGGCAGACGGTCCCGTCGACAGCCTCGAGCATGCCGGTGAGCACCTCGGTGCCGGGGTCGTAGCCGGTCTGGATGCCGGAGAACCCGCCATCTGGCCGAGTCGTGCTCAGGACGATCTGCGTCGCCTCCGGTCGCCTGTCGGGGAGCTCGTCGATCCGCCTGTCGACCTCCGTGAAGGCCGCCAGCTGATCCGCAGCGCTCGGCACGTCGTCCCAGAAGAGCTGGATGGTCAGCGTCGAGCCCTGGCCCGTGTCCACCTGGAAGGACGCGCTGTCGACGAGGCCCTCGTCGATCACGGCCCGCTCGAGCTCGCCCAGGTTCGTCGGGTCGGCGACGGCGGTCGACGTCGGTGAGGACGTGGTCGTCGGGCTGGGATCCGGCGAGCCGGCGCACGCCGTCAGGGCGAGGACGGCTGCGGCGGACAGGGCCACGGAGGTCGAGACTCGGGTGCGCACGACACGAGTCTAGGCACGGCGTCCACCGCTGCCGCGGTAGGCGGTAGCACTCAGGGCCGCTCAGGCGACCGCCAACGGCGTGATCGCTGCGACCTTGTCACGCAGCGCCCGTCGTTCGAGCCGCAGCTCATAGCTCGACTGCAGATTCATCCAGAGCTCCTCGGAGGTCCCGAAGTAGCGCGCTAGACGGATCGCGGTATCCGCCGTGATACCCCGCTTGCCGTGCACGATCTCGTTGATCCGACGCGGCGGCACGCCGATAGCGACCGCGAGCTTGTTCTGCGTGATCCCGAACCCGTTGATGAAGTCCTCCATGAGGATCTCTCCAGGGTGGATCGGGTCGATCAGGTCGGTCTCAGTGGTAGTCGACGAGCTCGACATCTTCCGCACCTCCATCTCTCCAGACGAAGCAGAGACGCCACTGCGCCTTCACACGGATGCTGTGCTGTCCGCGGCGGTCGCCGACCAGACGCTCCAAGCGGTTCCCTGGCGGGACCCGAAGATCGTCGACATCCTTCGCCGCGTGGATCAGCTCAAGCTTCCGCAACGTCACCCGCTGAACCGCCCGGTCTACGCGCTTGGCGTACTGCTCATTCCAGAGGCGCTCGGCGTCCTTGCTGCCGAACGATCTGATCACGGGACCAGCGCATGACGGGCACCGTCATTGACGCTAGACGTTAAAGCGGAACTCCACGACGTCGCCGTCCTGCATGACGTAGTCCTTGCCCTCGATGCGGGCCTTGCCCGCCGAGCGCGCAGCGGCCACGGAACCGGCCTCGATCAGGTCGTCGAAGGAGATGACCTCGGCCTTGATGAAGCCGCGCTCGAAGTCGGTGTGGATCACACCAGCGGCCTGCGGGGCCGTCCAGCCCTTGTGGATGGTCCAGGCGCGGGCTTCCTTCGGACCTGCCGTGAGGTAGGTCTGCAGACCGAGGGTCTCGAAGCCGACACGGGCCAGCTGGTCGAGGCCGGGCTCGGCCTGGCCGGAGTCGGCGAGCATCTCAGCGGCCTCGTCGGGCTCGAGCTCGACGAGCTCGGACTCGAACTTCGCGTCGAGGAAGATCGCCTGGGCGGGCGCGACGAGCGCACGGAGCTCGTCCTGGAACGCCTGGTCGGCGAGGCCTGCGTCGTCGGTGTTGAAGACGTAGATGAAGGGCTTGGCCGTCATGAGCTGCAGACCGGCGAGCTGCTCGAGGTCGAGCTTGGCCTTGGCGGCCCCGGAGAACAGGGTGGTGCCCTCCTCGAGGACCTTCTGCGCGTCCTGGGCCGCGGTCAGCAGGGCGGCGTCGCCCTTCTTGATCTTGACCTCCTTCTCGAGGCGCGGGATCGTCTTCTCGAGAGTCTGGAGGTCGGCGAGGATCAGCTCGGTGTTGATCGTCTCGATGTCGTCCTTGGGCGAGACCTTGCCGTCGACGTGCACGACGTCGGGGTCGGCGAAGGCGCGGGTCACCTGGCAGATCGCCTCGGCCTCGCGGATGTTGGCGAGGAACTTGTTGCCCAGGCCCTCACCCTCGCTCGCACCGCGGACGATCCCGGCGATGTCGACGAAGGACACCGTCGCGGGGAGGATGCGCTCGGAGCCGAAGACCTCGGCGAGCTTCCCCAGGCGGGCGTCCGGCAACGGCACCACGCCGACGTTGGGCTCGATCGTGGCGAACGGGTAGTTCGCCGCGAGCACCTGCGCACGGGTGAGAGCGTTGAAGAGGGTCGACTTGCCGACGTTGGGGAGTCCGGCGATCCCGATAGTGAGGGCCACGGGAGAAGAGTCTACGGGGCTGGCGGCCCTCGATGCCCCGGACGGCCCCGGAGGCGCCCCAGACAGACCCGATGTGATCTTCGCCCGACCTGGTACGCACGTCTCGGATCGCCCACCGCCGTCGGCGATAGTGGTCTGAGCGCACTCGCTCCCCCGCCGACGCCTCTCACCACCGACCGTCGGCCAGCAGCACCGTCCACGGCCCACAGCCGCGCGGACGCACGACCACGAGGACCCCATGACGACCGCACCACCCGCCCCCGGTTCGACGACAGCCGAGGGCACCGCCGCAAGCACGGGCACCACCACATCAGGCGCGACCGGACCGCACACCGCGGGACGAGGAGCCTCGCAGTCCGGCGAGCAGACCGCTCCTGGCAGCGGACCGGACCGTCGCCGTGTCGCCACCTCGCCGATGTTCGTCGGGATGATCGCCCTGGTCTCGCTCGGAGCCTTCGAGTCGCTCGCGGTCTCGACAGCCATGCCCGTGATCGCCGCATCCCTCGACGGTCTGGCCCTGTACGCGCCGGCCTTCGCGCTGACCATCGCGACGTCTGTCATGGGCATGGTGCTCGCGGGACGCTCGACCGACCGCGGGACCGTCGGCCCGTCGCTGCTCGGCGGGGTGGGCGTCTTCGTCCTCGGTCTGCTCCTCGCCGGGCTCGCCCCGTCGATGGGTGTCCTGCTCGTAGGACGCGCGCTCCAGGGGCTCGGGTCGGGGGCGTACATCGTCGCGCTCTACATGATCGTCGCGCGCCAGTACTCGGGGGCGGCGCGGGCCAAGGTGCTCGCGGCCTTCTCCACCGCCTGGGTGGTGCCGTCCCTCGTCGGGCCGCTCCTCGCCGGGATCGTCGTGTCGCACCTCGGGTGGCGGTGGGTGTTCCTCTCGGTCGCGATCCTCGCCGTCCCGGCCGTCCTCATGCTGGTCTCCGCAGTCCGGGACAGCGCCAGGACCGCCACGACCGCGGGCGACGACCCTGCTGCTCCGCCCGCGACAGGCCCGGCCTCACGCCGGGGGGCGCTCTGGTGGGCTGCCGCGGCGAGCGCAGGCGTCGCGCTGATGTCGCTCGGGACCGAGAACCACAGCGCCCCGGGCTACACGATGATCGCGGTCGGCGCCGTCGTGGTCCTCGCGGTCGCCCCACGACTGCTGCCCCGGGGCACGCTGCGTGCGGGGCGCGGGCTGCCGACGGTCATCGCGCTCCGCGGGCTGGTCGCGTCCTCCTTCTACGCCGCCGAGGTGTTCTTGCCGCTGATCCTCCAGCAGGAGCGGGGCTTCAGCCCGGCCCGATCGGGTATCGTCCTCACAGCCGGCGCCGTGACGTGGGCCCTCGGCTCGCTCATGCGCAGCAGGCTCACGTGGTCCTCGGCCGCGTTCTTGAGGCTGGGCACCTGGCTCGTCGTCGTCGCGATCGCGGGGGTGGCGCTGCTCGTGATCCCGTCGGTCCCGGCCGAGCTCACCTACGTCGCGTGGGCTGCCGGCGGCCTCGGGCTCGGCATGGTGTTCCCGACGCTCGCGATCCTCGTCTTCGACCTCTCCCCCACCCACGAGCAGGGGTCGAACACGTCGTCGTTGCAGGTCGCGGACGCCCTGAGCAGCGCGTTCTTGCTGGCCCTCGCCGGGATCGCCATCGCGTGGCTGGTCCCGAGCGTCGGCGGGTTCGGGTACCTCGGGGCCTTCGTTCTCGCGGGGCTGGTCGCCGTCGTGGCAGCGGTGGTCGCACCTCGTGCGACGGCGAACGCTCCGGCGATGGCGGACGCGACGACGACGAAGGCGGGCGCGGCAGGCTGAGCGCGGACCGCTCGCGTCATCGGCTCGCGACCACCTGCTGAAGCAGCTCGGGGGCGCGGTGGTCGTAGACCGCCGCGCCGATCCGCACACCGGCGACCCACCAGAACCCTCCCAGACCCACACCGAGCCCGAGGGCGAGCCAGCCGAGCCCTGGGCTGCTCGAGACGACGGCCACGACCCCGACGGCGACCTCCGGCAGCGCGAGCAGCGCCAGGACGGCCCAGCCACCGGCCTGCGTGGCGAGGTCGGCCACCGCCGACCCCTGGGGCGAGGAGAACGGCCCGTCCCCAGGACGAGGCACCGGGTAGACGAACCGCGCCGACACGACGCTCGAGATCCCGAGGGCTGTGAGCAGGATGCCCACGGAGATCCCCGCGACCGCGGCGAGGTCCTGCCACCGGCCGGTGCTCGCCACGACCCCGAGCACCACGGCCGCGGTCACCGGGAGACCGACGAGCGTCGCCGCGACGACGCGCCCCAGCCTGTCGGCGCGGCCGGGCAGCCCGGCACCGAGGTGCGCCCAGAAGGCTGAGTGGTCGTAGGCCACGTCGGCCGAGATGGTCCATCCGACGAGGAAGGCCGCCAGCGGGCAGGCGACCAGGACAAGTCCGCCGTCGCCGCGGTCGAGCAGGGCGAGCACGAGCGGCAAGAACGGCACGACGGCGAGGGCCCCGAGATAGCGCGGGTCTCGCCGCCAGTAGGTGAGACACCTGGCGGCGACGGCCGCGGCCTGCACTCCCAGGACGCGGTCGAGCAGCCGCTCGACAGGCCGGCCGAGCATGCCTCGTCCTCCGAGCAGCCCTCCGCCTCGGCGTGCCGTCGAGCCGTGCGCCCCAGGGTGGCGGGCTGTCGACGGCGCAGGTCCGACTGCTGCTCTGGCGAGGCCGCGGAGCCACAGGCCGACGAGGACCGCGAGGACGGCGACAGCGATGCCCGCCCGTGCCGCAGCACCGGCGAGGTCATCGGTCGCGACAGCCGCGGGGACTGCCCACGCGGCTCCGAGGGGTGTCCACCCGGCGAGCTCGGCAAGCCTCTCGACCTGGACCGTCCCGGTCGAGCGCGGGACGAGCCATCCGGCTGCAGGGACCGCGACAGCAGCCAGGACGAGCAGGACGAAGACCCCGGAGTCCCGGAACCTGCGCGCCGAGCGGGCCGGCGCCAGCAGGGTCGTCCACGTACGGGACCCGACGACGCACGTCGCCACGGCCAGCACAGCAGCCGGGAGCGCGGCGACGAGCGCCGCCGGGTCCGCCCGCCAGACGACAGTCGAACCTGCGACCAGGAGGACGGTGAGGACGCCTGGCGCTCCGACAAGACCCGCCGCACCCAGCCCGAGGACGAGGTCGCGACGCCGGAGCCCGAAGAGCCGCAGTCGCTCGGCCGAGAGCGTGGAGTCGACCCCGAAGGCCACGAGCGGGACCACCCACCAGGCCGCGACGAGCGCTGCACCTGCGACCACGACCCAGGACGCGGCGAGGGCGGGATCACGTCGCGCGAGGACAGCCAGCGCGACGAGCAGCAGACCGACCACGGCGAGGCCGTAGACGAAGGACAGGACCAGCGCGATCATCTGCCAGACGCTGCGCGTGAGCGCGTTGACGAGCAGCCTGACCTTGAGCGCGACGACATGCCTGGCGACGGGCCGTGAGGGCGGTCGTGCTCCCGGGTCGAAGGCTGGGGGCACAGCCGGGACGTGACCGTCCGCGGGTTCGGCGCCCGGCCCGAGGCCACCCGCCGTCCGGTCCCGCAGCTGTCCCGCCGTCATCGCCCCACGGTAGACGCGGACGCCGACAGCGGCGCGGCGAGGGGGCCGACGGGACGGTGCCCGCCGACCTGGCAGGGCACCATGCCGCCCCGGAGATGTGCCGACCGGCTCAGCGCGCACCAGTCTCTCGCTGGTGCTGTCTCTGCCGGCCCCTGGCTCCCGTGTCGGAGGCTGCGGGCAGGCTGTGCCCATGACGACCTTCTTCTGGTGCGCGCTCACCACCCTGCTCGGTGCGGTCCTCGGCTATGTGCTCGCCGTGGTGCGGTCCGGTGCCCGCGTCCGCCAGAGCGAGGTCGCGGTCGCGCGTGCCGAGGCGGAGCTCGCGGCAGAGCGACGTGGGGCCGGTGAACGCCTCCTCGCGATGCAGCACGACCAGGACCGGCTCTCCGACCAGTTCCGTGCTCTCGCGGCCGATGCCCTGGCCTCGAACAACGAGCAGTTCCTCGGCCTCGCGGAGCAGCGGCTCCGGGCGACCCAGGTGGCCGGGCAGGCCGACCTCGCGTCGCGCACCGAGGCTGTGCAGCAGCTCGTCGCACCGCTGACCCGCTCCTTGAGCGACGTCCGCCAGCAGATGCAGGTCGCCGAAGAGGCGCGGATCGCGAGCACGTCGGCGCTCGCCGAGCAGGTCCGCGGGATGCGTGAGGCGTCAGAGCTGCTGCGCACCCAGACCGGGTCTCTCGTCTCTGCCCTGCGCACCTCCGACATCCGAGGTGCCTGGGGCGAGATGCAGCTGCGCCGGGTGGTCGAGGTGGCAGGGATGCTCAACAGGGTGGACTTCGTCGAGCAGAGCCACGTCTCGACCGACGACGGGGCGCTGCGCCCCGACATGGTCGTGCACCTCGCCGGCGGCAAGAACATCGTGGTCGACTCGAAGGTCGCCTTCCTCGGGTACCTCGACGCACAGCAGGCGACCGACCCGACGTACCGGGCGGAGCGGTTGGCAGCCCACGCCCGGCACGTGCGCAAGCACATCGACGACCTGGGGTCGAAGCGGTACTGGGACCAGTTCGCGCCGTCGCCGGAGTTCGTGGTGATGTTCATCCCCGCCGAGCCGTTCCTCGCGGCAGCCGTCGAAGAAGACCCGGCGTTGCTCGAGTACGCCTTCGGGCGCAACGTCGTCATCGTGACGCCCATGACGCTCATGGCCCTGCTGCGCACGGTCTCCTACGCGTGGCGTCAAGAGGCCCTCGCGGAGAACGCGCAGAAGGTCCTCGAGGTGGGCAAAGAGCTGCACGGTCGCCTCGCGACGATGGGCAGCCACCTCACCCGGCTGGGCCGGCAGATCCAGGGTGCGGCCGACGCCTACAACAAGACCGTCGCCTCGCTCGAGACGCGGGTCCTCGTCAGTGCCCGAAGGTTCGCGGAGCTCGACGTGGTCGACACCGACCTGGAGACCCCTCCCCCGGTCAGCCCGCACCTCGGGGTCGTGAGCGCACCCGAGCTGCTGGCCTCGGCCGACGAGTCGCTCGTCGACCTGGACGACCTCAGACGGGGTTGACCGTCAGCGAGCGGCGGTTGCCGCGCTTCGGGTGAGTCTCCTCGCCGGCCTTCTTCAGGTCGGCGCGGAGCTCGCGAGGCAGCGAGAACATGAGGTCTTCGGTGGCGGTGCGCACCTCTTCGACCTGGCCGTAGCCGCGCTCGGCGAGGTAGGCGAGCACCTCGTCGACGAGGATCTCGGGGACCGAGGCACCCGAGCTCACACCGACGGTGCGGACACCGTCGAGCCAGGACTCGTCGATCTCCTTGGCGTAGTCCACGAGGTACGACGCGCGGGCACCGGCGTTGAGCGCGACCTCGACGAGGCGCACGGAGTTGGAGGAGTTGGTCGAGCCGACGACGATCACGAGGTCGCACTCGGGGGCCAGCTTCTTCACGGCGACCTGGCGGTTCTGCGTCGCGTAGCAGATGTCGTCGCTGGGCGGGTCCTGCAGGGTCGGGAAGCGCTCGCGCAGACGACGCACGGTCTCCATCGTCTCGTCGACCGAGAGCGTGGTCTGCGAGATCCAGATGACCTTGTCAGGGTCGCGGACGGTGACCTTGTCGACCTCGTCGGGCGAGTTGACGATCTGGATGTGCTCGGGGGCCTCACCAGCCGTGCCCTCGACCTCTTCGTGGCCGTCGTGGCCGATCAGCAAGATATCGTAGTCGTCAGAGGCGAAGCGGACAGCCTCCTTGTGGACCTTCGTCACGAGGGGGCACGTCGCGTCGATCGTCTGCAACGAGCGAGCCTCGGCGGCAGCGACGACCGCGGGCGAGACGCCGTGCGCGGAGAACACGACGCGGGCACCCTCGGGCACCTCGTCGGTCTCGTCCACGAAGATCGCACCGCGGTCGCTGAGCGTCTCGACGACGAACTTATTGTGGACGATCTCCTTGCGCACGTAGATCGGCGCACCGTGCAGCGCGAGGGCCTTCTCGACGGCGATGACAGCGCGGTCCACGCCGGCGCAGTACCCGCGCGGGGCGGCGAGCAGGACGCGTCCGGGCGCCTGGGCGGTGCCGTCGGCGCTGGCGTCGGCGGACGTGCGAGCAGTCGCGAGAGGAAGAGTTGTCACGTCGTCGAGTCTAGGCGACAGGCCCTGCGCACCCCAGCCCTGCGGCCGCTTCCAGGGGGTGGGGCACGACACCCTCACATCTGGGAATGAAACGGGGCGCGGCTCAGGGCTCGCTGGGGATGGCTGTGGAGTCGGGGTAGAGAAGTCGCCAGTGGTCCGGGTCGGGGACGCCGAACTCTTCGATCGCGGCGCGCGTGTCGTCCGTGAGGTAGCAGCCAGATTCGACAGTCACACCGAGTGATACCTCCGAGCCGAACCGGATGACACTATCCCGGTCGCCGAAGATCTCGAGCTGGTGGAGGCCTGGCCCCTCTGCGAGCATCAGCGGGTCGTCGAACCCGTGGTCGGCTGCCACGGCGGAGATGACGTCGACCGCCTCCGCCCAGTCCTCGTGGTCGATAGCTTGGTCCTCGGCGAACGCTGTCACGTAGACCGACCGACCATCGAGCACGTCGTAGGTCCCACCGCAGACGGTCCCCCTGCTGAAGCGGCTCTCCACCACCCAGCCTGTCGACCCGAATCTCTCGTCGAGTGCATCACGAAGCTCGAGGCTGAGTCCCTCGAATCCAGACCGAGCGTCCTCGGCGCTCGGCTGCGCCATCAGCTCGTCGATGTCCGCGAGAATGGTTGCCTCGTCGGTCTCCTGCTCCGTGGACATCGTGCTGTCGTCGACGCAGCCGGTCAACAAGCCACCTACAAGAGCGAACACCGAGATGACACCGACCTTCCGCGCTCTGGAAGCTCCTGGTCGAGACACGGTCAACGTCAGCTCACTCTCTCGGCGGGGACGACCGTCGAGTCAGGGTAGAGCAGGTTCCAGTAGGCCGGATCAGGGACTCCGTATCGCTCGGTCGCAGCACGGTCGTCTTCGCGGAGGACGCACCCTGAGCTGACGTCGACCGCAAGGGCAGAGTTCGCGTAGATGACGATCTGCGCATCCCCGTCCGCGAAGAGGTGTTGTCGAGAGCCGGCCTGCTCTGCCACCACGCCGATGTCCTCGAACCCGGAGGCGCCGACGGCGGCTGCTACGACGGCGACCACCCTGGTCCACGTCTCGTCGTCGATCACCGGAGACGGGGCGCGACTCGTCACCTGGGCTACGACGCCGCCGAGGTGCGCTGGCACATCGGCACACGCCCCGCTCGGCCTCACGCGGGGCTCGACCTCCCATTCGAGAGACCCGAGCTCATCATCGAGTGCATCTCGCACCGAGCTGGAGAGCGCCTCGTACCGAGCCTCCATGTCCTCGGCGCTGGGGAGCTCCATCAGGTCTTCGAGGGCACGGAGGGACGATGCCTCATCGACCTCTGGCTGGACCGGTGGGTCGCCCGGACTGACCTGACAGCTGACCAGGAGGCCGAGACCCGTCAGCGCAGCAGTCCACCGGAGCCTCGACCGTAGTGACGCAGAGCTGGCTGGAAGCTGTGACCGGGCCACCCTCGCCTCCATCGCCTCACTCACTGTCGCCCCACTCCGGTCGGCCGAACGTCTGGGAAAGAAGCCGAGCAGCGCTCAGCTCTCCGTGGGGATGGCGGTGGAGTCAGGGTAGAGGAGGCGCCAGTGCTCCGGGTCCGGGACGCCGAACTGCTCGATCGCGGATCGGTCTGACTCTCTGAGATAGCACCCCGACTCGACTGTGACTCCGAACGACGTGTTGGAGTACATGCGGACGACACTGTCCCGAGCGCCGAAGATCTCCGTCTGGTGCGAACCTGGCTGGTCTGCCACGACAACTTCGTGGGTGAAGCCTTCAGGACCGACGACTCCCGTGACGACGTCGACAGCGCGCGTCCAGTCATCGCCTTCGAGCGGGCGGTCAAGGGTGCGGCTCATGATCGACACCGACCGACCCTCCAGCCTCTGGAAGCGACCGCTGCACACTGGCCCTGTCGCCAGACCTCCCTCGACGTCCCAGTCGCTCGACCCGAACTCATCGTCGAGCGCCTGCCGGATCGCCCGGGCAAGATCGTCATAAGTCGGTTCGACGAGCTCCACGCTAGGCAGAGCCATCAGCTCGTCGATCGCGGCAAGAGTGATCGCCTCGTCGGTGTAGTTCTCAGTCGGCACCATGCCCCCGTCTCCGTCGCAACCAGCGATCACCCCACACCCCACAGCGAGCAGTGCCGACAATGCAGCGACTCGAGCGACGGTGCCATTTCTCGAACGGAACCTACCTCCCATCAACTCACCTTCCCTGCGTTACCGGTCAAGATATTTGCAAGGTTAAACTGACTGAGCGACTGATCGAGCAGATACTGGGAGTGCCCCGAGCTCCCGGCACTCCACCCGTCCTTCGGCCCCAGAGGATCCACTACAGGGAGCTGTTTCCATCCAAGCGGCGCCGGATCGACATAGCCTGTCAGAGGAGGCATGGGAGGAGTCGCGACCCATCGATCATGGGGCACGTCTCCGAGCTCACGCCCGTGCGCCAGTGTTCCTTGGTAGAGGATGATCGGGTCGTCCGGCGCAAGCATAGAATACTTGCCAACGCCGTCGGCGCCGCCGTCTCCGATCCCTGGCGCACCGTAAACCACGAGATCGTCGATCATCGAGCCCTTGATCGCAGCCCCGTCACCACCGACCACGGCGCCGTATGAATGAGCCATCACTGTGACATGCGGCCCCTCGCCGCCTCCCCCGGAGTAGATGTTCGTTGCGTCAAGTCCACGCGTAAACCGAGCCAGCAGAGGCGCTCCGACACTTGCGTAACTACGACTAGTGGCGTCGGTGAGCTCTCCCGGAGCATCGTATGAGAGCCAGGCGACGATCGATACCCCCTCGTCCGGACTCATGACTTGCTCGCGAGACTTTGCGAGCAGCTTCTCGGCGTCACGGTCGAAGTTCCTTATGCCACCGGCCACGGTTGTGCCTGTCCCACCAACGAGCACGCCCACATGATCTGCCACATCTGGGTCACCTACCGCCACAGCAGCTTTGGCCGAGGGGCCTTGGAAGTCAGCATGGAGCAGAAGCCGGACCGGCCCAGGGCGATCGATGACCTCCTCAAGGGCGTCGAGCGCCAGGATCTTAGAGCGGACGCGGTCTCCCTCGAGAACGAGCCTGTCCCAGTCAGGATTCTTGACCAAAATCTTACGACTGTCGAACGACCAGATCCCTTTTTCGATGAGAATGAACTCAGAAACACCCTCCAAGGCACCTTCTATGCGCGCCTTGTCCGACATAAGCGCCGTTCGAAGCTCAGCGAGCTGAGAACGGTTTGCCTCGTCCCGAACCTTCGCCGGGATCCCGTCCCGGTTGCCGATCAGAGCCGGGAACGATGCGATGAAGATCGCCTGCGACTCTGCAGGCACGGTGTTCCACCATGCTGTGACTTCCTCGGGCTTCATGCCCCAGAAGAAGAAGGGGTTCAGGACGACGTCGAAGACCTCGTCGGGGTATCCCCATCCTCCTGTGCCCGCAGGCACACTCCAGGGCACGGTTGCAGTACTCGTGTCGAAGGCCGGCGCGTCAACGGGGATCGACGCGATAGCCCGAGCGCACGCCTCCTCCGCCTCGCAGAGCTCCTGTTCCGCTGCTGCCACCTCGCTCGTGAGCACGCTGTTCTGCGTAACCATCACAGGGTCCTGCTGCCACGAGTCGTCGCCCTTCGCGACGGTGCGGAACGAGGCGATCGAGGTGGCGGCCCGAGCCCTCCTGGCCTCCGCCGCCTCGGCCTCGATCGCGAAGGTCGTCAAGGCCCGGGCGACTGCCTGGGCAGCGGTCGAGAAGCTCTCCGACGCCGTCCGCACCGGCTCCATGGATCCGAGCAGCTGCTGGGTCTCGGGCGCCGAGTAGCCGTCGGCCACGCGGAACCACGACGTCGTCGCCTCAGCACCCGCGCCCGCGTGGGCCTCGGCTTGGTTCCCGACAGCGCGGGCCGCGTCGAAGACCGCCTCTGTGTCCACGCGCGCCCCCGAAGGCGCAGTGACGAGGCGCCTCACCAGGCGATCCTCGGTGCGAAGCGATCGCTCCCCACCTGAGAGCGGTCTGAGCCGTCAGCCATCTCGACCTGGGCCTGGTCGTACGCCCGGAGCGCGCTCTCGGTGCCGTCAGCGACGGCCTGGGCTCTGGCAGACGACCAGTGAGCCAACGGCGCTGCCCGGGCGGCGAAGTCGTCGAGCGCAGCTTGCACGATGGCGCTGCCCCCTCCTCCGCGCACGACAGCAGCGATGGTGTCGTTCCCCGAGTCGGCGAGCCGCTGCGCGGCCCGCCTGGTCTCGGACGTGACGTCAAGAACTGATGCTGGGCTGATCGCCCATCCCCCCACAGGCATGCGTCGAGAGTACACAGCCTGGTCACAGGCTTGTACCCGGTGTCGGCGGCATAGGGCACTCTAGACAGGTGGCACATCCCGACAGCACCGCACCCGAGACCGCCTCGACCGACGCCACTGCTGCGCGTCAGCCGCTCGCGGCGAAGGCGGCCGACACCACCGCCGAGAACCCGTGGCCCGTCAGGCTGCTCTCGGCCAAGATCAGCGACTACATCGACCGGATGGCTCCGCTGTGGGTCGAGGGGCAGGTCGTACAGCTCAACCGGAGGCCGGGCGCGGGCATGGCGTTCTTGACGCTCCGCGACACCGACGCCGACATGTCCCTGCCCGTCTCCGTGTACGCTAAGGTCCTCGATGCCGTCACCGCGCCGATCGACGAGGGCGCGCACGTCGTGGTCCGCGCCAAGCCCACGTTCTGGACCAAGCGCGGGTCCTTCCAGCTGCAGGCCGACCAGCTCAAGCCTGTCGGCGTCGGCGAGCTGCTCGCCCGCATCGAGCACCTCAAGCGGGTGCTCGCCGCCGAGGGGCTCTTCGACCTCGGCCGCAAGAAGCCGCTGCCGTTCCTGCCGCGCGTCGTCGGGCTGGTGTGCGGGCGTGAGTCCAAGGCCGAGCACGACGTGGTCGTCAACGCCCGCGCCCGCTGGCCGCAGGTTCGGTTCGAGATCCGTGAGGTCGCCGTCCAGGGGGTCTCCGCGGTCCCGCAGGTGAGCGCCGCCATCGCCGAGCTCGACGCGAACCCCGACGTCGAGGTGATCGTCGTGGCCCGTGGCGGCGGCGCCGTCGAAGACCTCTTGCCCTTCAGCAATGAGGCGCTCGTCCGGGCGGCCTCCGCCTGCCGGACGCCGCTCGTCAGCGCGATCGGCCACGAGACCGACGCCCCGCTGCTCGACCTCGTCGCCGACTACCGCGCCTCCACACCGACCGATGCCGCCAAGCGGATCGTGCCGGACGTCAGCGAAGAACGCGCACGCCTCACCCAGGCGCTGAGCCGGATGCGCTCGGCGGTCACCCACCGTGTCCGCCAAGAGCAGGCCGGGCTCGACGCGACCCGGTCACGCCCCGTGCTGGCCTCCCCGCACACGATGATCGAGACCCGTGAGCGCGACGTCGAGGCCGCTGTCCGTGCTGGGCGCTCAGGCCTCGACAGGCTGCTGAGCAGCGCGTCGTCGACCGTCGACCGCCTCGCGGCCCAGGTCCGGGCACTGTCCCCCGCCGCAACACTCGACCGCGGCTACGCGGTCGTCCAAGGACCCGACGGCGGGGTGGTCCGCTCCCCCGACGACGTCGCGACAGGCGACGCCCTGCGCATCCGCCTCGCCTCCGGCGAGATCACCGCCACCACCCGCTAGAGATTTGGTGTACTTCTCTCATGACTGCTGACAGCACCACCTCCCACGGCGCCGCAGACGACCTGTCTGCGCTCAGCTACGAGCAGGCGCGCGACGAGCTCGTCCAGGTCGTCGCCCGCCTCGAGGCCGGCGGCGAGCCGCTCGAGGCCTCGCTCGCTCTCTGGGAGCGCGGCGAGGCCCTCGCAGCACGCTGCCAGGAGTGGCTCGACGGAGCCCGCAAGAAGCTCGATGCCGCCCGTACCGATGCGGGTGGCAGCACGACCGATCTCGACGACGAGTAAGGACCCTCGATGACCCCGCCCAGCCCCCAGCAGTCCGCCGAGCCGCTCGCCCTCGTGGTGGGCGAGGCGCTCATCGACGTGGTGCACCGCGCCGACGGGACCGTCGACGAGCACCCGGGCGGCAGCCCGGCGAACGTCGCGCTGACCCTCGGACGGCTCGACCGCCGCGCCCAGCTTCTCGCGTGGATCGGGACGGACAGCTACGGCGACAGGATCCGCGGCTGGCTCTCGGGCTCTCACGTGGAGCTGGCGCCCGGCAGCGACGGTGCAGCGTCCACGTCGATCGCCACAGCCCACCTCGGTGCCGACGGTGGTGCAACGTATGACTTCGACCTCACCTGGGCTCTGCCCGCCGACGTCGTGATCCCTGACGAGACCGTCGTGGTGCACACGGGCTCGATCGCCGCGGTCCTCGAGCCCGGTGCGGCAGGGGTCCGTCGGGTGCTCGCCGCAGCACGTCCGCGGGCGACGGTCACCTACGACCCGAACATCCGTCCCACGCTCATGGGGCAGCCAGGAGACGTCCGCCCCGTCGTCGAGTCCCTCGTGGCCAGCGCCGACGTCGTCAAGGTGAGCGACGAAGACCTGCACTGGCTCTACCCCGGCGCGGACCTCGACGTCGTCGCGACGCGCTGGCAGCGCAGCGGGCCGGCCGTCGTCGTGGTGACCTACGGCGGTGACGGCGCCGTCGCGGTGACCGCGGACCACAGGCTCGAGGTGGCTGCGCCGCGCGTCGAGGTCGCCGACACCGTCGGCGCAGGCGACTCCTTCATGGGGGCGCTCCTGCACGGGTTGTGGTCGGCCGGACTGCTCGGTGCTGCGCACCGCGCACAGCTCGCCGCGATCGACGAGGCAACCCTGACAGCGGTCCTCGAGCAGTGCGTCAAGGTCGCCGCGATCACCGTGTCCCGTGCCGGTGCCAACCCGCCCAGGCTCCGCGAGCTGACGCCGACCGTCTGATCTGACGAGACGGACGAGCGCCACGGCCGGGCGGAGGCGCATCATCAAGACGGTGCGCCTCCGCCCTGCTCCGCGCACCGACGGACGAGAGAAGGATCTTCATGCCTCACCACGACACCCCCGCGGCCGCCTGGGCCGAGCTCCGCGCAGGCAACACGCGGTTCATCGAGGACAAGATGGAGCACCCCTCGCAGGGGTTCGACAGGCGTGAGCAGCTCAAGGTCGCCCAGCACCCCTTCGCCGTGGTCTTCGGCTGCTCAGACTCGCGGGTCGCGGCCGAGATCATCTTCGACCAGGGCCTCGGTGACGTCTTCGTGGTCCGCACCGCCGGGCACGTCGTCGACACCACGGTGATCGGGTCGATCGAGTACGGCGTCGACGTCCTCGACACCCGCCTCGTGGTCGTCCTCGGGCACGACAGCTGTGGCGCGGTCGCCGCCGCCGCCCATGCCCTCGCGACGGGCGAGCAGCCGACGGGCTTCGTCAGGGCTGTCGTCGACCGCGTCATCCCGTCGATCGTCGGCATCACCTCCGCGAACGGCGGTGGCTTCGAGACTGTGTCGGCCGACGTGCTGCGGCGCGAGCACGTGCGCCACACGGTGTCGATGCTGCACTCCTACTCCGCAGGCCTGGCCAAGGCCGTCGAAGAGGGTCGCTGCGCGATCGTCGGTGTCGAGTACGACCTCGCCGACGGGCACGCCCGCCTCATCGAGGCCATCGGCGACATCGGCGACGCCGAGTTCGACGTCTGACACGGACCGCAAGGCCGTACCTTCCCATCCGAGGTCGCACCCCCACCCCCGAGGTCGTACGGACACGCCAGCATCAACTCTCCAGAGGTTGATTCCGGCGTGTCCGTACGACCTCGCGCAACGAGGTGCGACCTGGGAGACGAGGGTGCGACCTGGGGAGCGACGGTGCGACCTCGCGCGACGAAGGGCGACCTGGGGGGCGAGGGTGCGACCCGGGGGACGAAGGTGCGACCTCGCGGGGACCGCGGCGGGCCCGGCTCGTGCTGACCAGGGCGCGTGCGGCACGATGGTCCTATGACTACTGCACCTGACACCGACGTCACCGGCGAGTTCCGCATCGAGCACGACACGATGGGCGAGGTCCGCGTCCCCGCGGCCGCCCTCTACCGTGCGCAGACCCAGCGTGCCGTCGAGAACTTCCCGATCTCCGGGACCCCCCTCGAACGCAGCCACATCGAGGCCCTCGCCCGCGTCAAGAAGGCCGCCGCGCAGGCCAACGCCGAGCTCGGCGTCCTCGAGGCGGACCTCGCCCAGGCCATCGTCGACGCCGCCGAGGCCGTCGCCCAGGGCGGGTACGACGAGCACTTCCCCCTCGACGTCTTCCAGACGGGCTCTGGCACGTCGTCGAACATGAACACCAACGAGGTCATCGCCGAGCTCGCGACTCGTGCCCTGGGCCGCGAGGTGCACCCGAACGACCACGTCAACGCGTCGCAGTCGTCCAACGACGTGTTCCCGACCTCGGTCCACGTCGCCGCGACGGCCGGCGTCGTCCGCACCCTGATCCCCGCCCTCGACCACCTCGCGACGTCGCTCGAGGCCAAGGCCACCGAGTTCGCGACCGTCGTGAAGTCCGGCCGCACGCACCTCATGGACGCGACGCCAGTCACGCTCGGCCAGGAGTTCGGCGGGTACGCCGCCGCCGTCCGCTACGGCATCGAGCGTCTCGAGTCCGCGCTCCCCCGCGCCGCCGAGGTCCCCCTCGGCGGGACCGCCGTCGGCACCGGGATCAACACCCCGGCCGGGTTCCCGCAGCGCGTCATCGCGCTCCTCGTCGAAGACACCGGCCTCCCGCTCACCGAGGCACGCGACCACTTCGAGGCGCAGTCGGGCCGCGACGGCCTCGTCGAGCTCTCGGGCGCGCTGCGCAGCATCGCCGTGAGCATCACGAAGATCTGCAACGACCTGCGCTGGATGGGCTCGGGTCCCAACACAGGCCTCGGCGAGATCGCGATCCCCGACCTCCAGCCCGGGTCGTCGATCATGCCCGGCAAGGTCAACCCGGTCATCCCGGAGGCCGTGCTCATGGTCGCCGCCCGCGTGATCGGCAACGACGCGACCGTCGCCTGGGCCGGTGCGAGCGGCTCCTTCGAGCTCAACGTGCAGATCCCCGTGATCGCGCTCGGTGTGCTCGAGTCGATCCGCCTGCTGTCGAACGCCTCAGTGCTGCTCGCCGACAAGACCGTCGACGGCATCACCGCGAACGTCGAGCGGGCCCGTGCTCTCGCCGAGTCGTCACCGTCGATCGTCACACCGCTCAACCGGGTGATCGGCTACGAGGCTGCTGCGAAGGTGGCCAAGCACTCCGTGAAGAACGGTCTGACGGTGCGCGAGGCCGTGATCGACCTCGGTTTTGTCGAGCGTGGAGAGGTCACCGAGGCCCAGCTCGACTCGGCCCTCGACGTGCTCGCCATGACGCGCCCGCCGCAGGCCTGACTCCCACGGCTGCACAGCTGGCCTCGCAGCGCCGAGTCCCTCCCGGGTCTCGGCGCTGCGTCGTCTGCGCTCCGCGCACCGAGGACCCCGCCCTCGCCTACCCTGGAGCAGGACCGTCCGAAGGAGCTGACCGACCATGACCGAGCCGGGTGCACGCGCACGGGTAGACACGTGGGTGTGGTGCGTCCGCCTGTTCCGTACCCGCACGCTCGCCGCGGCGGCGTGCCGCGCGGGGCACGTGCGCGTCAACGGTGACCGGGCAAAACCTGCGACCCCCGTCGGTCCGGGCGACGAGGTGCGGGTCCGGGTCGAGGGTCTCGAGCGGATCGTCGTCGTGACCAGGCCGATCACCCGGCGGGTGGGCGCCGCCGTCGTCCCCGACTGCCTGGTCGACCACTCTCCGCCGCCCCCGACGAAGCTCGACACCCCTGCCGTCCCGGTCCGCGACCGTGGCGCCGGACGCCCGACCAAGCGCGAGCGCCGGGAGATCGACGCGCTGCGCGGGCGCGCTCTCGACTGACGGCAGCGGCCCGTCCGGCGGTAGTGTCGCGCGGGTGACCGTGCTCATCGACGCCCCGCTGTGGCCCGCCCACGGCACCCTGTGGTCCCACCTCGTCTCGGACCTCTCCCTCGACGAGCTGCACGACTTCGCAGCCCGCGCAGGGATCGCACGGCGGGCCTTCGACCTCGACCACTACGACGTGCCCGAGGCCAGGTTCGCCGAGCTCGTCGCCCTCGGGGCCGTCCCCACAGACCGCCGCGAGCTGGTGCGCAGGCTCACGGCGGCGGGGCTGCGGGTCGCCGGCCACGCGCGGGGTGCCGCGAAGCGGGCTGCTCTCCAGGCACGCTGGGACGCACTGCTGCCCGGGACGCCGACGGTCGGGGCTGAGCTCCTCGACCGCTGGTACGAGCCCCACCGCACCTATCACGGGCCCGCGCACCTGACCCACGTGCTCGACTCCCTCGTGGTCCTCGACCCGGACCAGACAGCGCCGCGGGCCGTCGCCCTCGCGCTGTGGTTCCACGACGCCGTGCACGACGGCGCGGCGGGCGCTGACGAGGCAGCGTCGGCCGCCCTCGCGGGCGAGGTGCTCGGAGCCATGGGAGCCACGAGCACCGCGGTCGGCACCGCGGAGGCCCAGGGCACCGCGGAGGCCCAGGGCACCGCGGAGGCCCAGGGCACCGCGGAGGCCCAGGGCACCGGGGAGGCCCAGGGCACCGAGGCAGCCGAGGTCGCGGCCTGGGTCGAGAGCACCGAGATCGCCGAGGTGCAGCGGCTCGTCCTGCTCACCACGCACCACGACCCGGCCCTCGACGACCACGCGGGTGCGCTCGTGTGCGACGCCGACCTCGCGATCCTCGCCAGCGCGCCGGACCGCTACACCCGCTACACCGAGCAGGTCCGCCGGGAGTACACGCACGTGCCCGACGAGGTCTTCGCCCCGGCGCGCGCGGAGATCTTGGAGCGGCTGCTCGACGCCGGACCGTTCTTCAGGACGGCTGTGGGGTCAGAGCGCTGGGAGGCCACGGCGCGGCGCAACGTCTCCGACGAGATCGTGCGGCTGCGCGGCCACGGCGCGAGCCGCTGACGTCGCGCAGGAAAGAGTGTCTCGCTGCCCGGCGGGATGGCGCGTGACGAGCGGAGATGCCGAGCGGCCGGGTGACGGTGCCGCGCTCAGAGCGCCGGGGCCTCGACCGTGCGGAGCATCCGGGCGAGCAGACCTTCGAGCACCGCGATCTCGTCGGCGTCGAGCCCGGCGAGCACCCCGGCGTCTCGCTCGAGCTGCCGGGGGAAGAGCCTGTCGACAGTGTCCACGCCAGCCGACGTCAGGGTGACCAGCACCACGCGTCGGTCCCGCTCGGTCCCCGTGCGCTCCACGAGCCCCTCGTCGGCGAGGCGGTCCAGGCGCTTGGTGATCGCCGCTGCCGAGGCCCGGGTGACCGTCGTGATCTCGCTCGGTCGCAGCGCCCGACCAGCCCGCCGCAGAGCTGTGAGCAGGTCGAACTCCCCGCGGGTGAGCCCTTCGGGGGCGAGGTTGGTGTCGCTGGCTGCCGTCAGGGCGGCAGCGATCCGCATGACCCGTCCGACGACGAGCACGGGTGAGACATCGAGGTCTGGTCGCTGCTCGGCCCACTGCGCGACGACCTGCTCCGTGAAGTCCATCTCAGCCCCCAACTATTTTCTCAGTAAAATACTTGTGAAACACTGGTCGTGAGACTACAGCTTCCCCACCCGAGAGGACACCACTCCCCCGTGCTCACCACGACGACCCCGCCCGGACCACCTGCGACGCGACGTGCTGCGGCGCGCGGGCTGCTCTCGACGAGCCACCTCGCCGCCGCGCTCACCATGCAGCCGGCCGACGCGACGGTGGCCGCCGCGCTGCGTGCCGGGTTCGCCGTGGGGGCCGCGCTCGTCCTCGGGCACCTGTCCGGGCTCCCGGGCGCTGCTGGTTTTGCCGCACTGGGCGCTCTCGCGTCGGTCTACGTGCGGTGGGCGCCCTACAGGCGCCGGGCCGAGCTCGTCGGGATCGCCGGGCTGATGATCACCGGGGCCGTCGCCGTCGCGTCGCTCACCGCCCTCGCCGGGTGGCCCGCACCTGTCGAGATGTTCGTCGTCGCGCTCGTCGCCGCGGGGACCAGCCTGCTCACCCTCGCCGTCCGGACAGGTCCGCCCGGACCGGTCATGGCGATCTTCGCCGCCGGGGCGGCCGTCGCCGGAGACCCGAGCCTCACGGACGTCGGCGTCCGGACCGGGGCGACGCTCGGGGGTGCTGTGCTCGCGTGGCTCGTCTGCCTCTCCGGGTACGTCCTGCGCCCGAGCGAGCCCGCCGGACTCGCTGTGCGGCGCGCGCTGCGCACCGAGCCCCTCGACCCGACCCGGCTCGCCCAGGCCCGCGAGGTCCTCGCCGACGACCTCAGCCACCGTCGCACCGCCCCGGCGGCCCGTGACCTCGCGCTGCTGCTCGTCGAGGTAGAAGACGGCGAGAGCGCCTCGGTCACCGTCGACTCCGACCTGCGGGTCCCCGAGCGCCGCTCCCTGCTCCAGGTAGCGCGGGAGACGGTGCACTCGGGCGAGGTGACGGTCCCCGTCCTGCGGATCGGCATCGGCGCGCTTGTCGCCTCGCTCGCCGCACTGGCCCTCGGCTGGGGTCACCCGGCCTGGGCCGCGGTCGGTGCGGCGGCGGCGCTCCAGGGCCGGCACATCCACACCAACACCCCGCGCGCCCTCCAGCGTGCAGTCGGCACAGCGGTCGGCGCACTCCTCGCCTGGCCGCTGCTCGAGGCGCACCTCGGGTTCTGGGTGGTCGTCGCGGTGGTCGTGGTGTTGCAGGTCGTCACCGAGCTGTTCGTGCTGCGCAACTACGCCGTCGCGATGCTCGTCATCACGCCGATGGCGCTGATGATGACGTCGCTCGGGGCTCCGGCCGACGGAGCACTGGCCCTCGACCGGGCACTGACGACAGTGCTCGGCGCTGCGGTCGGGGTGCTCATGACTGTCGTGGTGCACGACAGGTGGGAGCAGACAGCAGGGCGATAGCGCGCGGCCAGGCCTGGGGCCGGCCGGGACCACGAGCAGCCTGACGCTCTCCTGGCAGACTACGAGCGCCCCACCCTCGAGACCCCCGCAGAGGCCGGGGCCGAGATCTCCGGGGACGAGGTCCTCGACCGCGGTGGGCTCTGACGGTCTTCTGGGCGCGGAGCGACGTCGAACACCAGGCGGGCCTCGTGGGCGAGCACAGAGGCTGGAGACCTGAGTGCCTCGGCGAGCTCCTGGCACCACGTGCAGCCGCGCAGGTGCCGGTCGTAGCGCCTGGCCGCAGACCACGAGAGCCACCCAGCAGCCCGTGACCCGGTGCGCCGCAGGTTCCACACGCACCCGTCGGGGACCGTCTCGTCCTCCAGCAGGTCCATGACCCACTCAGCACGCAAGGTGGTGTGGGCCAGCCTGTATGCAGTGCGCACCTCGGCGGGCCCTTCGCCGACGAGCCTCTCGACCTCGCCCCACCCCATCTCCTCGACGTCGACGTACCACACGACCGACTGCATCCGAGGTGGCAGCCTGTGCAGCGCTCGCAGGACCGGGGCTGATGACCTGCCACCGGGGCGAGGGTGGCCGAGGAGGTCGGCGACAGCCGTGTAGACAGAGAGCCGGAACGGCTCCAGACCTACCCGGTCGCGGGCGTAGCGGTCCTGGGCGATGTCGATCATGACGACCGCGAACGCGTCGTTGACCACGGACGAGACCGCACTCTCGTCCGCGACGAGCCGCCGGGCCAGACGCGCCACAGCCTCGACGTGGCGGGTCCAGAGCTCGAGGAACGCGTCGGGGTCGCCCGTACGGGTCGCCTCGACGAGAGCGATGTCGCTGTCACCGAGCGCGCGCACCTGCGCCCTCGTGCCGACCGTGGGAACCACGAGAGAGCTGGACGGGGTCTCGAGTCCCACGGACGCCTCCGATCTCGACCGGGCGCGGCCTGGTGCCACGCCCTCTCATCAGAGAGACTCGGCCGACGGGCGAGCATGACGCGAGAGTGCCACCGTCTTCTCTCCGGCCTCCACGGATCGTCGGACCACGGCTCTGCCGCCTGCGCCGGGACGCTCCGCAGACCACCACCGGGAGCCTCCGGCGCCCAGCAGTCCTGGCCTCGGCTCCGCTGCTCCGCTCGCCTACCCTGCCGCAGGCTCGATCGTGACCGTCATGCTCCGGACCGGGCCGAAGGCCGTCGGGGCTGCGCCGGTCCCCTCGCCCGCGACAGTCACGTACCTCACGCCCACGGTGTGCGACCCCGCTGCGGCGTCCCGCCACACGAGCACCCCCGACTGCGGCAACAGGTGATATCGACCTGTCGGGGTGCCGTCGATGATCACCTGGACGACCTGACCCGCTGATCCGGCCAGCTCGACAGGGATGTCCCCGCTGACGAACGGCCCCCCTGCGGGGTTCGACAGCACGACCGTCGGCCTCTCGAAGGTCCAGCTGAGGGCTCCAGACGGTTCTGAGACCAGACCCGTGCGCTCGTCGAGGACGCGGGCCACGACCGCCAGAGACTCTCCGTCGGCCGAGCACACGGAGGACTCGCCGACCGCGGCCGTGCACACGAGGGCAGACCACGTCCCGCGGGCATCAGCGCGGGCAACAGCCAGCTTGTCGCCCGCGACGGTCGAGATCACCACCAACGAGTCCGGAGCCGCGACACCCGAGAGACCTGGGAAGACCGTCAGCGGCACCTCTGCGGGAGGACCGGTGAGCGTCGGGGCACCGGGGCGGTCGTCGGTCCCCAGGATGCTCGGACCGTCGGGGGTGCCCGGCTCTTCGGGCAGGCTCGGCTGAGCCGGCTCGTGCAGGCCCGGGCTGTCCTCGCTCCCGCTCGTCGCCCCCGGGACCCCACCGGGTGGGGTCGGTGTCTGGGCGGTCGTCGTCGACCCTGTCCGCTCACCTCCGGAGACCAAGGGCTCGGCCGGATCCGCAGGGGGCAGCAGCGGGACACCGTCGACGGCGCCCAGGTCGCCGGGGGCCGACGGCTCGTCGAGCGTGCCGGGCTCCGCCGGCTCGCCGCTGCGCGCAGGGTCGGGGACAGGGGCGGCAGATGCTGTCCTGACGGCGCCTCCGGATCCTTCCGCAGTCGTGTCGCGGAGCACCCCCCAGGCCAGGACCACGGCCGCCGAGATCGTCACGAGGACCGCGACGAGCACGGCGAGCGCTCGCACGGACACGCGGGAACCGCTCTGCACGACCGACGAGAACGCCGACCACCGACCGACCCGACCGCCTGGAGGTAGGGCTGAGGACCCCGTCACCACCCCGACCGCAGGCACGGCGGTGGCCCCCTGAAGGGTCGACCAGGGGACTCCCACGAGGATCGGGACGAGCACCAGGCCCAGACGCCGAGAGGCCTCGTCGACCTCATCGAGCGTGAGGGTGCACCGAGAGCACCCCTCCAGGTGGCGGTCGAAACGCTCTCTGTTCGTGGGGCTCAGCGCATCACGGTTGGCCTCTCCCATCCGCTCGGCGGACCATCGGCACTCCTCGGGCAAGGCCGTCGAGCTCACGTGCGCCTGCAACCATGCTCGTCGCAAGCCCTCTCGGGCCCTGTAGGACAGGGCCGAGACGGCACCCGGCCTGATCCCGAGCAACGGCGCGATGTCGGCTGCCTCGAGGCCCTCGACCTCGGTGTACCAGAGGACTTCTTGCCAGCGGACGGGCAGAGAGCGGAACGCGGTGGCGGTCATGGTCCCCTCGAGGACCGACTCGGAGAGGTCAGAGCCGTCGCTGAGGTCTGCCAGCAGCTCGATGCTCGACGTCTGCTGGCGCGACCAGGTGATCGCGATGTTCCTGATGGTCTGGTAGAGGTACGGCCTGAACGGCCCGTCTGGACCTCGTCCGCGTCCCAGAGAGGAGAAGATGCGCAGATAGGCCTCCTGGACGATGTCGTCGGGGTCGCTGGCGGCCGTGAAACGGCTCGCGACCCTACGACCGGCATCGGCATGACGTCGCCAGAGCATCTCGAACGGCACGGGGTCGCCGGTGCGGGCGCGACCTGCGAGCTCTTCGTCGCTCAGCCTCTCGAGGTCTGCCCCGTGCGGCGCCTCGAGGTCCCCGCGTCCTTGCACGCCGGACCGAGCGACCGCCCTGTCGCCAGGCGACCAGTCGACCGGTGTCTGCTCCACAGCTCCCCCTCCCTCGTGCCGCCTCGGAGGACGGCACTCGTGATGGTGCACGGCCGACGACATCCCTCTGAAGTGCAAGACACCTCTGGGCCGCTCGCATGACGCCATCGTACGGAGCAAAGTTGTGATGTACGCCACATCAATCGCGTCTCTGTCTTCAGGCTCCTGGGTCGAGCAGAGTCCAGCGCCCCTCTGAGACCACCTCGACGACCCCGTCGTCCACCGTGACAGCACTCTGGTCGTCGAGGGCGTAGGCCGGCCCGTCGATCCCTGCCGACCAGCGCTCGGCCGCGGCCAGCGTGTTCTCCGGGAAGACGTCCAGGTGCGGGAAGATGGAGAAGTCCACCACGCCGAGGGTGCAGTCGTCTGGTGCAGACGGCCACCCCACGAACGCAGGACCGATGCGAGGGGTCATCACCATGCTGCCCGCACTGACGCCCACCCAGACGGTGTCGACCAGCCGCGGGATCAGATCGGCCAGGCCTGACTCCCGCACCCAGTGGCTCAGGTAGGTCGCCTCACCACCGGCGACCAGCAGCACGTCGGCCTCACGCACCCAGGGCACCCAGTGCTCCGCACCGATCGTGGGCAGCGCAGTGAGCTCTAGGACGCCGAGAGACTTCCACCCCAGAGACGTGGTGCCGCCCCACGCGCGCCCGCGGAGAAGATCCGGTACCGAGACCGGCTCGCGACCCGGGTGGCCCCACTGCGCCGTCGGGATGCAGAGCGCGCTGGACTCCGCGATCGGCCGCCCCAGCATGCCGACCAGCGCCCGGCTGATGCTCGGGTTGGTGATGCCTCCCGACGTGAGCAGCAGCTTCACGACGCACCTCCCTCACGGCGACCGAGCCGAGCGCTCGACGGCCCCGCGGGGTCCTGCTCAAGCGCTCGAGCCCCCGACAGGTGCATCGTCGACCGTCAGGACCGGTCTGCTCGCACCGGTGCCCGGCTCCGAGAACAGATGCCGACCGCAGGTCCCCACAGGCCGAAAGTAGCGCACCGCGGCGCGCTCGACCATGGCTGGTGCCAGCTGTCTCACCACGCCCGCCCGGCGCGGCGTACGGGGACTGGTGCCCGCCGGCCGCGCACGTCGCTGGTGCGAGGACGGCGTCGACCTGGAGGTCGACGCCGTCAGCCTCTCGTCGTCAGGCCACGCGCTTCTGCCAGAGCGCGACGACACCGGTCGGGGCGAAGCCGAGCGCCTCGTTGATCGAGAGCATGTGCCGGTTCTCCTCGGCGTTCCACGTGTGCAGGCGCTCGAGCTCAGGGCGCAGGGTGCGCAGTGCCACGAGGTTCTGCGCCTTGAGGAGCATGCCCAGGCGGTGCCCGCGGTGCGCGGGTGCGACGAGGGTGTCGTCCTGGAAGGCGAGGAAGCCGTAGGAGGACGGCATCTGGATCTCGCTGTAGCCGACGAGCTCACCGGACGGGCGGTGGCGGACCGCCGTCGTCATGACGTCGTTCCCCGAGTCCCGCGCAGTCTGCTCCGTCTGGCGGACCTCCTCGACGGTCACCACGTGCTCGACGAGGTCGAGACCGGCGACCGGGACCGCAGTCGACATGAGGGTCGAGAGCGCCGCGTACTGCCCGACCAGCTCGTCAGGGCAGCGGTCGTACCACGTGACGGCCTCGTAGTCCGGGCCTGCCGCGGCCAGGGACTCGGCGAGGAACCTGTCGACGACCCCGTCGTCGGCCAGCGGGAAGTGCAGCACGCTGTACCGCTCGCCCTGCTCGAGCACGTACCCGCGACCGCGGGCGAAGGCCACACCGGGTGCGTCCCCGGCGATGCGCCCTGCACCTGTCGGCGGGGTCACGACGTCCTCGGCGTCCGCCGGAGGCTCGCCGGCGTGCCCGACGTCCAGGACCAGGGTCGTGCGGCCGCGCTCGGCGGCGATCGCCTCGACGGCGTCGGCCAGCGCCGTGCCCACGCCCGAGCGCAGAGCGTCGGGCCGGACGTTCACGTCGAAGGTCGCCAGGTGCGTGTTGCCGGTCAGCTCCATCGCGAGGAAGGCCGCGCCGACGACGTCCTCTCGTGTCGGCTCGCCCTCGATGTCGGCACGGGTCGCCACGAGAGCCAGACGCTCGGTCGTGCTCGCGTCGCGCATGATCGCCAGACGCATCTCGGGGGGCAGGTACAGGTCGCCGTGACCCCAGGTCGCTGTCTCGACAGCGTGCTGGACGTCGCAGGCGCCGAGGAAGGGCTCGGCGCCCTGGCTCTCGAGGGACTCGGGGAGGGCGACGACGGACACGGTCCATCGGTCGCTCGGGGTGGGCAAGGTGCGGTCGGGGTTCGTCCCCTGGGTGGTGCTCATGCCACCCATGCTCATTCGCGCAGGTCAGAGGGTCAACGGAATTAGTCGCCACCGATGGCACTGCACCGGGACGCTGACAGACAGCTGACGCAGCGAGACGGAGGCGGCTCTGCGCGCCTTCTACGACCACGTCGCGCACTGCTAGGCCCGACGACCGAACCCGCTCATCCCACCGCAGACGATCGTCCTCGGGGCGGCTGCTGAGGTGCGTGCGCCTGGCTCGCCGGTCGACGGTCAGGTCGGATCGTCCACCACGCGACGACCACCATGGCACCACTGCCGGCTGCACCGAGACCGGCGCCGATGGCGGCGTCAGAGAGCAGGTGCTCGACGCCTGCACCAGCCTCGTACCCCACGAGAGCTGCGGTGATCAGGCCGACGACAGCCGAGGCGACGAGGACGGCCGTCATGCGCAGGAACCGCGTGCGGCGAGCGGTGTCGATGGCGGAGGTGGTGAGCCAGGCATCGCGGTGGCGCACGGCGAACACCACGATCGCGAGCAGGCCGAGAGCGGTGCTCAGATGCTGGAGCAGCCGAGCCCAGGTGAGGGAACCGATCACCTCGGTGCTGAGCGCGGCGACGTTCTCCACGATCCACCCATCACTGTGGGTGAAGGAGTCCCAGACCACATGGGTGAGCACACCGAGCGCGAGCGAGACCACGACCCTCACCAGCCACAGGGGTACGGGTGCCCTCGCGGTGCTCTCTGGCCCAGAGGTCGGGGGCAGGACCCAGCGGACAGGCCGCCGGCACAGGGCGAGCGCGAGGTAGAGCACCAGGGCCAGGGGCATGGCGACGGTGAGGATCCCGGGCCAGCGGTGCGTGGTGGTGGCGTTGAGGAAGGGCTCCCACCACGACTGCGCACTGACGGGGATGGGCAGAGCCCGCAGGAAGTACGGGACGTCCGGTGCGAGCGCTCCTGCTACGAGGGCTGCGCCGACGAGAGGGCCACGCATGAGTGGCAAGACGGCGGCCGGGTGGACGAAGGTCAAGGGCATGGACTACCTCGAGGAGTGTGCACGGGGAGAAGGCTGACCTCGACCAGGTGCGAGCCACCGGTCCTGAGGGGCCGGAAGTACCATAGAGCGACTCTCGGGTGAGTCACGTCCACCCGTGGGATGAGTGGCCAGACCCTGTCACGCCCGAGCCACTGCGCCGGTGTCCGGGTGCACGCCATCGCCGAGGTCGCGCACTCGGACCACATCCTCGAGCACGCAGAGGACGCTGCCGTGACGATCGGCTGGATGGTCGCGGGCAACGGCCGCTCGGCCTCCCTCATGGCGGAGGCCGCGACCTCCTACGAGACACCGCCCGGAGACGGCTACGTGTGGTTCGCCGGCGAGGCCTCCGTCGGCCGGAGCCTGCGCAAGCACTTCTGCGGCCAGCAGCAGATGGAAGCACACCGCCTGGCACTCGTCGGGTGCTGGAGAGACGACAAGGAACGCTGGCTGACCCGGTACCACGAGCAGTCAGACGCCCTCCTGGCGGACTACGAGCGCGCCACGACGGGAGGCCGCACAGAGGCCGAGGTCTACTGGGACGAGGTCCTCGAGCGCGCCGGGCTCTGAGCGCCTACCGGTCGCAGAACGACGCCGAAGGCACAGGTTGCTGTCATCGTCACACGCACGCGGGGACGCAAGGTGTCACGTCACCCGGGCGCCCAGCCAGCGGAGAGGATCATCTCTGAGGTGTCTTGGGTCGGCCGGCCCGATAAGCCCCTCCGCGACGGTGACCGATCGAGACCTCCATCGTCATCACGGATCTCTGTAGAGTATTGAGCACGATGAACCGTTTCTCCGTCGTCCCTGCGTCCTACGTGTTCCTACGCCACGGTCGATCCGTGCTGCTGCAGTTGCGGCAGAACACCGGGTACATGGACGGCTGCTGGACGGCGGGGGCGGCCGGTCACATCGAGCTCGGCGAGACCGCGCCTGCCGCCGCGATCCGCGAAGCGAGAGAAGAGCTCGGCGTCGAGCTGGCCCCTGAGTCGGTGTCGGCCATCACGGTGATGCAGCGCACCGATGGCACGGCGAACCCGACAGAACAGCGCGTCGACTGGTTCTTCGTCTGCGACGCGTGGGAAGGCGATCCGCAGATCCTCGAGCCTGCCAAGTGTGCCGAGCTGTCCTGGTTTCACCTAGACGATCTGCCGGACCAGGTCCCTGCGTACGAGCGGCTCGCGCTGGATGCCCTACGCAAAGGCCAGACGTCAGCTCTCCTTGCGTTCGGATTCTGACCAGGCGAGAACGGCGCGTGACATGGCGTTCGCCGCCGCCACCGCCACCGCCACCGGGCAAGTCAGCGGCTCACACCCACCGGCTCATTGGTCTCGCCCCGGCACACCTGATCCTGGCTAGGCTCCGGTGACTCTCGAACCGAGGAAGTCGCGGATGAGGTCGGCGACCTCGTGGACGGCGCTCTCGAGCAGGAAGTGCCCGCCCGGGACGAGATGGACCTCGGCGTCAGGCAGGTCTCGGCTGAAGGCGCGCGCACCGTCGGGTCCGAAGATCTCGTCACCCTCGCCCCAGACAGCCAGCAGGGGCACCTGGCTGGTGCGGAAGTACTCGTGGACCTGGGGGTACAGGGCCACGTTGGTCGCGTAGTCGCGGAAGAGCGCGAGCTGGACGAGGTCGTTGCCGGGGCGCGAGACCAGGGCGTGGTCGTGGGCCCATGCCTCCGGGTCGACGAGCGTGGTGTCGGCAACTCCGTGCGCGTACTGCCAGCGGATCGCGTCGAGGCTCAGTGCCCCGCGGATCGCCGCCTCCGTCGTGGCGTCCTGCGAACGCTGGTACGCGAGCACAGGCTCCCAGAAGTCCTCGACGAAGCCCTCGTCGTAGGCGTTGCCGCTCTGGGTGATGATCGCCGTGATCGCCTCGGGCCTCCGCAGGGCGAGCCGCCAGCCGACGGGGGCACCGTAGTCCTGGACGTAGATCGCGTAACGGTCAACCCCGAGATCGGCGAGCAGTCCTTCGGTGATGTCGGCCAGCAGGTCGAAGCTGTAGTCGACCTCGCTCGTGCTCGGTGCGTCAGAGAGCCCGAAGCCGAGGTGGTCGGGAGCAACGACGTGGAAGCTGTCGGCGAGCAGCGGGATCAGGTGGCGGAACATGAACGAGCTCGTCGGGTACCCGTGCAGGAGCACGAGGGTCGGGGCGGCCGGGTCGCCCGCCTCGCGGTAGAAGATCTGGTGCCCGTCGACGGTGCGCTCACGGTGGTAGACCTGGACCATGTCTAACTCCTTCAATTGCCTTATGTGGTTAGACGCAACCTATGGGGCTGTGTCTAACCTGTCAATCAGCGGCCTTGGGGTTAGACTGGGGCCATGGCTGAGGTATCCCCGAACGAAGTCCTCCTGCTCGACCTGCTCAACTCCACCCCGGTGGAGGGCGAGAAGATCGTCGACGCCCTGGGCGACGACGCGACCGCCGCCGCCTGGACGTCGGAGCGTGGCGGCACCGGGACACCCCACGAGGTGGAGCTGGTGCGCGAGGTCCGCGAGGTGCTCCAAGGGGTGGTCCGCGGAGACGCTGAACCCCAGTCGCTCGCCCCGTTCCTCCGAGACGTCACCCAGGTCCCGACGATCAGCTCCGGCACCCTGCAGTGGCAGCTGCACGCACCCGACGACAGCCTCCTGGCCGCCCGCGCCGTCATCGCGTGGAGCGAGCTCGAGCAGACCCGACCGGGCAGGCTCCGCTCGTGCGGCAACCCCGACTGCCGTCTGTTCCTCATCGACCGCAGCCACGGCAACCGCGCACAGTGGTGCTCGATGGCGGTCTGCGGGAACCGCATGAAAGCCCGTCGGCACTACGACCGGAAGCGAGGAGCCACCGGCGTCACCCCGGCGGCCGCTGACGACCTCCGCGCCTGATCCGCCTCGGACTCTTGCGGCTCGTGGGGTGCAGAGGCCTACGATCGTCCATGGAGATCATCAGAGCCAGCGTCGACGTCCACGCCCCCGCTCGCACCGTGTGGGACACCATGCTCGCCCGGGACACGTACGAGCAGTGGACGGGTGCCTTCCACGAAGGATCGACCTACGAGGGCGGGTGGGACGAGGGCGCGGAGATCCGCTTCGTCGGCCCGAGCGCGGACGGCCAGACGAGCGGTCTCGTCGGGACCATCGTCGAGAACAGGCCCACCGAGCTCGTGACGATCCGGTACGACGGAGAGATCGACCGCGGCGTCGTGACGCGCGAGAGCCCGGTCGTCGGCCTGCGCGAGTCGTACGCCTTCAGCGAGACGGACGGGGTCACCACGCTCGACGTCGAGGTCGAGGTCCCTGACGAGTGGGCCCCCAGCATGCGCCAGATGTGGGCCGAAGCCGTGATCTCGCTGAAGCAGCTCGCGGAGGCCGCACCGACCCCAGACTCCCCCGCACGCTGACGACAGGATCGATGCCTGCGCGAGGTCGGGTTGCTCCTGCCGCAGCGTCATGTGGTCTGCTCGAAGCACGTCCAGTCCCGCTCCGAGAGGTCGACCATGCCCCTGTTCCCGCCCCCGCCCCGTGAGGTCCTGATCGGTGACGCCGCGGCGTTCGTCGGCATCACTCCCCGGACGATCCGCCACTACCACCAGGTCGGCCTGCTCCCGGAGCGCGAGCGGGGCAGCGACGGCCGACGCCGGTACGGCTACGAGGAGATCATCCGCCTGCTCTGGGTCCGACGCATGGCTGACGCCGGGATCGCCCTCGAGGACATCCGCGACGCCTTCGCCGGCGCTGCACCCGACGGTCACGGCGACGAGGGCGAGGTCGACGATGTTCTGGCCCGGCTCGAGGACACCCTCGCAGCGCAGGAGGCTGAGCTGCAGCGCAGGCGCGCCACTGTGCAGCGGATGCGGGCCCTCGGCAGCCGGCAGGGGCTGCTCGACGACCTCGTCTCGGGTCGCCTCGCGGCTGCGCCCGAGGGCTCGCTGCGCCAGGAGGACCTCGACACCCTGCTGGTCACCGAACGAGTCTTCGGTCCGCTCGGCGCCGTCATGCAGGCGGGCCGCTTCCTCGCCCTGGCCCTCGATCCAGAGCTGCGCGCCGAGGCCGACCGCGTGGACGCCGCCGAGGCGGCGCTCGACGACACGGTCGCCGTCGACGACCCCCGGGTGGCGCAGGTGGCGGCCGAGCGGGCCGCCTTCGAGACCGAGCTGATGCGCGTCATCGAGGAGTCCGGTCAGCTGGCGGAGGACGACGCGATCTTCGAGGCATGGGACGAGCGGCACCCGCCCGAGGACGGCGACACGATGCCCGACCCCGACCCGGCAGACGGCTCCCGCGCCAAGAGCGTGGCCGACGTCATCTGGAGCATGCCGTACGACGTCTCCCCGGCCCGCGTGCGCTGCATGGAGCTGGCGGTACAGCTCGGGGCGTCGGCGCCCTAGAGCCGACGGTCTCCGGGCAGATGCGCCTGCCCGGAGACGACAGTCCCGGGTCAGCCGCACGGTCCTAGGCCTGGAGCGCCGTCACGCGATCCAGGCGGACGCGATGCTGCGGTCGACGACCCGACGCCAGCCCTCGGGGGCGGCCGGGTCCTTGCTCGCCGTCCCTGCCATCCACAGCACGGCCATGAGGTCGTCGGCCGTGAAGTCCCGGGAGAGAACTCCCGCGGCATGGGCTTCGTCGACGAGCTCCTTCCCGAGCGCAGTCGACCGGTCGCACGCATTGATGAGCGCGGTGGCGTCCGGGAAGAGCCGGAGCATGGCGTCGTTCAGCGCCGGGTCGCTGAGCTGCAGGTCGATCATCTCGGAGATGAACGTCTCCAGCCTCGCGCGGGGGGAGGTGCGGCTCAGCGTCTGCTCCGTGAGCGCCTTGAGCTTCTCCCCCGCCACGGCTGGGACCACGGCGTCGATGAGAGCCTCTCGTGACCCCATGCGGTTGTAGAGCGTCCCGATGCTCACCCCGGCCTCCCGGGCGATGTCGTCCAGCGGGGCCGACAGCCCTTTGCGTGAGAACACCGCCAGGGCAGCTGCGTGCAGCTTCTCGACGTTGGCCTGGGCGTCTCGACGGAGACCCGGGGTGCGCGGCATGTCGACTCCCATAGACATTGAGGGTGGCCTCAACATAAGGTGGCCACAGCTGAGGACGCCCTCAACTTATCCCACGAGCACGCCGACCCGCACCACGCCGGGCCGCAGAAGGACGCACCATGCCGCTCATCACCATCATCGGAGCAGGCCCGGGCCTGGGTCTCGAGATCGCCCGCACCTTCGGCCGGAAGGGCTTCGATGTCGCTCTCGTGGCGCGCGACCAGACCAAGCTCGACGCCCTCGCCCAGACCCTGGCAGACGAGGGTGTCCACGCACGGGGGTTCACCGCCGACGTCAGTCAGCCCGAGACGGTCGTCAGCGCTCTCCGCTCGATCAAGGACGAGCTCGGACCGATCGACGTCCTGGAGTTCTCACCCGCAGACCCGACCCTGACGCCGGTCGACGTCTTGAAGGTGACGATGGAGAACCTGCAGCCGCAGATCGACTTCTACCTCGGCGGTGCCCTCAGCGCCGTCGGAGCCGTCCTGCCGGACATGATCGCCGCCGGCACCGGGACCGTCCTCATCACCACGGGCGGCGGCTCCATCAACCCCACGCCCTTCCTCGGCAACGTCAACATCGCCGCAGCAGGTCTTCGGAACTGGGCCTTGAACCTGCACGACGCCCTGCGGGACCACGGGGTCTACGTCGCTCACGTGGGCATCAGGGCTCTCATCGGCGGCGGTCACCCCGACGCGGAACCTTCCGTCATCGCCACGGCGTACGGCACCCTCTACGACGAGCGCCGGGAGCCAGAGCTGCACTACGTCGCCTACGACGGCTGACCGTAGCCCGGAGAGCACCGCTCGCCGTGCACGCCCTGTGATCCGCAGCTGACCTCGGCGCCTGGCTGGCCCAGAGCTCGTCAGCCCGCGAGGACCTCTCTCACAGCGTCGTACGCGGGCGTCGGCTCTCCGTCGTCGAACAGGAGGTCGTGGCCCTGCTGGAGGGTCCAGTCGTCGTCGACCCACCAGTCGAAGGCGTCGTCCACGCCCCAGGTCGTGTACGAGACACAGGCGGTCGACGCGAAGCAGGCCGCGAGCACGGTGGCGTACTGCTCCGCCTGGACCGTCTGGCCTTCGCTGTCCGTCACGTCGTTCTCGGAGATCCGGACGAGCAGCCCGGCGTCCTCGACGCTGGCGAAGGTCGTCGCGAGATCGTCGGCTGAGAGGGCATCGGTGTCGAGGTCGTACACATGAGCCTGGAGACCCACACCGTCGATGTGCCCACCCTGCGCGTTCGTGTCGAGGGCGAGCTGGAGCAGGGCGTCCTGACGGGGACCCGGCACGTCGGCACCGTTCTCGTTGATGAACTGCCTGACGTCCGGGTCTGCGTCGTGGACAGCCTGCGAGACGACGACCGGGTAGGTCGGCCCGAAGACACGGAACCAGACGTTCTCCTGCAGGCTGGTCCCCTGCTCGAGGTCGAAGGGTTCGTTGACGACGTCGAGCGAGTCGAGACGCCCCCGGAAGTGCGTGACGACGGTGGTCACGTAGTCGAGCAGGACCTCGGCGCTCTCCTGGCGCTCCTCCTCGGAGCCCGTGGGGAGCTCACGCATCCAGCGCGGCATCGCCTCGGTGAAGGCGATGGTGTGGCCGTGCACGGCGATCCCCGCGCTCGCCGCGACGTCGAGGAGGGCGTCAGCCTCCTCGAAGCTGTACTCCCCCTGCCGCGGGGAGAGCGCCTGCGGCTTCATGGCGTTCTCCGGTGTGATCACGCCGAAGTTGCCCACGACGGCGTCCGCATACTGCGCGTCCGAGACGAGCGGCCCGAGGGCCACCGCCGCGCCGACCAGGAAGTCCGGGCGGGAGCCTGCGGCCAGAGCCTGAAGACCGTCCGGAGACGGCTCAGCGTCGGCCACGGCGGGCCCGGCAGCGGCCAGGTGAGCACCGCTCGGCGCAGCGGCATCGAGCGCGCTGACCGTGAAGGCTCCCTCCTCGCTCGACAACCCCAGCCAGAGCTCGCCGGAGCCGAAGACGTCGCCGACGGGCAGGGAGGACAGCGTCTCACCGTCGCTCGCGATCTCGAGCCGATCACCAGAACTGTGCACAGACAGCTCCGCCGCGGGGTCGAGGAGCGTGACGTGCTCCTCGTGCGCCGACTGAGGGTCGGTCACGTCCTGCGGGTGCGAGCCGTCGAAGACAGCGATCCGGAGGTCGTCGCCGCGGAGCGTCAGCTGGACACCCGCGGGCTCGATCCGGAACTCGTCGGCGATCACCGGCGGGCTGTCGTAGACGGCCAAGGTGGCGTCGGCTGTCACGTCAGTGAACGTCGCCCGGAGCGTGAAGTCCTCTGGGGCCACCAGGTGCGTCCCCGCGAGGTTGACCGCCGGGTCCGGGTGGCCTCCCCCGCCGTCTTGCTCGACGATGCTCCGCCCGGTCGCCGTCACCCGCAGACCTGCGCCGTCCACGACGACCCCGGGTACGTGCCCCCAGTCCTGCCGCAGCAGGTCGACGACGGTGCCCTGCTCGGACGGCGCGACTGTCGAGCTGCAGCCCGCCAGCGCAAGGAGGGTGCTGGCGACCGCCACGCTCACCGTGTGCCGTCGCCGGGCGGTCAGGGCCGCCACGAGCGACCGTCGTCCACGGGAGCCAGCCGGTCGTCGAGGTCGGTGGTGAACACCGGCACGTGCGTCGAGAGGTGGCCCATGAGATGAAAGGTAGCAAGACCTGTCCGGACGATCTCGGACGTCTGGTGGCGTCCGTGGACCGTCCTGACGATCAGCGGGCAGGTTCTGTCGACCACCCGGTGACTCACCTGGGCGCGACCCGGACCACGACGGCACGGTGGTCGGTGCCGGGGACGTCGACGACCGCACCCGCGTGGACGGCGAACCGTCCCCCGTCGACGAGCACGTGGTCGATGGTCGTGCCGAGCACACCGGGCAGAGAGCTGGGGAACGTGCCGTACCCGCCGATCCCGACGGCTGATCCGGCGTCGACGTAGGTGCCGGTCTCGCGCAGATGCTCGTGGTCGAGCGTGGCGTTCATGTCTCCGGCCACGATGCCGCCCGTCATGGTCTGGAAGAGCTCCTGCACCTGAGAGCCCTCGCTGCGCCACGCCCCCAGGTCGTCGGTCGGGTCCGGGGGCAAGGAGGTCGGGTGCACGGCGGCGATCGGTGGGCCGTCGCCGTCGACAGGCTCGACCCGGACCCCGCCGACGGGCCCGTCGACCTCGCGGTAGGCCCCCAGCGACTCCGCGACCAGGAGCGCGGTGCCCCGGTTGGGGCCGGCGCCGAAGGTAGGGAAGACCTGGAAGGACTCACCGCGGGCGGTGAGCTGCGCGACCACCTCGCCGACGACAGGCTGCCCCTCGGGGAGCGCGACGACATCGGCTCCGCTGCTGATGACACGATCGACGACGGCCGAGACGGCCTCCTCCCCTGCCCGTTCGCCCCGGACGTTGGCGGTGAGCACGGTGATGTCGCCGTCGCGCTCGTCGCTGGCGAGCACGGGGGCGCCGGCGTCCAGACCGCGGGCGTCGAGCACGAGCAGGTGCGACCCTGCCGCGAGCACGCAGACGACGGCGACGGCCGTCGTGCGGACCGGGCGCCGTCCTCGGGAGCCGATCCCGACTGCGGCGAGCAGCGACACCGCAGCGATCCCGGCGAAGCCCCACAGGAGCCAGGTGCGCAGCGCGACGGCCTGCGCGATCCCCTTCTCGGTCGACCAGCCGAGCGTCCCGGGGGCGATCGACAGGACCGCTGCCGTCGCGACGACCACGACGGCGATCCACCCGAGCACGCTGGTGCGCTCCAGCCTGCCGCTCGGCGCCGTGGTCGTCGACCGTCCCGCTGCAGACCGCGAGCGCGGTCTGTCGTCCTGTCCCATCACTGTGACTTCTCTCTACGACGCAGGGATCTGCGCCCGCACCGTGAGGCCACCACCGGCACGGGGCACCACGGTGATGCGCCCGGAGTGGGCGCGCGCGACCGAGGCGACGATCGACAGACCGAGCCCCGCGCCGACGTGCGACGGGTCGCGCGGTCGCGTCCTGCCCGCTGCGCGGACGAAGGGTTCGGTGAGGGTGGCCGCGACCTCGTCGCTGACGACCGGACCGGTGTTGGCCACCTCGACGAGGGCGTCACCTCGCTCGTCCGTCCACGTGGCGACCTGCACGTGACCGCCGGGGTGGTTGTGCACCACGGCGTTCTGCACGAGGTTGGTCACGAGCCGTCCGAGCAGCCCGGGGTGGCCGGTGGTCGCTGCCGCGAGGAGGTCGCAGGTGACGACGACGTCACGGCTGGCAGCAGCGGCACTCAGGTCCTCGGCGGCGGTGGCCGCCAGCGCCGCAAGGTCGACCGGCTCGCGTCCCTGCGCGGCACTGTCCGCCTGGGCGAGGGAGAGCAAGGCCTCGGTGAGCGCGATGGAACGTTCGTTGACGATCTCCAGACGTCCGAGCAGCTGCTCCACGTCACGGTCGGGGTCCGCACGGGCGACCTCGAGCATCGTGCGGATCACCGCGTGCGGTGTCCGGAGCTCGTGGGAGGCGTTCGCCGCGAACCGTCGGTGCTCGTCGACGGAGGCCTGGACACGGTCCAGCATGTCGTCGAAGGTGTCGGCGAGCCCGGACAGCTCGTCGGAGCGACCCACCATGTCGATCCGGTGGTCCAGGTCACCGGCTCTGACCTGCTCGGCCGTGCCGGTGATCAGGCGCAGGCGCCGCAGCAGGCGCCCGGCGAGCAACCATCCACCACCGAGGCCGATCGTGGCGAGGAAGACCAGCCCGGCGGAGGCGTACCTGACGAAGACCGGCATGAGGTCGGAACGGGACGGTGCGAACCCACCGCCGAACGACACGAGATTGCCCTCGGGGACGAACCGCAGCAGCAGGACACCGACGGCGATCAGCACGACGCCGACCACGACGACGAAGGCGGCGTAGCTCAGGGTCAGCTGCCACCGCAGCGACAGCCCGCGCGGGCGCGAGGAGCCTGGGCGCGTCCTAGGCATCGTGGTCGACGTCCGTCGCGTCGTCGATCTGGTAGCCCACGCCCGTCACGGTGCGGATGAGCGCCGGCTCACCGAGGCGCTTGCGCAGCGCGGAGATGGTGATGCGGACCGCGTTCGTGAACTGGTCGGCGTTCTCGTCCCAGGCACGCTCGAGCAGCTGCTCGGCGCTCACCACGCCACCCTCGGCGTTGAGCAGCACCTGCAGCACAGCGAACTGCTTGCGGGTCAGCGCGACGTACCGACCGTCCCTGTACACCTCTCGCCGGAACGGGTCGAGGCGAAGGCCGGCCGACCGCACGACCGGGGGTCGACCGACGTCTCTCCTGCGCTCGAGCGCCCGCAGCCGCAAGACCAGCTCACGCATCACGAAGGGCTTGGTGAGGTAGTCGTCGGCGCCGCTGCCGAACCCGGCCTGCTTGTCGTCGATCCGGCTCGCGGCCGTCACCATGATGATCCGAGGCCCACCGGGCTCCTGGGAGACGATCCTCGCGATCTCGTCGCCGTCCGGGCCCGGGACGTCACGGTCCAGGACGAGCACGTCGTACTCGTTCACCGCGAGCATCTCCAGGGCTGTGTCGCCGTCCCCGGCGATGTCGGCGGCGATCGCCTCGAGCCGCAACCCGTCACGCACGGCCTCGGCCATGAAGGCCTCGTCTTCGACGATCAGTACTCGCATCCGCTCACCCTAGGATGCACGACATGTCGGGAGCGTATGCGCCCGGCCATACGTCCTGGCAACATCCGCCGAGGTCGCATGGTCACCATGCAGATCACGAACAGCACCGCACCCCGCCCGACCCGACCCGTCCGTTCCGGGATCCTCACCCTGCTGGCGATCCTCCTCGGGACAGTGCTCGCAGCAGCCCTGGTGGGACTGGTCCTGCTCAGCGTGACGGGGTGGATCCAGAGCCCTGACGAGACAGCGTCGGCGCATACGTCGTCCGTCTCCGTCGGCTCCGACGTCACGTCCGACGAGCCGCCCCAGACCGGACCGCTCACCGAGGCCGACGGCCTGATCCCCGCCGGGACCGACATCACCGCGGGAGCGGACCTGCCCGCCGTGACGAGGCTCAACCCGGCGCTGCGCGCCGCCGTCGAGGCCGCGACCGCGGAGGCGACCCTGGACGGCCAGCCCCTCTACGTCACGACAGGCTGGCGCAGCGCCCGCTATCAGGGACAGCTCTACGACGAGGCGCTGGCCACCTACGGCAGCGAGGAGGACGCACGCCAGTTCGTCGCCACCCCCGAGACGTCCACCCACGTCACCGGCACAGCCGTCGACATCGGTCCGCTGGACGCGATGTACTGGCTGCTGGAGCACGGACCCGACTACGGGTTGTGCCAGACCTACGCCAACGAGATCTGGCACTTCGAGCTCGCGACGACCCCGGGCGGCACGTGCCCCGAGATGCTCCCGGACGCGTCCCACCTCGGTGGGTGAGGGACGTCGACGGGCAGCCCCGAGCCGTGCGCCGGCGACGCTCAGTACCCGAGACGTACGGCGGTGACGCTCAGTACCCGAGACGAGCGGAGGCGGTTGTCGTGCGCACAGCGCGGATCGCCCTCTGCGACTCCGTCACCCCCGGTACCGTCGAGACGTGACCGAGACGACCGCCGCCTACACCGCCCGAGCAGCCGAGTACACGGCCCTCTTGGGTTCTATGTCAGCGGTGCATCCCTCGGACCGCCAGATCGTCGAGTCGTGGGCTGGACGCGTGAGCGGCCCCGTCCTCGACGCGGGCTGCGGTCCCGGTCACTGGACGAACCATCTGGCGGAGCTCGGGCTCGACGCCCGCGGGATCGACGTGGTGCCCGAGTTCGTCGGGCACGCCCGGTCGACCTATCCCGGCATCCGCTTCGACCTCGAGAGCATCGACCGGACCGACGCCCCCGACGCCTCCCTGGGTGGCGTCCTGTCCTGGTTCTCCACGATCCACCACGACCCGTCGACCATCGGCACGCCGATCGCCGAGTTCGCCCGGATCCTGCAGACCGGCGGCGAGCTCGTCCTCGGCTATTTTGACGGCGCCTCGTGCGAAGCCTTCGAGCACGCTGTCCTGCGTGCCTACAGGTGGCCGGCCGACGACCTGCACAGGCTGCTCGACGCAGCGGGCTTCGACGTGGTCGAGACCCACCGCAGGGCCACCCGCGGGCAGCGACCCGTGGGGACGATCGTGTGCGAACGGCGTGCCGCAGCCCACTGACGTGCCGTCGGGCGTGGACCGGCGCGTCCGACGACGCGACCTAGACGGCCCACGCCCACACCCTCACACCTCGATGCGCTCCATCATGTCCGTGACCAGCGCCGCTACGGCAGACCGCTCGGACCGGGTCAGCGTCACGTGCGCGAAGAGCGGGTGCCCCTTGAGCGCCTCGATCACCGCGGCGACGCCGTCGTGGCGCCCGACGAGCAGGTTGTCGCGCTGGGCGACGTCGTGGGTGAGCACCACCCGCGACGACTGCCCGATCCGCGAGAGCACCGTGAGCAGCACGTTGCGCTCGAGGGACTGGGCCTCGTCGACGATCACGAAGGCGTCGTGGAGGGACCGGCCGCGGATGTGGGTCAGCGGCAGGACCTCGAGGATCTCGCGGTCGATGACCTCGTCGATCACGTCTTTGCTCACGAGCGCACCGAGGGTGTCGAAGACGGCCTGGGCCCACGGGCTCATCTTCTCGGCCTCGGAGCCCGGCAGATAACCGAGCTCCTGCCCGCCGACGGCGTAGAGCGGCCGGAAGACCATGATCTTGCGGTGCTGGCGTCGTTCGAGCACGGCCTCGAGGCCCGCGCAGAGCGCGAGGGCCGACTTGCCGGTCCCGGCGCGGCCACCGAGGGAGACGATGCCGATCGCGTCGTCGAGCAGCAGGTCGATCGCGATGCGCTGCTCGGCCGAGCGCCCCCGGACCCCGAAGACCTCGCGGTCGCCGCGGATCAGCTGGAGGTGCTTGTCAGGCGTGACCCGGGCGAGCGCCGACCCGCGGGTCGAGTGCAGCACGAGACCCTTGTGGCAGAGCAGCGGCTCTGCGGCGGTCACCGACGCCGCGTCGACGGCGGCGAGCTCCATCGACTCGTGCTCCCACAGCTCGGCCATCTGGTCTTCGGCGAGGTCGAGCTCGCCCATCCCCGTCCAGCCGGAGTCGACCGCGAGCTCGGCACGGTACTCGTCGGCGCTCAGCCCGACGGCCGACGCCTTGACGCGCATCGGGAGGTCTTTGGAGACCACGGTGACGTCGGCGCCCTCAGCCGCGAGGTTCGCTGCGACCGCGAGGATGCGGGTGTCGTTGTCGCCGAGCCGGAACCCGTCAGGCAGCGCGGAGGGGTCGGTGTGGTTGAGCTCGACGCGCAACGACCCGCCGTCGCCGACGGGGATCGGGTGGTCGAGCCCGCCGTGCTTGACGCGGAGGTCGTCGAGCATGCGCAGGGCGCTCCGGGCGAAGTACCCGAGCTCGGGGTGGTGGCGCTTGGCCTCGAGCTCGGTGATGACGACGATCGGCAGGACCACGTCGTGCTCGGCGAACCTCACGAGCGCCTTCGGGTCGGAGAGCAAGACAGACGTGTCGAGCACGAAGGTCTTGCGGCCTTCCGTCCCGACAGCCTCGTCACTCCCTGACGTGTCGGTCCCGACGACCGTCCCAGCAGTCTTCCCAGCTACCACAGACTTCTCAGCAACCACGACGAGCTCCCTCCGGCGCACTGTGTGCGCCTGCCGTCCGGGCGGTGCGTGCGGGGCACGTCACCGTCGGGCGAGTGGGTCTGGCGGTCCGCCGGTCCACGCAGGGGCGTGGCCGCGGACGGCCGTCCTGCTCGGAGCTGATGCTCCATGGGCTGGCCTCCCGGAGGACGACGGGTGTCGTCCGTCTCCTGCAAACTACGCCCGTGTGATTCAGAGCACATCCCTCGTGGGACAGATGTCGCGAGATGTCACCCAAAGTTCACACGGGCGACGGCGGGGGGCGTGCCCGTCAGACGTGCCCGGACTCGCGGCGCATCAGCACCCCCGAGACCAGCCCGACGACAAGAACCCCCGCGACCAGGAGCATCGTGTCCCCGGCAGCCTGGGCGAACCCCGTCCCGAAGGCCGCAGACCCCGCCGAGGAGATCGCGTCGGCCACGTCGGCCGGGACGCCGTCGGGCACGGGCACCGACCCGCCAGCCCCGCTGAAGGAACCGCCCATCGACGCGAAGCCGTCGACGAAGGACTGCCGGTACTGCTCCGGCAGAGCCCTTGCGGCATCCTGCGCCGCTGCGGGAAGCGTCACGGCGAGGCGGGTCTGGAGCATCGCGATGATCGCAGCCGAGCCGATGACCCCGCCGACCTGACGCGTCGTGTTGAAGGCCCCGGCCCCGGCGCCGGCGGTCGACTGGTCGAGCCCTGCCGTCGCCAGGCTCGCCATGGGCGAGAACACACAGCCCGTGCCGAGCCCGAAGAACAGCATCGGCACGACGATCGTCCACGCCGAGATCCCGGGGGCGATGACGAGATCGAGCCACACCGTCGCGACGGCGAGCGACGCGAAGCCGGTGACCATCACCCACTTGGCCGGGACCCTGTCGGAGAGGCGACCTGCGAAGGGCGCGACCACGCCCGAGACCACCGAGCTCGGCAGGCTCACGAGCGCGGCGTGCAGGGGCGAGAGGCCGAGGGTCGTCTGCAAGAACAGGGTGAGCGGGAAGAAGATCCCGATCATCGCGAAGGACACCGTCATGCCCGAGACGTTCGCGAGCGAGAAGTTGCGGTGGTGGAACAGGCTCAGCGGCAGCAGCGCGTCCGGCCCGAGCCGTCGCTGCCACAGCACGAAGGCGACGATCACCACGACGCCGACCCCGAGGATCAGCGGGATCGACACCGGCCCCCACACCTGACCCCAGTCGTAGGTCTCCCCCTCCTGCACACCGAAGACGAGCGCACCGAGCCCGATGACCGAGAGCACCACCCCAAGCACGTCGAAGGACTTCTTGTCCGTGGCGAGCGCCGGCAGCGCCCGGAACGAGAAGAACAGCGCCACGAGGCCGACCGGCACGTTGATGAAGAAGATCCACTCCCACCCGAGCGTCTCGACGAACAGACCGCCGAGCACAGGCCCGGTGATGGTCGCGATCCCCGCGACCGACCCCCACACACCCATCGCGGCGCCGCGCTTCTGCGGCGGGAACACCCGGGTGATGATCGCCATCGTCTGGGGTGTCATGAGCGCCGCACCGACCCCCTGCACGGCCCGCGCGGTGATGAGCATGCCGATGCTCCCCGAGAACCCGCACCACAGGGAGGACAGCGTGAAGACGACCAGACCCGCGACGAAGATGTTCTTCGGCCCGAACCTGTCCCCCAGCCGCCCGGTGACGAGCAGCAGCACGGCGTAGGTGAGCAGGTAGGCGCTCGTCACCCACCCGACGGCCGAGAGCCCCACGTCGAAGCTGTCGACGAGGGTCGGCACCGCGATGTTCACGATGGTCGTGTCGACCATGATCATGAAGAACCCGAGCAGCAGCGGTGGCAGAACGCTCCACGGGCTGCGTCCGCCGAGGTCGACCTGCGCCGACGGTCCTGTCGAGCTGGGAGCGCTCATCATGTGTCCTCGCTGGTCGAGCTGACGTGCCCGAGGCGCAGGGATGCAGGCCTGGGCCGTGCGCGTCCCAGCGCAGTCTCGGGTGGCGGCACCTGACCGCCCGCTCAGTCTGCTCCCGGCCACCGACACCCACCACCGCTAGTCTCGACCCGTGACCCTCACCACAGCAGTCGTCCTGCTCCGCGGCGTCAACGTCGGCGGGCACCGCAAGGTCCCTTCGGCCGACCTGCGCGCCGTCGGCGAGACCGCCGGCTGGACGCGAGCGACGACGATCCTCGCGAGCGGCAACCTCGTGGTCTCAGCGCCCACCCCGGGCAGCCCCGCAGCCACCTGCACCACCGAGGCCGAGGTCGGTGCGCTGGTGCACGCCGGGCTGCTGGACCGCCTCGGCCTCGACGTCGACATCGTCGTGGTGTCCCCCGAGACCCTCGACGCTGTCGTCGAGAACAACCCCTTCCCCGCCGAGGCGGAGTCAGCACCGTCCAAGCTGCTCGTCACCTTCTACGCGACCCGACCGACGGCCGAAGCCGTCGCCGGTCTCGACCTGACGCCGCACCCCGAGCAGATGGCATGGCACGAAGGGACCTCCTACACGGTCTACCCCGAGGGCGCCGGGACCACCCGCCTCACCCCCGCACTGCTCCGCCGCACCCTCGGTGTCGACGGGACCGCCCGGAACTGGACCACCGTCCTCCGGCTGCGCGACCTCGCCGCGGCGGGGTGAGACTCGGTCGATCGGTCGAGAGCCGGGTGCCGATCCAGCAGCGAAGATCGGCCCATCGACCGTCGCGCCCTGCTCCCGGCGCGCCGTAGGGTCGTCGCATGCGAGTCTCGGACAGCCCTGTGGTCGACGCGCGCTGGGCGCTGCCCGGGCTCCTCGCCGGGGCCGCGCAGAACGGGGCGACCCGGCGCGTCCCCCGCCGGACCGCCCGCGACTGGGCGATCGACAGCATCGCCTTCCTCGTCTCGCTCGGCTTCGTGGCGCTCACGGCTCTCGCCCAGGCGCCCGACCCGAGCACAGGCGAGGTGTCCTTCGGACTCGACGGTCCCCGGGAGCTCCCGCTCGTCGACGGCGTCCTCGACCCCGTCCTCGGGGTGCTGCTGTCCCTCGCGCTCTGGTGGCGCCGACGGTTCCCGCTCGCCCTGAGCCTCGTCGCGCTGGTGCTGTCGACCTTCACCCTGAGCACGGGTGCCGCGACAGTGATCTTGCTGTTCACCCTCGCCGTGCACAGACCGTGGCCCGTGTCCGTCCCGGTCAACCTGCTGCAGATCCCCGTCTCGTTCTTGCACCTGAGGATCACCGAGGGGGGTGCCGGCGACTGGGGATCGCTGATCTTCGGCGCGCTCATCGGGATGATGGTCCTCGCCTGGGGCATCGCGGTCCGGGCCAGACGCCAGCTGGTGCTGAGCCTGCGCGAGAGCGCCGAGCAGGAGCGCAGCCAGCAAGAGCTGCGCCTCGTCGACGCCCGCCGCGGTGAACGCTCGAGCATCGCCCGCGAGATGCACGACGTCCTCGCGCACCGCATCTCGCTGCTGTCGGTCCACGCGGGCGCGCTCGAGTACAGGACTCGGCAGGCGGAGAGCGGCAACGCCGCCCCGCTCACGGCGACTGAGGTGCACGACGCCGTCACGGTGATCCGCGAGAACGCCCACCAGGCGCTCGAGGAGCTCCGCGAGGTGCTGACCGTGCTGCGCACCGACACGAGCGACGACCAGGACGACGAGACCGGCACAGCCGCCCCGCAGGCCGCCATCTCCGACCTCGCGACCCTCGTCGAGGAAGCACGCGCCGCGGGTCAGCAGATCCACGTCACCTCGGACGCGCCGGGACTCGAGGAGGCCCGCCCGCAGCTCCAGCGCACGGTGTTCAGGGTGGTCCAGGAGGGCCTGACGAATGCCCGCAAGCACGCGCCGGAGGTGCCGGTCAACGTCCTGCTGCGCGGCACCGCGGGCGACGAGGTGGTCGTCGAGGTCACCAACGTCACGCAGATCTCCACACCGCGCTCGACCATCCCCGGGGCCGGGGCGGGCCTCACAGGGCTCACCGAACGCGTCCTGCTCGAGGGCGGCACCCTCGAGGCCGGGGCGAGCGGGGGCGCCTTCAGGCTCAAGGTCCGGCTACCGTGGCGCTCATGATCAGAACCCTCATCGTCGACGACGACGCCCTCGTGCGTGCCGGGCTCCGGCTGATGCTCGCCGGGGCACCCGACATCGAGGTCGTCGGGGAGGTCGCGGACGGCTCCCTCGTCGCAGACGCCGTCGCCGAGCACAGGCCTGACGTCGTCCTCATGGACATCCGCATGCCCGTCATGGACGGGATCGCCGCGACGCGCGCCCTGCGCGGGGGCACGCAGACGAGCGCGCAGCCGGGCGAGCCGGCGGGCGCAGATGCTGACTCGGGTGCCGCGCCCGAGGTCGAGGCACCGCAGGTCATCGTCCTGACGACCTTCGGCGGAGACGAGACCATCCTCGGGGCCCTCCAGGCCGGTGCGTCGGGCTACCTGCTCAAGCACACCCCGCCCGAGGAGATCGTCGACGCCGTGCGCCGGACCGCGCACGGGGACCCCGTGCTCTCCCCCGACGTCATGAAGGTGCTCATCGACCGGGCGACAGCTGAGTCCGTGCCCGGCGCTGCCGCGGCTGCGCCGGTCGGCTCGTCCCGGGCGGACCAGGCAGTCGCCCGGCTGTCGGTCTTGAGCAACCGCGAGCGCGACGTCGCGAGCGCCGTCGCGCAGGGGCTCTCGAACACGGAGATCGCCGAGCAGATGTACCTGTCGATGGGCACCGTGAAGTCGCACATCTCGAGTGCGCTCACCAAGCTCGACTTCACCAACCGCATCCAGCTGGCGCTGCTCGCCTACGAGGCTGAGCGCTGAGACTTGGGGCTGAGTGGTGACGGCCTCACCTGCGGACGGTCACTGCCGGGCAGCCCACTCGTGGGCGAGGAGCGCGTAGCCGACCGAGTCGACCCACCCGAGGTCGCGGTGGAGCGCGTCGGCCACGGCGTGGTGCTCGCGGCGCATCCCGACGCGCTCGGCCAGGCGGACCGACGGCTCGTTGTCCGCGAAGGCCTCGGCGACCACCCGGCGGACCTTGAGGTCTTCGAAGCACAGGCGCAGCACCTCTCGCACGGCCTCGGTCGCGTAGCCCTGGCCTCCGACATCGGGGCTCAGGGTCCACCCGAGCTCGGCCTGCTGCTCTCTCGCGTGCTCGGCCACCTCGCGCTGTGCCCAGGAGTCCTCGACACGGACCATGAGGTCCCCGACGACGCGGCCGTCGAGCTCGATCACGAGGAGGTCGCGCAGCCGCCTGCCGAGGATCTCGTGCCAGTCTGCCCTGTCGGTCGGGAGCCACGAACCCCACCGGCTGACCTCGTCGAGCCGGCGGTACTCCCAGATCGCGGCCTCGTCGGCCATGGTCACGCGGCGCAGGCTCAGACGCTCGGTCCTGCGGGGCCAGACGAGGCGGTCGAGCGGGGCAGGAGCGGTCTGGGACTCGCCGGGCTGGGCATCGGTGATCTGCGTGTCGTCGGTCTGCGTGTCGTCGGTCACCGTGCCAGCATGCCAGCCCGGAGGCAGGGGACGAGGCTGGCGACTACGCTGTCTCGTGGTGTGCCGGGAAGTCTGGTCGGCGATGACCTTGTCGACCCTCCGAAGGAGCCCCCATGTCTACCCCTGTCTCTCCAGGTCCCACGCACGAGCCTGACGGTGTGTCAGGCCACGAGCCGCTGACCCGGTCCCCGCAGGACTCGGCTCCGCCCGCGGCGCAGACCGTCCCGGCGCGTCTCGCCGGGTGGGTCACGCGCGAGACGACCGGCGGCATGCTTCTCATCGGCGCCGCGATCCTCGCCATCGTCTGGGCGAACTCCCCCTGGCGCGAGATCTACACCACGCTCTCCGAGACGAAGATCGGTCCGGCCTCCCTGCACCTCGACCTGTCGGTCGCCGGGTGGGCGGCGGACGGCCTGCTCGCGATCTTCTTCTTCGTCGTCGGTCTCGAGCTCAAGCACGAGCTCGTCGCAGGCTCGCTGCGCGAACCACGGCAGGCGGCCGTGCCGATGCTCGCCGCTGTCGGCGGCATGGCCGTCCCGGCGATCTTCTTCGTGACGGTCGTCCTGGTGACAGGCGACACCACAGCCCTCGGTGGCTGGGCGATCCCCACGGCCACCGACATCGCTTTTGCGCTCGCCGTCCTCGCGGTCTTCGGGCGAGGGCTGCCGACAGCTGTGCGCACCTTCCTGCTGACCCTCGCCGTCGTCGACGACCTGCTGGCGATCATCGTCATCGCGATCTTCTACACGGACTCGCTGTCCTGGGGTCCGCTCGCCCTCGCAGTGCTCGGCCTGGTCCTCTTCAGGTTCCTGGTCAGGGCCAGGACCGTCCGGTGGTGGCTCCTGCTCCCGCTAGCCGTGGTCGTCTGGGCCCTCGTGCACGCCTCGGGGATCCACGCGACTGTCGCCGGCGTGACGATGGGCTTCCTCGTGCCGGCCCTCGTCGTCCACGGCGAGAAGGAGACGCGCACGCACCGCTTCGAGCGGACGTGGAACCCGCTCTCCTCCGGCATCGCCCTGCCTGTCTTCGCCTTCTTCGCTGCGGGCGTCACCGTGGTCGGCAGCTCGCTGCTCGACGTGCTCGGCCAGGGAGTCACGATCGGGATCGTCGTAGGACTCGTGGTCGGCAAGTGCCTGGGCATCCTGGGCACCACCTGGTTGGTCACCCGTCTGACTCCCCTGCGCCTCGCGCAGGGCATCGGTATCCGTGACCTGCTGCCGGTCGGCCTGCTCGCCGGGATCGGCTTCACGGTGTCGCTGCTGATCGTCGAGCTGTCCTTCGACCCGAGCAGCGAGCACGGGACGGGCGCGAAGATCGCCGTGCTGCTCGCCTCGGTGATCTCCGCGACCCTCGGAGCCCTGGCGCTGCGCCACGACGCGCGCCGCACGGACCGGACGAACGACATGAACCTCGACGGGATCCCGGACGACATCACCGACCACATCGGCGACAAGAAGTCCTGACGCCCCGGGCTGACGACACCGCGGGAACCGCCCTGCCGCGACCAGGGCGGTTCCCGCTAGAGTCACGCACATGGAGCCCTCGGCAGGTCGTCCGCAGCACGGTGAAGATCCCGCTGAGCGTCCGGAGCAGGGTGAGAGTCCAGGCCGGCGCCAACAGCACGGCGAGAGCGCGGCCGCGGACCAGCAGCACGACGAGCGCCCGCGAGGCCTGAGGCTCCGGCTGGAGTCCTTCGCCCGGCGCTTCTCCCCCACAGGGCTCGTGCTCGCCCTCACCTGCTACTGCATCTCCATGACGCCGTCGCTCATCCCCCGCGGCTGGTTGTTCCAGGGGCTGCTCACCGGGCTGTCGATGATCGCGGGCTACGCGGCCGGCGCCTTCCTCGGCTGGGCGACCCGGCGGCTCGGCTTCCACGCGCGGTGGGACGCGAGCACCACCCGGACGCTCTGGTTCGTGCTCGCCGGGCTCACTGCGGTCCTGGTGCCGTGGTTCCTCGTCCTCGCGTCCCGCTGGCAGGGCGACCTGCGCACGCTCTTCGGCATCGAGGCGACCCCCGAGTCGCACGTCATGCTCGTGGTGCTCCTCGGCGTCGGGCTCGCGCTCGTGCTACTGCTGGTCGCCCGAGGGCTGCGCTGGTGCAGCCGGCGCGCCGGAGACCTCCTCGGCCGGTGGGTCCCGGCCCGCGTCGCACGGCTCGTCGGGGCGGTCACGGTCACGGTGGTCGCCGTGCTGCTCGTCAACGGGACCCTGATCAACGGGGCGATGACCGCCCTGAAGAACATCAGCGCAGCGACCGACGCGGGCACCCCCGACGGTGCTGTCGAGCCGACGTCACCGCTGCGGTCCGGATCGCCCGAGTCCGTGGTCGACTGGGACGACCTCGGGTTCCAGGGACGCGGTTTCGTCAGCTCTGGGCCGAGCGTCGAGCAGATCGTCGACTTCGCGGCGGGCGGCGACGTCGTGGCAGCCGATGACGTGGTCGAGCCCATCCGCGTCTACGCAGGGCTCCAGTCCGCCGAGGACATCGACGCCGTGGCCGCGCTGGTCGTCGACGAGCTCGACAGGACCGACGCGTGGGACCGCGAGATCCTCGTCGTCGCGACGACCACCGGGACCGGGTGGGTCGACCCGTCGATGTCCCAGACCCTGGAGTACATGCACGGTGGTGACACGGCGATCGCCGCCATGCAGTACTCCTACCTGCCGAGCTGGGTGAGCTTCCTCTCCGACCGCGACACCCCGCCCGCCGCCGGCAAGGCGCTCTACGAGGCCGTGTACGACGCGTGGCTCGAGCAGCCCGAGGACTCCCGGCCCTTCCTCGTCGCATACGGTCTCTCGCTCGGCAGCTTCGGCGCGCAGGGTGCCTTCAGCGGCCTGCAGGACATGACCGAGCGGACCCAGGGTGCGCTGTTCGTCGGCACGCCGAGCTTCACGCCCAACTGGGCGTACTTCACCAAGAACCGCGACCCTGGCAGCCTCGAGTACAGCCCTGTGTACGAGGGCGGGCGCCAGGTGCGCTTCGGCACCGAGCCCGGCAGCGGAGCGGACGTGTGGGACATCCCCGGGACGTGGGAAGAACCCCGGGTGGTCTACCTGCAGCACGCCTCCGACGCCGTGATCTGGTGGTCCCTCGACGTGCTCTGGCGCGAGCCCGACTGGGTGTCAGAACCCGGACCCGACCGCCTCGAGATGACCTGGGTCCCCGTCGTGACCTTCTGGCAGGTCACCTTCGACATGTTCGTCGCCGGCAACGTGCCCCAGGGGCACGGGCACTCCTACCACCTGGCCTACTCCGACGGCCTCGCGGCGCTCGGCGCACCCGAGGGCTGGGACGACACGGACACGGCCCGGCTCAAAGAGCTCATGTCAGGAGTCCCGGACGAGAGCTGACGCCCCCGCTCACACCTCGAAGACGTAGCCCATGCCCGGCTGGGTGATGATGTGGCGCGGCGCCGAGGGGTCGGCCTCGAGCTTGCGGCGGAGCTGGGCTGTGTAGACCCGCAGGTAGTTGGTCTCGGCCGAGTACGACGGGCCCCACACCTCGTGGAGGAGCTGCACACGGCCGACCATCTTGCCGCGGTTGCGGACCAGCACCTCGAGCAGCGACCACTCGGTGGGGCTGAGCCGCACGTCCTCCCCCGCGCGCTGGACCTTGCGGCGCGCGAGGTCGATCACCAGGTCACCGGCCTCGACCACGGGCGTCTGCACCTCGTCGACGGGCGCGGCCCGCCGCACAGCAGCGCGCAGCCGGGCGAGCAGCTCGTTCATCGCGAAGGGCTTGGTCACGTAGTCGTCCGCGCCGGCGTCGAGGGCGTCGACCTTGTCGTCACCGAGCTGGCGGGCCGAGAGCACGACGATCGGCACCCGGCTCCACCCGCGGATCCCGGCGATGACGTCGAGGCCGCTCATGTCCGGCAGGCCGAGGTCGAGGAGCACCACGTCAGGATGGCTGCTCGCCGCTGCGTCGAGGGCCTCGGCCCCGTTCGTCGCGGTCGTGACGACCCAGCCGTGGGTGCGCAGGTTGATGGCGAGGGCACGCACGAGACCGGCGTCGTCGTCGACGACGAGCACTGCGGTGCCGGGGACCGCAGCCGAGGCTCCAGCTGCACCCGCGGCCGTCACAGCAGGCCGCCGTCGCCGGAGCGTGCCGAACCACCAGACCCGGCGTCACCGGACCGCGCGACCTCGGACAGCCGGGGCGAGACCGTCCCGACCGACACGTCAGTCGTCTCGGCACGGTCCAGGTCGTCAGCTCTGGCGACGGCGTCAGCAGCGCCCTCCGCAGTCGGCACCGTCAGCACCATCGTCAGCCCACCTCCCGGGGTGTCGTCGACGACCAAGGTAGCCCCGACGGCCCGCACGAGCCCCTGCGCCACGGCGAGGCCGAGCCCGAGACCGTCGGGCGAGGTGTCCCCCAGCCGCTGGAACGGCTCGAACATGCGGTCCTTGCGCTCGTCGTCGAGACCGGGCCCGCGGTCGACCACGCGGATCTCGACCTCGCCCGGCCGTGCCGAGGCCGTGACGAGCACCGGGACCCCGGCCGGCGAGAAACGCACAGCGTTGGCGACCACGTTGGCGACGGCGCGCTCGAGCAGCCCAGCGTCGGTGAGCACGAGCGGCAGGTTGTCCGGGACTGCGAGGTCGACAGCCCCCGCACCGAGCCCCTCGACCGCCACGGGCACGATCTCGTCGACGGACCGTGCCTGGAGCACGGCGCGCACGCTGCCGGTCTGGATGCGGGACAGGTCGAGCAGGTTCGCGATGAGCGCCTCGAGGCGCGCGGTCGACCCGCCGATGGTGTCGAGCAACGCCTCTTCGTCCTCGGGGGCGAGCGCCACGTCGTGCGCGCTGAGCCCGTCGATCGCCGCCCGGATCGAGGCGAGCGGTGTCCGCAGGTCGTGGGACACAGCGGCGAGCAGCGCCGTGCGGGTCGCGTCGGCCTGCTCGAGCACGGCAGCCTGGGACGCGGCCTCGCGCAGCCGCCTGTACTCCAGGACGATGCCCGCCTGTGCCGCGAAGGCCTCGAGGACCTGCTGGTCGCTCGCAGGGAGCGTCCGCCCGACGACCACCAGACGGCGGTCGTCGTCGATCCGGACCGTCGACGTCGAGGCGTCGTCGCCACCGCGCTGCCCGGCTCGGTAGGTGCAGGCGACCGTCTCCCACGGAGCCTTCGGGCCCGCGCGCTCCTCGAGCCGAACCTCGGAGACCGCGAAGGTCTCGGCGAGCCGCGACACGACCGCGTCGGCAGAGTCGTCGCCGGACAGCACCGAGCGGGACAGCGCCGCGAGCGTCGAGGCCTCGGCCCGCGCCCTGTACGCCTGGGCGGTCCGGCGCGCCGCGAGGTCCACGACCGAGGCGACCGACACCGCGACCACCACGAACACGACGAGGGCGAGGGCGTTCTCCGGGCTGGAGACCGTGAGCATCCCCGTCGGCGGGGTGAAGAACCAGTTGACGCAGACGAAGGACAGCAGCGCCGCGGCCACGGCCGGCCACAGCCCGCCGACCAGCGCGACCCCGACAGTCCCGGCGAGGAACAGCATGAGCTCGGTCGTCAGCGACACGTCGCCGCGGAACCACCACACCAACCCCGTGAGGAGTGCCGGCAGCACGACCGCGAGCGCCCACCCCGCCACCTGCCGGGCCCTGGACAGCGCCGACCACCGTCGGCGCAGCGGCGACCCGGACCGCGCCTGCTCGTGCGTGACCAGGTGCACGTCGATGCTCCCCGCGAGCTGGGCGGTCTGGGTGCTCGACGAGCCGAGCAGCGCCTCGCGCACGCGGGAGTGCCTGGACACGCCGACGACGATCATGGTCGCGTTGACGCCCCGCGCGAAGTCGACGACAGCCGACGGGACGTCTTCACCGACGACCGTGTGGAAGGTCCCGCCGAGCGCCAGGGTGAGCTCGCGGTCGGCGGCGATCGCGGCCGGTGGCGCCGAGGGCAGGCCGTCGGTCGCCAGGACGTGCACGGCGAGCAGCTCGGACCCGGCGGTGCGCTGGGCGATGCGCGCCCCGCGGCGCAGCAGCGTCTCCCCCTCGGGCCCGCCGGTGACGGCGACGACGATGCGCTCGCGGGCGGGCCACGTCCCGTCGATCGCGTGGTCGGAGCGGTAGCGGGTGAGGGCGTCGTCGACGCTGTCGGCGAGCCACAGCAGCGCGAGCTCGCGCAGCGCGGTGAGGTTGCCGACACGGAAGTACGAGGACAGCGACGCGTCGATCTGCTCGGCGCGGTACACGTTGCCGTGCGCGAGCCGGCGGCGCAGGGCGTCGGGCGACAGGTCGACGAGCTGGACCTGGTCGGCGGCCCGGACCACGTGGTCGGGCACGGTCTCGCGCTGGCGCACGCCGGTGATGGCGTGCACGTCGTCACCGAGGGACTCCAGGTGCTGCACGTTGACCGTCGTCACCACGTCGATCCCGGCCTCGAGGAGGTCGGTGACGTCCTGCCAGCGCTTGGGGTGCGTCGACCCCGGCGCGTTGCTGTGCGCGAGCTCGTCGACGAGCACCACCTGGGGTGCGCGGGCCAGCACCGCGGCGACGTCGAGCTCCCCGAGCTCGGTCCCCCTGTAGGAGATCACCGCACGTGGCAGCACCTCGAGGTCGCCGACCTGCTCGGCCGTCGCCTGCCGTCCGTGGGTCTCGACGAGCCCGACGACCACGTCGGTGCCGCGGTCGCGGCGGCGTCGGGCCTCGTCGAGCATCGCGAAGGTCTTCCCCACGCCGGGGGCGGCCCCCAGGTACACCGTGAGCCGCCCCGTGCGCCTGTCACCCATCGTTCGACCTCATGAGGACATCATGCCCAGCGCGAGGTTGAGCTCGAGCACGGAGACCCGCGGCTCGCCGAGGAACCCGAGGTCGCGGCCCTGGGTGTGCTCGGCCACGAGCGCCCGGACCGTCCCCTCGTCGAGCCCGCGAGCCTGCGCGACGCGGGCTACCTGCTGCTCGGCGTACTCGGGCGAGACGTGCGGGTCGAGCCCCGAGGCCGACGCCGTGAGCGCGTCGGCGGGCACGGCGGCCGGGTCGGTGCCGTCCTGTGCTGCCACGGCTGCTCGGCGCTCCTCGATCGTCGCGACCAGGTCGGGGTTGAGCGGTCCGAGGTTCGAGCCCGCCGATGCGAGGGTGTCGTACCCGTCGCCAGCAGCCGAGGGACGCGGCTGGAAGTACTCGTCCCCGGTGAAGGCCTGCCCGACCAGCGCCGAGCCGACGGCGTCGGAGCGCGACGTGGTCCGATCCCCCGAGGCCGTGAGCAGCGAGCCCTCGGCCTGCCAGCGGAAGGCCACCTGCCCGACCCCCCACACCGCCAGGGGGTAGACGACCCCGAGCAGGACCGTGAGGACCACGAGCACCCGGAGCCCCGCGAGGCTCTGCCGGGCAAGAGATACCGCACCGCGGCGGGTGCTCAACGAGCGAGCCCCTGCGGGCTGGCGTGCGGAGAAGTTGTCGTGTGCCATGTCAGCCGATCCCAGGGAGAAGCGAGGCGAGCAGGTCGATGAGCTTGATGCCGAGGAACGGGGCGACCAGGCCGCCCAGCCCGTAGACGAGGAGGTTGCGACGCAGCATGGTCGACGCCGACGCCGGTCTGTAGGCGACCCCGCGCAGCGAGAGCGGGATGAGCACCACGATGATCAGCGCGTTGAAGATCACCGCGGAGACGATCGCGGACTCCGGGCTCGAGAGCCGCATGATGTTGAGCACCTCGAGCTGGGGGAAGACCACCATGAACATCGCCGGGAGGATCGCGAAGTACTTCGCGATGTCGTTGGCGATCGAGAAGGTGGTCAGCGCCCCGCGCGTGATGAGCAGCTGCTTGCCGATCTGCACCACCTCGATGAGCTTGGTCGGGTCCGAGTCGAGGTCGACCATGTTCCCGGCCTCCTTGGCCGCGGAGGTCCCGGTGTTCATCGCGACACCCACGTCGGCCTGCGCGAGGGCCGGGGCGTCGTTCGTCCCGTCCCCGCACATGGCCACGAGGTGACCGCCCTCCTGCTCCCGGCGGATCAGCGCGAGCTTGTCCTCCGGCGTGGCCTCCGCGAGGACGTCGTCCACCCCGGCCTCCTCAGCGATCGCCCGGGCGGTGATCGCGTTGTCACCGGTGACCATGACGGTGCGGATGCCCATGGCACGCAGCTCGTCGAAGCGTTCGCGCAGGCCCGTCTTGACGACGTCCTTGAGGTGGATCACCCCGAGCACCTGCGCGGGTCCGGCGCCCGTCTGCCGGGCCACCACCAACGGTGTCCCGCCCGACGCGCTCACCCCGTCGACCAGGGTCTGCACCTGGTCGGGTGTGTGCCCCCCGGTCGAGTGCACCCAGGCGTGGACTGCGCTCGCGGCCCCCTTGCGGATGCTGGTCCGCGGGGTGGAGGTCGTGCCCGCACGCTCGGCCGGGCTCACGTCGATGCCGCTCATCCGGGTGGTCGCGCTGAACGGCACGAGCTCGACCACGGCCCCGTCGTCCTGCGTGGTCGCCGCGACGTGCTCGGCGTACCCGGCGTCGACGAGCGTGACGACGCTGCGTCCCTCGGGCGTCTCGTCGGCGAGCGACGCGAGCCGAGCAGCAGAGGCGAGGTCGGCGATCGTCGCTCCGGGGGCGACGAGCAGGTCGCTCGCCTGCCGGTTGCCGTAGGTGATCGTCCCGGTCTTGTCGAGGAGGAGCACGTCGACGTCACCGGCGGCCTCGACGGCCCGGCCCGACATCGCGAGGACGTTGCGCTGCACGAGACGGTCCATCCCGGCGATGCCGATGGCCGAGAGCAGCGCACCGATGGTCGTCGGGATGAGGCAGACGAGCAGGGCCGTGAGGACGAGCAGCGACTGGCGCGACCCGGAGTACACGGCGAAGGGCTGGAGGGTGACGACAGCCAGCAGGAAGATGATCGTCAGCGACGTGAGAAGGATGTTGAGCGCGATCTCGTTGGGGGTGCGCTGACGCTCCGACCCCTCGACGAGGGCGATCATGCGGTCCACGAAGGTGGACCCTGCGGCCGCGGTGATGCGCACGACGATCGTGTCGGAGAGCACCACGGTGCCGCCGGTCACGGCCGAGCGGTCGCCGCCCGACTCGCGGATCACCGGCGCGGACTCCCCCGTGATGGCCGACTCGTCGACCGACGCGGCGCCCTCGATCACGTCCCCGTCACCGGGGATCACCTCGCCGGCCCGCACGACGACCACGTCGCCGACGGAGAGCGAGGACGACGCGACGTCGACGGTCGGCAGCGCGAGCAGGTTGCCCGTGTACCGGGTCGTGTCGACAGGGGCGTCGACGCGGCGGGCCGTCGTCTGGGTCTGGGTGGCGCGCAGCGACGAGGCCTGCGCCTTGCCGCGGCTCTCGGCGATGGACTCGGCGAGGGTCGCGAACAGGACTGTGGCCCACAGCCACACGACGATGGTCACGGCGAAGACCGACGGGTCGGCCACGGCCAGGACCGTCGAGGCGACGGCGCCGATCTCGACGATCAGCAAGACCGGCGAGTCGAGCAGCTCGCGCGGGTCGAGCTTGCGGAAGGCACCGGGCAGGGCGGAGCGCACCTGCGGCCAGGACAGGCTCGACGCGCGGCGTCCGGAGGGTGCTGCCGCGGATCCACCAGGCTGTGCTGCGCCGTCGGCGACCGGCGCGACGGGGTCGGTGGTCGAGCCTGCGGGAGGTTGCTCCACGTGCTGGTCGGTCGGCTGCTGTGCGGCCGGGTGACGGGTGGCTGGGCGGTTCATGAGAGCGACTCCACGATCGGACCGAGGGACAGGACGGGGATGAAGGTGAGACCGACGACGACCAGCGCGACAGACCCGAGCAGCCCCGCGAAGAGCGGCTGGTGCGTGGGCAGGGTGCCTGCGGTCGCGGGGACGGTCTTCTGGCTGGCGAACCTGCCCGCGAGCGCCAGCACGAGGGCGATCGGCACGAAGCGTCCGACGAGCATGAGGACGCCGAGCAGCGTGTTGTAGAACGGCGTCGCGACGGTGAGCCCGGCGAAGGCCGAGCCGTTGTTGTTGGCGGCCGAGGTCATCGCGTAGAGCACCTCGGAGAGCCCGTGCGGGCCGGCCTCCTGGATGCCGGCCTGGCCAGCGGGCAACGAGATGGCCAGTGCCGTGCCGACGAGGACGAGCAGCGGGACGGTGAGGATGTACAGCGCCACGAGGGTGATCTCCTGGCGGCCGATCTTCTTGCCGAGGTACTCAGGTGTCCGTCCGACCATGAGACCGGCGATGAACACCGCGACGATCGCGAGGACGAGCATGCCGTAGAGGCCGGACCCGACACCGCCGGGGGCGATCTCGCCGAGCAGCATGTTGAAGACGGCGACACCGCCGCCGGGTGCTGTGAGCGAGTCGTGCATCGAGTTGACCGCACCTGTCGAGGTACCTGTCGTCGCGGCGGCGAAGAGCGCCGAGCCAGCGGTGCCGAAGCGCAGCTCTTTGCCCTCGAGCGCACCGCCTGCGGCCTGGGCCGCGAGGCCTGGGCCGGACATCTCGGCCCAGGTGAGCAGGGCCGCCCCGGCGAGGAACAGCGAGCCCATGACCGAGACGATCGCGAAGCCCTGGCGGGTGTCGCGCACCATGAGGCCGAAGGCCCTCGGGAGCGTGAAGGGGATGACGAGCAGCAGGAAGATCTCGAGCAGGTTGCTCACCGGCGTGGGGTTCTCGAGCGGGTGGGCGGAGTTCGCGTTGAAGAACCCGCCGCCGTTGGTGCCGAGCTCCTTGATGGCCTCCTGCGAGGCGACGGGTCCGCCGAGCATCGACTGCGTGCCGCCCGAGAGGGTCTGGACCGTGCTGTGCGGGTCGAAGCTCTGGATCACGCCTGTCGCGAGGAGCGCGACCGCGGCGAGCAGAGCCATCGGCAGCAGCACCCGGACGCAGGTGCGCGTGAGGTCGGACCAGAAGTTCCCGACGCGCCCGTCCGTGCCGGACCGCGCGAAGCCGCGGACCAGGGCGATGGCCACCGAGATGCCGACAGCAGCAGAGACGAAGTTCTGCACGGCGAGCCCGACCATCTGGTAGACGTGACCGGCTGCGGCCTCGCCGGAGTACCACTGCCAGTTGGTGTTCGACACGAAGGACACCGCGGTGTTCCACGCGCCCGCGGGGTCGAAGGCGCTCACACCGAGGTTCATCGGCAGGTGCTCCTGCAGGCGGCCCAGCGCGTACAGGGCCAGCAGAGACACGAGGGAGAAGCCCAGCAGGGAGAAGAGGTACGAGGTCCAGCGCTGCTCGGCGTCGGCGTCGACCCGCATGAGGCGGTAGCCGAGGCGCTCGACCTTCAGGTGGCGCGGGGAGGTGTACACGTGGGCCAGGTAGGCACCGAGCGGCAGGTGCACCGCGGCGAGGGCCGCGACGAGCAGGGAGATCTGCCCGACGGCCGTCCAGGTCTCGCTCATGGTCATCGCCCCCGACCGGCGCGCAGCAGCACCGTGAAGAGGTATCCGAGCACCACGACGGAGACCGCGAGGGCCACCCAGTCGGCCGCGCTCACGACGCGTCCCTGTCGCCGGAGCGACGGGCGACGAGGGCGACGGTCGCGAAGAACGCGACCGTCAGGAGGATGTAGGCCAGGTCGGCCATGTCTGTCACGCCTTCGGACGTCAGGACGACCGCGGGTCAGGCGGTCGGCGCACACGAGAGGTGCACACCACCGGTCTATCCGGGCTGGAGGGTCCCGGACGTCGGCGTTGACGGTTCCTTGACGTGCGGTGACAGGTCCCTGACGGGTCTCTGACGTCAGAGACCCAGACTCCCCCTGTCGGGCGTCGTCGCCGGTGTCGTGCCAGTCCGTGCACCATCCCGCCACCGGACCGGCCGGGGCGTGGGCTCTCCCTCTGCAGCGACACCGGCACCACGCCCACCGGGTGAAAGAACACCCCGCCGCGTCATGCGGCCTGGGCGCGCGAGTCTCCACTCATGACGCACCAGCCGTCGCTCGACAGCCGAGAGCCCGCCGCACCTGTCGCGGGCACTGTCCACAGCAAGGAGCACCGAGTCTCATGCACCCCCCGATCTCGAGCCCAGAGGCCCGCACCGGCACACCCGCCGCAGCACCAGCCCGCACCGGCTCTGCCGCCCCGGCCCTCCGGGCCGTCCACCGCCCCCGTGGCGCCCGCAGGGTCGTCGGTGCACTCGCGGTGCGCCGAGCCTCCGTGACCGCGCTGATCGCCGGCCTGCTGCTCGCCCCCACGGCCAGTCTCGCCTCGGCCGCAGAGCTGCCGCCGGCTGTCACGGCGGCGACCTTGTCGACCACGACCTTCGGCCCGTGGGACGGCGTGCGGCTCGACGTCGAGTGGGCTGTCCCCGACTCGGCCCAGCCCGGTGACACCTTCACAGTCGACCTGCCGCCCGAGCTCGTGCCGGTCTCGACAGTCCCCTTCGACCTGCTCGGGCCTGACGGGGTCGTGGTCGCACGTGCCGTCTGGCAGGGCAGCACCGCAGTCGTGACACTGACCGACTACGTCGACGGACGGACCGGGGTGGGTGGCACAGGCTTCTTCGAGGTCCAGTGGAACACCGAGCTCTTGGGCACCGACCCCGTGACCACCGTCGTCACGATCGCCGGGCGGTCGGTCACCGTGACCATGACGGGGCCGGGCACAGGCCCACCCAGCCCGACCGCCGCGAAGTGGGCGTACTGGAACCGCCCCGACCAGGGCACCACGGAGCCCGGCGAGGCCCTCACGTGGGAGGTCCGGCTGCCCGCGTCCGACGCCGGTTCGGGCGGCCCTGTCACCGTGACCGACGACCTCGGTCCCGGGCAGGCGATGGTGTGCGGGACAGTCCAGGTCCGAGCCGTCTCGAGCGCACCAGAGTCACCCGTCACGTGGTTCGGCGAAGACTCGCCCGAGCGCATCGTCGACCTCGACTGCGGGCCCAGCGGCCTGACACTCGTCCTCGACGAGATCCGCGCCGACGAGTTCGTCACCCTCTCCTACGCCGTCGACCTCACAGACCCGTCTCTCGGCGAGTACACCAACGTCGCAGAGATCAGCACCACGACGGACAGCACCGTCGTCGGCGCCGAGAAGCAGCGCGCCGCCGCTGGCGGCGACGGCTCGGGCATCACCGAGGAGACCCCGGGGCCCGAGCCGACAGACCCCGAGCCCACGACCAGCGCGCCGACCGACCCTGCACCGACCACCCCGCCAGCGCCCGAGACCGTCGCACCTCCGGCG
>NZ_JACBYE010000001.1 GCF_013415325.1 Sanguibacter inulinus | reverse complement strand
GTGGGGGCCGCCGCCTGGGCAGGCTGCCCTGCTGCGGGGTCGACCCCGACCACCCGGGGCCGACGCAGCATCGCGTCGATGCGCGCACGGAGCTCGCGCGGCCTGAAAGGCTTGGTCAGGTAGTCGTCCGCCCCGGCGTCGAGGGCCTGGAGCGTGTCGATCTCCTCGCTGCGGGCCGAGACGATCACGAGGTAGGTCTGGCTGAACTGGCGGATGCGGCGCGCGGTCTCGAGACCGTCGATCCCGGGCATGCCCATGTCGAGGGTGGTGACGATCGGGTCGTAGGCCTTGACCGCCTGGACCCCGTCGAGACCGTTCCCCGTGGCGATCGTGTGGAAGCCCGCGTCGGAGAGCACAGCCTCGAGGAGGTGCCGGATGTCGGCGTCGTCCTCGATGATGACTGCGGTGCGGCGTTCCTCGTCCGGTGCCACGGTGCCTCCTTCGGTGAACCTCACGGTGCGCTCGCCCGACCAGACGCGTCGAGCGTGCTCCGAAGAAGGATCAGGCCCTGTCCTCGGCGACGAGGCTGAGTGCCCGGTCAACCCACCATTCTCCGGCAACGGGGCCTCCGCCGCACGTCCCGTCGCTCTCACCTGGAGGTTTCACCCACAGGTTGGCGTCCAGCCCCTCGGCCTCGAGGGTCATCGGTCGGGCACCCAGCGCCGCACCCGGAGGGTTGCACCAGGTGCCGTCCGACCCGTTGCCGTTGCGCCCGGTGTCGACCACGAAGGGGGCTCCGTCGAGCTGGGTGCTCAGTCGCTGCGCGTAGGCGAGCTCGGAGGCGTCGTCGTTGTAGTTCGACACGTTCGTCGCGAAGCCGTGCACACCGGCGATCCCGGCCCGGCGCAGCAGGTCCGCGGTCTCCTGGACGGAGTGCCAGTTGGAGTGGCCTCCGTCGAGGTAGACCGTCGCCCCGGCGTCGGTGAGGGTCGTGCCCGCGGTGCTGACCAGGCTCAGGCGACCCTCGACGTCGCCGCACTGCTCGGCGAGGGAGATGCTGTCCGGCTCGAGGATCACAGGGGTCCCGGTCCCGTCGAGGGCCGCGGCGATCTCGCGGACCCACAACTCGTAGCCCTCGACGGTCGTCCCGCCTGCGGAGAACTGCCCGCAGTCGCGGTCGGGAACTCCGTAGACGACGAAGAGCGGCAGCGTGTCCTGCGCAGCCGCGTCAGCCACGACCTGCGCGACGAACGGTCCGACCTCGCCGGCCGGGTACTTCTCGGGGGTGAGCCAGATCCCCGTCGGCTGGTCCGCGATGGTGAGGAAGGCGTCGCGCGTCGCGGAGTCCGTCGCGGAGTCGACGGCACGGATCGCCGACGAGTCCGGGTCGACGTAGAGGTCGCGCCCCGCGAAGGGGTTGTCACCGTCGAGCAGACCGCTGCGGACGACGACCACAGCGGCGACGGCTACGACGACCACCAGCACGGCGAGGACGGTCAACCAGCGGGCTGCCCGCGAGCGGCGGCGGCGCGGCGGGCGAGGACCACGGGCCTCACGTCCGCGGCGGCCTCCCTCGGACCCGTCGCCGGGACCGTCAGGTCCGCCTGCCTGGGCGCTGCTCCCGACGGCCGTCGGGACGGAGGTGTCGGTGGGTGCTGCCAGGCCCGGCTGGACCGCGGTCCCAGAAGCCGCTGGAGCGGCCGGCTCCCCGGCCTGGCCCGACCTGACAGACGGGAGCACCTCAGCGGTTCCCCGCGTCGTAGGCACCTCCGCGGAGGACCCCGCACGGATCACGTAGTCGCTCGCCGGCCGCGCCTCGGGTGCGTCGGTGCGCCCACGACGGACCGGGAGCACCTCGGGCTCTTCAGGGCTCTCGTCGGCGGGCACGCGGATGACGTAGCGGGGGTCGCGCGGCCCCAGCGGGGCGTCGGGCTCGTCGCTGCTCGTGCGTGCCATGCGAAGCCCTCCCGAGCTCGTCCGTCAGACTCGGGCCAGCCTACGCGCCAGACCACGGGGACGACGGTCGAGGAACCGCTCACGCGCAGCCCCAGATGAGAGACTGGGAGACGTGCCAGACGAACCCGGGACGACCCCCGAACCAGCCCCCGCGAAGGACTCGCGGAACCCCTACGGGGCGCTCCTCGCGATCCCCGGCACCAAGCAGTTCTCCGGGTCGGGCGCCCTCGCCCGCCTCCCCATGTCGATGGTGGGCATCGGCATCGTCCTGATGATCCAGCAGACGACAGGCTCCTACGGGCTGGCCGGCCGGGTGAGCGCCGCGTACATCGTCGCGCAGGCGATCTGCTCGCCGCAGATCGCCAAGCTCGTCGACCGCAAGGGCCAGGCCCGGGTCATGCGGCCGATGTTCGTCGTCACCTCGCTCTCGCTCCTCGGGCTCATCCTCTCGACAGCCCTCGGCGCGCCCGAGGCCTTCCTGTACCTCTTCGCCGTGCTGACGGGTGCGTCGGTCGGGTCCGTCGGGTCGATGGTCCGGGCCCGCTGGTCGAACCTGCTCGCCGACCCGCGCAAGCTGCACAGCGCGTACTCCTTCGAGTCGGCCGTCGACGAGCTGTGCTTCGTCGTCGGACCGATGCTCGCCACCATCCTCGCGACCTCCGTGGCCCCGACCGCCGGGCTGATCGTCCCACTCGTCGCCGTGGTCGTCGGCGGCTTCTGGTTCTTGTCGCTGCGCGAGACCGAGCCGCCGGTGTCGATCCCTGTCGAGGGTGTGAAGAACCGCTCCGTCCTGCTCAACGGCGGCATGCTCGCCGTCATCGCCGTGTTCATCGGCATGGGCGCGGTGTTCGGTGCGACAGACGTCGCGACCATCGCCTTCGCCAAGGAGGCCGGGCACGAGGCCATGGCCGGCGTCATCCTCGGGGTGTTCGCGGCCGGCTCGCTGATCTCCGGTCTGCTCTACGGCGCCAAGCACTGGCTCTCACCCCTGTGGAAGCGCTTCGCCGTCGGCATGCTCGCCCTCGCCGTCGGCGTGACGCTGTTCTTCTTCGTCACGTCGCTGCCGATCCTCGCCGCGGTGATGTTCGTCGCCGGCTTCGCGATCTCGCCCACCCTCATCAACGGCAACAACCTCGTCCAGCTGCTCGTGCCGCCCTCCCAGCTCACCGAGGGGCTGACCTGGGTCGGCACGGCCCTCGGCGTCGGCGTCTCGGTCGGGACGTCGGTCGCGGGCGCCCGGATCGACGAGGCGGGGTCGCACGCCGGTTTCACGGTGGTCGTGGTCGCCGCCGGGATCGCCGTCCTCGTCATGCTCGCCTCGCTGACGACCCTGCGCTCGCGGACCGCTGGGTCGACGGTCACCGAGGGGCACTGAAGGGCACTGGGCGGCGCTGAAGAGTAACGAGGAGTGCCGAAGGCGCTGACCTGGGGTCTCGGGTGAACCTCGAGGGTCCCCCGCCGGCTCCACCAGGTCGCCTCACCACCCACGAGGTCGCCTGGACACGCCAGATCGACCCGTCCTGGTGCACGTCTTGTCGTGTCTGGGCGACCTCGCGGGTAGACGTGCGACCTCGCGGGTGAGCGTGCGACCTCGGGGAGGGCATCGCCGGTGGGAGGGGGCAGGTCAGGAGAAGAGCAGTCGCGCCGGGGTCAGCGACCGGCGACGACGACCGTCGCGTCGGCCTCGTCGGACCGCACGACGCGTGCTGCCAAGCCCGCGGCCGTGAGCAGCGCGGCGGTCGCGGGTGCCTGCCGCTCGCTGGTCTCGACGAGGACGTGCCCTCCCCCGGACAACCACCCTGCGGCGTCGCGGGCGACGCGGCGCTGGATCTCGAGACCGTCCGTACCGCCGTCGAGCGCGACCAGGTGCTCGTGGAGGCGAGCCTCCGGGGGCATGAGGGCGACGGCGTCGGTCGGGACGTAGGGGGCGTTGACGACGAGCACGTCGACCCTGCCGCGCAGACCCACAGGCAGCGCGGAGAAGAGGTCGCCCTCGTAGACCGATCCCCGCGAACCCAGGTTGCCGCGAGCGCAGCTGACAGCCGCCGGGTCGACGTCTGAGGCGTGCAGCTCGACGCCGGGCACGGCGGCGGCGACCGCGAGGCCGACGGCGCCGGTCCCGCAGCACAGGTCGACGACCACGCTCTGGGCGTCCGCGAGCGCAGCGGCCTCCGCGACGAGCAGCCGGGTGCGCTGACGCGGGACGAAGACCCCTGGGGCGACGGTGACCCGCACCCCGGCGAGCTCGGCCCACCCGAGGATCAGCTCGAGGGGTTCACCGGCGACCCGGCGCCGGACCAGCGCGTCGAGCGACGCATCGTCCGTGGCAGCCTCGAGCAGCAACCGGGCCTCGTCCTCCGCGAAGACACAACCCGCGGCCCGGAGGGCTGCCACGGTGCTGGCGGTGCCGTGGGTGCTGGCGGTGCTGGCGGAAACTTCTCGTGCAGCGCTCATCACCCTCAGTGTGCCGCACCCGCCGCAGGGCAGTCCGCCGGAGCCACCCGTCGTGGCCCGAGCACCCGAGCACCCGAGCCGGGGTGCCCAGACGACCGTGTGTGGTGGACGAGACATCCCAGATGTCCGGCTCTGCCGTGCGAGCAACCACGAACCGGAGCAGGGTGGAGGAGAGCGGGACGCCTCCGCCAGACCCACGCGGAGCTCCCGGACACCCGTCGCCCACCGGAGGTACCCATCGTGGCCAAGTCGAAGACCCGCGGCACGACAGTCGCAGACCTGCTCGTCGCCCAGATCGTCGAGGCAGGTGCCAAGCGCATCTACGGGATCGTGGGCGACAGCCTCAACCCCGTGGTCGACGCCGTGCGCCGTGCCGCGAAGGAGGGCGTCGACATCGAGTGGGTGCACGTGCGCCACGAAGAGGCCGCAGCCTTCGCTGCGGCCGCCGAGGCGGAGGTGACCGGGAACCTTGCGGTCTGCGCGGGCTCGTGCGGGCCGGGCAACCTGCACCTCATCAACGGTCTCTACGACGCCAACCGCTCGAAGGTCCCGGTCCTCGCGATCGCGAGCCACATCCCGAGCAAGCAGATCGGCACGAGCTTCTTCCAGGAGACCCACCCAGACCGACTCTTCAACGAGTGCTCGGTGTACTCCGAGATGATCTCGTCGGCCGAGCAGGCGCCGCGGGTCATCAACTCCGCGATCCACCACGCCTACGGCGCCCCGGGTGTCGCGGTCCTGACCATCCCGGGGGACGTCGCCGACTTCGACGCCCCGGCGGCGGTCTCCGACGTCTCGACCCGCCCGCCCAAGCCGCGCGTCATCCCGGCCGACGAGTCGCTGCGCGAGCTGGCCGAGGCGATCGACGAGGCCAAGAAGGTGACGATCTTCGCGGGGGTCGGGGTGCGCGGGGCGCACGACGACGTCATCGCGCTGGCCGACAAGATCGCTGCGCCGATCGGTCACTCGCTGCGCGGCAAGGAGTGGATCCAGTACGACAACCCCTTCGACGTGGGCATGTCCGGTCTGCTCGGCTACGGCTCCTGCTACGACGCGACCCAGGAGGCCGACCTGCTGATCCTGCTGGGTACGGACTTCCCCTACGACCAGTTCTTGCCGGAGTCGGTCCGCACGGTCCAGGTGGACATCGACCCGAAGAACCTCGGACGCCGCACCCGCCTCGACCTCGCGGTGGTCGGTGACGTGGGCGAGACGGTCCGGGCGCTCCTGCCGATGGTCAAGCCCGCCAGGTCGCGGCGCTTCCTCGACTCCATGGTCAAGAAGCACGAGAAGGCCATGAACGGTGTGGTCGGTGCGTACTCGGGCGGCAAGAAGGCCGAGTCCATGACGCCGATCCACCCCGAGTACGTGGCGGACGTCCTCGACCAGGAGGCGGCGGAAGACGCTGTCTTCACCGTCGACACCGGCATGTGCAACGTGTGGGCCGCCCGCTACATCAGCCCGAACGGCAAGCGCCGCGTGATCGGGTCCTTCCTGCACGGGTCGATGGCCAACGCGATGCCGCACGCGATCGGGGTCGCCGCGTCGCAGCCGGGCCGTCAGGTCGTCGCGATGTCGGGCGACGGCGGGCTGGCGATGCTGCTCGGCGAGCTCGTGACGATCAAGCACTACGACCTGCCGGTCAAGATCGTGCTCTTCGACAACGCGACGCTCGGCATGGTCCGCCTCGAGATGCTCGTCGACGGGCTGCCGGCCTTCGGGACCGACTCCCCGGTCGTCGACTACGCGGCCGTCGCGCGAGCAGTCGGCATCCCCGCGGTCCGGGTCGAAGACCCGAAGGACCTGCGCAAGGCGCTGCGGGGTGCGCTCGACCGTCCGGGCCCGGCGCTGATCGACGTGGTGACCGACCCGCACGCGCTGTCGATCCCGCCGACGATCACCGCAGGCCAGGTGCGCGGCTTCGCTGCCGCGATGAGCAAAGAGGTGCTCGGCGGCGGCCTGGGCGAGGTCGTCTCGATGGCCCGCTCCAACCTCCGCAACGTCCCGCGACCCTGAGGTTCGGGGGCAGTGCTGCGGCAGGAGCAGCGCAGCACTGCCCACCACCTACCGGCACGAGGTCTGGCCGTGGGCCCCTACGCTCGGCGGACCAGCAGCCCTAGAGCGTCGACCAGGAGAAACACCAGAGGCCCGCCGTAGCGGGCCTTGGCCGAACTCGTAACGAGGGAACCTGTCCTCGCTTTCGAGATGGAGCCTACAAGCACGGGCGGCAGGCTGGACACCCCCGGACCTCCGGCGCTGGTCTGCAGGTCAGGGCGGTGCCAGGATGGTCGGGTGCCTACCGAGACCACGCCTGCCGCGACCCTGCCCCACGCCGTCGTCCCTGAGGCCGCGCGCCCGCCTGCGGTCCTGCCGACCGACGCGGACGGGGTCGTCGGGGCGCTCGCCGCAGTCGTCGCGCCGCTCGTGGCCGAGCTCGGCGAGGTCGTGGCGACGGACAAGCTCGACGGCGGGATGTTCGCCACGACCTACAGGATCACCTTCGCCGGGGGTGAGAAGGCCGTCGCGAAGATGGCCCCCACGGCGGTCGAGAAGCTCATGACCTACGAGAAGGACATCCTCTCGACGGAGGCGGCTGTGTACAGGCTCGCCGCCGAGCACCCTGACCTGCTCATGCCGCAGGTGCTGCTCTTCGACACCTCGCACGAGCACGTCTCCTCCGACGTCCTGGTCGCCTCGTACCTCGACGGTGTCCCGTGGCACACGCTCACCGACCTCACGTCCGAGCAGCGCCTGGAGGTCGAGGGTCGGCTCGGTGCGTACATGACCCGGCTGCACGCCGTCACGGGTGACGCCTTCGGGTACCCGGCGTCGCCGTCCCTCCAGGCACCGACCTGGCGCGAGGCCTTCGGACGCATGGTCTCAGGTGTCCTCGACGACGCCGCGACCTGGGGTGTCGACCTCCCCGCGGGCCGCATGACCGAGGCCCTCGAGCGGCACGGGCACGAGCTCGACGTGGTGCGGACGCCGACACTCGTGCACACCGACCTGTGGGAGGGGAACATCTTCCTCGACCCCGACACCCTGGAGATCGTCGGGGTCATCGACACCGAGCGCGCGATCTTCGCCGACCCGCTCTACGAGCTCGTCGGCGCGAGCCAGTTCGGCGACGGCGGTGCCCCCGCGCCGATCGCCGCGGGGTACGTGGCGGCCGGCGGGCACCTGGACACCACGGAGTCGCTCGCCTCCGGCAACCTCACCTCGGACGACGTCCGCATCCTGCTGTACCGCTGCTACATGTACTCGATCCTGCTCGTCGAGCCCGCGCCGCGCGGCTACAAGGGCGAGTGGGTCGAGACCAACCGCATCACGCTGCTGGCCAAGCTGGGCACGACCCTCGACCTGCTGCTCGGCTGAGACTCCGCGCTGTCCGGAGCCCTACGGCGAGCGGGCCCACCAGCCTCGTCGAACCCTCCGCGGGTCGTGGAGAACCAGGGCCCGCTCGGCCCTCACCTGGCTCACGACGCACCAGACCGGCGTCCCCGCCTCTCGTCCAGGCGCCCCGCGAGCACGGCACCCACGAGGCCGAGCGCGGCGGTCAGACCGAAGACCGCGAGGAATGCCGAAGTCGTGGTCCCGAGCCCGGCGACGAGCGCGCCGCCGACCCCGGCGACGACAGCCGTCGCGAGCGTCTGGGCGAGCTGCAGGCTGGCGCTGATGCTGCCCGCTGAGCCCGCCGGTGTCACCGCCATGGTCGCGGCTGTCGCGGCGTTGAACGCCACCCCCATGCCGACACCGGCGATCGTCCAGCCGACGACGGCCCAGCCCGGCCAGGCACCCGGGAGCGCGACGGCGAGCCCCATGACGACCTCGCCGGCCAGGAGCGCGAGCAGCCCGACCCGGGCCGACCGGGCCCGGGTACCCGGGCGTGCGGCGTCGAGCCGAGCCTGGACGAAGGAGCCTGCCGTCCAGGCGAGCGCACCGGCCGCGAGACCGAGCCCCGCGAGCGTGACGTCGAGGCCGTGGACGCTCGTGAGACCGAGCGGGAGGAAGGCCTCCGAGCCGAAGTACACGCCGCACAGGATGAACCTGATGACGATGCCGGCTGGTGCTCCCCGACGAGCCGAGAGCGTCCCGGTCGGCACGATGCGTCGCAGCGCGAGGACGCTGCCGGCCAGTCCGGTGACGACGAGGGCGACGAGCACCGGGAGGGCGTCGACCTCGAGGCCGAGCAGGAGGGCACCTGTCGCCACGGCGAGCAGGATCGAGAACCAGACGGGTGCGGGGACCCGCCGACCGGCACGCGGCGTCGGGGCCGACGTCCGGCGAGCACCGGGGAGCACGTAGGGCAGCAGGAGCAGGGGGACCGGTGCGATGGCCCAGAAGACGACACGCCAGTCGAGGAGGTCCGTGACCACACCCGCGAAGACCGGGCCCAGGAGCGACGGGATCGTCCAGGCCGAGGAGAGGAAGGCGAACATCACGGCCTGCAGGCGCGCCGGGTAGGCGATGCCGACGAGGCTGTACGCGTAGGCCATGATCGCCCCCACGCCGAGGCCCTGGAGCGCGCGGGCTGCGACGAAGACGCCCCACCCCGGGGCGAGCCCGGCGAGCAGGCAGCCGGCGGCGAAGACGAGGCTGCCGACCAGGACAGACCGCGCCGGTCCTCGCCGGTCGATGTCGGTTCCCGCGACGACGGTGCCGACGATGTTGGCGAGCATGAGCGCGGAGAGCCCCCAGCCGTATCCCGACAGGCCGCCGAGCTCTTCGGCCACGGCGGGCAGGATCGTCGCGACGCCGAGCGACTCGAAGGCCACGGCCCCGACGCTCGCGAGGATGCCGACGGTGAACCCGCGCAGCCGCGGGGAGAAGACTCCCCCGGGGTCGGGATCAGCTCCTGGTGCGCCCGTGGCCAGCTGCTCTGTCGCGTGCTGCGTCATACCCGCTCCTCTGACATACCCGCTCCTCGATTTATGTTCCACGGCGGAACGGAATGAATCTACGATAGGGTCGCACGATGGCGCAAGCAGAGCAGGGCAGGGCAGCCGGGCCGACCAGGGCAGCACAAGGCCGCCCCCGCGACACGACCATCGACGCGAGGGCGACCGAGGCCGTCGTCGAGCTGCTCAGCACGCTCCCCTACAGCGCACTGACGCTCGAGGGTGTCGCGACGGCCGCCGGGACGAGCAAGCCGGCGCTGCGTCGGCGCTGGAAGAGCCTGCCCGGGGTTGTCGTCCACACCTTCATCTCGATCCTGGGCACGACACCGACCCCCGACACCGGGTGCGTCCACTGCGACCTGGTGCACGGCATCACGAACCTCGCCGAGGTCTTCGAGGACTCCCCCATCACCCGGGCCCTGCCCGGTCTGCTGTCAGACCTCGAGGCAGACCCGGAGCTGCGGGCGCACTTCCTGCGGGACTACTTCGAGGCGCGACGCGCGACCTCTCGCACGGTCCTCGAGCACGCTGTCGAGCGCGGCGAGATCCAGGAGGGGCTCGACATGGAGCTCGCCCTCGACCTCCTCGCCGCGCCGCTCTACTACAGGGCCTTCTTCGGCCACCAGCCGATCGACGCCGGGCTCGCCGAGAGGACCGTGCTGAGCGTCCTCAACGGCATCGCGACACCCGAGTGGCGTCGACACCACGAGCCGTAGGCCGGACCCCTCCCGGGAGCCGGGCCCAGGCGCCTCCTGCAGGCCGGGCCTCGGCCCCACCCGCAGGCCGGCCTCCCGACTGAGCAGGCCTCGCGGACGCCCCGGGGAGAGCCGTGGACGGCGTGCGCCCGGGACCGGCGATCAGCCGCGGCGCCACGCCCTCCACGCGCCTGTCGACCACAGCGCCCAGAGGACGAGGAGAGGCTGGAACAGCAGACGCCCGGCGCGCTTCTGGTCGGAGTCGAGGCCGAAGGCGTCGGTGTGCGTGACGAGCTGGGAGATGTTGCCGGGGAAGATCGCGACGAAGAACGCCGCGACGATCCACCCGACCGGGACCTTCTTGTGCGGGAGCACGAGCAGCGCCCCGCCGAGGGAGATCTCGACGACGCCCGAGACGAGGACGACGGCGTCCTCGGACAGCGGCACCCACCCGGGGACCTGCGCCCGGAACTCGTCACGGGCGACGGTGAGGTGCGTGATCCCCGCGAAGAGCAGGAACGCGCCGAGAGCCAGCCGCCCGACCGTCCGCGGGGTCGAGGTGGGGCTGTCGGCGAGCCGTGAGGCGAGGTCGTGATCCATCCCCCAAGTCTCGTCCGCGCGGATGTCACCGCAAGCCGGAGTGGGATTTCTCTCCCTGTGAATATCCTCTGAAACACCTGCGAATAAGGTATCGTGATGGCAAAGAAATAGTCTCGGCACTGACGACGAGAGGTGACGCATGCTGGCATTCATCATCATCGGGGCGGTCGGCCTCGCGCTGCTCGTCCTCTCGATGCTCCTCGGTGAGCTCTTCGACCTCGGGGACGGGCTGGTCTCCGGCACCTCGCTCGGCGTCGGCGGCGTGGTGTTCGGCGCCCTCGGGGCGATCGCCACCACCAACGACCTGCCCCCGTGGACCACCTACGCAGGCTCAGCCGTCGTCGCGATCGCCGTGATGCTCTTCGTCAGGCGCGTGATCCGCGGGCTGGCGAGCTCCGAAGACGGCGCCGCCCGCGACCTCGTCGGCATGCAGGGCGCCGTGACCTCGACCATCACCGGCGGCCACGGAGAGGTCTCGCTCGACGCCGAGCTCGAGCGCCGTCTCGCGTGGGCCGACCAGGTGATCACCGAGGGCACCCGGATCGTCGTCCTCGACGAGGCCGCCGGCCGTGTCCGCGTCACCCCGTACTGGCCCACGCACGGCTCGACCGAGCCGCGCCGCTGGCCGCAGTCCACCTGACCTCTCGCGCGCACCGGACGCCCCTCGCGGGTCACCCGGCGCCGCGACCCACCGCCCGCACCAGCCCACCTCACGGAAGGAGCCACCCCTGCCCGGGGTGCACCCCTCATGACAGACCAGACGATCACCGTCATCGCCGTCGTGGCACTGGTCATCGCGTTCTTCGCGGTGCTCATCTTCATCGCCAACCGGATCCGCCGCGTCCCGCCGAACGAGGCCCTCATCATCGTGGGCCGCGGCGCGGGCAAGAAGGCCTCCGCCGAGGAGGGCGGGCAGCGCGTCATCGTCGGCGGACGCGTGTTCGTCTGGCCGATCCTCCAGCAGGGCTTCTCGATCTCGCTCGAGCAGCGCCAGATCGGCATCACCGTCGAGGGCGTCGACAAGAACCGCATCAAGATCGCCATCAAGGCGTCGATCAACTTCAAGGTCCGCGGTGACGAAGAAGGCGTCCGCCGGGCGGGGCAGCGCTTCCTGTCCCAGCAGGGCACGCTGACCGAGATCATCAAGGAGTCCCTCGAGGGCTCGCTCAGGTCGATCGTCGGCGACATGACGATCGAGCAGATCATCTCCGACCGCAAGGGCCTGTCCGACCGCGTCGTCGACTCGACCAAGCTCGACCTCGCCGAGCAGGGCCTCCAGGTCGACCTGCTCAACATCTCCGACATCTCCACGCCCGGATCTGACTACCTCGCTAACCTCGGTCGTGCCGAGAACGCCCGTGCCCGTCAGGTCGCCGAGATCTCCGAGGCTGAGGCGCAGCGCGCCTCCGACTTCGCCGCGATCGAGGCGCAGGAGCAGGTGGCCGAGCGCCGCAAGGCCTTCGAGCTCAAGCAGGCCGCCATCAAGGCGCAGACCGACAAGGCCAACGCCGAGGCCAACGCCGCCGGTCAGCTGGCCCGCGCCGAGCAGGACCGTCTCGTCGCGACGCAGCAGCGCGACGCGCTCGCCGAGCAGGCGAAGGTGACCGAGGAAGAGCTCGACATCTCCGTCCGCAAGCCTGCCGAGGCCGACGCCTACGCGTCCGTCCAGCGCGCCAACGCCGAGCGTGACGCCGCGAACGCGGCCACCGAGGCCGACGCGTACAAGCGCACCACGATCGCCCAGGCCAACAAGACCGCGGCGATCCAGGACGCCGAGGCCAACGCCGAGGCCGTCCGCCGCACAGGTGAGGCCGAGCGTGACCGCCAGGTCGCTCTCGCAGCCGGTATCCGCGCCGAGGGTGAGGCCCGCGCGGCCGCGACCGAGGCCGAAGGTCGCGCCGAGGCCGCATCCCTCGACGCCAAGGCCGAGGCTCTCAAGAAGTACGGTGAGGCCGCTCTCGTCCAGGAGCTCATCGAGCGCCTGCCCGAGATCGTCCGTGCCGCAGCGGAGCCCATCGGCAACATCCAGGGCATGACCGTCATCTCGACCGACGGCGCCTCCGCGATCACCAAGAACGTCGCCTCGGTCCTCGGCGAGGGGCAGGGCGTCATCAAGCAGCTCACAGGCCTGGACCTCACCGAGATCCTCGCCAACCTCACGGGGACCAGCAGCCCGGCACCGGCAGCAGCGGCACCTGCTGCTGCGTCGGCGCCGACCGCGCCGTGACACGCCGGGCTGCGTGACCAGGGGTCAGTGACGCAGGCCCGAGCCTGACACGAGCCGTCCCTCGACGAGCCGGCCACCCGATCCTGGGTGGTCGGCTCGTCGCCGTCCACAGGACCGTCGGCGCACCGCCTCCGCGGGGCGGCGCTACGGCACACTGGTCCTGTGCCCTCCGACGCCAGCCCCGCCGCAACGGTCAGCAGCGCCCGTCGCCCTGGTCGCGCCAGTCGTCTCGAGCGGCTCAGCCGGCCCGGGTTCCAGGCCCTCGGCTGGTCCGCCGGAATCCTCGGCGCCGCCGCAGCGGTCACCGCGCTCGCCCTGACGCAGCGCGTCCGGGCGCGAGCACTCGTGGTCCGCGCGGCCTTCGACCGCGGTTCGCGGGCGACCACGACCGCGCTGCTGCCCTTCGCGCCCACACCGGGCACGGTCACCGTCCAGACTGGTCTGCGCTACAGGCCAGACGACCCCGACGCGCTCTTCGACGTGTATACCCCAGCAGGACGCGGTGACGAGCCGCTGCCCACGATCGTCTGGGTGCACGGCGGCGGCTGGCTCTCCGGAGCCCGCTCCGGGCTGGCGACCTGGGCGCAGATCCTCGCCGACCGCGGATTCACGGTCGTCGTCCCGGGGTACACCCTCGCCCCTGCGGCGCCCTATCCGCAGCAGCTCCAGCAGGTGCTCGACGCCCTCACCCACCTGCGCACCTCGCCGCCACCCGGTGTCGACCCCGCGCGGCTGTTCCTCGCCGGAGACTCCGCGGGCGCGAGCCTGGTCGCCCAGGTCGCGACGGTCGTGACCCACCCGGCCTACGGGGCGATGGTCGGTGTGTCGTGCGACCTCCCGCCCGACGCCGTCGCAGGGCTCCTGCTGTGCTGCGGGCCCTACGACCTCAGTCTGATCTCCGGCGCGCGCGGGCTGCTCGGCTGGGCGTCGACGACCATCGGCTGGGCGTACCTGGGCACGAGGGCCTTCGCCGCAGACCCGCGCAGCGCGACCCTCAGCCTCGTCGACCACGTCTACCCAGGCTTCCCGCCCACCTACCTGACGGGCGGCAACGGCGACCCCCTGACCCGCGGAGCCCGGGTCTACGCCGAGCGGCTCGCCGCCGCCGGCACGCACGTGGAGACGCTGTTCTTCGACGAGGACTACACCGAGCGCGGCGCGCCGCTCGGCCACGAGTACCAGTTCGACCTCCGGCTCGCGACCGCGCGGCGCGCCCTCGACGAGATGGTCAGCTTCGTGACGCGTCGCTCGGCGGAGCCGGCTCAGGGCTGACCGTCTGCGCAGGAGCAGGCAGGCTCGTGGGGGGAACCGCGGGGACGACTCCGGGGACCACCCCTGCTGCGGGAGGCGTCTGGTCGGCACCCAGCTCAGCAGCCCGACGACCGGCCAGCCAGATGACCGCGGCCCCCGACCCCACGACGAGCACGATCCCGAGGACGACCCCTGCGGTCAGCGTCTGACCGAGCGCGACGGCGCCGACCAGCGCACCCATCACCGGGTCGACCGCGAAGAGGGTGCCGACCACCCGCACCGAGGTGATCCGGACGGCGAGGAAGTCGAGGCTGAAGGCCACGACCACCCCGAGGACCGCCGAGACCGCGAGGACACCCCATCCCCCGCCGTCGACCCGCGGGGCGGCGTGCACCGAGAACGGCGAGAGCAGGACCGCGCCGACCAGGACCGACAGCGCGAGCCCGTCCAGCCCGTCGGTGTCGCCGCCGACCCGCCCGGCGAGCACCGTGTACCCGCCGAAGGCGACCGCCGCCCCGAGGCCGAAGACCAGACCGAGCAGCGTGAGCCCGCCGCCGGGGCTGCTCACCAGCAGCACGCCGACGAGGGTGAGAGCCGGGAGCAGCAGCTCACGCCGCCGGGTGGTCGCCACGGCCGCGACGGTCAGCGGCCCGAGGAACTCGAGCGTCACCGCGATGCCGAGCGGCAGGTGCGCGACGGCGTTGTAGAAGAGCACGTTCATCGCGGCCATCGCGACGCCGTAGAGGACGATCCCGGTCCAGGCGCGCCGCGACCGACCGCGGACCGAGGGGCGGACGAGGACGAGCAGCACGACGGCGGCGACAGCCATCCGCAGCCCGCTGACCCCGAGGGTCCCGACGGTGTCGAAGAGGTCGGAGGCGACGGCCGCCGAGAGCTGGATGCTGAGCGACCCGACCAGCACGAAGAGACCGCCGAGGAGCGGTGCGAGGTGCGGGTGGGCAGCACGAAGAGGACGAGCGAGTGTCATGAGTGGTCCAGAGGTGAGCGTGCCGGCGCGGCCGGCGAGGAGCGGTGGTCAGCGGAGACGCTGTCCGACCAGGCGTGGTGCCAGGTCAGGCAGACGTGCGACGACGCTCGACGGACGGTCCTCTGCGAGGCGCGCACCCGTAGCTGCTCATGGGATCCATGGAGGGAGGATATCTCGCCGACGGGCCAGGTCCGGCGAGCGTCTCACCACGGGGATGACTACCGTATGGCCATGACGACGTCACACGATGTGCTCGAGTCGCGGTTCCACCCGACCAGGTTGCGCCCGGGCTACTCGGTCGACGAGGTCGACGACTTCCTCGACAGGTGCCGCGCCACGCTCGACCACTACGAGACGGGCGGCACCGCTGCGGCGATCAGCCTGACGAAGACGTCGGGGACCGGCGGTCTGCTGACCGCCGCAGAGGTGCGCACGGTGACGTTCCCGACCACCCGCTGGCGCGAGGGTTACGCCATGGAAGAGGTCGACGACCTGCTGGACCAGGTCGACAGCGCGCTCGTCCGCTGGGAGACCGTCGCGCGCTGACACGTCCTCACGGCGGCGCCACGTCCTTGCCGCGGCGCCAGGTCCTCGCGCCGTCAGCGCGCAGGCCGGACCTGCGCGCCGCGACGCTCTCGGCTCCGCGCAGCCACCCGCACACCCCTCGTCACACCAGGGTCAGGCGGGCAGCAGGAGCGTCCCCGCAGCACGGGCGCGCACCAGGCGCGCAGCGACGTCCGACCAGTCGACGATCGTCCAGAAGGCTGCCACGTAGTCGGCGCGCACGTTCTGGTAGTCGAGGTAGTACGCGTGCTCCCACACGTCGAGCATCAGCAGCGGGACGACGCCTGCGGGCAGGTTGCCCTGCTGGTCGTACAGCTGGACGATGATCGGCCTGGACCCGAGGGCGTCCCACGCCAGGACAGACCAGCCCGAGCCCTGGACACCGAGGGCGACAGCCGTGAAGTGCGCCTTGAAGGCCTCGAGGGAGCCGAACTCCTCGTCGATCGTCGTCGCGAGGTCACCCTCGGGACCGCCGTCGGCACCGGGTGCGAGGTTGGTCCAGAAGATCGAGTGGTTGACGTGGCCGCCGAGGTTGAAGGCCAGGTCCTTCTCGAGCTTGTTGACGTTCCCGAGGTTCCCCGTCGCGCGCGCCTCGGCGAGCTGCTCGAGGGCGGTGTTCGCACCGGTGACGTAGGCCTGGTGGTGCTTGCTGTGGTGCAGCTCCATGATCCGGCCGCTGATGGCGGGCTCGAGCGCGGAGTAGTCGTAGGCGAGGTCGGGCAGCGTGTACAGGGGCATGGAGGGGTCCTCTCGTAGGCGGAGCCGCCACGCTATGACCTCAACTGCGCTTGAGGTCAAGCCACACGATCCGCGAGCTGGTGAGCCCACCCGGCCCGGGCCGTTCGATCCGGTCCGGGCTGGTCCGGGCCGCGCACCTTGACCTCAACCGAGGTCGAGGTCCTAGCGTCACGTCGACCTCGTCCTCGACCCTGGGAGCTCTCCGTGCCCGACACCGCACCACGCCTGCCCGTCCCGCAGCACCGCAGCCTGCACGTCGCCGTGGTCGGCGCCGGCCCGGCCGGGATCTACGCCACAGACATGCTCCGGACGCAGGCCCCCGGGACCAGGGTCGACCTCTTCGAGAGGCTGCCCGCCCCCTACGGGCTGGTCCGCTACGGGGTCGCACCCGACCACCCGGCGATCAAGAGGATCGTCGACTCGCTCCACGTCATGCTCGACGGGTCGGACGTCAGGGTCTACGGCGGGGTGCACGTCGGCGTCGACATCACGCTCGACAGGCTGGCCTCCCACTACGACGCCGTCGTCGTCGCGACGGGCGCAGACACCGACGCCGTCCTCGACGTCCCCGGGGTCGACCTGCCCGGCTCCTTCGGGGCTGCGGACTTCGTCTCCTGGTACGACGGACATCCCGACGCCCCGCCGACCTGGCCGCTGACCGCGCAGGAGATCGCCGTGGTCGGGGCCGGCAACGTCGCACTCGACCTCGTGCGCATGCTGGTCAAGCACCCCGACGACCTGCTGAGCACCGACATCCACGACGCGGCCCTCGACGCGCTGCGGACCAACCAGGCCCGCACCGTGCACCTCTTCGCGCGGCGCGGGCCCGCAGACACCCGGTTCTCGGCCAAAGAGCTCCGCGAGCTGGGCAAGCAGACCGGCGTCGAGGTCGTCGTCGACCCGGCAGACGTCGCCCTCGACGCGCACGCCGAGCGGGTCATGGCGCAGAGCGCGCAGCGGCGGCTCACGGCGGAGACGCTCGTCGGCTGGTCGCGCCAGACGCCCGACCCGGACGCCGCTCGCCGCATCCACATCCACCTCTTCGAGGCCCCGAGCGAGATCCTCGGCGCAGACCGCGTCGAGGCCTTCCGCACCGAGCGCACGGTCCCCGACGGTCTCGGGCACGTCACGGGCTCGGGCACGTACCGGACATACCCCGTCCAGGCCGTCTACCGCGCCGTCGGGTACCGCAGCACCCCCGTCGACGGGCTGCCCTTCGACCCGGAGAAGAACGTCGTGCCGAGCCTCGCGGGCCGGGTGGTCGACGAGCAGGGCCGTCCGGTCCCTGGCAGGTACGTCACCGGGTGGGTGCGCCGAGGACCCGTCGGGCTCATCGGCTCGACCCGGTCCGACGCCGCGCAGACCGTCGCCTCGCTGCTCGCGGACCACGCGACCAGCGGTCCCTGCGCGCACCGGGACCCCGCCGTCGTCGAGGGGCTGCTGCGTGCACGCGGCGTCACGCCGGTCGACTGGGACGGCTGGCTCCGCATCGACGGGGCCGAGCGGGCGGCAGGAGCGGCCGCTGGCCGGGACCGGGTCAAGATCTCCACCTGGTCAGGGCTGACCGAGGCGGCCGAGACCACCGCCCCGGACGGACGATCAGCCGACGGTGGCCCCGAAGAGCAGACCGAGGGCGTACGTCGCCGCAGCGGCGCCGAAGCCGATCGCGAGCTGGCGCAGCGCGCGGCGGACAGGTGACGCGCCGGAGAGCACCCCGACCGTCGCCCCCGTGAAGCACAGCGCGACACCGACGAGGACCGAACCCACGGCGATGGCCGCGAGCCCTTCCATGCCGACGAGGTAGGGCAGCACGGGGATGAGCGCACCCGAGGCGAAGAAGCAGAAGCTCGAGGCCGCGGCCCCGAGGGCCGTGCCGATCTCCTCGTGGGCGTCCGACTCGCTCGCCGGCGCGATCTCTCGGGAGCCTACGGCTGAGGCGAGCACGGCGTCGGCCCGCGCCTGGGCCTCGCCCGCGTCCAGCCCGCGCGCCCTGTAGACGAGGGCCAGCTCGTTGGCGTCGACGTCGAGGTGCCCGAGTGCGGCCGAGGCCGCGGGGCTCGGGTCGGAGGCGGCCAGGAGCTCCCGCTGAGAGCTGACCGACACGTACTCACCGGCCGCCATCGAGAGTGCTCCGGCGAGCAGACCGGCGAGCCCGGTGACGAGGATCGTCTGCGGGGCGACGCCCGAGGCCCCGACGCCGAGGATGAGCGCGAGGTTCGAGACCAGCCCGTCGTTCGCGCCGAAGACCGCCGCACGGAAGGTGCCGGAGATCCGCGTGCGCCCACGCGTCGAGAGACCGCGCACGACCTCGCCGTGGATCCGCTCGTCGGCGGCCATCGCGGCGGTCGCGTCGACGTCGGCGTCGTAGGCCGAGCGCGACTCGGCCTGCTGGGCGAGGGCTAGCACGAAGACTCCTCCGAAGCGGCGCGCGAGCACGGCGAGGAACCGGGTGCGCCACTGGCCGCGGAGCGGACGTCCGACGTCGTCGCCGAGCAGCTCGAGCCAGTGCGTCTCGTGCCGCTGCTCGGCCTCGGCGAGGGCCACGAGGATCTCGCGCTCTTCGCCGGAGCGTCGCGCCGCGAGCTCGCGGTACACGGCCGCCTCCGCGCGCTCGTCGGCCAGATAGCGGCGCCAGCGACGGACGTCGCGCGGCGTGCGTGCGCGGTCGCTGGCGGGGGTCGGGTCGGTCGTCATGGTGACAGTGTGCCGCGACCGCGCGGATCTGGACTTCGCAGGCCCGAAGCCTCGTGCGCGGGTGCCCGGACCCGGGTCAGACAGAGGTCCCGACGCCGGCCCTCCCCGCGACGATAGGGTCGACTCGTCCTGCACCCTCGTCGAAAGGTCGTCACCGATGCGCACTCCGTCCCTCTGGGAGGACATGGTCGCCCAGCGTCCCGAGCACTCCGTCTGGTACGCGACCCGGATGCGCACGATGGCTGCGGAGGGCGCAGACCTCGCCGGCGAGGCGCGCTTCGTCGACGCCATGGTGCCGCGTGGCGCGCGGATCCTCGACGCGGGCTGCGGCCCGGGACGCGTCGCAGCAGCTCTGACAGCCGTCGGGCACACCGCCGTCGGGGTCGACGTCGACCCCGTGCTGATCGAGGCCGCCCGTGAGGACCACCCTGACGGCACCTGGGTCGTCGGCGACCTCGCCGAGCTCGACCTCGCCGCCCACGAGATCACCGACCCCTTCGACGTGATCGTCTGCGCGGGCAACGTCATGACCTTCCTCGGGCACGGCACGCACACCTCCGCGCTCGAGCGCATGCGCGCGCACCTGGCGCCCGAGGGCCGGATCGCCGTGGGCTTCGGGACCTCCCGTGGCTACGAGCCCGAGGCCTTCTTCGCCGACGTCGAGGCGGCTGGTCTGCGCACCGACGTGCGCTTCTCGACCTGGGACCTGCGCCCGTACGCCGACGGGTCGGACTTCCTCGTCGCGATCCTCAGAGCCGCCTGACGCCTGACCGCCCTGCTCGCTCGCGGACGCCGACGAGCGGGCACGGCGGTCAACCGGCAGACCGGCACGCGCCCGTCCGCTTCTGTCGTGCGCCAGAGACTCAGCGCCTCCCGGCCGGACCCGACCCGTCTCCCGCGAGCGGCTGGTCGGTCTCCGGCTCGTCGTCGTCGGGGTCGACAGGAGCCCTGCGGAGGTTGAGGATCGCCAGCGCGAGCCCTCCCCAGACGACGGTGAGCGCGAGGACGAGGACGAGGATCGCCGTGGGGGTCATGAGCGGTCTCCACTCTTGGTGAGGCCGCCGGAGGGCAGCGGGGGCCAGGGGACGAAGTCGTCAGGGTTCTTGACCCACCGGATCCTGGTCATGATCACGGCGAAGACGACCATGAACGCGACAGCGCCCCAGCCGAAGACGAGGCGGAACCAGAGCGGGTAGCCCTCGTACCCTTCGGTGATCAGCGTCCACACACCCGAGACGAGCATGTAGCCGAGGACCAGCGGTACCAGGACGCCCACGACGTACTGCCACCACGGGCCGACGCGGGTCGACGAGACCTGGTTGAGGTGCCACCGGAGCTGAGGCAGCATCCGCAGGCGCCACGCGACCAGGATGGTCATGACGACGGCCGAGGTGATGACACCGACCTCGTTGGCCCACTTGTCGAAGGCGTCGAGCACGTAGAGCGCCGTGGTGGTCGAGAACAGGACTGTCGAGACGACGGCGGCGACGGCGCCGACGCGCAGCGCGGCCTGCTTGGCGTCCCAGCCGAACTTCTCCTGGAACGCGGCCGAGACCACCTGCAGCAGGGACAGCAGCGACGTGAGGCCCGCGACGGTCAGCGAGAGGAAGAACAGCACCCCGAAGAACCCGCCGCCCGGCATGGCGGAGATGATCTGCGGGAAGGTGCTGAACGAGAGCGTGGGCCCGGTGAGGCCCTGGAGCTCGGACACCTCGATGCCCTGCTGGTGGGCCATGAAGCCGAGGGTCGCGAAGACGCCGATCCCGGCGAGGATCTCGAAGGACGAGTTGGAGAAGGCCACGACCAGCCCGGAGGAGGTGAGGTTCGACCGTCGCTTGAGATAGGAGGAGTACGTGATCATGATGCCGAAGGCGATCGAGAGCGAGAAGAAGATCTGCGCGACGGCCGCCACCCACACCCCGGGGTGAAGCAGCGCCGACCAGTCCGGGGTGAAGAGGGCGTCGAGGCCCTCGGCCGCGCCGTCGAGGAAGAGCGCACGCACCACGAGTGCCGCGAAGAGGACGACGAGCATCGGCAAGAAGATGATGTTGGAGCGCTCGAGGCCCTTCTGCACGCCGAGCGCGAGCACGACCAGCACGACCACCCACACGCCGATGAGCGGCCAGAGGACACCCGGCACGACGTCGAACCCGATCCCGGGCTGGTCTGCCTTCCGCAGGAAGTCGCGCGTGAAGAAGGTCGCGGCGTCGTCGCCCCAGGTCTGGCGGACCGAGAACCAGACGAAGCTCAACGACCACGCGATGATCACCGTGTAGTACAAGATGATGACGATCGAGATGCCCACCTGGAACCAGCCGAGAGACTCGGCACGCCGGGTCACCCTGCGGAAGACCGTCGGCGCCGAGCCACGGAACCTGTGCCCGAGCGAGTAGTCGAGCAGCAGCACCGGGATGCCGATGACCAGCAGCGCGATCACGTACGGGACGAGGAAGGCGCCGCCGCCGTTCTCGTACGCGACACCGGGGAACCTCCAGATGTTCCCGAGACCGACTGCCGAGCCGATCGCCGCGATGATGAACCCGGTCTGACCGGACCACTGCTCGCGTTCTGTCGAGGCCTTCACGCGTGCCATACCGGGTCTCCGATCGAGGGGGTGAGCTCAGAACCTGGTACAGCCTAAGAGCGGTCGGCCGGGACCGCACCTGAGTCCAGCATGTGTCGAAGTCGGACTTGTCGGTCTCTGACCTGCGTCGACGCTCCCAGCCGGGCTCGGCCGGGCTCGGCCAGGCTCAACCAGGCCCGGTCAGGCTCGGCCGACTCAGCCAGGCTCGGCTCGGCTCGGCTCGGCTCGGCTCGGCTCGGCTCGGCTCGGCTCGGCTCGGCTCGGCTCGGCTCGGCTCGGCGGAACTCAGACCAGGTAGGCCAGCACGGCCGGCTCGTCCTGGCCTGTCCACGTGCCGGTGAGCGTGTGCTCGCTCGGGACGACGGCGTCAGCCGACGGGAAGCGGACCACGACGATCTCAGGTTCCCCCTCCTGGCCTGCGGCGCTCCCGCTCCCGCTGCCGCGGACGAAGGCTGTCGGTTCGCGCTCGACGGGACCGTCGGGGGTCTCGACCATGAGGCGTACGTGCGTCCCGCCCTCGCGGACGACGCGGGTCAGCTCGGCCCTGTAGACCGGGTCGCCCACGGCGTCGTAGACCCACCGGGTCCCGAGGACCGAGTGCTCCATCGTCCCGACGAGCCACTCGTCCCCGCCAGGGCGGGGCGCGCCCCGGTACGTCACGGGGACGTGCACGGTGCGGCCACCGACCTCGACGAAGAACGCCTCCATGCCGACCTCACCGGCGGGGTCGTCGAAACGGTAGGCCGCGACGGGCACGGTGACCTCTGCGGTCCCGCCGAACCACGGCTGGTCCGACAGCCAGGTCGCGAGGGTCTCGGCCTTGGACGGGGTCAGTGTCGCCTGGTGGATGATCGCCATGCTGCTCAATGTAGCGGCGCTCGCCCTACCCGGCGCGGACGGTCAGGGTGCTGGACCCGTCGGGGAGCCTGCGCACGCTGATGCCGTCGGCGATGGTCTGCTTGAGGGCCTCGACGTGCGAGACCACACCGACCACGCGACCGCCGGCTCGCAGCCCGCCGAGGACGCCCAGCACCGAGTCGAGGGTCTCAGGGTCGAGCGAGCCGAAGCCCTCGTCGACGAAGAGCGTGCCGAGGTCGATGCCCCCGGCCTCGGCGGTCACCACGTCGGCCATGCCGAGCGCGAGGCACAGCGACACGTAGAAGGTCTCCCCGCCGGAGAGCGTCCGCGGGTCGCGGGCCGTCTCCGTGCTGTGGTCGAGGACCCGCATCGCGAGGCCGGTCTTGCGGGTGCTGACGTCTTCGCGGTCGTCGCTGCGGACCAGCTCGTAGCGGCCGTCCGACATGGTCGCGAGCCTGTCGTTCGCCGCGGCCACCACGTCCTCGAAGCGTCGCATGAGCACGAAGGTCGTCAGGGTGAGGGATCGGGCGTTGTCCGAGGACGCGCCCGTCGCGAGGTTGGCCATGCGGATCACCGGCTCGGTCGAGTCGCGCACGGTGTCCAGGGCGACGACAGCGTCGGTGACGTGCCGGGCGCCTCGCTCCATGTCGGCGGCCCGCTGCACGACGACAGCCGCACGGGTGGTGGCCTCGTGGGCGAGCGCCTCGGCCTCGGTGACCGCTGCGCGGAGCGCGTCGAGGTCGACCTCGACGGTCTCGGGCAACGCGACGAGCGAAGGCTCGGCCAGCCCGGCCGCGACGCGGTCCTGGGCGGACCTGTGCTCCGACACGAGGGCCTCGACGGCGGCCAGCTCGCGCCTGTCGAGCCAGGCCTCTCGGACGGCCTGGACCGTGGGGAAGTCGTGCTCGTCGAGAGCACGCACCCGCTCTGTCTCGCGCTCGGCGAGCGACTGCACGGCTGCGGCGTGCGAGGCGCAGACCTCGAGGACCGACGTGATCGCGGAGACCCGATGCTCGAGGACGGCGACGATCTCCGAGATCGTCGTGACCGCGGTGGGCTGTCCGGCGTCCCCGGCTGCGTCGACGACCTCAGGAGCCTCGGTGACGACGTCTCGGTGCGCCGCACGTGCCGTCTCGACCTCGGCCTCGTCGGCGGTGATCGCCGCGCCGTCGTGCTCGAGACGGGCCTCGTCGGCTGCTACCTGCTCGGCGAGACGGGACCGGCGCGACTCGGCCGCGAGGGTCTCGGCGTCGAAGTCGACGACAGCGCGCTCGGCGGTCTGGACGGCGGTGCCCGCAGCCTCGGCCTCGCGCAGACGGGTCCTGACGGCCTCGAGCTCGGTGACGGCGGCAGCCGTGTCGACCCCGTCGAGGAGGGCCTCGTGCGCCGCGACCCTCTCGGCCACCCCGGTGACGCTCGCGTGCCGCGCTGTGAGCTCGCGCTCAGCCTCCTGGCGAGCCGCCTCGGCCTGCTCGACACGCTCCTTGCCGACGTGGTCTTCTCCGACTGTCGCGGGGGCTGGGTGCTCGTGGCCACCGCAGACCGGGCACGGTTCGCCGGGGCGGAGGTCACCAGCGATCTCACCAGCGATGCCATCGATCCAGCGTCGCCTCAGCTCGCGCTCGTGGTCGGCTGCCTCCTGCGCCCGGTCGGCTGCCACCGTCATGGCCGACTCGGCCTGCCCGAGCTCGGTCCGCAGGGTGCCGAGCCGCGCGATCGTCTCGGTCGTCGTGGCCGCACGTCGCTCCTGCTCGCGCAGGGCGTCGACCTGGGCGGCGAGAGCACGGGCGGCGTCCCGCTCGGCCTCGAGAGCAGAGCGGGCGGCTGGACGCTCGGCGAGAGCGTCGGCCGCAGCCACCAGCTCTCCCCGCGTGACGTCGAGCGCGACCGTGGCCTCCTCGAGGCGGGCACGCCGGGCTGGCAGACCAGCTTCGAGGCGGGCGACGCGGTCGAGCAGCACGACCTGCGCGGTGTCGGCAGTGCGGCGCTCGACGAGGCTGGCGACAGCGGTCTCGACGGCGGCACGTGCGGCCAGCACCTCGTCGTCCGGGTGGGCGGCGGACCTGTCGGTCCAGTCGAGACGCGCGAGCGCGTCGATGCTCGACAGGTCGCCGACGACAGGTCCCTGCGCCTCGACTGCGGCAGCGAGGCCAGCAGCCGCTCGGGTGAGCCCGTCGCGCGCGGCGACCTCGGCCTCGACGGTGGGCAGCACGACGCTCGCCCGGCGCGCGGCGTCGAGCCTGTCGGCCAGGCCACGGACCTCGTCGGCCGCCTCGGCGAGCCGAGCAGACTCGACCCGCAGGGCGTCACGACGGGCGACGGCGTCGAGGGTCGCCCGGCCCACGTCGAGAGTCTGCCGACGGCCGCCGAGCACCTCGCGTGCTGCCGCGGCGTCGACCTCGAGGTGCTTGGCCGTCTCGGCGAGCTCGTGCGCGTGCTCTGCGGCGAGCTTGCCGAGGTGCTCGGGACGAGCGGCTCGCAAGGTCTCGGCGTCCTCGGGGTCGAGGGCTGAGGTCGCGAGGAAGGTCTCGAGCGACACCTGGACGCCTCCCTGGGCGGCCTTGAGCTGTTGGTCGGCCGTCTTGCGCATGGTGACGAGCGCTGCCTCGGCACGGTCGTAGACCTCGGTCCCGAAGACCTTCTGCAGCAGACCCTTGCGGTCTTCGGGCTTGGAGCGGAGGAAGCTCGCGAACTCGCCCTGCGGGAGCACGATGGTCTGGACGAACTGGGCGCGGTCGAGGCCGACGGCCCGCTGGATCTCGAGGCCGACCTCGTCGAGGCGCGTCGAGGTGAGCTCGCCGACGTCGCCAGGCTCGCCCAGTCCGGCCCCTGAGGTGACGGCGTCGCTCGGCAGGCGCCACAGCTTGACGGTGGCCTGCTGCTTGGTGGTGCCCTCGCCGCGCTTCTTGGCACGCTGGCGCTCGGGGGTCCGCAGCACCCTCAACACCCCGGCGGCCGTCTCGAAGGTGAGGTCGACGAAGGAGTCTGTCGCGTCGTCGGCGTAGGCAGACCGTAGCCTGTCGTCGCTCGTCGAGGCGGAGGCGACCTTGCCGTAGAGGGCGAAGACCACGGCGTCGATGAGCGTCGACTTTCCGGCACCCGTGGGGCCCTCGAGCAGGAAGATCCCCGACGCGGCGAGCGCCGAGAAGTCGACGGTGTGGCGCCCTGCGAAGGGACCGACCGCCTGGAGGGTCATCGAGTGCAGCTGCATGTCAGGCGCTCCGCTCTGCGGCGTTCGCGGTCTCGAAGGCGAGGCGCAGCGCGGCCGTCTCACGGACGTCGGGCTGGTCGCCAGTGACGTGCTGGACGAAGTCGGAAGCCACCACGAGAGGGTCGCTCGCCGTGGTGACGGCGAGGGTGAGGGACTCTCGCAGGCCGCGGTCGGGTGGGCGGTGCGTCATGACGAGGGCGTGCGGGAAGCGCTCCTTGATGCGCGCGTTCATCTCGCGCGGGCGGGCGGGGTCGGTCACCGTCACGCGCACCCAGTCGTCGGCGTGCGGCTCGCCGGCTGCCCCGAGGAGCTCGTCGAGGGTCCCGCTGATCTCACTGAGGCGCCGTGGGACCGGGGCTGGGACGAGCTCAGGTGACCCGACGACACCGTCGGTCCCGAGGTCGATCAGGACTGTCGACTTGTGCTGACGCATCTCGGAGAAGGAGTAGGCGAGCGGCGACCCGGAGTACCGGGCGACGGTCCCCTCGCCCGTCGAGACGCGCTGGGCTCCGTGCAGGTGCCCGAGCGCGACGTAGTCCACTCCGTCGAGGACGGCTGCCGGGACTGTGTCGACACCGCCGACCCGGATGTCGCGCTCGGACTCCGACGCCTCACCACCCACGACGAAGGCGTGCGCGACGAGGAGCGAGCGCGGACGGGCGGTCGCTGCCGCCGACCGGGCGGCGAGGTCTGCCCGGACGCGGCGCATGGCCGCGCCGGTGACGGCCTCGTGCGAGCGGGCGAGCGGGGCCTCGTCTTCCTCACGCAGCGCAATGCGGGCGGCGTCAGGGTCGAGGTAGGGCAACGCGTAGACGAGCGCCGGGGCCCCGTCGGTCGTGACGAGCTCGACGGGCCGACCGACGTCGGCCACCTTGGCGCGCACGTGCACACCGTCGCGCCAGAGCTCGGCACCAAAACCGAGGCGCGTCGCGGAGTCGTGGTTGCCCGGGGTGACGACCACCTGGGTGATCTCGGCGAGGCGGGCGAGCGTGCTGGACAGCAGGGTCACGGCCTCGACGGGCGGGATCGCGCGGTCGTAGACGTCACCGGCGACCACGACGGCGTCGACGCCCTCGCTGCGGGTCAGCTCGACCAGGTGGTCGAGGTAGGCGGCCTGGTGCTCCAGGAGGTCTACCCCGTGCAGAGTCCTGCCGAGGTGCCAGTCAGAGGTGTGCAGGATCCGCATGCCTCGACGGTAACGGCCGCCACTGACACCGAGGACGCGCCACGGCGGTGGCCTCTGTCACGGTCAGACGGGAGCCTCGACGGGGGGTCAGGCTCCGGCGGCCAGCGAGTCGGAGGACTCGGAACGGCGGACGCGGAACTGGTCGCCCATGCCCAGCACCTCGATGAGCTCGAGCAGGTTGTCCGAGGGGTCGAGGAGCTCGAGGTCGAGCGCACTCTCAGAGCACAGCCTGTGCAGCTGCACGAGGAAGGCCAGCCCTGAGGAGTCGATGAAGGACACAGCACCGACGTCGATGACGACGGGGGCGTTCTGCACGACGACAGTCACCATGGCCTCGCCGGCCTGGTCGCGGAGCGCCGCGTCGATCTCGCCGCGGAGGGTGACGACGGTCTTCCCGCCGTCGGGACCGCAGGTGATGCTCGACTCTGTCCGGTCGAAGGGGGTGCTGGGGTGGGTGTCGTTCATGGTCTTCCTGCCTCGTCCTGCTGTGCTGGGCGCACCGCAGCACTGAGGGTCAGCGCCGTCGGAATCCCCGAGCAAGGGTGTCACACGACGATAACGACCACCACCGACGGTCGCACGCGGATCGGTGGACCGCCAGAGAACCCTCACGTGACCTGCGCGTTCTCTCGCGACAGGCTCAGAACTCGCAGATCGACCGGGCGGCGGGTGAAGGTTCGGTGCGGTCCCAGGCTCTTCTCAGCGAGATGATGCAGAATCGTGACATGACGTCGAAGACGACGCGGATCGCAGCCGCCAGCCTCCTTGCGCTCACCCTGCCGCTGGTGCAGGGCACAGCCGCCCACGCCGAGGTGCGCACGTCCACCATCGTCCCGGTCCGCTCGCAGACCGAGGTCGTCACCCGTGACATCACCCTCGCCGCCGTCGTGAGCCTGTCGCTGCCCGCCACCGTCCGCGCCCAGGTCGACAGCGCGATCATGTCCGCGCAGGCCGCGACCACCGCGGCGCAGTCGGCCATCACCGCGGTCGACACCGCCGACGCCTTCTCGCTGTGGACGGCCCAGACCTCGCTCCACGACGCCCGCACCGCCCTCGACGCCGCGTCGGCCGAGCTGCGGCACGTGACCTCCGCGGTCCAGGGTGTCGACCCGGACGTCACCGCTGCGCTCGACGCGCTCCAGACCGACATCGACGTGCTCCGCGGCGTCGGCTCAGTCGATGTCGGCTCGGTCGACGTCGGGAACCCTGTCGCCGTCGCCTAGGCAGCACGACCGCCAGCAGATCCGCCGGCCCGCCTAATCGGCCCTCGCTTCGGGGACCGGACCTCCTGGCGTCAGTCGCGCAGCCACTCCACGTAGGCGGCGCGCATCAGGCGCGCCTCGCGCTCCTGCTCGGGGTACTCCATGTGCCCCGCGGTGAGCAGCAGCAGCGACCTGGGTCCCCCGAGACCTGAGAACACCGACACCTGCCCGGCGGGCGGGACCACGGGGTCTTCGCGCGCCGCAGAGACCAGCACGGGCTGGCGGATGCGCCCGGCCGCGGTCGCCGCGTCGAAGTAGGCGACGACCTCGCGGACGCTCGGGTCGTCGAGCGCCGCGCGCCGCACGGACTCGCCGCTGCCGGCGCACGGCGTCTCGAGGCGCACGGGGTGGTTGCCGAAGCTCGGGACGTCGAGGCACGCGGCCGTGACCCTGGTCTCGAGGGGCAGCGCGAGCGCACCGATGCCCCCACCGAAGCTCACGCCCGTGAGGTCGACACGCTCGGCCCCGGGCACGAGCAGGAGCGCTGCGGTGACCGCCACCCAGGCGTCCTGGACGCAGCCGCGGTGCACGTAGGTGTCGCGGTGCCCGATGCCGTGCAGCACGTGCAGGTCGCCTGTCGATGGGATGCCGTCGACAAGGCTGAGCGTCGGCAGCCCGCGCAGGACCGGCGTGAGCTCGGCCGTGGCCTCGAGACCGAGAGGGTCGTGGGGCCCCTCGGCGCCGCCGTAGCCGTGCAGCCGGACGAGCACCCTGCGCACAGGACCCTCGGCGGGCTCACTGAGCCAGCCGCCGAGCTCGATCCCATCGGTCGTGCGCAGCGAGACCCGCGTGACGACCCGGCCGCCCTCGCGCGAGACGACCTCGACACGCTCAGGCGCAGGGTCCACGGCGAGCGCCTCGTCCCGGGCGACCTGCCAGAAGGCGTCGAAGTCGTCGGGTCCGCGACGGACCTCCTCGCTCAGCGGGACGACGAGGGCAGAGTCTGCGGTCAGGTCGAGAGCGGTCGTGGCGGGGGAGGTCGTGGGCACGGGTTCTCCTGCTGGACGGGGTCGGAGGGGCGATCTCCATGCTGCCACTGAGGGCGCGAGTGGCCAGCACCGCAGCGACCAGTCTCCCGTCGCGGCCCGGCGCAGACCTCGCGAGGTACGCAGCCGAGGTGCCGTCTGCGTCGTGCGGGTCGGCGGGTCCTCGTCGCCGGCGCCGGGAGCGCCACCCCTCAGCCGCCGAAGAGGTTGAGCTGCGCCCACTGCAGCAAGATCACGGTCTTGCCGTCGACGATCTCGCCGCTCTCGATCATCTCGAGCGCCTGCACGAAGGGCAGCGCGAGCACCTCGATGTCTTCGCCTTCTTCGACAACCCCGCCGCCCTCCCCGGTCCGGGTATCTGCGGTGAAGGGTGCGACGTAGAAGTGCAGCCGCTCGGTGACTGACCCGGGGCTCATGTAGAGGTCGAAGACGTGCGTGAGCTCACCGACCTCGACCCCGAGCTCTTCGGCAGCCTCGCGGCGGATCGCGACGTCGGGGGCGTCGTCGTCGAGCAGCCCGGCAGCGGTCTCGACGAGCATGCCGTCGGGGTGGTCGTTGACGTACGCGGGGTAGCGCAGCTGGCGGGTGAGGAGCACGGTCTCCGTCGCGAGGTCGTAGAGCAAGATCGTCGCGCCGTTCCCGCGGTCGTAGGTCTCGCGCTGCTGTGTGGTCCACGTGCCGTCGGCCCGGCGGTAGTCGAAGGTGGTGCGACGCAGCACGTGCCACCCGTCCGAAGTGACCTCGACGTCGCGGACCACGACGTCAGGGTTGCGGTCGAGGTCGCGGCCGACCTGGTCGAGGCCTGTGCGACCTCGCGAGTCGGGGGCGTCGACGCCGGGGCGGGGGGCAGTCTGCTCTTGGAGAGTCGTCATGGCGCTAGACTACGACAGAAACGTGCAACACTCGGAAGGAACGTGCAAATGTTGGTCGCTGAACGACATGCTCTGCTGCTCGACCGCCTCGCCCGCGACGGACGGGTCGTCGCGCGCGCCCTCGCCTCCGAGCTGGGGCTCTCCGAGGACACGGTCCGCCGGGATCTGCGAGAGCTCGCAGCCGCCGGACTGTGCCAGCGCGTCTACGGCGGCGCCGTCGCGTCCTCACCGGCCGTCGCCGACTACACGACCCGGACGACGGTCTCCCCCGAGAGTAAGGACCGCGTCGGCACCCGCGCCGCACGGCTGGTCGAGCCCGGGATGACCGTGATGCTCGACGGCGGGACCACGTCGCTCGCCGTCGTCCACGCCCTGCCCGCAGACCTGCGCTGCACCGTCGTCACGCACAGCCCGACCGTCGCCGTCGCGCTGCTGCCCTACGAGGGCATCGAGGTGCTGATCCTCGGCGGGCGACTCTTCAGGCACTCGGCCGTCACGAGCGGCGCCGCTGCCGTCGAGGCGGCAGCGGGAGTCTCGGCCGACCTCTTCCTGCTGGGCGTTACGGGGGTGCACCCCGAGGAAGGGCTCACCACCGGCGACGCCGACGAGGCTGCGATGAAGCGTGCGCTGTCCAGGCGCAGCGCGGAGACTGTCGCCCTCGCGAGCGAGGAGAAGATCGGGGCGGTGTCGCGATACCGGGTGCTGCCTATGGACGAGGTGACGGCGATCGTGGCGGACACGAACGACAGCACCGCGATGGCGCGGCTGCGGGAGCGCGGGGTGACGGTCGTCGAGGCCTGAGGCGTGTTGCAGGCCGACAGCAATCGTCAGGCCGCCGACGTCGCCGTCGACCTCGCTCAGCTCACGATCTCCCGAGGTCGACGGAAGGGCTGAGCCTCAGAGAGACTCAGCCCTTCCGTCGACCTCGACCCTAGGAGGGTTGCGGTGCGGCCCGAGGGAGTCCGTGCCGCGGCTCAGGCGCTGGCCGCGAGCGATCTCGCCTTGAGGGTCTCGAACTCCTCCTGGGTAATGGTGCCGTCGGCTAGCAGCTGGGCGCCCGTGGCGATCTCGGCTGCAGGGTTGCGGCCTGCTGCCTGGCGGATGTAGCTGTCGACCTCCCGCTGGGCCGCCGCCGCAGCCTTGGCATCGTTCTCCGCGATGTCACGCGAGTGCAGCACCATGTAGACGAGCGCTGTCAGGAACGGCACGAAGACGAGGAAGACGAGCCAGACCGCCTTCCACACCCCGCTGTGCTTGTTCTCCCGGAAGATGTCGCGGACCACCGCGAAGAGGATGAACAGGTAGGAGATGAAGACGAAGGACACGAAGATCAACCAGACAACATTCCAGAAGCTCATGATGGAACCTTTCTCTCGACGTCTCCGGTCACCTCTGTGGGCCGATCGACGTACAACGTGAAAAATCTGATGTCACGAGGGTCGCCCCGTCGTCCGGGTACGACGCGTGGAACGAGAGGGAGACAGGTGCGCTCACCGCGAGGACGCCCCTCGCAGTCAGACTGTGCACAGACCAGAGAGCACCGCGGGCGTGGACTGCCCTGCAGGGCATCCGCCCGCCAGCATCGACACGCCCATTCCTGTCAGCACGCGAAGGACTCCAGCAATAGTTCATCACTGAGCCGTAGCCCTGGAGATTCGTGCGCGTCGGACGAGGGAGGTACCGACAGTCGCAAGGACGAAGGCGCTCGCAAGAGCCACCGTGATCGACGCGCCCGTGGTGCTCAACCATGACCTCTCTGGGTTCTTGGTGGTGCTGGTAGAGAGGACGACGGTGGCCTGGCCTTCCACCTGGACCACAACCATCGGATACCCTGACGGGCTGGCATCTGCGGTGTTCGCTCGGACAGTGGCGGTGTTGACGACCTGACCGCGGTCCGCGTCGACCGGGGTGACCATGTACGGGTCTTCTGCGGCGCATCGCACCGTGGCCCCGGGCTCGAGAGTTCCAGCCGGGCAGGCTACAGCGCCTGCGAGCGGGTCCTCGATGGTCACCTCTGCGAGGGGGAGCGCACCAGTGTTGGTGACGGAGAAGGTGTAGTCGATGGTCTCGCCGGCAGTGGCGAGTCCGTCGGCGTTGATGTCGTCGAGAGTTGCAGTCTTCGTGAGCGACAGCGCTGGACCACGGCCAGTCGAGGTTCTTGCCTGTGCCGTCGGTTGCTGGACCGGCGGCGCACCGTCCGGGACGGTGCCGTGCCCGGTGGCCGTGTTGACGAGCTCACCGCCGCTGGGCACGTCCCGCGGCACCTCGCTGTTGAGGCCTTGAGAGCTGAAGACGACCTTCCCTCGTCCTACTGGGGTCCCTGAATCAGCCTGCTGAGGAGACGCACCGTGTGTCGGCGCAGGTGGATCGCCCTGCACAAGAGTGCTGGGGGGCGCGGACTCGGTAGGCACGAGTGTGGTGGGACGAGTCGGCGGGATACCAGAGGGCTCGTCGCCAACCTCGGTCGAGGTACTCGAAGGCGCAGGCGCGTCTCGCGGAGACCGCAGCGCGGACAGTGCTGCAGTGAGCACACCAAGCAGACCGAGGAAGACGACCAGGACGAGAAGAACCCGCACCACGACACGACGCGTCGAGACCGACTGTGCGGACGCGGGAAGCCAGAAGCCGTCTGCCAAGGTCCCGGGCATCTCGATAACGGGAGATGTCACGGGCGAGAGCTGGTCGAGACTGACGCCAAGAAAGACGGGCAGCAGAACAGCGCGCAGACCTGACGCCACCTGGCCCGCCTCGAGGATCAGCGGTGTGCAGTGGGCACAGGATGCGATGTGGTCGTCGAATCTCGCCTGATTCGTGGCGCTGAGCCTGCCACGGGAGTTCTCGCTGATGCGGGTGACCGCCCAGCCGCACTCCTCCGGGACTGTCGAGGTGTCGAGGTGAGCCTGGATCCACGCCTGCTTGAGACCTTCACGCGCGCGCAACGCCAGGACCGATACCGCTGCGGGGCTGATCTGCATGATCTCCCCGATCTGGGACGCGGGAAGGTCCTCTACCTCTTGGAGCCACAGGACTTCACGCCAACGAGCACCGATCGTCCGGAACGCTCGGATCAGGAGATCGGCGTCCCCCACTCGGTCAGTCTCGTCGTCCACCGCGACTGCTGCCAAGAGGTCTTCGGAGTCAGTGGGCGGGTTCTGGCGGCTGCGCCGGTAGGTCGCAGACCGGATGGCTTGGTAGATATAGGGACGGAAGGCGTCGCGGGGACCGTGCCCGCGGACGATCGCCTGGTACGTCTGGGTAAAGGCCTCCTGGACGACGTCGTCCGCGTCGGAAGGCGGGGCGAGCCGTCGAGCATACCGTCGAGCCTCTGCCTCGTACCTGTGCCAGAGCACTGTGAAGCCCGACTGAGCACCAGCCCGCGTCACGTCGAGGAGCTCGACGTCTGAGAGGGAGTCGATGGAGATGTCTTCGGTCATTCCGGGAACCTCGGGTAGTTCGACGACGGGCCCGCCCCCTGATGCCACAGAGTGCAGGTCGTGCATGTGGGAGACGGCATGGCTGCAGGCGGGAGTGCTCCGATAGATGGAGCACACCCGCCTGCAGCCACTGGACGTCAGTCAGCGTTGCTGACTGAGTCCTTGCCTGCGTCGCCTGAACAGGTGGATTCCTGTCCCAACCAACCCGAGCGCGACAGCGATCGAGACGAGAGCAAGAGCATCAGCTCCAGTGGTCGGCAAGAATCCACCAGGCGCTGAGGGGCTCGTCGGAACCGGTGTCGGTGTGGGCGTCGGTGCCGGTGTCGGAGCAGCAGGGATAGGCCCAGTGGGTGTCACGACGGTGTCGGTCGGCGGGACGATCGGGTCGACACCGGGCGGCGTGGCGCCACCCCCTGTTGCGGTGTTGGTGATCTTGCCCGCCAAGACATCGGCTGCGGTCACCGTGTAGGACGTATCCGCTGCACATTCCACCGACTGACCTGGAACCAGGATCGTCATAGTGCACGTGACGGAGCCAACCATGGGATCGTCCACCCCGACGTCGGTCAAGGTGAGATTGCCGGTGTTGGTCAAGATGAAGGTGTAGTCGATCGTCTCGCCGGCATCTGCCAGACCGTTGCCGTTGGTGTCGTTGAGGTGATCAACCTTCACCAAGCTCAAACCGCCCAGAGCCGGCGGTGTGGGCGTGGTCTCGGTGTCGGTGGGGGGCACGATCGGATCCACCCCTGGCGGCGTCGTGGCGCTGCTTGTAGCGACGTTGACCACGCCACCGTCGATGACGTCCTGCTCAGTGACCGTGTACGCGTTATCGGCCGTGCACGTCACCGACTCACCCGGAGCCAACGTCGTCGGGTCACACGTGACCGGACCAGCCTTCGGGTCATCCACCGACACATCCGACAGAGACACGTTGCCCGTGTTGGTCAGCACGAAGCTGTAGTCGATCGTCTCCCCCGCATCAGCCAGGCCGTTGGAGTTCGCGTCATTGAGCGAGGCGACCTTGTCCAGGGAGAGACCAGCACCAACAACCGGCGTCGGCGTGGTCTCGGTGTCGGTCGGCGGGACGATCGGGTCCACATCAGGAGGCGTCGTCGCGTTGCCAGTAGCGACGTTGACCACGCCACCGTCGATCACGTCCTGCTCGGTCACCGTGTAAGGAGAATCGGCCGTGCACGTCACCGACTCACCCGGAGCCAAAGTGGTCGGGCCACACGTGACCGGACCAGCCTTCGGATCCTCGACGGAAACGTCAGCGAGGGTGACGTTGCCGGTGTTGGTCAGCACGAACGAGTAGTCGATCGTCTCACCAGCATCAGCCACACCGTTGGAGTTCGCGTCATTGAGCGAAGCGACCTTGTCGATCGAGAGACCAGCACCAGCAACAGGGGTCGGCGTCGTCTCGGTGTCGGTCGGCGGCACGATCGGGTCCACATCAGGAGGCGTCGTAGCGTTGCCAGTAGCCACGTTCACCACGCCACCGTCGATGACATCCTGCTCAGTGACCGTGTACGGAGCATCGGCCGTGCAAGTCACCGACTGACCAGGCTCGAGGGTGGTCGGGGCGCACGTGACCGGACCAGCCTTCGGGTCATCCACAGAAACATCGGTGAGATCGATGTTGCCGTTGTTGAGCAGCACGAAGCTGTAGTCAATCGTCTCACCGACATCAGCCAGGCCGTTGGAGTTGGTGTCGTTGAGCGAGGCGACCTTGTCCAGAGCCATGCTCGGTCCGGCCACGGGTGTGGGGGTCGTCTCGGTGTCCGTCGGCGGGTCGATCGGGTCCACACCGGCAGGGGTGATCGCAGATGCAGTGGCCACGTTCACCACACCACCATCGATGACGTCCTGCTCAGTGACCGTGTAAGGAGCATCGGCCGTGCACGTCACCGACTCACCCGGAGCCAAAGTGGTCGGGGCACACGTGACCGGACCGGCCTTCGGGTCATCCACCGAGACACCCGTCAGGGTGACGTTGCCCGTGTTGGTCAGCACGAAGCTGTAGTCGATCGTCTCGCCCTCGTCTGCGAGTCCGTTGCTGTTGGTGTCGTTGAGCGAGGCGATCTTGTCCAGAGCCAGGCCAGCGGCGACTGCCGGTGTTGGTGTCGTCTCGGTGTCCGTGGGCGGGATGATCGGGTCGACATCAGGAGGCGTCGTCGCATTACCGGTAGCCACGTTCACCACACCACCATCGATGACATCCTGCTCGGTCACCGTGTACGGAGTATCGGCCGTGCACGTCACCGACTCACCCGGTGCCAACGTGGTCGGGTCACACGTGACCGGACCGGCCTTCGGGTCATCCACCGAGACACCCGTGAGGGTGACGTTGCCGGTGTTGGTCAGCACGAAGCTGTAGTCGATCGTCTCACCAGCATCAGCCAGGCCGTTGGAGTTCGTGTCATTGAGCGAAGCGACCTTGTCCAGGGAAAGACCAGCACCAGCAACAGGCGTCGGCGTGGTCTCGGTGTCGGTCGGCGGGACGATCGGGTCGACCCCGGGCGGGGTCGTGGCGTTGCCAGTGGCGACGTTGACCACACCGCCGTCGATGACATCCTGCTCGGTCACCGTGTACGGAGTATCGGCCGTGCACGTCACCGACTCACCAGGCGCCAACGCGGTCGGGTCACACGTGACCGGACCAGCCTTCGGGTCATCCACCGACACATCCGACAGAGACACGTTGCCCGTGTTGGTCAGCACGAACGAGTAGTCGATCGTCTCACCAGCATCAGCCACACCGTTGGAGTTCGCGTCATTGAGCGAAGCGACCTTGTCGATCGAGAGACCAGCACCAGCAACAGGGGTCGGCGTCGTCTCGGTGTCGGTCGGCGGCACGATCGGGTCCACATCAGGAGGCGTCGTAGCGTTGCCAGTAGCCACGTTCACCACGCCACCGTCGATGACATCCTGCTCAGTGACCGTGTACGGAGCATCGGCCGTGCAAGTCACCGACTGACCAGGCTCGAGGGTGGTCGGGGCGCACGTGACCGGACCAGCCTTCGGGTCATCCACCGACACATCCGTGAGGGTGACGTTGCCGGTGTTGGTCAGCACGAACGAGTAGTCGATCGTCTCACCAGCATCAGCCACACCGTTGGAGTTCGCGTCATTGAGCGAAGCGACCTTGTCCAGGCTCATCGCCGGTGCAGGAGCCTCGAGTGGAACGGTGACCTCTGAGCTGTCAGTGAGTGTGGTCCCTACGGAGTCGAGGGCGGTCACAGTCGCGGTGTTGAGCAACGTGGCGTTCTGAGCCTGCAAGCCGGTGACAACGAGCGAGCCGTCGCAGACCATCGAGGCGTCTGGGCCACCAGCGGCACCGAGGATGGCTGCAGGGCAAACGATGTTCGAGATGAGCGGGTCAGTCACCTCGATATCGGTGATCGCCTCGTCGCCGGTGTTCGTCACGACGAACTGGTAAGGAACTGTGTCGCCTACCCGGTAGGCAGCCGGCTGGGGAGTGGTGTTGTCCACCTGCTTGATGAGCGAGATCTCCCCCAAGGAATCGACGCTTGTCACCGCAACGGTGCGCACGAGGTGCACATCTCGGTCGCCTCCCGTTGAGGCGGAGAATCCGAACTTGTAGGTAGCAGGCGCCTGATCAGTCATCACGTAGGACAGGACGGTCTGGTAAGCGGTCTTGGTCCCCGTGAAATCGATCTCGACAGTCACTGTCGGGAAGTCCCCCGGGCTCACGGTCACGCGGACGTTCCGCGCAGCGGCGTCAGCATCGGCAGGGTTTGCCACCCGCAATGAGCCAGGAAGGGTTGACGGTCCTGACGGGTTGACGCGTGTCGTTGCCAAGAAGCAGTACCCCTCAAACCCGTCGCCGGGGCCTCGCAGCGTGACGGTGTTGGGGACTCGGGAGGACGGTGACGGTGTGGTGCACCCGCTGCCCAGACCGCCCGGAAAGTCGACTGCGAAGTTCCCCCAGCTGTCGAGGCCGAGCCCGAGATATCCGCCGCTGACCCCTGGGGGCCCGCCAAGCGCCTGCTCGCCCTGTCCGTAACCAAGAGCGCCGCCATCCGATCCAGTCTCGGTGAGCTCACGGGAGCCGTCTGAGAGGAAGAAGCCGATGCCGTCGGCGCCGCTGCCTCCGTACTGGGCTTGGTCGAACTCGACGATGAGTCCTGCGCTCGAGGGGAGAGCGCGGTTGAACACCATGCCGCCAGTGCGGTTGTTGGCGGCGTCCGTCAGCTGCAGCCAGCCTGGGGCCACACCGGGGGTGGGTGATCCTGTCGTGTGGCCAGCGCAGTCGCTGAGGTTCGACGCACCGGCAGGCGGCGTCGAACCCAGCACGGACGCGGTCAGGCAAGCATCGTTGAGCCCGATCGCCCGAGAGTCGAGCACTTCAGCGCCTGAGAACGTCTCGTTGAGCAGGAGGGTTCCGTCGGCGGCCTGGGCCGAGGGAGCAACAAGCGCAGCGCCGAGGCCGAACAGGGCTGTGGTAACTGCCATGAGAGATGCGCCGAAGCGCTGCCCCCTGAGTCTTCGTGCGCGGACGCGTGCCGTCATCTGAGTGCCCTTCATGAGTGCGATCCAAGTTTCGTAAGACAGAGGTCTTCCTCTTGCTAGAAGACCGGACGCGAGGCAGCACAACGACGTTCGTGCATCAGTATGGCGTGATCCGCATCACACGTCTATCATCTGCGGCGCGTAGCGGGCACTCCGCCGCCCCGCCTGCTAAATGGCTTGGACCTCCCGACGCCCAGTCGACGAGGTCGCCCTCGGCGACATCCGGGACACATCCGGCCTTAGCGCCGCTCGGTTCCTCGAGCGATCCTTGCCGACGTCAGCAGCCAGGCCCTTGCGACATCCCTCATCCCGGGGAAGACGGCCACGCCGCAAGAGTGGACCACCTGGCCGCGAGCATGACTTCGATCAGCCGCGCGCTCGCCTGAGGTGACACCTCACCGCATCAACTCGAAGCGGCTGCCTCCAGCAGGGCGCCCGCACCCTGCCCCAGGGAAAACACAGCATCACCACCGCGTCTCACGAGGGGGACGTCGACCGTCACCCATCTCACGTGCGCGGTCACGTTGTCGCCGGGCGGTTCTGGTCTTCTACCAGGTGAAGAGCACAGTCGACCTTCCGAGCTGCGCCCACGCCTCCGACCTCGGAGGACCCGTGGATGCAGCAAGCCGCCAACCAAGCGCGAGGGCGCCACCATGAAAGCGAAGTCAGTGAGCCGTGAACCCATCTCGGACGACGCGCTCACCACGCAGGCTCGGCACGGGCACCGAGCGTCGTTCACCATCCTCATGAACCGCCATCGCCTTGCTGCGACGGCGTTTGCGCGAGAGGTGATGCAGAGTCGTGTCCCGAGCGAGCTGGTCGAAACCGCGTACGACATCCTGTGGCACTCGATCGTCTCGACCTCAAGACACTCGTGGATCTTCCGTCGCCAGCTCTTCCAGACGATCCGGACCCTGGCGATCTCCCAGAACGATGCCTCCACATCGGCAAGGCAGCCTCACCGGACGAGTCCCACTGCACAACGGCTACAAGAGACGACATCAGCCGTGCGCGCCTTCCGCAGGCTCCCCCTCCCCTGGCAGGAAGCGCTCTGGTACCTCGACGTCGAGCGCATCAGCGCCACCGATGCCGCCACGTACCTCGGACTAGCCCGCAGCACCACCCGCGCGCTGCGGACCATCGCCCTCGACCAACTCAAGCAGGAATGGATCGAGATCTACTGCACGACGCCGCTGCCACTGTCGTGCGACAAGGCTGTGCAAATCATGAGAACAGAGATATTCGCATCAAGAAGATCGACGGCCCGGAGCAGTGCATTCACTCACATCAACGGCTGCCTGCGGTGCACGATCGTCCACACCCAGATCGACAACCTGATGGCCGTCATCCGCCCAGCCCTACGAAGACCGCTGTTCATACCCCTACGACACGACTAGAACCTGGCCGGCATCGGGCAAAGATCGCACGACTCTGACCGCCCCGGCCTGGCACCGAGATCTGCGAAGTCGAGGCCAGCCGCCGCGAGCAGAGGGTCGACCGGGGTGCACAGTACGGATAACAGCCCAAGCGAGTTTCCACAACCTGCACCAGCCGTCACGGTGGATTACTCAGGGAGTCGCCGTGCCCCGGCCGCCCAAGTCGACTCGTCACCGAAAATCCAACTGCAATTCTCTGAAGCTTGACGCAAGAACTTGGCAAACACTCATGCAACAAGATGCCGGCGAAGGACAGATTGATCATGCTAGAGATGCACTCCGATGAGGTCTTGGTCGAAGAAGTAAGAGTCGGCACGCGAGACGCGGCACTCGTACTGTGGCGACGCCACGCCAGAAGGAGCCGCGACGTGATATCCGAGATTTTCAAAGAAGCTCCCTCCGACCAGATCGTGCACCAAGGATTCACCAGGGTCCTTCATGAGATTGTCGAGGGGGTCGATCCGCTCGCTCCGTTCGACCTGTACCTGCGTACGACCTTGCTCTTGGATGCACACCTCGCCAGCTCGGGCACCGCACCCGTCATTCCTATCGTCCGCGCATTCTGGCTACTAGACCGACACGACCAGGCTGTACTTTGGCGATCGCTTGTCAACCCATGCTCGATGGACGGCGTCGCCATGGAGTGGGCCGAGCTCGCTCCTCGAGGTAGAGACCGCGCCGACCTCGCCGAAGGTCGCCTCTTAGAGTGTTGGCTGGGCATCCTCGGCCGCCGGTCATGGGAGGCCCTCAACTACAGAGAGGCGAACTTGGGCCTCACGCCGACCTGCCTGCAGAAATTCGATCGCCGACGGGTCGCGCGCCTCGGAGAGAATTCCCTGACGGACCCCGATCAACCCTCTCTCATGACAGATTACCGACGCTTCCCGATGAACCTGACCGAGGCGCTTTCCTCACGGACCGGAAGACCCATCGACAGATCCCCTGGAACATCTGTGGCGGACAACAGTCCTCGAGCGGGTTCGGATAGGATAGCGCCCCCTGCGTAGCGGCGCCCGGACCATGGCCTCCACGTGCTGGCCGGGCACGTCGCGCCCACACGACCGGAATGGTACGTAAACGCCGTCCTCGCTGCGTCGAGACCTGCGAACCCAAGTCACGCGATGCCCGGGGCACCTTCGCGCGATCTCCAAAATGGCCGCAAGAGCACGGCTCATCTCGTCGCCCAGGTGGTCTAGGTCTGCATGAATATGTTTCCGAGAGGGCTCGAGGCAGATCGCAGTGAACCATACTGGCTGCCCCCGTCACCGGCGGACCTGCTCATCAGTGGATCGGAACGATGAGGCTCGGGCAGGCTGGCCTTCCATCGAGTCAAACCTGTGGTCAACGCAGACCGTGGTGGTCGTGGGCGATTCTCAGTGGTCGATGGCGCGACGCTGCTCAGCGCACACATCACCCCAGCGACAGCGTCGAGCCCTTCCACGTCCTGCGGAACCATCGGTCGTGCGACGCCACGACGATCGTCCCCAACGCCGTCTTCACGGCCTCCCCGAGCTCTTCGGCGAGGCCGAGAGAGATGTGGTTGGTCGGCTCGTCGAGCAGCAGCACCTCGGGCGCCTGGGCCACGAGCATCCCGAGGACCACCCGGCGCCGCTGGCCTGTGCTGAGCTCGCGCAGCGGCCTGTCGAGGTCGTGGCGTCCGACGAGGCCGAAGTCTGCGAGGGCCTCAGACGCGCCGAGCAGCGTGAAGAGCTCCCGCGGCGACCTGACGTCGTCCTGCAGGTAGATGTCCTGCTCGAGCAGGCCCACCCCGACACCAGGCGCCTGGGTGACGGTGCCGCTCGCGGGCACGACGTCCCCCGCGAGCACGGAGAGCAGCGTCGACTTGCCGGAGCCGTTCGGCCCGGTGACCAGCAGCTTTGTTCCCGCTGTGAGGTCGAGCGACGCGATCTCGAGCCGTCCGGGAACCACTACATCGCGCAGCGACATCACGACGCCACGCCCTCCCTCGGCCGCCATGCCGTAGCTGCTGGGGCTGAAGACGAGCGGGCGGGGCGGGCGGCGGACCTGGGCGGCGCTCAGCGTGTCGATGCGCTGCTGGACGTTCCGCACGCGCCGTGACACCTGCGACTGCACACGGTCACCGCGTCGGCCGTAGGCCATCTTGTTGTTGTCGGTCGCGTCGCGTGAGTGCGAGACCTTCCGGGCCGTCGTCCCGATCGACTCGCGCAGGTCGGCGAGCTCCTCCTGCTCCTGCGCGTACTGGCGCTCCCACGCGGCACGCTCGTCACGCTTGGCCTTGCGGTACTCGCTGTACGCACCGCCGTAGAGCGTGCCGCTCGTGCCCTCTGCGGTCGGGTCGAGGTCGAAGATCTCCGTGCAGACCTCGTCGAGGAAGTCGCGGTCGTGGCTCGCGAGCACCACGGCACCCGGGATCGCCGCGACGGCCGAGGCGAGGAACCTGGCTGCGTCGTCGTCGAGGTGGTTGGTCGGCTCGTCGAGCAGCAGCGCGGCGGGCTGACGGATGAGCAGGGCCGCGAGGCCGAGCCGTGTCCGCTCGCCACCGGACATCTGTGCGACGGTCCGCCCGCGGACGTGCTCGATGCCCAGGCCGGCGAGGGTGATCTCGGCGCGGCGGTCGGCGTCCCAGACCTCGGCGGCGTCGCTGCGCGCGAGAGCCGTCGCGTAGGCGGCCTCGGCCTGCTCGCGCGCCTCCCGGGCGAGGGTGCGGGCCTCGGCGTCGGTGGTGCTGGCAGTGCCGTCGGTGCTCTCGGTGCTGGCCGTGTCACCGGCGCCGTCGATGCCGGCTGCGCTGTCCGAGTCACCAGTGTCGTCAGTGCTGATCTCCGCATCGACAGATGGCAGGGCCGCGAGCGCAGCGGCGGCCGACGCGAGGTCCGCCTCGACCGCTCGGACCTCGGCGAGGGCGTCGGCGACGACCTGCTCGACCGTCGCGGTCAGCGGGTACGGGGTCTCCTGGTGGAGGAAGCCGAGGTCGTCGGGGCGCACGACCGAGCCACGGTCGGGCTCCTGCTGCCCGGCGAGGAGGCGGAGCAGCGTCGACTTGCCGACGCCGTTCTCGCCGACGAGCCCGACCCTGTGGCCGGGTGGGACGTCGAGGTCGACGCCGTCGAGGACCGTGCGGTCGCCGTAGGCGAAGGTCACGTCGAGGGCGCGCAGCGCGACGGCGCCGGGCTCACCCTCGGAGAGGGCTGCCGCGTCGGCTGCGGCGATGAGGTCGTGCTGAGGACTCGGGGTGCTGTGCTGGTGGGTCATGGAGCTCCTACCCGCTGCGCGGTGCTCGTCCGTGCTCGTCTGTCCTCGTCGGGCGCTCGTCGACCAAGGTCGGGAGGCTCAGCAGGGGTCGGCACGTGTCGGCACTGCGGTCGGGTGCGTCGGTCGGACTGGTCCGGGGCGGCTCACATCCACATGCGACCAGTCTGCCCTGCCGGGCGGGCGGTCCGCGACGTGATTGATCGCCGGTGCGCGGTCCCCGACCGGTCTCGCGAGCGCGCGCACGGGTCGTCAGCAGAGCAGGACCGAAGGCGGAGCGGGGACCGAGCAGAACGGGAGGGGACCCGGTGTGGTCGGTCGCAGAGACACAGATCACCCGAGATTCAATCGGATTCAACTAACGCTCGGCCTCGCGCGTCCCGATGAACCTCGTGGACGGGCGCCCGGACCGCGGCCCCTGCTCTCCCCCAACACCTCGCAAGGACGTTCATCGTGACCACAGTTGACCAGACCCTCCAGGCCGCCCTCGGGATCGACGGCGCGCTCGCCACAGCACTCGTCGACTACGAGAGCGGCATGTCCCTCGGCCAGGCCGGCTCGGGCATCGACCTCGACATCGCCGCGGCCGGCAACACCGACGTCGTGCGCGCCAAGATCCGCACCATGCAGCACCTCGGGCTCAGCGGGAAGATCGAGGACATCCTCATCACCCTCGACACCCAGATCCACCTCATCCGCCTGCTGCAGAGCCAGTCGGGCAGCGGCCTGTTCCTCTACCTGGTGCTCGACAAGTCGCGCTCCAACCTGGCGATGGCCCGCCGCCAGCTGCTCAACCTCGAGCGCGACCTCGACATCTGACGCGTCGTCGACCCACGCCCCACCCCGGGACGGGCCGGCCCACGGCCGGCAACCTCCCGCTCCCCCGACGGACCGAGGACCTGACGTGACCGCGAGCGCCCCGACCAAGATCGTCGTCACCGGACCCTTCGGTGCCGGCAAGACGACCTTCGTGTCGACCCTGTCCCAGGACCCGGTGGTCTCGACCGAGCGGGCCGTGAGCGACGCGACGGTCGCGGTCAAGACGTCGACGACTGTCGCGATGGACCACGGTGGTCTGCACGTGACGCCGCCGCCGGGGGCCTCGTGGGGCGCGCACCGCGTGGGGCTCTTCGGCACGCCTGGTCAGCAGCGCTTCTCCTTCATGTGGACGATGCTGGCCCGCGACATGGACGGGTACGTCGTCCTCGTCGACGCGAGCCGCAGCGAGAGCGTCGCCCAGGCACGGGACATCGTCGCGGCCTTCGCGGACCTCGCCCCCTACGTCCCGCGCCTCGTGCTGGTGAGCCGCTGGGCCGACCCCGCGGGGACGCGAGCCGAGCTGGCCGCAGCGCTCGGCACGCCGGTCCAGTCCCTCATGCCCTGCGACCCACGCGACCTCGCCGACGCGACAGCCGCACTCCACGTGCTCCTCGACGGGGTGCAGACCCTCTCCGGACGAAAGAAGCAGCAGACCCCATGATCGTCAGACAGCACGCGCTCGGCGTCGCCGCCACGCTCCGCAGCGAGATCCCCGGCATCCGCCGTGTCCTCGTGGCGCGGACCGACGGCCTGCCCTTCTACGACGACGGTGATCCCGCGCTGCACGACAGCTCGGCCGCCGTGGTCGCGACGGTCCTCGGCATCGCCCAGCAGTCCGGCATGGCCTTCGGGCTCGAGGGGCTGGAGATGACCACGGTGCGCGGGCCTGCGGGGTCGATGGTCGTGTACGCGGTCGACGACCACCACCTGCTCGCCGTCGTGACCGAGCCGAAGGTCAACCTCGTGCTGCTCGACAGGGTGGTGCTCCGGCTCATCGCGGGGATGGTCGGCGCGGGGCCGCAGGGGGCTGGGTCTGTGGGTGCTGGGACTCAGAGGGCTGAGACTCAGGGTGCCGTCCTCCCGCGGCAGGCGGCGCACGCGCTCTGACACTGCCGTCCGGTCTCTGAGCCCCAGGCACTGCACCCGGCGCACCGAGCGTGCGGTGACCGGCAGGTCTGGAGCGCTCGCCCTACCCTCCGAGCGGGACGTTCGCCGAACCCTCACCGACTGCCGACCGGTCGTCCCCCGACCGGGGTCACGTGTCGGTCACACTTGAGCCATGCTCCGATTCAAGCGCCCCACCCGTGCAGCCGTCGCAGCCCTCGGGCTGACCACAGCGCTGACCCTGTCTGCGTGCTCCGACCTCCCCGAGGTCAACATCACGACGGAGCAGCTCACGCAGTTCGTCCAGGATGCCAAGGCGCAGGTGCAGACCATCGCGGCCGACGCGCAGACCATCGGCGCCAGCATCGGCGACCTGCCCGAGTCGGTCCGATCGACCGCCCAGGACGCCATCACCTCCGCGCAGTCTGCCGCCGGGAAGGCCACGGGCGCCCTCGAAGACGCCCAGGCCGAGGGCAGCGACGCGCGCCAGAAGCTCGACGAGGCGAAGACAGCCCTCGACGACGCGACCACCAAGCTCACCGAGCTCAAGGACGCCGCGGGCGAGAACATCACGCCCGAGGTCCAGTCGGCGATCGACGGTCTGCAGACCGAGGTCGACAGCCTCAAGGAGAAGGTCGCCGACGCGACGAGCTGACCCGAGAGCGGTCAGGCGGGGTCGGTGACGTCGGCGACCTGGGCGCCGAGGGCCTCGGCGGCGGCGCGGCCGTCGACGGTGATGCCGACGCCGTGCGTCCCTGACCCGAGCGACACCGGGCCGACGACGCGCTCGTCGGCGACGACGGGCCAGGGGTGCGTCGACCCGAAAGGTGTGATGGTCCCGCGCTCGTAGCCGGTGACGGCCTTGGCGACCGAGGCGTCGGGCATGGACATCCGCTGGACGCCGAGCAGCGCACGGAGCTTGGGCCACGAGATGGTGCGGTCGCCGGGGACCAGCACGAAGAGGTAGTCGTCCTCGGCCCGTCGGACCACGAGGGTCTTGACGATCCCGGCCGGTTCGACGCCGAGCGCCGCGGCGGCCTCGACGAGCGAGGACACCTTCCCGATCGTGCGGACGGTGTGCTCCAGCCCAGCAGCCTCGAGGGCCGCGACAGCGCGCTCAGCAGTCATCTCTCCACCCTACGACCCCGGGCACGACCCGGTGCGTCGTCCTAGCATCAGAGGACCAGCCCGACCCGTGGCTGGTCCCTCGACCCCTCGGACCGCCGTGCTCACCCTCGTCTCGTCCACGCCGGACGCACCGTGAACCGTCACAACTCCCCCGTGCCGCCCCTGCCAGCCCGCACCGAGGCCCACCTGCGTGCCGCGCAGATCACCGCACCACCCGAGCTCGCCGTCGACGCCATCCCTCCGGCCGGGTTCCGGCGCTTCTCGCACGTGGTCACCCTCGACCGCCGCGACCTCGATGCCGCCGCAGCCGAGCTGTTCTCCTGGCAGGTGCAGCGCCGTGCGGGGCTGCGCGTGCAGTCGTCCGACGCCGTGCTCGTCGTCGGGGCCGTCGTCCTCCTGCACCTGGGGGTCGGCAGGGCTGCGGTCCGGATCCCGTGCCGCGTGGTCGAGGTCGTCGACGAGCCAGGTCTGAAGAGCTTCACCTACGCGACGCTGCCCGGGCACCCGGAACGCGGTCTGGAGAAGTTCGCGCTGTCGACCGCCGACGACGGTCGGGTCAGGTTCGCGGTCTCAGCCGTCTCGCAGCCCGCGACCCGCCTGGCGAAGATCGGCGGTCCGCTCACCCGAGCCGCTCAAGACCTCATGACCCGCCGCTACCTCGCAGCGCTCAGCACCTGACCTTCGTCGGGGTCGCTCTGATCCCTCAGAACGGCACGCCGCAGCGCAGCGCGACGTTGGCCCAGGGTGTCGCCTCACCCGTGCGGACGACGAGCGCGGCGCCGGGCAAGAGAGCCTTGAGGTCCTCGTGCGGGACGAGCTGCGGGTTCAGGCCGCGCTCCTCCAACCAGTCGGTCACGACAGTCCCGGTCGACTCGCTCGCCGCGACGGACCCCTCGACGACGATCTCGTCGAGCACGGCGTCGAGCACCTGCACGAAGCTCGGCACCCCGGCGACGACAGTGACGTCGACGACCCGCGCACCCGGCGGGATCGGCGTCCCGCAGTCGACGACGAGCACGAGGTGCCCGTGGCCGAGGCGCGCGACACCAGCGGCGAGGTCGGGGTTCAGCAGCCCGGTGCGCTTCACCGTCGGTCGTCCTTCGGCTCGTGGTGGTCGGCTCCCGCGCGGGTCGCACCCACGGCTGCCTGCGCCGCGGAGGTCGCGGCGGACGCTGCACGGGCTGCGCACTGCGCGATGGTCTCGGGCAACGGGTCGCCGGCCCAGGGGTAGGACGGCTGCGCACCGCTCCCCCGGACGGCGTACGCGCCGACGCGGGCAGCGAGCCGGGCAGCCTCGACGAGGCCGTCGCCCTCGGAGAGCCTGTAGGCGAGCGCACCGACAAAGGCGTCTCCTGCGCCGGTCGTGTCGACTGCCTCGACGCGCGGAGACGGGACGAGGGTGGTCCCCGACCCGTCCGCGACGAGCGCGCCACGAGCCCCGACAGTCAGGACGACCGACGGCACGCCATGGGCGAGCAGCGCGTCGACGACACGCTGCTCGTCGTCCGCCGTGCCACGGTCGGTCTCGACCGCGGTGTCCTCAGGCTCGGTCTCCTCGGGCGCGCTGCCCGTGGTCGCGTCGTCTGTGGTCGCGTCACCTCTGGCCACGCTGTCCGGGACCTCTGCCCCAGACGACGTCACCCCCGAGGAAGCCGCCTCACCCCGACCGGAGGACGCGTCGAGCATCGCGAGCACCAGAGCCGCCTCGTGCTCGTTGACGACGAGCGGGTCGGCTGCCAGGAGCACCTCGCGGTCCACGTCGACGACGGGGGCGAGGTTCACGACGAGACGCCCCTGGGTGTGCCGGGCTGCGGCCTCGATGCCCGTCCGCGGGATCTCCCCCTGGACGACCACGACGGCCGCCCCGCCGACGAGCTCGGCGTAGGCGTCGACGACCACGTCGTCCACGGACGCGTTGGCACCCGGGATCACGACGATGGCGTTCTCCCCGTCTGCCGAGACTGTCACCTGCGCGACGCCTGTGGACCCCTCGACCGCTGTCACGGCCCCGAGGTCGACCCCGGCGGCCTGCAGGCCGGCCAGCGCCGGCTCGGCGAACTGGTCGGAGCCGACGGCCCCGACGAGGGCGGTCTGGGCTCCCAGCTGAGCGGCTGCGACAGCCTGGTTGGCGCCCTTGCCGCCGGGCAGCACGTCGAGGGTGCGCCCGAGGACGGTCTCGCCGGGGCGCGGGTGCTGGTCGACCGTGGTGAGCAGGTCGGCGTTGACCGACCCGACGACCACCACACCGGTCCGGCCGTGCGCTGCGGGTGGTCCCCCGGCCACCTCGGGCCGGGGGACGGTGCGGGTGTGCTGGTTCACGACTGGTAGTCCCCCACGTTGTCCTTCGTCACGGTCTCGACGGCCACGGGGACCTCGCTGTCGACAGTCTCCCCTGCGAGGACGTCGGCCATGAGCTCGACGGACTGGCGACCGAGCTCGCGGGGCTGCTGCGCGATCGTCGCCTCGAGGGTCCCGGACTCGACGGCTGCGAGGCCGTCGTCGGTGCCGTCGAAGCCGACCACGTGGACGTCGTCGCCGGCGCGTGCGCCGAGCGCCTGGATGGCACCGAGGGCCATCTCGTCGTTCTCGGCGAAGATGCCGACCACGTCGGGGTTGGCCTGGAGCAGGTTGGTCGCGACGTCGAGGGCCTGCGCCCTGTCGAAGTTCGCGGTCTGCATGGCGACGACCTCGATGCCCGGGTAGGCAGCGATGCCCTCGGTGAAGCCGGCGCCGCGGTCGCGGCTGGCGGAGGTGCCCGGCTGGCCCTGGAGCACGATGACCTTGCCCTGCTCGCCGATGGCCTTGGCCAGGGCGTCGGCGGCCTGGCTACCGCCGGCGACGTTGTCGCTCGAGACGAGCGAGGTGATCTCGGCACCGTTGACCGTCCTGTCGACACCGATCACGGGCAGGTCGCCCGACAGTGCCGGGGCGACGGCAGCTGCCGCGGCGTCGGAGTCGACGGCGTTGATGAGCAGCCCCTCGGTGCCTGAGGACACCGCCGAGGCGATCTGGTCGGTCTGCGCTGTCGAGTCGTTCTGGGCGTCGACGACAGTGAGGTCGATGCCGAGCTCGTCGGCCGCCTCCTGGGCGCCGTCGCGGACGTCGACGAAGAACGGGTTGTTGAGGGTCGACAGCGACAGGGTCACGGACTTCCCGGACCCTTCGTCAGAGCCGCCGCCGTCGGTGTCGCCGCGGCCGCAGGCAGCGGTGCCGGCGAGGACGAGGGAGGTGGTCAGGACTACGGCGGCGAGGCGGCCGCGGGTGGTGAACGTCATCGTTCGCTCCTTGAGGTGGGGGTGGGGAACTGCGGAGGGATGTGGGAACTGGAGAGATGGGTGGCGGCAGAGGGCGCGGAGGCGCCCCGGCCCGAGGCCCGGACGGTCAGCTGCGGGTGCCGCGGCGGCGCAGCACGTCGACGAAGACGGCGAGCGCGATGACCAGTCCGATGACGACCTGCTGCCAGAAGGACGAGACGCCCAGGACGTTGAGGCCGTTGCGGATGACGGCGAGGATCAGGGCCCCGACGAGGGTCCCTGAGGCCCGCCCGACACCGCCGGAGAGCGACGCCCCGCCGATGACGACAGCGGCGATCGCGTCGAGCTCGTAGCCCGAGGCGGCCTGCGGCTGCGCGGAGTCGAGGCGCCCGGCGATGAGCATCCCGGCGAGGGCCGCGAACAGCCCGGACAGGGCGAAGACGGTGACCAGGACGCGCTTGACCGGGATGCCGGACAGGCGCGCGGCCTCTTCGTTGCCGCCGACCGCGTACATCGAGCGACCGATGACGGTCCTGTTGAGGATCACGGCCGTGACGATGCCCGCGACGGCCAGCACGATGATCGGCACCGGGACGCCCAGGACGTCGCTGCCGAGCCAGGAGACGGCGGGCGAGGTGCGGATGGGGCGCCCGTCCGAGATCACGAGGGTGAGACCCCGGGCCACCGACAGCATGGCGAGGGTCGCGATGAAGGCCGGGAGCCTGCCGTAGGCGACGGCGAAGCCAGAGACCGCACCGGCCACCAGACCCGTGAGCAGCCCGCCGACGAGGGCGAGCCAGCCGGGGAGGTCGGCAGTGGCGAACATCCACGCCGACAGCATCCCGGAGAGCGCGGCGACCGAGCCGACCGACAGGTCGATGCCCCCGGCCACGATGACGAAGGTCATGCCGAAGGCCATCACCGCGATGGTCGAGGCCTGCACGCCGACGTTGAGGAGGTTGCCGTAGGTGAGGAAGTTCGGCGTGAGGATGAACAGGACGAGGCACAGGACGAGCAGCCCGATGAAGGGTAGGAGCGTCGTGGCCAGCTGGCCGGAGAGGCCGGGCAGCCGCAGCCGCCGCTCCTGGGTCGAGGGCTTGGTGGGGGCGATGGTGCTCGAGCCGCTCATGAGGGGCTCCCTTCGGGTCCGTGGGAGGGGGCGACGTGGTCGTCGTCGTCCGCGTGCTTGACGGCCAGGGCCATCACCTGGTCCTGGGTGGCGGTCGAGGCGGGCAGCTCGCCGGTGAGCCGGCCACCGCTCATCACCAGGACCCTGTCGCTGACGCCGAGCACCTCGGGGAGGTCGCTCGACACCAGCAGGACGGCGCCGCCCGCAGCGGCGACGGCGTTGATGAGCTCGTAGATCTCGACGCGGGCGCCGACGTCCACGCCGCGGGTGGGCTCGTCGAGCAGCAGCACGCGCGAGCCGGCGAGCACCCAGCGGCCGAAGACGATCTTCTGCTGGTTGCCGCCGGACAGGTCACGGGCGGCCTGGTCGACGTCCCGCATGCGGATCCGCAGTCGGGTGGCGACCTCCTGCGCGCGGCTGCGCTGGCCGCTGCGGTCGGCAAACCCTGCGCGGGAGGTCGCGGCGAGCGTCGCGTAGCCGAGGTTCTCGGCGACCGAGGCGTCGAGCACGAGGCCCTGGCCCTTGCGGTCTTCGGGGACGTGGCCGATGCCCGCCGCGACGGCGCTGCCGACGGAGCGCGGCGCGAGACGCTGGCCGTCGACGTGCACGGTCCCGGAGTCGTAGGGGTCTGCGCCGGCGATCGCGCGCAGCAGCTCGGTGCGGCCTGCGCCCACCAGCCCGGCGACGCCGACGACCTCGCCGGCACGGACCTGGACGTCGATGCCGTGGAGCACGCCCGTCCGGGTCAGGCCGCGGACGTCGAGCAGCACCTCCTCGCCCGGGGTGTGGGTGCGGCGCGGGTACTGCTCGGTGATGTCCCGGCCGACCATGAGGCGGACGAGCTCGTCCTCGGGCGTCGAGGCGGGGACCTCGGCGACGAGGGCGCCGTCGCGCAGCACGCTCACCTCGTCGCCGATCGCGGCGATCTCCTCGAGGTGGTGGCTGATGAACACCATCGCGACGTCGTCGCGCCGGAGCTCTTCGACGACGCCGAACAGCACCTCGGTCTCGCTCCCGGTGAGCGCGGCCGTCGGCTCGTCGAGGATGAGCACACGCGCGTTGAGGCTGAGCGCCTTGGCGATCTCGACGAGCTGCTGGCGGGCGATGCCGAGCTGGCCGACGGGGGTGTCGAGGTCGACGTCGAGGCGGACCCTGTCGAGGGCCTCGCGGGCGAGCCGCCGGGTGGTCCGCCGCGACACAAACCCACCGCGCGAGGGCAGACGGCCCATGAGCACGTTCTCGGCCACGGTCATGCTGGGGACGAGGTTGAGCTCTTGGTGGATGGTCGCGATGCCCAGACGCTCGGCGTCGCGGACGCTGCCCAGGTGCACGGCCTTGCCGTCGACGACCACGCGGCCACCGTCGGGCTGGTAGATCCCGGACATCATCTTGATGAGCGTGGACTTGCCGGCGCCGTTCTCACCGAGCAGCACCTGCACGCGCCCGGGGCGGACGTGGACGGTGATGTCCTTGAGGACGTCGACAGGCCCGAAGGACTTCGAGACGGAGTCCAGGGTGAGCACGGGTGCGGGGGCCGGGACGGAGGTGCGGCTGCGCGACGGCTCGCTCGCGGGGACGGGGGCTGCGGCGGTCATGCGCTCCTCCTGGCGGGTCCGGTCGAGGCGCGCTCGACGAGGTTCGAGGCCAGCACGGCCGAGGTGACGGGCTCACCGGCGAGCAGATCGCGGATCATGGCGACGGCGAGGGCCCCCATGCGTGCGGGGTCGTGCGCGATCACCGTGACCGGCGGGTTGACGAGTCTGAAGGAGTCGATGTCGTCGTAGCCGATCACCGAGACCTCGTCGCCGATGCGCACACCGCGGTCCTGGCACTCCTGGAGCACCCCGAAGGTCATGAGCGAGTCGGCCGCCACGAGGGCTGTCGGGGCGTCGTCGAGGTCGAGCAGGGCACGCGCCCCGGCGACGCCCGAGGCGACGCGGAAGTCACCCTGGTAGACGAGGGCCGGGTCCGTGTCGAGGCCCGCCGCGGCGATCGCCTCGCGGTAGGCGACGAGGCGCTCGCGCCCCGTCGAGGTCTCCTGCGGTCCGGCGACAAAACCGATCCTGCGGTGACCGAGGGCCGCGAGGTGCTCGACGGCGGCTGTCACGCCCGACCGGTTGTCGGAGGTGACGCTCGGGACGTCGACCCCGTCGATCACGCGGTCGACGAAGACCACCGGGAGACCGAGCTTGAGCACGTCGCGCAGCGACCCGGAGCCGTCGCCCTGCGGCGTGACGATGATGCCGTCCACGCGCTGGGACACGAGGAGGTCGAGGGCGTGGTCCTGCTGCTCGGTCGACTCGTCGGCGTTGCACAGCAGGGTCGCGATGTCCGAGGCCAGGGCGGTCTGGGCGACGGTGTGCGCGATCTCGGCGAAGAAGGGGTTGCGGACGTCGGAGAGCAGGACACCGATGGTGTCGGTGCGGGTGCGGCGCAGGGAGCGCGCCTGGGCGTTGGGGCGGAAGCCCATCTCGGCAGCGGCGGCGAAGACCTTCTCGCGGGACGAGGCGGAGGTGCGGGGATCCTCGGAGAGGACGCGCGAGACTGTGGCCACCGAGACCCCTGCTCGGGCGGCGACATCGCGGATCGTCGGCGTCGACATGCGGACTCCTCGGTGAGCTCGGTCGTCTGGCGCTGCGGTGCGCCAGCCGTGTAATCGTTTCCATGGAACCGATTACATGGAGAGTAGGGGCGATCGTCGGAGAGGTCAAGACCGTCGCGGAGCCCGGGGTGGCCCTCGACGACGCAGCCCGAGGTGAGAGACGATGAGACCTGCAGGTCAGCGCGGTGACGAGGCGTTCGGGGGCAGCGTGCGAGGACGTAGAGCGGTCAGCAGAGCGGTCCTGGGTGCCGTCGGCACGGTCGTCGTGATCCTCGGCCTCGTCGTGGTGGTGCCCCTCGTGCTCGTGGAGATCGACGAGTCTGCGGTCCCGTCGGCCGACCAGGTCGACCTTCCCGACGGGGTGGTCGTGGACGAGAGCAGCGTCTGGTGCGCGTCGGGCGGCTGCTGGCTCGAGGTCCACCTCGATACCTCCGACCAGCCTGAGGCCGTCCTCGACGAGCTGCGCGCGATGGATGGCACGTGCCCTGCCGTCGGTGGGCTCGACAGGCGTCGCGTGTGCATCGACAGCCTCGGCGGCGGCGTCACCTCCTTCGCGCTCTCGTACAAGAAGACGCTGGGCCTCTGACCAGACCCTGGCTCGCCAGCCGGCCTGGCCGGACCATGACCGCTGCTGTCAGACCATGACCCCTGACAGGACGTCACATCCTGCTACCGTTGCCAGCAGAATCTCAGTCTTGGAGGACCCCCATGCGTGGCATCACCTTCGTCGTCACCCTCGCCCTGTTCCTGCTGGGCATGTACCTGATGGCGCTCGCCTTCACGACGCCCGACCTCGAGTTCCTGCTCTTCGGCGGCGGCCTCCTCGCGGTGAGCCTGGCGTTCTTCGCGCCGCTCCAGCTCAGCCGGGACTGACCCCGACCCGCACCAGGTCGCACCCGCTGCACCCAGGTCGTACAGACACGCCAGAACACCGACCTCCGGGTCGAGTTCTGGCGTGTCTGTACGACCTCGCGGTCCGGCGGGGGTGGGTCGTGCCACATGGACGGGACCTCTCGGGGGCTGTCCACCGCTCCTGGACGAAAAGAGTTGGCGGCGCCTGGGAGGATGGTGGGTTGTGAGCACGGCACCGAACTCCCCAGACCCGCAGGACGCTCCCTCCGGTGCGCCCGCGCGCCGCGACGGCGGTCGACGCCGGCGTGGTGGACGCGGTCGAGGGACCTCGTCGACACCTCACGACGAGACGTCTGCCAGCCCGACCGGTCGCGGCGAACCGGCACAGGGCGCGATCGCACAGGGCACGAAGGCACAGGGCGCGCGGGCACAGAGCGCGAAGGAGGGTCGCGGCAAGGGCTCCGGTCGCCGCGGCAGCACGCCGCGCGTCGACCACGGCAAGCTCGCCCGCGCCGCCGCCGCCCGCACGGCTGTCGAGCTTCCCCCGATCACCTTCCCCGAGCAGCTGCCCGTCTCGGCGCGCCGGGAAGACATCGCCGCGGCGATCCGCGACAACCAGGTGGTCATCGTCGCGGGTGAGACCGGGTCGGGCAAGACCACCCAGCTGCCGAAGATCGCCCTCGAGCTCGGCCGCGGCCGCGCTGGGCAGATCGGCCACACCCAGCCTCGTCGTATCGCGGCGCGCACTGTCGCCGAGCGCATCGCCGAGGAGATCGGGACGCCCCTGGGCGAGATCGTCGGCTACCAGGTGCGGTTCACCGACACGTCGTCGGAGAACACCCTCGTCAAGGTCATGACCGACGGCATCCTGCTCGCGCAGATCCAGCGCGACCCGCAGCTGCTCGCCTACGACACGCTCATCATCGACGAGGCGCACGAGCGCTCCCTCAACATCGACTTCATCCTCGGGTACCTCACGCAGCTGCTGCCGCAGCGCCCGGACCTCAAGGTCATCATCACGTCGGCGACGATCGACTCCGACAGGTTCGCCCGGCACTTCGCGCCGCGCGACGCCGCGGGTGCGCCGGCTGCCGTCAGCGCCTCGGAGGCCTCTGGCTCGACGGCTCCGCCGGCCTCGCAGCAGTCAGCCGACGAGACCGCCGACGACGTCCCCATGGCCCCCGTCGTCTCGGTCACCGGCCGCACCTTCCCCGTCGAGATCCGCTACCGCCCGCTGACGCCCGAGGACTCCGCGGCCAAGAAGGGTGCGGAGCGCGACCTCATGACGGGCATCTGCGAGGCCGTCGACGAGCTGTGCGCGGCCGGCCCGGGCGACATCCTCGTGTTCCTCTCGGGCGAGCGAGAGATCCTCGACGCCCAGGACGCCCTGTCGAGCCACCTGGGTCCGCGCGTCAACGACGCCCGACGCCCCGACCACGTCGAGATCATGCCGCTCTACGCCCGCCTCTCGGCCGCCGAGCAGCACCGTGTGTTCCAGGCGCACCCGGGCCGGCGCGTCGTGCTCTCGACCAACGTCGCCGAGACCTCGCTGACGGTCCCGGGCATCCGGTACGTCGTCGACCCGGGCACAGCCCGCATCTCGCGCTACTCCAAGGCGACCAAGGTGCAGCGCCTGCCGATCGAGCCGATCGCGCAGGCCTCGGCCAACCAGCGATCGGGCCGCTGTGGCCGTGTCGCCGACGGCATCGCGATCCGCCTCTACTCCGAGGACGACTTCCTCTCGCGCCCGGAGTTCACCGAGCCCGAGATCCTGCGCACGTCCCTCGCCTCGGTGCTGCTGCAGATGATCTCCGTCGGCGTGGTCCGCACGCCCGACGACGTCGCGAAGTTCCCCTTCGTCGAGCCTCCCGACACCCGGGCCATCCGCGACGGCGTCCAGCTGCTCACCGAGCTCGGTGCGCTCGAGACCCGCAAGCCCGAGAGGCGTGGAACCCGGTCCGAGGCGGGCCAGACACAGACCGCCGACCCCTCCTCCGAGGGCACCGATACCCTCACCGGTGCTGACGGCTCGTCGAGCACGCCCTCGACCGAGCAGCCGTCACGATCAGACCGTGACGCCCTCGGTGCCGGTGGCGGCACGCGTCTCACGGAGACCGGCCGGGCCATCGCCCAGCTGCCGATGGACCCGCGCCTGGCCCGGATGATCGTCGAGGGTGGGCGCCGCGGCGCGGCCCGCGAGGTGATGATCATCGCGGCGGCGCTGTCGATCCAGGACCCCCGCGAGCGTCCGACCGAGCAGCGCGCTCAGGCCGACCAGCAGCACGCCCGCTTCACCGACCCGACGTCTGACTTCCTCACGTACCTCAACCTCTGGGAGTACGTGCGGGGTCAGCAGCGTGACCTGTCGTCGTCGGCCTTCCGCAGGCTGTGCCGGGCGGAGTTCCTCAACTTCCTGCGGATCCGGGAGTGGCAGGACGTCGTCGGTCAGCTGCGCGAGATGTCCAAGCCGCTCGGCATCGTCATGAATGCACCCGGCCGCCGCTCGGGCGGAGCCGGCGGGACCGTCGGACCCGATGCGCAGGGCAGCACCGTCGCGTCCCGGGTCGATGACGGGGTGTCCGAGCTCGACCTGCGCCAGACCTGGGACGGCGACACGATCCACCAGTCGTTGCTCGCCGGGCTGCTCTCGCAGATCGGCATGCAGGAGGCCACCGAGGTCAAGGCCTCGGCCGTCAAGGGCCGGGAGACCGCGGCCGACCGCCGGGCCAAGAAGTTCGCGCGGAACGAGTATCTCGGGGCGCGCGGTGCCCGCTTCGCGATCTTCCCCGGATCGGGCCTCGCCAAGAAGCCGCCGGTCTGGGTGATGGCAGGCGAGCTCGTCGAGACCTCGCGCCTGTGGGGCCGCGACGTCGCGAAGATCCAGCCCGAGTGGGCCGAAGAGCTCGCCGCGCACCTGGTCAAGCGCACGTACTCCGAGCCGCACTGGTCGAGCAAGCAGGGTGCTGCGCAGGCGATCGAGAAGGTGCTGCTCTACGGCGTGCCGATCGTCGCCGACCGCAAGGTGCTGTTCTCCAAGGTCGACCCCGAGCAGGCCCGCGAGCTGTTCATCCGCCACGCCCTCGTGCAAGGCGAGTGGACCACCCACCACACCTTCTACGCCGACAACCGCCGCCTGCTCGACGAGGCCGCCGAGCTCGAGGCCCGCTCGCGCCAGCGTGGTCTCGTGGTCGACGACGACGCGCTCTTCGCCTTCTACGACGAGCGCGTGCCCGCCTCGGTCGTCTCCGCACGGCACTTCGACCAGTGGTGGAAGTCCGCGCGCCGCGACGACCCCGAGCTGCTGACCTTCACCCTCGACCTGCTCGTCCCCGAGGGAGTCGAGGTCTCGGCCGAGGACTTCCCGCAGGAGTGGGTCCAGGGCGATTTGACCCTTCCGCTGACGTACCAGTTCCAGCCTGGGACAGATGCCGACGGCGTCACCGTGCACATCCCGATCTCGGTGCTCAACCGCGTGGTGCCCGACGGTTTCGACTGGATGGTCCCCGGTCTGCTCGACGAGCTGACGACCGCGACCATCCGTGCGCTGCCCAAGCCTGTCCGCGTCCAGCTGGTCCCTGCGCCCGACGTCGCCCGCGGTGTCGTCGCGTGGATCCGGGCGAACACCCCCTCGTGGGGAGACATCACGCGTGCCGGTGACATGGCCGAGTCCTACGAGCAGGCCTTCACCCGGGCGGTCAAGGCGCTGCGCGACGTCGACGTGCCCGACGACGCCTGGGACCGCGAGAAGCTCCCCGGCCATCTGCGGATGACCTTCCGGGTGTTCGAAGAGCGCGGCAGCGGCTCCGGACCGCGCGGGCAGGTGGTGCTCGACGAGTCCAAGGACCTCGTCGCGCTCCAGCGCCGGCTCGCCGCGCAGTCGCAGGCTGCTGTCCGCTCGGCGGTCAAGAGTGCCGTCGGCACAGCGCTGCGCGAGGCGCAGCAGGAGGCGGCTGCGGCCGCGAAGGGTGCGAGTGCCGGGGGCGTCCCCGGCGGGACAGGGACTCCCGCACCTGCGGCAGCGCCGCGGACCACGACGCCCGACGCCCCGACAGGTGTCACCGTCGCCGAGGTCGCCTCTCTCGCCACCTGGCCGTCGGCCCTGCCCGACGGGGTGCTCCCGTCCCAGGTCGACACACCGGGCCCGGGCGGCATGGTCGTGCGCGGGTACCCCGCCCTCGTCGAAGAGCGCTCGGGGGCGACCACCACCGTCGCCCTGCGGGTGCTCGCCGACGCGTCGCGCCAGCAGGCCGAGCACACGCGCGGCGTCCGCAGGCTGATCCTCGGCGAGACAGCCCTCCAGCAGTCGCGGGTGACGTCGCGGTGGTCGGGGACCCAGTCGCTGACCCTCGCCGCGAGCCCGTACAAGAACACGGGCGCGCTCGTCGCCGACCTCCAGCTCGCCGCTGTCCAGCACCTCACGCCAGAGGCTGGTCAGATCCGAGACCTCGCGACGTACACGGCGACCCGCGCAGCCGTGAAGAAGGCGCTCGAAGAGGAGATCTACACGGTCGTCGGGCACGTCGTCGCGGCGCTCACAGCGGCGCGGACCGTCGACGGCGAGATCAGGTCGTCGAGCTCGCTCGCGCTGCTCAACACCCTCGCCGACGTCCGCGACCACGTGGCCGGGCTCGTCTACGACGGTTTTGTGGCTGCGACCCCGCCGGACCGTCTGCCGCACCTCGCCAGGTATCTGCGGGCGGCGTCGTACAGGCTCGAGAAGGCGACGAGCAACCCGAACCGCGACGCCGAGCTCGCGTGGAAGGTGCACGACGTCGAAGAGGCCTACGACGCGGCCCGGGCCGCCTACGCAGCAGGGCGCCCGGACCCGGCCCGAGCTGCCGAGCTGAGCCAGGCTCGCTGGATGATCGAAGAGCTGCGCGTCTCGCTCTTCGCCCAGCAGCTCGGCACGGACGGACCCGTCAGCGAGAAGCGCATCCGGAAGCTGCTCGCCGGGTCGGCGTGAGGCGAGGCTGGGGCGAGAAGCGCATCAGGAAGCTGCTCGTCCGGTCGGCGTGACGCGGAGCCGGGCGGGATAGCCCACGCGGTGAGGCTCGTCCGCGCCTACGAGCGGGCGGTGTGCGGCGAGACGCGATCCGCGGAGGGCTCAGAGGCCGTCGGTCTCGCGGTCCTTCCGCGCCTTCCGGTTCTTGTAGAGCATCCGCATGCCGATGATGCGCCCGACCGACCCGACGATCAGCAGGACGAAGGCCGCCGCCGCCAACCAGGCATAGCCGCCAGACAGCTCGGCGCCGCCGTCAGAGGTCGAGGCGAGCGCCTCAGCAGCCTGGGCGTGCGGGGCCAGGAGGATGCTCGCGCACAGCACGAGGGCGACTGCTGCGGCGGAGAGCGTGGCGCGCCACGACACGGGGACGGTCGACGGGCGAGGGTCAGAAGTCACAGGACCAGCCTAGGCGGCTTGAGTCCTTCGCCCTGCGCAACGAGCGTGAAGGTGCTGATCAGCTGGTCGCCCGTGTCGTAGACGGCGAGGTTGCCGCTCTCCGTAAGCACCGATCCCCTAACCTTCTAGATCTCAGGCACCGATCCGGCGTCTCGCCGACATTCCGAGACTCAGCATGTGCTCGATCTTCACTCTCGCCAGAGTTCGAGCGTCTCCCACCCCTGCGGTACGCCGATCGACTGGATCGAGAGTGCGTGCGACGTCGGAAAGGTGCGGAGCAGCCCGGCCAGGCGTAGCGCCCAGGATCGCTCCGCTTCGATTGATCGCAGCATGTGGGCGATGATCGCCAAGGCGTTATAGGTGCCGAAATCCTCCTTGGGGGCACCTGGCGCACGGAGGTGGTCGAGGAGCGGAACGCTCCCCGCCGCTGGCCGCGAAGGTGCGTTCTGGAGCTTCCGGTTGAAGAGTCGAGCATGGTGCGCCGCGGCATTCCGCACGTAGTTCAGGCTGGCGAGCCAGCTGATCATCATCTTCTTCTTCGGGACGCCGAAGGCCAGAGCGACTTCCTCGGCATCCTTCTGGAGCATCCCTCGATAGAGGTTGGACAGGTGTCCCAGCTCGAGCAGTTCGGTCAGCGCCCACACCGGCATGTGATCGTCGTACTTCTCGCGGAAGTGGACGACGAACTGCTCGTCGGAGCTTTCCCGACGCGCCTTGACCCGCTCGAGCCACGCCACCTGCTTGCTGGGCTGCGGATCGCGACTGTCAGTGTTCGCCCTGGTGAACGAGTCGTCAAAGCAAGCGGGGTCCTCGTGCGCGAACGCCGAGGCTCGCCCCAGTACGTAACCGGTGCGCATCCGCACCGCCACCTCAATCCGCTCCACGCCGTCCATGACCAGCAAGCGCAGCTGCCGATCGAAGTCGATGATCGACTCAGCGTGGTGCAGCTCGGTGCCCGGCCGGTACTTGTCCAGCACGCGGGTCTTCGTGTGGCCCTCGTCGTCGACATACTCGTCGGACTCGAGGAACGGGTACAGGTAGCCGGTCACACGGTAGTAGCCGATCGACTGCAGCAGCCCGACCGCACGCGCCGGGTCATCAACTTCCAAGCCGCGCTGCGCCAACCGCTCCACCTGCGCTTCGAGGGGCAGCCACCTCTTCGTGTACTCCACGGTGCGCTTCTCCTGCAGAAAGAAAATCAGCCCGCGCCTTGCGGCAACGGGCTGATCGTGATGTCCGAGACGGTAGCACGGGTGGCCGACAGGCGTCTAGCCTCGACCTTTCACCCTGTTCCTGCGTCCGGCGGCTTGCCACGAAAGCCCGAGGCTAGCCCTGCGGGACGAGGGTGAAGGTGCTGCTCAGCTGGTCGCCGGTGTCGTAGACGGCGAGGTTGCCGCTCTCGGTGTCGACGCCGAGGTACCCGGCGGCGGTGGTCAGCGCCACCTGCTCGGGGCTGTCGAGCGGCGAGACCACGAAGACCTGGTCGGGGTCCTGCTCGTCACAGCTCGCGAGCGACGGGTCGGCGTCCATCGCGACAGCGAGGCAGCTGGGCTCACCGTCGGTCTCCGCGACAGTGACGATCTGGTAGCCCGTGCCGCCCGACGGGAGCGGCGTGACGACCCACTGCGCGGGCACCTCGTTGGCCGCGGGGTCCGGCACGAGGGCGACGCCGCCCTCGACCGTGGGCGCGAGATAGGTCCCGGCGTAGGACTGGATGTCCACGGGCTGGTTGCCGTCCATGAGTGCACCGTCGTCGGTGCTCTCGGCGGGGTCGGTGGTCGCCGTCTCCGAGGCGGCAGGCTCTGAGGTCTCGGCCGAGGTGGTGGCCGGCTCGGAGGCTGGCGAGGCCGTCGTCGCGGTGCCTCCGTCCGAGTCGGACGAGCACCCGGCGAGGACGAGGCCTGTGCCCAGGACGGCGATGGACAGGACAGTGCGTGGTGTCGTGTTCATCCTCTGAGTCCACCACACCCCTCCGGGCGGTGCAGGTCGGGGAGACTTGGTCCGTGCACAGAGACGACCTCCTCGACCAGTCCCTCCACCTGTGGTTGTCCGCCAACCGGCCCGACGGACCTCCCCACACGACCCCTGTCTGGTTCGTCCACGTCCAGGGCGACCTCTGGCTGTCCATCACGACGGGATCCCGCAAGGCGAGCCTGCTGCGCAGGGACCCGCGGGTCAGCGTCGCGATCGCCGGGACCGAGCCCGACGGCGGGCTGGTCGGACAGGGGACGGCCGAGCTCGTCGACGTCGGCGCCCGGCCAGACGTCGTGGCGTCGCTCGCCGCGAAGTACGGGTGGGACGCCGCCGACCCGGCGACCGACGGTGCCAGGGTGCTGGTCCGCGTGACCGTGGACAGGTGGCTGCTCGAGCCTCGCTGACATCGCCCTGGGCGCGTCGCGCCGAAGACGTCGGAGTTCTCCGCCCGCAGGTGGCACCCTCGCAGGCATGTCGTCTCGCACCCGCCTCGTCACCCCCGAAGATGCCACCGTGATCGCCGAGCTCCAGACGCGCAACCGTGCCTTCCTGGCACCCTGGGAACCTGTCCGCGAGGACACGTACTTCACGGTGGTCGGCCAGCGCGCAGACATCACGACGGCCCTCGAGCGGCACGAGCGCGGCGAGTCCCTCCCCTTGGTCGTGCTCGACCACGACGGTGAGGTCGCCGGTCGCCTGACCCTCAGCGGGATCGTCCGCGGGCCGTTCCTCTCGTGCAGCATGGGGTACTGGCTCTCCGAAGACAGAACAGGCCAGGGGCTCGCCACCGAGGCCGTCGAGGCCGCCGTCCACATCGCCTTCGACGAGATGGGCCTGCACAGGGTGGAGGCGGGCACGCTGCGCTCGAACTCCGCCTCGCAGGGGGTGCTCGGGCGGGCTGGCTTCAAGCAGTACGGCCTCGCGCCGGGCTACCTCAAGATCGCGGGGCGCTGGGAGGACCACGTGCTGTTCCAGCGGCTCAACCCGCTCGTCTGAGGGAGCCGCGCTCGGCCGGTCCGCTCGCGCACGTAGGCGCGAGGCCCGGTCAGCAGCGTGCGCCGCGCCCAGCCGCGCTGCGAGGATGGTCTGATGGACATCTCCTGGGACCAGCGGGTCGACGAGTACTGGGCAGCGGCGGACGACGAGCACCCCGAGCAGGCGCTCGACGCCATGCGCGAGCTGGTCGCCGAGCGCGGCGCAGAAGACCCCGACGCCCTCTACGAGTGGGCGTCCGTGCACGACTTCCTCGGTCTCGAGACCGAGGCCGTCCCGCTCTACAGGGCAGCGCTCGACCGTGGGCTGAGCGGCGACCGTGCCCCGCGCGCCGTGGTGCAGCTCGCAAGCTCGTTGCGCAACGTCGGCGAGCCCGAGGCCGCGGTCGACCTCTTGCGCACGGTCGACGAACCGAGCCTGGGCGCAGCACCGCAGGCCTTCCTCGCGCTCGCGCTGCGCGACGCCGGACGACCCGACGAGGCTCTCCGGGTGGCGCTGCTCGCCCTCGCACCGACGCTCCCCGAGTACGGGCGGTCGGTCACGGCCTACGCCGAAGAGCTCACCGCACCACCGCGCGACTGAGCCGCCCAGCGACGGCATCAGCCTCGTCTGCGAGAGCAGCCGGTCCGACGACACGGAAGGGCGCGTCGAAGCGAAGGAGGTCGGCGAGCAGCCCGTGCCACGACCACGACCCTGCGGTGACCCGGCACGCCTGCGCGGAGAGGGGCTCAACCTGCCAGTCCCGCGCCCACGGCAGCACCTCGGCTGCTGGCAGGTCGATCTCGACGTGCCCGACGCACGGCCACAGGTCAGCCTCAGTCGCACCCTTGGCGCGGGCGGCGAGGAAGGTGACAGGGTCGCCGGTCGGGATGGGGCGCGGGGTGAAGACCGCCCCGGCTGGGGTGCGGGGTGCCAGCCTGTCGAGGCGGAAGATCCGCCAGTCGTCGCGGTCGAGGTCGTAGGCCACGAGGTACCAGAGGCCGGTGCGGGCGACGAGGCCGTGGGGTTCTACGCGGCGCGCCGGGGCTGGGGTTGTCTGGCTCACCGCATCCGTCCCGGTCACGGCGCCGGCCCCGGTCACAGCGCCGGTCTGACTCACGGGACCGGGCTCGGTCCCGGCCCCTGGATCGCCCGCTGCACGGGTCTCGTAGTCGAAGCGCAGCACCCTGCGCAGCCGGACCGCCTCGCTCACGGCCTCGAGCACACCGGGGTCGACCAGCACGCGGCTCCCGGCCCCGGAGAACTGGACCCCGTCGACCCGGTGCCGCAGCCGTGAGGGCATGACCTGCCGGACCGTCGCGAGCGCCCGGGCCGCAGCCTCGTCGATGTCGACGCCGCTCGACGGCGAGTGCTGGAGCGCGACAGCCAGGGCGACAGCCTGCTCGTCGTCGAACAGCAACGGGGGCAGCTCGGAGCCCGCCGCGAGCCTGTAGCCACCGTCAGGGCCCTTCACGGCGCTGATCTGGTAGCCGAGCTCACGGAGCCTGTCGACGTCGCGCCGGACCGTGCGGGTGGTCACCCCGAGCCGCCCGGCCAGTGCGCCCCCAGGCCAGTCGCGGCGGGCCTGGAGCAGGGACAGCAGCGTGAGCATGCGGGAGGACGGTCCGGTCATAGGTCTCATCCTCCCGCAGGCAGCGGACACGATCTGTCCTCTACCCCGAGCAGGATCTCTCCCGTGCGGCGCTCCGCCCGCTCTCCAGGCTCGAACCAGAGGACACCCGATGACCTTCACGACCACGACCCACCTCAACTTCCCCGGCACGGCACGCGCGGCGCTGGACTTCTACCAGTCGGTGTTCGGGGGCCAGGTGCAGACGACCACCTACGGCGACCTCGGGATGCCCGCCGGTCTGCCCGACACCGGCAAGGTCGTCTTCGGCCAGCTCCGCTCGGACGACGGCTTCAGCGTGATGGCCTACGACGTCCCGGGCCAGACCGAGGCCGTCGCGAGCACGACCCGGCGTGAGAATGGCACGACCGTGACCGACAGCCCCTTCTTCCTGTCCGTGCGCGGCACATCCTTCGACGAGACCGCCCGCCGCTGGGAGGCCCTCTCCGACGGCGCCAAGGTCGTCGAGCCCTTCGCGGCGTCGGCCTGGAGCGCGGGATTCGGCATGCTAACCGACAGGTTCGGCGTGACCTGGGTCGTGGACGTCGAGAGCACCGACGCCGCCTGACCGGTCTCAGCGCTCCCGGGAGTCGCGGGAGCCCTGGGCCGTCGTCCGGCGCCCTGCCCCGCCCCCCACGAGGCCGGGGCGGGGCAGGGCGGGGAGCGATGTCATCGCGCGAGGGGTTGACGCCTTCGGCTAACGCCATTAGCCTCAGGCTAGGAGCATTAGCCACTGTCCGGAGGACGTCATGACCCAGCACCTGAGCATCGGCACCAGCACCCTCGCCTACGACCTCGTGGGCGAGGGACCGCTCGTCGTCCTCGCCCACGGGATGGGCGACACCCGGCGGTCCTACAGGTTCCTCGTCCCCGGGCTGGTCGCCGCCGGCTACAGGGTCGCGAACGTCGACATCCGCGGCTGCGGCGAGTCGAGCGTCGAGTGGGACGGCTTCAGCCGCACCGACATCGCCGGCGACCTCGTCGCGCTGGTCCGCCACCTCGGCAGGCCCGCCGTGGTCGTCGGCCAGTCGATCAGCGGCGGGGCGGCGACCATCGCCGCCGCGACAGCACCCGAGCTCGTCGTCGGCGTGGTCGAGCTCGCGCCCTTCACGCGCAAGCAGCCGATGCTCGACGTCTCCGGCCTCCTGCGCTCCCCCCGCTACCGCAAGGGCTTCACCCGGCTCGCCCAGGTGCTCGCGACAGGCAGCCTGCCCGCCTGGACCCGGTACCTCGACCTCGCCGTGCCGACCAAGCCCGCCGACTGGGACGCCGAGCTGGCGCGGACCGTCGCGACGATGAGCGAGGCTGGTCGCATGAAGGTGCTCCAGAAGATGTGCCAGACCTCCCCCGCCGACGCCGGCGCACAGCTCGCAGACGTCCGCTGCCCGGTGCTCGTGGTCGAGGGCAGCGCCGACCCCGACTGGACCGACCCGCGCGCCGAGGGCGAGCGCATCCTCGCCGACCTGCCCGAGGGCCTCGGCGAGCTCGCCGTGATCGAGGGCGCCGGCCACTACCCCCACACCGAGACCCCCGACGAGGTCCTCGCGCTCACCCTCCCGTTCCTCGCCAAGACGCTGACCCGTGGCTAGGGCGCCCCTGACCCCGGCCTCGGTGACCGAGGCTGGCGCCGTGCTCGCCGACGAGGTGGGCCTCGCCGGGCTCAGCATGGGTCTGCTCGCCGAGCGGCTCGGCGTCAAGACGCCGTCGCTCTACAAGCACGTGAGCGGCCAGGCCGACCTGCTCCACAGGATCGCCGTCCTCGGCGCAGACGAGGTGGCCGACGCCGTCCGTGACGCGACCCAGGGCCGCTCGGGTACCGAGGCCCTCGCCGCGGCAGCGAACGCCATGAGGACCTTCGCCCGCGAGCATCCCGGGCGCTACGACGCCGCCAACAGCGCCCGGTCGACCGACCCCGAGGACCCCTTCGTGGCGGCCAGCACCCGGTTGCTCGCCTCCCTCGCCGCCGTGCTCCACGGCTACGAGATCGACCCCGCGCAGGAGATCCACGCGCTGCGCCTGCTGCGCAGCGTCCTGCACGGCTTCGCGGACATCGAGGGCTCGGGCGGCTTCCAGCTGGACACCGACGTCGACGAGAGCTTCGCGTGGATGGTCTCCCTCGTCGACCGCGGGCTCGCGAGCCTGGCACGGCAGACGACCTGAGGACGCCGTCCGCTCGTCAGGACGGACGACGAGAGGGCAGGTGCGCACGGCACCTGCCCTCTCGTGATCCTGCGTCAGCGACGTCAGCGACGTCAGCGCTGTCAGTGCCCCGTCGGGACCATGACCTTCTCCTCGGCGGCCACGGCTGCGCGGTCGTGCTGGGGCAGCGCGACGAGCGCGATGATCCCGCCCACGAGCATGAGCAGCGCGCTGCCGAGGAACACCGCGCCGTAGCCGTCGACCATCGCGTCGATGGTCATGGCGCTGCCGGTCGCACCGGCGGCGACGGTCGTCCAGACGGCCAGGCCGACAGACCCGCCGATCTGCATCGACGCCGTCGAGAGCGCACCGGCGACACCTGCGTCCTGCGGGCTGACGCCGCGCAGCGCGACGTTCTGCAGCGGCAGGAACACCATGCCCATGCCGATACCCGTGAGGGCCAGACCCGGCAGGACGTGCGTGGCGTAGCTGCCGCCCGCGGTGATGAAGGACAGCCAGAACAGACCAGCCGCGGTGAGGACCGGGCCGAGCACGAGGAAGGGCTTGGGACCGATGGCCTCGAGGTACCGCGAGCCGACTCCGGCGACGACCATGATGAGCACGGTCTGCGGCAGGGTCGCCAGACCCGCCTCGAAGGGCTTCATGCCCAGCACGATCTGCAGGTGCAGCGTGAGGTAGAGCATCGAGCCGATCATCACGGCACCGGCGATCGCCTGGATCGCGAAGGCCGTGCCGCGCACGCGGTGCGTGACGACGCGCAGCGGCAGCAGCGGGTGGGCACGACGGGCCTGGGTGACGACGAAGGCCGCGACGAGGAGCACGCCGAGGACCAGCGAGACGATCACCTGGGGCGAGGTCCAGCTCTTCTCGGCCTCGGTCAGACCGAAGACGACAGCCCCGAGGCCCAGGACGACGAGCAGCGCACCCCAGCCGTCGATGGGGTTCTCGCGGTCCGGCGGGGAGTGGCGCAGCGAGGTCGAGCCGGCCACGACGATCACCACGGCGATCGGCACGTTGATGAGCAGGCACCAGCGCCACGTCGCGTACTCGGTCAGCAGGCCGCCGAGCAGCAGGCCGACTGCGGCACCGACACCCGCGACGGTCCCGAAGACCGCGAAGGCGATGTTGCGCTCACGTCCCGAGGTGAAGGTGATCGTGAGGATCGCGAGGGCAGCCGGTGCGAGGAGCGCCGCGAAGACACCCTGGAGACCACGGGCGATGATCAGCTCGGTGCCGTTCTGCACGACGCCGCCGAAGCCGGAGGCGATCGCGAAGCCGACGATCCCGATCATGAAGGCCTTCTTGAGGCCGAGGTAGTTGACCAGGCGCCCGCCGAGCAGCAGCAGACCGCCGAAGGCGAGGGCGTAGGCCGTCACGACCCACGAGCGCTCGCCGTCCGAGAGGCCGAGGTCCGTCTGGGCCTGGGGCAGGGCGATGGTGACGATGGTGCCGTCGAGGACGACGACGAGCTGGACGAGCGCCACGATGGCGAGCACGATCCAGTCTCTGCGAGGGGTGTGCGAAGACATGTGTTCCGTTCGGGTGGGCGCACGGCACGCAGCGCTCGGCTGCGGTCGCGACGTCGCGGAGGGTGGAGACGAAGGGCCGTCGACGTCAGAGCGACGGATGAGCAGAGGGTGCGCCGTAGTCCGGCTCGCGGTGCGAGCGGTGGCACAGTCCGAAGGACCGGCACAGGGCAGCCCTGAGAACTTATCCGCTCCCGCGCCCCGGAGCACCCCCACGAGGGCGTGGGGATGATCATGCTCGCGACCGCTGGACTTTCAGGCGCGCGTCCTACCTCTCAGTAGGTGCGTGAGCCAGGTCACGAAAGGCCCGCCGCGCGGCTCCCCGTTACGGTGAGGTGATGGCGCAGATCCGGGTCTTCACCGTCGGGCACTCGACGCACCCCCTCGACGAGCTGGTCGAGATCCTGCGGTCGCACGGCGTCGACCAGGTGGTCGACATCCGCAAGATGGCGGGCTCTCGGAAGAACCCGCAGTTCGGCGAAGACGCCCTCACGGCCAGCCTCCCAGAGCACGGGATCGCCTACAGGCGCCTCGAGGCGCTCGGCGGGCTCCGCCGGACGAGGACGTCGGAGGCGACGGTGAACGGCGCGTGGCGCAACGCCAGCTTCCGCAGCTACGCCGACTACATGCAGACCGACGACTTCACACGAGGCGTGGACGAGCTGCTCGAGCTCGCGAGACGTCGCCAGGTCGCGATCATGTGCGCCGAGGCAGTGCCGTGGCGCTGCCACAGGTCGCTGGTCGGCGACGCGCTCGTGGCCCGCGGTGTGGGGGTCCTCGACATCATGAGCCAGACCTCGGCGAAGCCGCACACTCTCACGAGCTTCGCGGAGGTCGACGGAGCCCGTGTCTGGTACCCGGCGACGGCGGAGAACCCCGGCCCAGGCGCACTCGGGTGAGTCGTAGCCCCTCCGTCCCTGACAGGGCCAGAGGGGTCTCGACCACGGAGCGCCTGGAGCACGGCCGGTCTGACGCACGGTGAGGCAGTGACGCGGCGGCCGCCCGGCGATACAGTCGGCAGACCGACGCCCAGCCCGCGCGGGCACGCAGGGCACCTGCGCACCTGCGCCCGCCTGCGGACGTCTGACCGTCGACCTGGAGGCAGCATGTCCCTCGTCCGAGTCCACAACTTCACGGTGTCCCTCGACGGCTTCGGCACGGGCGAGGGGCAGTCGCTCGACACGCCGTTCGGGCACGCCGGCTCGAGGTTGATGGGGTGGGCCTTCCCCACCCGGACCTTCCGGCGGATGGGCCTGCACGGCGACGGCGCGGGGTCGGTCGGGGTCGACGAGGCCTTCGCGAGCCGGTGGGCCGACGGGATCGGCGTCGAGATCATGGGCCGCAACAAGTTCGAGCCCCTCGAGGGCGCACCGAGCGACGAGGAGTGGCGGGGCTGGTGGGGCGAGAACCCGCCCTTCCACACCCCTGTCCTCGTCCTGACCCACCGACCGCGCCCGCCGCTCGAGATGGAGGGCGGGACGACGTTCTACTTCGTCGACGCCGAGCCCGCCGAGGCCCTCGCGCAGGCCCGGGACCTCGCGGGGGACCTCGACGTCAGGCTCGGCGGCGGTGCCACGACGATCCGGCAGTTCCTCGCGGCCGACCTGGTCGACGAGATGCACGTGGTCGTCGCACCTGTCGTCCTCGGCCGGGGCGAACGGCTCTGGGACGGGCTCGAAGGGCTCGAGGAGCGCTTCGACATCGAGGCGACGCCGTCCCAGAGCGGCGTGGTGCACCTGACCTTCGTCCGGAGGAGCACCGCGGACTAGGGGCGGAAGGCGCGGGACCGCTCAGATCTCGCGGACCACCCGGGCCGGGTTGCCGGCGACGACCACGTTCGCCGGGACGTCCTTGGTCACCACAGACCCGGCGCCGACGACGGAGTTCTCGCCGATCGTCACGCCCGGGCAGACGATGACGCCGCCGCCGAGCCACACGTTGTCGTGGATCGTGATGGGCTTGGCGGCCTCCCACTTGTCACGGCGCAGGCCGGGCTCGACGGGGTGCGTCGGCGTGAGGAGCTGGACGTTCGGGCCGATGAGCACGTCGTCCCCGATGGTGATCGGGGCGACGTCGAGGGCTGTGAGGTTGAAGTTGGTGAAGCACCGAGCGCCGACGGTGATGTTCTTTCCGAGGTCGACGTAGATCGGCGGACGGAACTCGGTGTCCGCGCCGACGGAGCCGAGCAGGTCGTCGAGGATCAGCGTGCGCAGCGGCCCCTGACGAGCCGTCGTCGCGTTGTAGGCCTGCTGGAGGTCCTGCGTCTTCGCGACGCTCTCGCCGATCTGCGGGTCGTCCGCGATGTAGAGGTCGCCGTCCAGCATGCGCTGGTACATGGTGCGGTCGTCGCCGGGTTCGATGATGCTCATAGGTACGATCGTACGCTCCGCTGCGGAGCGGTTCGCCGCTGGACCGCGACCCAGGTCAGCGCAGGAGCCGCTCGACATACTCGTCGACGACGGCCTCGATCGACAGGCTCTCGTCCATGGGAGCCGTCAGACGGTCGAGCATGAGCCCGTCGATGGCGTAGTGGAACAGCGCGAGCTCGACCCGTCCTGCGGGCAGTCCCGCACTCGCACTGAAGGCGACGTCGGCCTCGAAGTCGCGCCGCCTCCACGCGCCGAGCGATGCGGCCACGCTCGGCCGCCTCGCCGCCTCGAGCCGGAGCTCGAACAGGGCGAGGGCGAGGTGCGGCGTCGCGCTGAGCCGCCGGACGAGGTCACGCAGGTGCTCGGCGAAGGCCGCTCGGTCGATCGTGCCCTCCTTGAGGCGAGCGACGGCGTCGGGGTCGGGGGCGAGCCGTTCTTCGATGCGGTCGACCAGAGCCGCGACGAGGTCGTCGCGCGTCGGGAAGAAGTTGGAGGCCGTCCCCCGCGGGACCCCGGCCGCCGCGTCGACAGCGCGGTGGGTGAGCCCACGGCCCCCCTCGTCTGCCAGGACACGGATCCCCGCGTCGGCAAGGGCAGAGCGTCGTCCGTCGTTGCGTGCCATGCAGACGATGGTAGACGAACCACGGCACCTGTCGTAGATTGACCACGACACCTGTCGTTGTTCGACAACCCGCGAGACGAGGACGCCTGATGAGCACGATCCTGCACGGCTGCTTGCCCGACACCACCTACTTCGAGATCACGGCACGGTCCGGCAACCAGTACGGCGTCTGGGTGACCACCCCGCCCGGCTACGCCGAGTCCGCAGAGCCGCTGCCGCTGGTCTACGTGGTGGACGGCAACTGGAGCGTCGGGCTCACGGCGCCTCTGATCGTCACGCAGGCGGACCCGTTCTTGACGGTCGAGCCGTACGTCCAGGTGACCGTGGGTTTTGCCGGCGACGAGGCGGCGGACTGGGCGCAGCTCCGCAACCGCGACCTGGTGCCGCCCGGAGAGCCCGTGAGCGAGGAGATGGTTGCCGCCGTCACTTCGGCCCGGGAGACGGGGGCGATGACTGCCGAGCACGCGGACGCCTATCTGGCGATGCTGGCAGACACCCACGCAGACGTCTTCCTCGACTTCCTGACCGAGGAGCTCCACCCTCGGCTGCAGTCGGAGCTCCGGGTGAGCGAGTCGGGGCACGGGCTCTTCGGCTACTCCTACGGCGGCCTCTTCGCGCTGTACGCCTGGTTGCGGGGCGGGACCCCCTTCGCGACCTTCGGGGCGGGGACCCCCGGTGTCGCGAGCACGGACAGCGAGGTGTTCACGATGCTGGACGCCCTCCCCGACCGCAGCCCGGGCTCCACGGTCCCCCGGCTGCACGTCACGCTCAACGAGGTCGAGATCTTCGGGCACCTGCCGATCTACCGACGGCTCGCGCGCACGGTCCTCTCGGTCCTCGACCAGCTGCACGGCAAGGGTCTGGCTGACGCCGTCTCGAGCGAGGTGCTGCGCGAGACGCACGTGACAGGCCTGCAGGCGTCGTTCCTGAGCTACCTCAAGGCCTGCCGCTCCAGCTGACGACCGACACCTGAGAGCCCTGAGCGGCCGCGGACGACGGCTGCGGTGCCAGCTCCCGATCAGCCCCGGCTGGGAGCCAGGGCTCCGTGCGGTCGGTTCGGACGGACCGATCGGCGGCGCAGACGCGCGTCAGAGCTCTTCCGGAGCCTCGACGACGCGCGCGACCTGCACGGGCATCCCTGTCGCTCGGATCCGCTCGGCGTACTCCTCGAGCCAGACGTCCGCGGCGGGCACAGGGTCGCCGTCGTGCTCGACGAGCGCCCAGAGCGCCATCCCCTCCGACGTCGGCGTGTACACGGCCTCGCCGACCGCGACGTCGCGCCACTGCTCGGCGAGCACCTCGGCTCCGGGGAGGACGTCCAGCTCGGCCTGGACGAGCGCGTGCGCCTCGTCGTAGGACAGGTCCGCCGGGCCGACCTCGGCGCGGATGAGGGAGTCGTCGGCGACCAGCCGCACCCGCAGGCTCGTCCAGCGCGCGCCTCCAGACGCCCGGCCGTCCGCCTGGGTGTCCTGCGTGCTGTCGTCGGGCTGAGTGCTGTGCGTCATCGAACCGTCCTCGCTCTCGTCCTGGCCGCGCGTCGGTCACCGCGACGGCCAGCATCAGTCTTGCAGCGCCGGGCGGCGCGCGGCCAGCGCTCGGGCGTCAGGAGGGCCGGTGTTCGCCGCGGGCCGAGGAACCGGCGGTCAGCTGCGCGTACATGTACATGTCTCGCGGCTCGCCGCCGACCCGCTCCCAGGCGCGGAGCAGCCCCTCGCGCTCGTAGCCCGCGGACTCGGCGGCACGCCACGACCCCTCGTTCCACGGCTCGACGTACAGCTCGAGCCTGTCGAGGTCGGGAAGGTCCCGCGCCCACGCCGTGAGGACCTCGACGGCCTCGGCCGCGTACCCGCGCCGCCGCTGCGACGGGCAGGTCCAGTAGCCGATGCTGCCGCGCGCACCCTCCGCGCCCCGGAGCTGCAGGATGATGAAGCCGACGGCGCGGTCGTCCGCGTCGGCGACGGCGAAGGGATAGCCCACCCGCTCGCGGAGACGGCCCTGCTGCCGCTCGACGAAGGCGAGCGCCTCCTCCTCGCTGTCGACCGTGGGCACCGAGGTGATGACCGGGATGAGCGGGTCGTAGGACGCCTCGCGGACCGCGTGGGCATCCGTCGACCGCCAGCCGCGGAGCCTCACACGCGCCCCGACGAGCTCGGGGAGGCTCAGTGGTCCAGGAGTCGGCGGGGCGTCGGCAGTCATCGTTCCATCCTGCCCGACGCGCACGTCGTCACGTGGTGCGCGCCCGCTCGGTCGCTGGGGGCGCGTCCCGGACCGCGAGCCACCCCCAGACGGCAGGACCTGAGACGAGGTCGCGAGACGGCGCCTACGCGTGCGCGACGAGCCAGCGCATCGCCGCGGGCGTGAGGTCACGGTCCGCGTAGATCCTCCGGGTGGGTGGAGCAGCGCCGTCGGGCGCTGGTGCTGCATCCGGTCGCTGACCCTCCCAGACGAGGGTGAGACCGATCTTCTCGAGCACCGCGACAGATGCCGGGTTGTTCGAGAGCACGCGGGCGGTCACGGGGACCTGCGGTGTCACGTCGGCGGCGGCAGCGACGGCAGCCCGGGCGATCTCCGAGGCGAAGCCTCGACCCCACGCCGCCGGGTCCAGCCTGTAGCCGAGGTTCCAGACCTCAGCCTCCGCCGCGTACCCCACGCCTCCAGAACCGATGAAGGTCCCGGCCTGGAGCGTGGCGTCCGCACCCTCGGCGCTGACCCGGACCGCCCACATACCCAGCCCGTGCCGCTCCACGTCCCGGGCAGACCGTTCGACCCGCTCCTGCGCCTGCTCGACCCGCGTGAGCCGGCCCGACGGCAGGTGCACCCAGGTGCGCGGGTCGCTGTAGACGCGGAAGAGGTCGCCTGAGTCAGACGGCGCGAGCGGCTCGAGTCGCAGCCGCGCCGTCTGAGCGGACGGCAGGTGTGCTTCCATGCCAACCAGTCTCCGACGACCCTCCGACAGTCTCAGCCCGCGCGGCGGCCGAGGCGCTCGACAGCACGACCGACGCCTGCCTCGGCGTCCCAGGTGTAGACCTCTCGGCCGTCGATGAACACGCGCTCCGCCCGCGACATGGAGTCGAGCGGGTCGCCCGACCACACGACGACGTCGGCGTCGAGCCCCTCGGCGAGGGCGCCGATGCGGCCACCCAGCCCGAGGAAGGACGCAGGGTTGGTGGTGAGTGCCTCGAGGGCGGTCTCGCGCGGGAGCCCGTCGCGCACCGCGAGCGTCGCCTGGGTGACGAGCAGGTTGATGGGGATCACCGGGTGGTCGGTCGTGATCGCGACGCGGACACCGGCCTTGGCGAGGGCGACGAGGTTGGTGATCGCGCGGTCGCGGAGCTCGACCTTGCTGCGGTTGGTGAGCATCGGCCCGTAGATCACCGGGATGTCGCGCTCAGCCAGGACGTCGGCGAGCTTGTGCCCCTCGGTCCCGTGGTTGATGACCAGGCGGTAGCCGAACTCGTCGGCGAGGCGGATCGCGGTCGCGATGTCGTCGTGACGGTGCACGTGCTGGTCCCAGGCGAGCTCGCCGTCGAGGACGCGGGCGAGGACCTCGAGGTCGAGGTCCCGGGCGAAGGGCTCACCCTTCTTCTCTGCGGCGACCCGCGATGCCGCGTAGTGCTGCGCCTTGGCGAAGGCCTCGCGGAGGATGAACGCGACACCGAGACGGGTCGACGGCATCTGCTTCTTCTCGCCGTAGACACGCTTGGGGTTCTCGCCGAGAGCGGACTTCACGCTCACGGACTCGCTGATGACCTGCTCGTCGATCGTGCGCCCGCCCCACGTCTTGATCGCGACGGTCTGCCCACCGATGACGTTGCCGGAGCCCGGCTTGACGACGACCGAGGTGATACCGCCGGACAACGCGTCCCGGAAGCCCTCGTCGTCGATGTTCACCGCGTCGATCGCGCGGACACCGGGCGTGGTCGGGCGGGTCATCTCGTTGACGTCGTTGCCGATCGGGCCGTTGCCCTCTTCGTCGATCCCGACGTGCCCGTGGGACTCGACAAAACCGGGCAGCACCCACTTGCCCTCGACGTCGACGACGGTCGCGTCGGCCGGGATCTCGACGTCGGCGCCCACGGCGACGATCGTGCCGCCGCGCAGCAGGACGGTCCCGCGCTCGACGGGGGCAGAGGCGACGGGGACGACGTAGCCGTTGACGAGGGCGGTCAGGGGGGAGGTTCCACGTGGATCAGTCATGCATCCAACCTATCGCCGGTGGGAGCGGGAGCCGCGATCGTGACCGGTCCGCCGTCCCGTGCGAAGGGACCTCAGCTACATCCCGAACCGCTCGACCACGAGCTCGACCATCTCGTGCGGGGCCGGGTCGGCGGCGCTCAGCAGCGGTTCGGTGACCACGTCGGCGCCCGCGCGGCCCGCGAGGTCGGCGAAATAGCCCGGGGCCAGCAGATAGGTCGCGACGACGACCCGGCGGCCGCCGCCGCTCCGCGAGCGCGCGGTCTCGACGGCGTCGGGCAGGGCTGGCTTCACGGCGGAGATGTAGCCGACGAGCACCTCGCGGCCGATCGCGTGGCCGAGCATGCGGCCCATGACCTCGCAGTCGTCGACGGCACGGGCGTCGGAGGATCCGGCGACGGCGAGCACGACGGCGTCTTCGGGCCGCAGACCGGCCTCGTCGAGACGCGTCACGAGCTGGCGCACGAGCCGCGGGTCCGGCCCGAGCGCGGGCCGCACCACGGCGTCGGGCGCCTCGGCTGCAGCCTCTGCGAGATCGACGTACACGTGGAAGCCCGCCGAGAGCAGCAGCGGGACGATGTGGACGGGTTCGTCACCGATCTCTGCGAGGGTGGTCGGGACGTCGGGCTGCTGGACGTCGACGCAGCAGCCGAGCACGTCGAGGTCCGGGCGGCGGAGCGCGACGGCATCGACGAGGTCCCTGACAGCACGCTGCCCGACGATCGAGGACGTGCCGTGCGAGCAGGCGACGAGGACGGGCGCGCGGTCGACCGCACCCCGGGCACGCTCGTGCAGGACGCCCGGTCCGAGCACCGTCACGCCGCGACCCGCACCTCGGCCTCGGCCGCCACAGCGGTCGCCACCTCGAGGGCGACCTCGACGTACCCGTCGACCACCTGCACCGGGTAGGTCTGCAGGTGCAGCGCGGGGTGGGTGAAGCACTCCCCCGTGACGATGTCGTACACCTGCTTGTGCAACGGCGACGCGATGGTCACCCGCTCCCCCGCAGCGACGGTCTTCGACCCGGTGATGCCACGTGCCATGACGTGCGAGCCCGTCGCGGGGTCGCGGTGGCTCACCGCGTAGACCCCGGCGTCGGCGAGGCGGAACAGCGCGACCTGCGCGCCGTCGACCATGGCGGCCTCTCCCCACCCGGTCTCGAGGTCGTCGATCCTGCAGACCCGGCGCCACTGCTGGGCGCGGGTGGTCCGGGGGCGGGCGATGAGCGTCTCGGTCATGTCGGGCTCCTGACGTGGAGTGGCGTCGTGCGGTGGGTGGGTAGGTAGGTGAGGGTCGCGGTGACCGTCGGTGAGCCCGACGCTATCGACGAGGTGTTTCCCGGAGGTCGGCGCAGGGTTTCCCTCTCGTGACCTTCTTCTCACTGCTGCCCTGGACGGCGGTGACAACCTGGTGACCCCCGGGACACCCGAGGGCAACGGGAGGGAAACGGCACGCCCGTACGGTCGAGGAACTCGCCGCAGCCCCCTGGAGGTACTCGCATGACCGGAACCGACGGCACGCCCCCAGCCCGCCACGTCGTGGTCGTCGGCGGTGGGCCCGCTGCCCACCGCTTCGTCGAGGCCATGGCCTCGCGCGACACCTCGGACCTGCGGGTCACCGTGATCGCGGAGGAGGTGCACCAGCCCTACGACCGCGTCGCGCTGAGCAAGGCCTTCGTCGGCGACGTCGATCTCACCCTCGGCGGCGGAGAGCTCTGGGAGCACCCGGCGGTCACGCTGCGGACCGGCGAGCGGGCCGTCGCGGTCGACGCGGCGGCCAGGACCGTCCAGACGACGAGCGGCACCGTCACCTACGACGAGCTCGTGCTCGCCACAGGCTCCGACGCGGCACGCCTCACCTTCCCGAACGGCGACCGTACCCACGTGTACAGGACTGTCGACGACGTCTGGGGTCTCGCCGCCGAGGTGACGCGCCTGGCCGGGGAGCTCGGCCGGGCACCCCGGGCTGTCGTGGTCGGCGGCGGTCTGCTCGGCCTCGAGGCCGCGGGCGGCCTGCAAGAGCTCGGCGCCGAAGCCGCCGTGGTCAACGGTGCCGGCTGGCTGATGAACGCCCAGCTCGACGAGGGCGGCGGGCAGGCCCTCGGTCGGCTCATCGCGTCGACGGGCATCGAGGTGCACTGCGGGGTGCGCCCCGTCGGCGTCCTCGTCGAGGACGACAGGGTGGTCGCCCTCGAGCTCGGAGACGGCGCCGAGCTCGCCGCCGACCTCGTGGTCGCGGCGATCGGCATCCGCCCCCGCGACGAGCTCGCCGCGTCGGCAGGTCTGGTGACCGGGCCGCGCGGGGGTGTGAAGATCTCCGACGACTGCTCGACCTCGGTCCCGGGCATCTGGGCGATCGGCGAGGTCGCGAGCTTCGAGGGGCGGTGCGTGGGTCTCGTGGCCCCCGCGAACACGATGGCCGAGGTCGTCGCCGACCGCCTGCACGGCGGGGCCGCGACCTTCCCGGGATTCGACACCGCGACCCGGCTCAAGCTGTCGGGCGTGGACGTCGCGAGCTTCGGTGACGCCTTCGGGACGACCGAGCACTGCCTCGAGATCGTCTACGCCGACCCGGCCCGCGGGATGTACCAGAAGATCGTCGTCACCGGCGACGCCAAGACCCTCCTCGGCGGCATCTTCGTCGGGGACGCCACGCCCTACACGTCCTTGCGCCCCCTGCTGGGCCGCGAGCTCGGCGCCGAGCCGGGGGCCTTCATCGCCGCGGCCGGCGGCGGCGAGGCGCCGCAGACCGAGCTGCCCGACGACGCGATCCTCTGCTCCTGCAACAACGTGGCCGTCGGCACGGCCCGCGCCGCGGTCCACGGCGACGGCAAGACCGCCCCGTGCCACGACCTGGGAAAGCTCAAGACCTGCACCCGGGCGGGCACCCAGTGCGGCTCGTGCGTGCCGATGCTCAAGAAGCTCCTCGAGGGTGAGCTCACCAAGGCCGGCGTCGCCGTGTCGAAGGCCATGTGCGAGCACGTGCCCATGTCGCGCGCGGAGCTCTTCGAGGGTGTCCGCGCCCTCGGGCTGACCTCCTTCGAGGAGATCCTCGCGCGATTCGGCACCGGGCGCGGCTGCGACATCTGCAAGCCGGCCATCGGGTCGATCCTCGCCTCGCAGCACACCGACTACGTGCTCGACCCGGGCCGCGGCGCCCTCCAGGACACCAACGACCGCGCCCTGGCGAACATGCAGAAGGACGGCTCGTACTCGGTCGTCCCGCGCATCCCCGGCGGCGAGATCACCCCGGAGAAGCTCGCGGTCATCGCGCAGGTCGCGATCGAGTTCGGGCTGTACACGAAGATCACCGGTGGGCAGCGCATCGACCTCTTCGGTGCCCGGCTCGACCAGCTGCCGGAGATCTGGGCGCAACTGGTCGAGGCCGGCTTCGAGTCCGGCCAGGCCTATGGCAAGGCGCTGCGCAACGTGAAGTCCTGCGTGGGCTCCACCTGGTGCCGCTTCGGCGTGCAGGACTCGGTCGCCATGGCCATCCAGCTCGAGCTCCGCTACCGAGGCCTGCGTGCCCCGCACAAGTTCAAGATGGGGGTGTCCGGCTGCGCCCGCGAGTGCGCCGAGGCCCGCGGCAAGGACGTCGGCGTGATCGCGACAGACACCGGCTGGAACCTCTACGTCGGTGGCAACGGCGGGTTCCAGCCCGTCCACGGCCAGCTGCTCGCGAAGGACCTCGACGACGAGACCCTCATCCGCTACGTCGACCGCTACCTCATGTACTACATCCGCACGGCCGACCGCCTGCAGCGCACGGCCCGCTGGATGGAGGACCTCGACGGCGGTGTCGACCACGTGCACCAGGTGGTCGTCGAAGACTCCCTGGGCATCGGCGCGGACCTCGAGGCCGCGATGGCCCTGCACGTGGAGCACTACGAGGACGAGTGGGCGGCGACCCTCAAGGACCCTGACAGGCTGCGCAGGTTCAGGTCCTTCGTCAACGCCCCGACCGAGGCCGACGACTCGACCGCCTACGTCCGCGAGCGCGGGCAGCGCCGTCCGGCGACGGCCGCCGAGCGGGCCGGCGACCTCGGTCCGGGGATCGAGAGCTTCGACGAGCCCGTGCGCCGACCCGTCATGCTGGCCGGGCTGAGCATCCCCGTGCGTACCGAGAACCAGGAGGGCTGACCCGTGAACCTCGACCTCGACCTCACCGGCACCACTGTGCTGATCCTCGGCACCGCGCACAGCGCCCGACGCGCCCTGCGGCGCTGCACGCACGCCGGGGCGGTGGTCCGCACGGCCCACACCCCGGCCGACGTCGACCTCGCCTCCCTCGACGACGTGCGCCTGGTCGTGGCCGTCGACGACTACCAGAGCGGGTGGGACGAGGTCCTCGTCCGGCTGCGGCAGACGCACCTGGTGGTCCGCGAGGACGCCGCGGCCCCCGGGGGTCAGGTGATCCTCGTGGGTGGTGGCCCCGGGCAGGACGAGCTGCTGACCGTCGCGGGCCGCCAGGCTCTCGCCGACGCGGACGTGGTGCTCTACGACCGTCTCGCCCCGCACGAGAACCTCGCCGAGCTGACGCACGGTGCGGAGCTGGTCGACGTGGGCAAGCGCCCGGGCCATCACGCGATCACGCAGCGCGGGATCGAAGCCCTCATGGTTGACCGCGCTCGCGCCGGGGAGACTGTCGTCAGGCTCAAGGGCGGGGACCCCTACGTGTTCGGGCGCGGCTCGGAAGAGGCCGCCGCCGCGCGCGAGGCCGGGATCCCCGTGCGGGTCATCCCGGGCATCACCTCGGCAGTCTCCGTCCCGGCTGCCGCGGGCATCCCCGTGACGCACCGTGAGGTCTCCCGCCTGTTCACGGTGGTCTCAGGCCACGTGCCGCTCACGGCGTCGGAGTGCGAGCACCTCGCCGGGCTCGGCGGCACGATCGTCGTGCTCATGGGGATCGGGACCATGCACCAGACCCTCGCGGGTCTGCGCCGCGCCGGCATGACGACCGAGATGCCCGTGGCCGTGGTCGAGCGCGGGTACAGCATGAACCAGCGCACGACCTGCTCGACTCTCGGCGAGGCGACCTCAGCGGCTACGCTCGCGGCATGTTCCAACCCGGCCGTCCTCGTCATCGGCGAGGTCGTCCGCCTCGGCCACGACTGGCCCCGTGAGCTCACCGAGCTGGCGGGCGCCTCGCTAGGAGTATCTGGATGAACGCTGCCGACGACACGTCCGCTGTCACCGAGTTCAGCAACGACCAGCTCTCGGGGTTCCGGATCGGCGTGACGTCGGACCGGCGGTCGGACGACCTCATCGCGGCCCTCGAACGACGCGGGGCGCAGGTGATGCACGCCCCGGCGCTGCGCATCGCCCCCGTCGAGGAAGACGTCGACCTGCTCGCCGACACCCGGGCGATCCTCGAGACCCCGCCCGACGTCCTGGTCGTCACGACCGCCTACGGCATGCGCCGCTGGAGCGAGGCGGCGGACGCCGCCGGTCTCGGTGACGCGCTGACCGACGTACTGCAGGCTGCCCGGATCTTCGTCCGGGGGCCCAAGGCCCGCGGGGCCGTGCGGGCCGCCGGGCTCGACGACGTGGGCATCGCGCACGACGAGCGCACGGCGTCGGTGATCGACATGCTGCTCGACGAGGGCGTCGAGGGCCGGACCGTCGCCGTCCAGCTGCACGGGTACACCGACGGGCAGCAGCTCGAGAGGCTGCGGGCGGGCGGTGCCCGGGTGCTCACCGTCGAGCCCTACCGCTGGGTCAAGCCCGACGGCGCGGAGAGGTTGCCCAGGCTGATCGACGCGGTCTGCGCCCGGAACCTCGACGTCGTGACCTTCACGAGCGCCCCGGCGGTCGACGCCTTCCTCACCTCGGCGATCGAGCAGGGTGTCCTCGACCAGCTGCTCGACGCGCTGCGCACCGACGTGGTCGCGGCGGCTGTCGGTCCGGTGACCGCGGGGCCGCTCGAGGTGGCCGGCGTGACGCCGATCATCCCCGAGAGGTTCCGTATGGGGGCGCTCATCAGGCTGGTGTGCGAGCACCTCGCGCTGCACCAGGTGACCGAGCTCTCGACAGCCCTCGGCCCTGTCCAGATCCGTGGGCGGTCCGTGGTCTTCGAGGGCCGGGCCGGTCAGCTGGCGCCGGCTCCGCTCGCGCTGTTCCGCGCCCTCGCCGCCAGCACGGGTGCTGTGCTGACCCGCAAGGACCTCATGGCGCACCTGCCGGAGGCGCAGAACGAGCACGCCCTCGACATGGCGATGAGCCGGCTGCGCGCGTCCCTGCCCGAGCCGCGGCTCGTGGCGACAGTGGTCAAGCGGGGGTACAGGCTCAACGTGTGAGCGAGATCGTCCTCATGCCCAGCTCAGTGCTTCCAGCACGGGCCACGCGCCGTTCGAGGTGTTGGCGAGGACCGATCCCGTGACCCCCGACGCCGGGTCGTGCCAGGTCCGGCCCGAGACCCCTGCGTCGTAGCCCTCGAGCAGGACGGTCTCGGAGGACCAGCCCCGCCAGAAGCCGCGGGCGTACCTCATGTGGTCTCCCTCGACATGGCTGACGGGCTCGGTCAGCGCCTGGAACGTCGGGAGCGTCACGATCCGCCCGGCGAAGAGCGCCGACCAGAAGGCCGCGAGGTCGGCCACGGTGCCGACAGCACCGCCGTCACCGTTGCCCCGGACGGGCAGGTGCAGCGCGTTGGTCCTGTCCCCCGTCTCCTCCAGGTACCCCAGAGCCGTGTCACCGGAGATCTCGTCGGTCCGCGGGTACCCGGTCGAGACCATCCCGGCAGGTCCGAGCACCCGCTGCTCGACCAGGTCGTGGAAGGTCAGCGACGAGACCCTCTCGGCCACCAGTGCCAGGACCACGAACCCGCTGTTGCAGTACGCGAAGGTCGACCCGGGTGGGCTCACCTGCGGTCGCCCGTCGAGCATCGGGACGAAGGCCTCGGTCGTGCCCAGCAGGTGCAGCGGCCTGTCGACCACGTAGTCGTTGATGTCACCGCCGGCCGACTCGTCGATGTAGTCGCCGATGCCCGCCGTGTGCGAGAGCAGCTGCCCGACGGTGACGGCGTCGTCGACGAGCGGGAGGTCGTCGCCGAGGACCGGGCGGACCGGGCTGTCGAGGCTCAGCAGACCGTCGTCGACGAGCGCCCCCACGGCCAGGGCCGTGAAGCCCTTCGAGATGCTCGCGAGCCCGCACCTGTGGTCGACGGTCATCGCCTGGCCCCGGGCGCGGTCGGCCCAGCCGTAGGCCCGCGACTCGCTCTCGCCGTCGGGGCGGTCGATGCGGACGACGCCGCTGAAGCCTGTGGACCGGGCGGCGGCATCCAGCTGGGACATGAGGTCGTGTGGCATGACGACGACGCTATCGAGCGGGTGCAGCCCGGGGCAACGGATTTGTCAGCGACCGGCGAGCGGGTGAAGTGCCTGGTCAGACCCTCATGACCTTCCGGCACCGGTCGATCATGAGGGTCTGAGGTACGAGCTGGGAGGCAACCGATGTCCGGGATCCGGATCGAAGCAGGCACGACGAGCGTAGGCACGACAGGCGGCAGCGCGACAGCCACGAGCGGGTCACCCGCGCAGCAGGCGTACGACAGGGCGGTCAAGCAGCTTTCCGCCGCGCAGAAGAAGCTGTCGCAGGACGTCTTCGACAAGGCGCCCCAGGCGACGATCGAGGTGGACCAGGCGGCCGTGGAGGCGGCCGCGCTCTCCCTCGCAGCAGCGACCACTGCCCTCGCCCGAGAGCAGGAGAAGGCTCACGAGGGCCAGACGAGCCGGGCCGCGACGCCCACACCTGCCCAGCAGACCGAGGCCCCGTCGCGGGACCGCAGCCGCACGGGAGACATCGACCTCTACGCCTGACGTCGCCAGGGTCCGACCCGCCGGGGCGCGGTCCCGGCGGTGACCACGCACCCCGCCTCAGCACCTACGGTTAGCCGGTGACCTCACCCCGCGTCCTCCAGGACCTCACCCCCCTCGAGCAGCTGCGCGCCGGTCGCATGCCTCGTCGTCTCGTCCAGCTCGTGCTCGGGCTGGTGCTCTTCGGGGTGTCGCTCGCCATGGTGCTGCGCAGCGGTCTGGGGCTGAGCCCCTGGGACGTGCTGCACCTGGGCATCTCCCGCAGCACCCCGTTGTCCATCGGTACCGTGGTGGTCCTCATGTCCCTCGCGGTCCTGGCGCTGTGGATCCCGCTGCGCCAGGCCCCTGGGCTCGGCACGCTCGCCAACGCCCTGCTCGTCGGGGTGGTCATCGACGCGTCGCTGCGCCTGGTCCCCGAGGTCGACGGCCTAGCGCTCCAGGTGCCGATCCTGGTGGCGGGCGTGGTGCTCAACGCCCTGGGCGGAGCGCTGTACATCGGGGCCCAGCTCGGCACCGGGCCGCGCGACGGGCTCATGACAGGGCTGTCGCGCCAGACCGGGCTGTCGCTCCGGCTCGTCCGCACAGGCATCGAGGTCACCGCGCTCGTCGCCGGGTGGTTGCTCGGCGGGACGGTCGGTCTCGGGACGGTCCTCTACGCGATCGCCGTCGGGCCTCTCGTGCAGCGCTTCCTGCCGTGGTGCGTCGTCACGGTCACCCCGCCGACGCGACGCAGCGAGGGATAGAGAAGGCTCCAGAGAGGCCACAATCTCCATCACCCGCTACGCCATCTCTCTGCTTTAGTAACACCCTGCGTGTTACTATTGCAGCATGAAGACCGAAGTCGTGGTCCGCGCGAATGACCTGGCTGCGAGCCAGTGGGGTCTTCTCACGTCCGCCCAGGCCCAGGCAGAGGGCGTGACCCGGATGCAGCTGACCCGCCTGGTCGAGTCTGGCATCCTGGACCGCCTAGAGCACGGTGTGTACGCCACCCCCTCGGTCCAGGGGGACCCGCTGCTCTCACTCCGATCCTCCTGGCTGACGCTCCGGCCTTCGGCACGAGCCGAGGAGAGACTCGCCGACCTGACATCTGCGGGCGTCGTGTCGCACGCCTCAGCAGCGCAGCTGCACGGCATCGGCGACCTCTTGGCTGACGAGCACGAGTTCCTCCTGCCGGAGCGGTTCCAGTCACGCCGGACAGGTGTCCGTGTCCGCAGGACCCTGCTCGGCAGGTCCGAGGTGACTCTCTCGTCTGGACTTCCCGTCACGACCGCAGCTCGGACCATCTCCGACCTGCTGGACGACGGTCACGACCTCGACCACATGGCCTCGCTGACCGCCGAAGCGCTCCGCAGAGGACTTGTCGACCGACAGTCGCTCGCGCCAGCCCTGGACCACGTCGCGCCCAGGCGAGGCAGCCGTGACGGTCAGGAGCTGACGGCTCGCCTCATCGACCTCTCCGACATGCCCCCTGCCGAGCTCACCTCAGCCGAGACGACCCGTCGTCCCTCAGGACATGCGATCCCCGACGACATCTTGACGATCCTCAGGACACTCTCGGACCCCGAGCTTCAGCGGATGGCGAAGGAGGTCCAGCAGTCGACTGCGAAGATCACGGCGGGAGTCTTCACGGCCTCGGACGGGCTCTCGGTTGCGCTTGAACCTTCTCGCCAGGCCGTCCAGAGACTTAGCGAACGCGTGTCCAGATGGGCTGAGGTCCCGTCCAACCGCGATGCCATCGCACGACTCCGAGATGTCCTCGGCACCTTCGTGGTGGCGTCCGGCGGGCGCGCCGGAGGCGTCTCGGAGGGCACCTCGGCCGACGGCTCGAGTGTGGAAGCCGCAGCTCGACCGACTGGATCTCGATGAGCTCCTCGGGGTACGAGACCGGGTCCGCTCTCTGGAGGGCGGTCTCCGACAAGGCTCGTCATCGGTCGAAGACCACCTCGAAGCCCGCTTCCGAGTACATCAGGCTCTTCACCTTCTCTCGCTTCGTCGCGCGGGTCTTCGCGGCAGCAGGCTCACCGTGGGTCCTCAAGGGTGGGACGGCGATGCTCCTCCGGGTGGACGATGCTCGGCACAGCAAAGACGTCGATCTCCTCCGGAGCCTGGGGAACCTCGACGACGCGGTCTCCGCACTGAGGACTGCTCTCGACACCCCGATGGACGACCACTTCCGGTTCGTCGTCGAGGCGGTCAGGAACGCGGAGCGAGACAACGTCCAGCCTCAGGTCGACGGTTGCCGGGTCATGATCGTCGCCTACTGCGGGATCAAGATGGTCGACAGGTTCGGCGTCGACCTGGTCACGGGGTCTCTCATGACGAGCGATCCCGAGATCGAGCGCGCCCGCTCGCCGCTGGACATCCCAGGGGTCGAGGCACCCGTCGTCCGGCTGTACCCGGTGGTCGACCACATCGCCGACAAGGTCTGCGCGACCGAGACTGTGTACAGCAGGGGACGGGGGTCGAGCCGACCACGCGACCTGGTCGACCTGGTGGTGTTCGCACGGACCCAACGGATCGACGGTACCGCTCTGCGCGACGCGATCCGCGGAGAGCGAGTGATGCGATCGCTTCCGGCACGCAGCGCCTTCGCGGTACCCGAAGAGTGGAGACGGGACTACCCGCCTCTGGCCACCTCGACGAGGTACACCTCAGACCTCCCGACGGTCGAGCTCGCGACAGCACTGGTCGCCCGACTGCTCGACCCAGCGTTCGGCTCCACGAGCGTCGGTCGTACCTGGGACCCGGACCGCCTCGAGTGGACCTAGGCCGTTCCCAGCGCTCAGCTGCGATCAGCCCTCGTCGCGCGCCGGGAAGGTCGCCCAGATGTGCTTCTCGTCGTGGCTCACATACCAGCCGCACTCGTCCGAGACGCGGGCGACGAGCACGAGACCGAATCCACCCTCGCCCGGCTTGCGGCCCGCCGCACGCGTGGGGACGGAGTCCTTGGCGCGGTCGACGACGTCGAGCAGGAACGTCTGCCCGTCGGTGCTGAGGACCACCCGGGCCGACGACCGCGCGTGCTTGAGGGCGTTGGTCGCGAGCTCGCTGCTGGCCAGGAGCATGTTCCGCAGGGTCGAGCGACCACGCCGGGGCTGCTCGGTCGTCGTCGCCGAGACCGCGTCGGTCAGACCGGCGCGCATCGTCCCGAGCGCGTCGTAGGAGCTGAGGGTCCACGTCGAGACCACGTCCGGCAGCCGGGGTGGCAGCGCGAAGGGGATCGGGCTCATGCTCACCTCGAGTCCTGCGAGAACGGGATGCGTGCCCCGTCGCTCCGGGATCGCCTGCTGACCATTATGGTCGCACGACCCACGGGGCCACGCGCGACGGCCTCGCAGATCATCCGCGGCCCGTGAGCCGGTCCCAGAACCCGCGTCTGCGCGGCGTCCAGCCCGCCTGCTCGAGCACCTGCCGCACGGGGGTCTTCATCTCGTCGGCGTCGAAGCGCCACCCGAAGGAGTGCCCGGCCTGACCGTGGTCTGTCGCGAGCGGCGCGAAGCTCTTGTTGAAGCTCTTCGACCTGACGGTCCCGCGGAACCTCGACGTGCTGACGCTCGCCCCACCGGCGCCGACCCGGGCCTGGGTCGCCGAGGTGTGGTCGACGAGGGTGTACGTCGAGTCCTCGTGCAGGCTGACCTCGAGCCTGTAGTCACGGTCGATCGTGCCTGCCGACACGAAGCCCACCCACCGCGCGTCGGCGTAGTCCCACACCCCTGTCACCCCGTCGGCCGACGGCGTGAAGGTGAAGGGGACCTCGTCGGTGCTGAGGGCGAGGATCTGTCCGACGACATGCTCTCGAGGTGCGCTCATCGCTCCATGGTGGACGGGAGCGCGTCATGGGGCCACCCGTGAGCGGTGCGCGCGGTCCGCAGGTCGGCCCCAGGTCCGCAGTCGCCGGTCCTACGGATCCGTCCCTCCCAGGTCCACCCCTCCCAGATCTGGTGCGGTCAGGCGCCGGTCACGCGTCCTGGAGCGCCGGTGCGCTCGGAGCGGCAGCCACCTGCGCCCCCGCGCCCGCCACGTCCCCCGTCAGCCCAGCCCGCGCACCCGACGCCGTCAGCGCCTCCAGCCCGCGCCGGTGCGCCCAGTACAGCCCGAGGCCGGTGAGCAGCACGCCCCCGACGAGGTTCCCGGCGAGGACCGGAAGCTGGTTCCACAGCCACCAGTCGCCGACGGTGACGTCGGCGCCGAGCATCATGCCCGCGGGGATGACGAAGAGGTTCACGACAGCGTGCTCGAAGCCCTGCGCGAAGAACGTCGTCACCGGCAGCCACATGGCGACGATCTTGCCGCCCGTCGACCTCGAGGTCATCGCCATGACGACCCCGAGGGTCACCATCCAGTTGCACAGGACAGCCTTGACGAGCACCAGCGCGAGGCCGCTCGCACCGAGGGCCTCGTAGCCGAGGGTCTTGGTCTCGGCGATCTGCACGAGGTTCGCCACGAGAGGGTTCTCGGTGTCCGTCCCCATCCGGCTGATGACCGCGACGTACATCGCCGCGTAGCCGGCAGCCCCCACGACGTGCCCGGCGAGGACCAGACCGAAGCTGCGGAGCATCGCCCCGACGCTCGCCCGGCCCTTGACGACCGCGAGCGGGATGAGTGCAAAGCTCCCTGTCACCAGCTCGAGGCCCAGCAGCACGATCATGACGAAGCCGACCGGGAAGACGAGCGCCCCGACGATCGGCTGACCGGTCTGGACCGTCGCCTGGTAGGCGAGGGTCGTGGCGCAGGCGAGGATCGCACCGCCGAGCACCCCCCGCACGAGCATCTCGGTCGTGGACAGCGACGCCTTGGTCGCGCCGGCGTCGACGGCGGTCGCGAGGACCTCGTCAGGCTTCACGTAGGTCATGGGTGACTCCCTCTCGGAACGGACGGCAGCCACCGTCGTGCTCTGAGCCTGGGCCCGGTGCCGACGCGCGTCGTTGCGCGGCGGTGACCGGCGCGTAAAGGTCTCCTCATCGCCGTCTGGGACCGCTGTGAGGTCGGCCGTCCCCTGCGGGCCCTGCGGGCCCTGCGGAGTATGAAACCCGGGATGAAGTCCGGCCCTCGCGCGCCCCGAGGGCCCAGCCGGTCACGAGCATAGGTGGGCGCCGAGACCTGGACGAGCCGCGAGACGGCCTTCTCAGAGTGCGACGCGCGTCGATCTCGGCCGGACCGAGACGTGACCCCACTCTGGAGGAGCAGCACCCGTGAAGCCACCATCCACGACCGAGACGTCGCGCACCGCGCGCCGGTCCGTCCGACCTGCCGCCGTCGCGGCGACAGCCCTCAGCCTCGCGCTCGGCGGCCTGACGCTGCCCGCCACGGCCTGGGCCGCCCCGGCACCCGAGGCATCGACCTCGAGCTTCGGGCTCGGGGCGCAGGTCGCCGGGACCGTCCCCGACGGCATCTGCGCGGTCCGCGCGACAGTCGTCGGCGGTGCCGGCGGACGCTCGGCCGCGGGGGCCAACGGCACCGGGTCGAACGGCGCCGGGGCCGCAATCACCGCGACCTTCGCGGTGACACCCGGGACCACCTTCAGCGGGACCGTCGGCGGAGGCGGGCGTGAGAACGTCGACGCGGCTGGCGGCGCAGGCGGCGTCAACGGCGGCGGGACCGGCGGCACGGCTGTCTCCCAGCACGGTGGTGCCGGCGGAGGCGGCTCGACAGTCCTGTTCCTCGGCGGGACCACCCCCGACGACGTCGCCGTGCTGGCGGGCGGCGGCGGCGGCAGCGGTGGCGGGCACTCCGTGACCACCGACGGCTTCGGCGGAGACGCTGGCCTCCCGGCCGGTGCCGGTGAGGTCGCGGCAGGTGCCGACGGCACCGACGGCTTCGAGGGCGGACCTCAGGTCGGCGGCGGTCAGGGCGGTCGCGACGGCCAGCCCGGCGCGGGCGGCGTGCACAGCACCGACCCGAGCCTGAACGGCCAGGCTGGAGCCGGCAGCGCCGGTGGTGCCGGTGCAGCCGACCCGAACTACGACGCCGGAGGCGGCGGCGGTGCCGGTCTCACCGGCGGTGGCGGCGGCGCGTCGACCATCATCAAGAACAGCGACAACGGGATCAACACCGTGGCCGGCGGCGGCGGTGGCGGTGGCTCGTCCTTCGTGGCGGGCACAGCCTCCGACGTCACCTCGGCGGCCTCGGGCCGTCAGACGGGGACCGGCAAGGGCGCCGACGGCTCGATCGAGCTCGACTGGGTCGAGTGCGGCTACGACCTCGCCGTGACCAAGACCGCCTCGGTCGACGGCGCTCCGACAGGCTCGCCCGACCGTGCACCTGTCGGCTCGACGGTCACCTGGGCCGTCACCGTCGTCAACAACGGCCCTGAGGCCATGACGCGCGGCGACATCCTCACCCTCACGGACACGCTCCCGGGCGACGGCGCCACGTCGGTCACCTCGGTGGTCGTCGCGGGCGGCACCAACGACACCTTCGAGCGCGGGCCGATCACGTGCGACGCCGTGGTCGGTTCACCCCTGCCGAGCACCGTGACGTGCTCGCGCGAGCACGCACTCCTCGGTGGCGCGGCTGACGGTCGCCGTGGGCTCGACGTCGGCGAGAGCGTCACGATCACCTACACCCAGGCCGTCACGGACACCCCCGGGACGACGCTCGAGAACACCGCGACGGTCCAGGACCGCGGCGACCAGGACGACAACAGCGACACCTCCGTCGTGACCGTCGTCGGACCGCCCACGGCTACCGACGACTCGGACCTCGGCAACACCATCGGCGAGACCGTCCGCGTCCCGGTGCTGGGCAACGACACCGCGACGACCAGCCCGCTCGACCCCACCACGCTCGTCCTGTGGGACCCGGCCACCAGCACGTCGACCGGTCTGCAGCTCGTGGTCCCCGGCGAGGGCACCTGGACCGTCGAGGGCGGCGACGTCGTCTTCACCCCCGTCGCCGGCTTCCTCACCGACCCGACCCCGGTGTCGTACAGGATCTCTGACGAGGACGGCCTCACGGCGACGGCCGTCGTCACGGTCGACTACGTCCCGGCCGCGGCCGACGACGCCGACCTCGGACACGCCATCGGCGACGTCGTCACGGTCGACGTGCTGACCAACGACACCGGCGACCTCGACCCGAGCACCGTCGTGCTCGTCGACGGCAGCGCCCGCACCGACCGTCTGGTCGTGCCCGGCGAGGGCACCTGGACCGTCGTCCCGACGACGGGCGCCGTGGTCTTCACCCCCGAGGCCGGCTTCCTCACCGACCCGACCCCCATCACCTACGAGGTCACCGACACGACGGGCGACACCACGAGCGCCCGGGTGACCGTCGGCTACGTCCCCGACGCGACCGACGACGTCGACCACGGCAACACCATCGGCGAGGTCGTCACGGTCGACGTGCTGACCAACGACGCTGGCGACCTCGACCCGACGACCGTCGTGCTGGTCGACGGCGAAGAGCGCGTCTCCGAGCTGGTCGTCCCCGGCGAGGGCACCTGGACGGTCGACCCCACGACCGGAGCGGTCACCTTCACCCCGGCGGACGGTTTCACGGGGAACCCGACCCCGGTGACCTACGAGGTCACCGACTCGACGGGCGACCTCGTCTCGGCGACGGTCACCGTCACGTACCTCCCCGTCGCGACCGACGACGCGAAGCACGGCAACACCGTGGGCTCGCCCGTCGTCGTCGACGTCCTCCCGAACGACACGGGCTCGGTCGACCGCAGCTCGCTGCGGCTCGTCGACCCGGTGACGGGTGAGCGTGTCCTCACGGTCACGGTCCCCGGCGAGGGCACCTGGACCGTCCAGCTCGAGACGGGCACGGTCACCTTCGTGCCCGAGGACGGGTTCACCAAGAACCCGACACCCGTCACCTACGAGGTGCTCGGGACCGCGGGAGACCCCGTCTCCGCGCTCGTGGTGGTCACGTACCTGCCGCAGGCGCAGGACGACGTCGACGTGGACAACGTCCGCGGCACGCCCGTGACGGTCGACGTGGTCGGCAACGACACGGGCACCCTCGACCCGAGCAGCGTCAGGCTCGTGGACCCCGCGACGGGTGAGCTCGTCACGACGCTCACGGTCCCCGGCGAGGGGACCTGGACCGTCGACCCCGAGACGGGTGCTGTGACCTTCGTGCCGCTCGACGGCTTCGAGGGCGACCCGACGCCGGTGACCTACCAGGTGACCGACGTCGAGGGGAACCTCACGTCGGCGACCATCACGGTGACGTACCTGGCCGAGGCGCCCACCCCGACCCCGGCGCCCAGCACCCCGGCAGCACCCGCGGCGCCCGCCGCGCCGGCAGCACCGGCATCACCGGCCCGTCCCGGAGCCGCTCTCGCCACGACCGGTACCGAGGTGCTGGTCGCCTCGGGCACGGCCCTGGCGCTCGTGCTGGCAGGCGCAGCCGGCCTGGTCCTGCGTCGTCGTCGGACGACGCGCTCCTAGTCCCTCACCAGGACGCAGCCCAGCACGACGAAGACTGGCAGGCCTGAGCTTGCCGACGACGACCCTGGTGCACCGGTTCCCCCCGGCGCACCAGGGTCGTCGTGCGTGCCGGGGTCGTCACGCGTGTCGGGCCCGTCATACCTCTGGCGGTCGCCGTGCCTCCAGGAGCACGAGCCCTCCCGCCGGTCTCGGCTCAGGCCCGGCTCTCGTCGTCGAGCCTGGCGAGGCGGCTCTCGTCGTCGAGCAGCCCCAGCCGGCGCGCGACGGCCAGCGCCGACGAGCGCGACCCGACCCCGAGCTTGCGGTAGAGCGTGCGCAGCTGCGACTTCACCGTGTGGTTGCTCACCACGAGACGCTCGGCGATCTCCGTCGTCGACCCGGTCCGCGCGAGCTCGCGCAGGATCACCGTCTCCCGCGGGGTCAGGACCGGCACGTCACCGCTCGACGGGACGACCTCGGGCCACGGCTCGCCGAGGATCCTCTCGGCCTCGACGAGCCCGTGCCGACCGGCGAGCGCGCGCAGCCTCTCGCGGTCGTCGGCGCTCAGGACGATCACCGGCAGCCGGAGTCCGTGGACCGCGAGCAGCGCCGAGGCGCGGGACAGCGCCGCGACGGCCTCGGTCTCGTGCCCGGTGGCGAGCGCGGCGACAGACTCGAGCAGGGCCCGGTCGGTCTGCGTGCGGATCGAGGAGAAGGGCGCCCCGGTGCTCTGCGCGAGGGTCGCGAGGGTCTTCTCCGGCAGCCCGGCGGCGAGCTGGGCCCTGGCGAGGGCGACAGCCGCGGCGGCATCCTTGGCAGCGTCGGGTGGCGACACGAGGACCGTGTGCGCGCGGCCTGCGGCGACGAGCAGGAGCGCCCGGGTCGCCACGAGCGTGGACTCCGTGGCCGGGTGCGCCGACCGCCGCGCCTGGTGGGTGGCACGGGTGGCCTCGAGCCTCTCGAGCGCAGCGTCGGCGCCACGACCGAGGAGGTCGACCAGCGCCTGCACGTGGGCGATCAGCGGCCAGTGCTCGATGGTCTCCAGGTGCCGCTCGAGCAGGTCCAGGTGGTGCTGGGCCGTCTCGACGTCGAGGTCCTCGACCGCGAGCAGCGCCTCGGCGACCTGCAGCAGCGAGCCCGTGTACCCGTCGACCCAGCCCTCCGGCCACGAGCGTCCGCGGGCGTCCTCGACGAGGGCCCGCGCCCGTGACATCGAGCCCTCGAGCGCGTGGGTGCCAGCCAGCAGCGCGAGGTTCGGCAGCGCCGCCAGCGCGGTCGTCGCCTCCCCGAGCCCGCGCTCGAAGGCGGCGACGGCGTCGGTCGAGCGGCGGGCGTGCAGGAGCGCGACGCCGCAGTGCGCGTAGACCTGCGGCAGGAGGTCGAGGATCTGCGCGTGCTGCTCGGGCGTGAGGTCGTCGATGCGGCGGACCACGTCGTCGGCGGCACCTGCCGCGGCGCCGCCCCGCCCGGTGAGGCGCAGGGCGATCATCTCGACGGCTCGCAGGACCAGCCGCTCCTCGGGCGGGACCGTCGACCTCGCGACGCGCGCCGAGGCGACGGCCAGCCCGAAGAGGGCGATCGCGCGTGCCCGGCCCCGCCTGTCGGCGTTGAAGCCGAGCGCCACGAAGAACACGAGCAAGGGGCGGCGGCGGAGCCTCACGAGCCCGAGCGGCGAGACGGTCCGGCGCACGGTCCCGGCGTACTCGGTCAAGAACCCACGCCAGTGGTTGCGGACGATCGTGTTGGCCAGCGGGACGTCGCCCGCGTCGACGGCCGCCTCGAGGGCCTCGACGGGCCGGTCGTGCGTGTCGGCCCACAGCGCGACCCGGCCGCGCAGCTCCGCGAACAGCTCGGGCGAGGACCGCCGGAGGTCGGCCCTCAGGGCGGCCCTGACGACGGTCGTGTACGTGAAGACCCGCTCGTGCCCCGGCCGGTTCCACGTCCCGAGCCCGAGCGCCTCCGCCTGGTCGAGGAGCACCGCGGCATCGGCCCTCCCGGTGAGGCCCTCCGCGAGGTCGACCGAGACGGCGTCCGCGACGACGGTCCTGCGGAGCAGACCGACCACGTCGGGCTCGAGGCTCGTGACGGCCGAGAGCACGAGCGACTCGACAGCCTGCGCAGGGTCCAGGTGGCCGGTGTGCTCGTGCTCGAGGGCGAGAGCCCGCGTGACGAGGGGCGAGCCGCCGGTCGCCTGCCGCGCCGTCGCCGCCGTCTGGTCGTCGACGCCGAGGAGCCGCGCGGTCTCCGCGGTCGACAGCGCGAGCGCGTCGGCGTCCACCACGCGCACGTCCAGGCGCAGGCGCAGCTCGGGTGCGGCGAGACGCGACGCGGACCGTCCGGCGACGATCGCACGGACCGTCGGGACTGCCCCGAGGACGTGGAGCAGGTCGGCGGTGGTCTCGTCGTCGAGCCTGTCGACGGTGTCGAGCACGAGGGTCACGGGCCCGACCTGCTCGAGAGCCCGGACGAGGAAGGCCCTGACGTCACCGACCTCGCGCATGGAGGCCGATGCTGTCGCGAGGAGGTCGCCGGGCCCGACGAGCCCGGCGTCGACGAGACGTCCGGCGACGCCGGCCCAGAAGCCCCGGCGGGTGACGTCACGGTCGCCGAGGTCGTACCAGGCACCGCGCAGGTCCGGGTCTGCCGAGGTCTGGGCCCACTCCGCGAGGAGGACAGTCTTGCCACCGCCCCCGGGACCACGCACGACGACGAGCGCCGAGGCGTCGTCGAGCAGACCGACGAGGTGCGGGCGCGGGACGACCCACGACGGCAGCCGGGGTGCCCCGTAGACGCGGCGGGTGCCGGTCATGCGTCCACCGGGTCCGTGCGGCCGGGCGCCTCGGCCTCACCTGCTGCAGCGGTGCCGTGCCGCGCGTCGTGGTCGAGGCCAGCAGCTGGGCTGGGATCTCCGGACCCGCGGGCCTGCCGGACCAGGAGCGCCCCGACGAGGGCGACCACGGCAGCGACCGAGGCCGTGACGAAGAGCGCCGGGTAGCCGCCGAGCCGCGCGATAACCACGGCGGCGACGGCAGGCGCGACGGCCTGCGGGATGTTGGTCGCCATGTTGTAGAGGCCCAGGTCTTTGCCGGCCGACGCGCCGCCGTCGGGGAGCACCTCGGTCACCAGGGCGCTGGACGCCGCGAGGTGCGCGCCGAAGGCCAGCCCGCGCAGGGCCGCGAAGACCGCCATCCCGGCGACTGTGGGCGAGCCGAGCGGGACGAAGAACGAGACCGCGAGGAGCCCGCACGCTCCGACGAGGTAGGGGATGCGGTCGCCGGTCCTGTCGCTGAGCCAGCCTGTCACCGTGATGCCGACCAGCACGGACAGCAGGCCGACGACGGTGAGGGCCCCGATCGCACGGTTCGCCTCGTCCGTGCCGAGCCCGACGTGGTCGGTGAGGATGAACAGCTGGTACGCGAAGACGAGGTGGTAGGCGAAGACGAAGAAGAAGCGCGCGACGAAGGTCCGGGTGAAGGCCTGGGTGCGCCACGGCGCGACGACGAGCCGCACGACGGCAGGGATCGCGCGACCGCCCCGGAGCGCCAGCTTGCCACCCTGTGCAGGACCGTCCGGCGCAGGCCTGCCCGACGCGGGTGCTCTCGATGCAGGGACGGACACCGGGCGGGCGCGGGCACCGACGGCGAAGACCGCCGTCGCGACCAGGACGCAGAGCCCGAGACCGAGGTAGACCGTCCCCGGCTGGTCCGCGCGCGGCCCGGCGAGCACGACCGCCGCACCGCCACCGAGCACCCCTCCGGCGCCGACGACGGCGAGGACCCGGCCCCGCCTGGACGGTGGGACCTCGTCCGGGACGACCGCCGAGGACGCGACGTCGACGGCGTTGAGCGCGAACTGCGCGACGACCCACAGCGCGCCCAGCAGCACGAGGGAGCCAGCCCCACCCATCGCGAAGAGCGCCGCGGCGGAGACGAGCGCGCCACCGACCATCCACGGGACCCGGCGACCGTACCGGCTGCGCGTGCGGTCGCTCAGCGCACCGACCAGAGGTTGGGACGCGATCGCGACCACGAAGGAGACCGTCGTGACGAGGGCGAGGTTCTCGACCTTGCGCGACGGGTCGATGCCGGCGACCTGGTTGGGCAGCAGCACGACGAGGACAGCCGCATAGCTGGCCGCGAGCGCGAGCGACACCACGGACAGAGAACCCGCGAGCGCTCTCGTCCGCCCCGTCGTCGTCGCCCCGGTCAGCACCGGTCCACCCTAGGCGTCAGATCCGTCCGCGTCGCGCGGCTGTCCGTCGTCCGGACGCGTCGTCGCATCACCCGGGCGGGGCCACGGGCGCCCCTCGAGGGCCTCGATGCCCCGGTTGAAGCGCTCGAGCATCCGCGCGAAGTCGGCGGCCTCGTCCTCGGTCCAGCCCGCCATGACCCTGCCGAGCGACTCGACGGTCCTGTCGCGCGCGTAGGCGAGCCTGGCGGCACCCTCGGAGGTCATCGCGAGCTTGCGCGCCATCCCGCCGTCAGGGTCGGGGATCCGTTCGATGAGGCCGGCCTTGAGCATCGCGGCGGTCTGCCGGTTGACGGTCGAGGTGTCGAGGCCGAGGGCTGCGCTCAGCTCGCCGATCGACAGCGGTCCGTCGAGGTCGATCCGGGTCAGCACGACGTAGGCGCTGCGGTCGACCTTCTTGTGCGCGTCAGCCTTCCGGGGTCCGTCGAAGATGCTGTGCCTGTTGAGCAGCACCATCTCGAGCTCGATCAGCCGCGCGGGCTCCACCATGGGACTCGGCCATCCTCTCCTCGGTCCGTGGCGCCGTGCGACGGACCCGCAATATGCATGTTACATGTCGTGTGTATAGTGCACATCGAGCACGGCGACACCCGCCGGGCGCACAGCACCACCCGACGACAGGACCTCACCCGATGAGCGAGACCACCCCGAGCCCGAGCGCACGCCCCGGCATCATCATCGCGACGCTGGCACTGGCTGGCATCGTAGCCGCGCTCATGCAGACGCTCGTCGTCCCGCTGATCGGCGACCTCCCCACCCTGCTCGGGGCGTCGGCCTCGAGCACCACGTGGGTCATCACCGTCACGCTGCTCACGGCGGCCATCGCGACCCCCGTCGCCGGGCGTCTCGGCGACATGTACGGCAAGAAGCGCCTCATCCTCGCCTGCACGGCGCCGCTCGTCCTGGGTTCCGTCGTGTGCGCGCTGTCGTCCTCCGTGGTGCCGATGGTCGCCGGTCGTGGGCTCCAGGGGCTCGGCATGGGGATCGTGCCGCTCGGCATCAGCCTGCTCCGCGACGTCCTGCCCGCCCAGCGCGTCGGCTCGGCCATCGCGCTGATGAGCGCCTCCATGGGTGTGGGCGGAGCGCTCGGCCTGCCGTTCTCCGCGGCGATCGCCGAGAACGGCAGCTGGCGCACGCTCTTCTGGGTGGCCGCAGGCCTCTCGCTCGTGGTGGCCGGCATGGTCGTCGCCTTCGTGCCGCAGGGTGTCGCCAGGGTCCGCCCCGGACGCTTCGACCTCGTCGGTGCCGTCGGCCTGGGCGCCGGTCTCGTCGCGCTCCTGCTCGCGATCTCGCGCGGATCCGACTGGGGCTGGGCGAGCGGCACCACGATCTCGCTGTTCGTCGGCGCGGTCGTCGTGCTCCTCGTGTGGGGCTGGTGGGAGCTGCGTACCCGCGACCCGCTCGTCGACCTCCGCGTGACCGCCCGCCCGCAGGTGCTCATGACCAACCTCGCGTCGGTCCTCGTCGGCTTCGCCATGTACGCGCAGTCCCTCGTGCTGCCCCAGCTGCTCCAGCTCCCCGTCGAGACGGGTTTCGGCCTCGGCCAGTCGATGATCGCGATGGGGCTCTGGATGGCCCCGGCCGGTCTCATGATGATGGCGATCGCCCCCGTGGGGGCGAAGCTCTCCGCCACCCGCGGCCCCAAGACCACGCTCGCCCTCGGCGCCCTGGTCATCGCCGTCGGGTACGCCTCGTCCATGCTGCTGCTCGGCTCGACGTGGGGCGTCCTGGTCGTCACCCTCGTGTGCAACAGCGGTGTCGGCCTCGCCTACGGCGCGATGCCCGCCCTCATCATGTCGGCCGTGCCGCAGGACGAGACCGCGGCGGCCAACAGCTTCAACGCCCTGATGCGCTCGATCGGCTCATCGGTCGCCGCCGCGATCATGGGCATGATCCTCGCCCACATGACGATGGACTTCGGCGGCACGGCCCTCCCGACCGAGACGGGCTTCCGGACAGCGCTGCTCATCGGAGCCGGTGTGGGCCTGGCAGCGTCGGTCGTCGCCTTCCTCATCCCCGTGCGCCGTGCGAGCGCCACCGGCGAGCCCGAGCCGGCCGTCGAGAAGGTCACCCAGGCGGCCTGAGGCAAAGCCTCAGCAGCGCCCTCCCGAGGTGCGACGTGCGGGTACCCTCGCACTCGTGGCAGGGGACACTTTCAGTACAAAGTTCAAGGAACGGGCAGGGGTGGTCACGTCTGACCCCTCGCTCGGCGCTCCCAGGAGGACGGCATTCCTCCCAGAGATCCAGGCGCTCAGGGCTCTGGCCGTCACCGCCGTCGTCGTCTATCACCTCTGGCCGCAGGTGCTGCCTGCCGGGTTCACCGGGGTCGACGTCTTCTTCGTCATCTCTGGCTTCCTCATCACCTCCCACATGATCGGCGAGCGAGAACGCACAGGTCGCTTCAGGCTCGTGGCGTTCTTCGCTCGCAGGGTCCGGAGGATCTTGCCTGCCGCGACCACGGTGATCCTCGTGACAGGTCTGGTGTCGGTGCTCGTGCTGCCGGAGCTCCGCTGGGCCGATCTGACGAGGCACGGGACCGCGTCGCTGGTCTACCTGCAGAACTGGGTCCTCGCCGGAGACGCGGTCGACTATCTGACCGAGGGGTCGGGCGCGAGCCCCTTCCGCCACTTCTGGTCGCTGTCTGTCGAGGAGCAGTTCTACATCGTGTGGCCGCTGCTCTTCCTGCTCGTCTCCGCGGGTGCGTGGTCTCACAGGCGCCGGCGGGCAGCGGTCGTGCTGATCTTGGGGGTCTTGTCGGCCGCGTCGCTCTGGGTGTCCGTCAGCATGACGTCGGCAGGAGACCCCACGGCGTACTTCGTCAGCCAGTCTCGGTTCTGGGAGCTCGGGATGGGCGGGCTCCTGGCTGCGGCCGCCCGGCCGACGCTGCGCCCGAGGGTCGCGGCCGTGGTCGGGACGACCGGGACGGCCGTGATCGTGGCCGGGATGTTCCTCGTCTCCGCCGGGTCGTTCCCGGGCGTCGCCGCGCTCGTCCCGACCACCGGTGCCGTGCTCGTGATCTGGTCGGCGCGCTCCACGCAGAGCACCTACCTCCGGACGATGGCATCCGCCGCACCGGTCCAGTGGTTGGGTGGCATCTCCTACTCGCTGTACCTCTGGCACTGGCCGCTCCTGGTCTGGGCCCCCTACGTCGTGCCCGGCGCACCGCGGCTCCTCCAGGACACCGGCGTCCTGGCCGCGTCGCTCGTGCTCGCAGCTCTCTCCCGGCGACTCGTCGAGACGCCGTTCCAGAGGACTGTCGCGCCGAAGGCACCTCCCGGTGCGGTTGTGGCCTTCGCCCTCGTGACGACCCTCGTCTCGGTCGCCGTCCTCCAGGTCCCGGCTGCCGCGGCAGGACGCAGGGCCGACGAGAGGGACGCAGCCACGGCGGCGATGATCGCAGACCCACCACCTGGGCTCGGTGCGGCGTCGGTCTCAGAAGGCTCGTACTCCGCCTTCGTCGCCGGCTACCCCATCGTGCTGCCAGCACCGCAAGATGCTCGGTCAGAGCTGCCTGAAGGGGCCGACGGGCGCTGCAAGTCAGCGATGGACTTCGCCACGACACCACGCTGCACCTTCGGGGACGACGACGCCGGGACGACGATCGCCCTCGTCGGCGACTCGCACATGGAGCAGTACCTCCCGGCCTTCCAGGTGATCGCCGACCAGCACGACGTCAGGGTGCTGACCTACTTCCACAGCAGCTGCCCCTTCTCGCAGGCTCAGCGCGTCTCCGACGCCGAGCGCGACGGGGCCTGCCTCCACGCCAACGAGGAGACCCTGGCGTCGCTCCTCGCAGAAGACGTCGACCTCGTCGTGACGTCCAACCGGACCCAGGTCGCCTTCGTCGACTCCGCCGAGGTCCCGGGCCCAGTCGAAGGGTTCGTCCGAGCCTGGGACTCCCTGAGATCCGCAGGCCTCCCGGTCGTGGTCCTCGCAGACAACCCGCTGATGCTCCCCGACGACGCCACGTCAGAGTGCGTCCTCGAGCACACCGACAGCCCTGAGGCCTGCGAGAGGCCTCGTGCCGAGGCCATGCCGACCGACCATCAGATCGCGGCCGCGCACCTGGCGGACGTGGACCTCGTCGACACGGCCTCGTGGTTCTGCACCTCCGACACCTGCCCCGCGGTCGTCGGGAGCGTGCTCGTCTACCGCGACGAGCAGCACCTGACCCCTGCGTACACCCGCACACTCGTGCCGCGGCTCTGGGACAGCGTCAGCCCGTACGTCACGCACTAGGCCCCCGCAGGGGAGGATCCCCCGCTCCCCCGCCCACGAGGACGCGCCCGCTCAGGACGTCGGCTCGACCAGCCCGCCGTCTCCGGCGACCAGGTCGCCGCACGAGACCTCCTGGGCTGTCGTGACGACGGGGTCCGTCGCCGCGGCACCCTGGGCCACGACCTCGACAGCCCCGTTGGTCGCAACCTCGCCCGCAGAGTCCAGGTCGACGAGGGTCCTGGTGACCGTCCAGCCGTCGCCCTCCTCGGTCGCGAGCAGACCGGCGAGGTGCAGCACGCCGTCGACGTCGGTGCACCCGACCCCTGTCCCCTGGTCGCCGAAGCCGCGGTCGAACACGTAGGGCTGGCCGCCCTGGTCGACGGTCTGCGTCACGGCGCACCCGTCGAGGGAGAACAGCTGCGCCTGCCGTCCGAGGTCCACGAGGGCGATCGGCGTGAGGTCGGCGCCCACGGTGTTCACCACGGCCGACGCACCGATCGGGCTCGCGGAGTCGATCGGTGCCGAGAAGGTCGCCCCCGAGGCTGTCGTGATGCCGAAGGTCCGCTCAGCCCCGGCGGTGATCCACGCGGTGTCGGCACGCCCGTCACCGTCCACGTCCACGACCTCGCTGCTCGCGGCACCGTCGGGGATCCCGCCGTCGGTCGCGGGGCATCCCTCGCCCACGCCGGTGCTCGGCGCGGGCTCTCCGGTCGCGCTGGCGGACGGCGCCGGGGTCGTCGCGGGGTCTGAGGCAGCGGCGCTCGTGGTCGCCGACGGAGCCGGCGCCGAGGACGTCGCGCCGCCCCCGCCGTCGTCGTCAGAGCTGCAGCCTGCGAGGAGCAGACCCGCCGCGGCGAGCGCGGCGGTGACGGCGACTGACCTGCGGTGCACCGCAGACCCAGGACGCTGACGGACAGGACGGACCGGGGTGATGGGAGAAGTACGCACGTCTTCGGTCTATCACCGCAGCCCAGACCCCGCACCCGCTGCCGGAGCGTCGGCTCAGCCGACCTCGACCTGCGCCGCCCGCGCAGACGCCTGCACCTTCCCGGCACCGTCGCCGTCCTGACCGCGACGCTCGAGCCCCGTCGCGACCAGGAGCGCAACAAGAGCCACGAGCGTGATCCCGGCCCCCGCCCACAGCGGTGACAGGTACCCCAGACCCGCACCGATCGTCAGACCGCCGACCCACGCACCGAGGGCGTTGCCGACGTTGAAGGCCGCGATGTTGGCCGCCGACGCCATGGTCGGCGCACCTGCGGCGTGGCCCATGATCCGCAGCTGGAGGCCGGGGACCGTCGCGAAGCCGAAGGCCCCCATGAGGAACAGCGACACGACAGTCACGACCTGGCTGGTCGCCGTGAGCGCGAAGACCGCGAGAACGACTGTGAGCACGGCGAGCAGGACCAGCAGGGTCCGCGTGATCGACCGGTCCGCGGCCTTGCCGCCGAGGTAGTTGCCGACGAACAGCCCGGAGCCGAAGACCACCAGCAACCACGGCACCGTGCTCGAGGCGAATCCGGAGACCTCGGTGAGCGTGTAGGCGATGTAGGTGAAGCCGCCGAACATGCCGCCGAAGCCGAGCACCGTCACGAGGATCGACCACCACACCTGCGGCTCGCGGAAGGCTCGGAGCTCGGCACGCAGCCGCGGCGGCACGGCGTCGTCGGCGGTCGCGGGGACGAGCGCGACGATCCCGACGAGGGCGACCACGCCGATCACGGTGATGGCCCAGAAGGTCGAGCGCCAGCCGAGCTGCTGCCCGAGGAAGGTCCCGAAGGGGACCCCCAGCACGTTGGCCGAGGTGAGCCCTGCGAACATCATCGCGATCGCCCCCGCACGGCGGTCCGGGGCGACCATGCTGGTCGCCACGACGGCCCCGATGCCGAAGAAGGCCCCGTGGCACAGCGCGGCGAGGATGCGCCCTGCGAGCAGCAGCTCGTAGGTGGGCGCGAGCGCCGAGAGCAGGTTCCCGGCGATGAACAACCCCATCAGCCCGACGAGGACCTTCTTGCGGTCGAGCCGGATCACGGCCGCGGTGAGACCGATCGCCCCCACGGCGACGGCGATCGCGTAGCCGGAGATGAGATACCCGGCGACGGTCTCGGTGACCGCGAAGTCCGCGGCGACCTCGGGCAGCAGCCCCATGATGACGAACTCGGTGAGCCCGATGCCGAACCCTCCGACGGCGAGCGCCAGCAGACCTAGAGGCACAGGGCCCCTCCTTCAGACGAGGACGAGAGGGACCACCCCGACGCTGCACGCGGCGATACCCCGCGTCCGCACTAGTTGCAGACGCGTTCTAGATAGTTGCACGCGCGCACATTCGACGCAAGCCTTACACTGGAGAGGTCGCCCACCCCCGACCGAGGAGACGCCATGGGAATCGCCGACGACGCCGTCGAGATCCGCGCCGAGGGCTGGCGCACGCTCGCCGCCCTGCACGGCATCATCGAGTCCAGGCTCGAGCGCGCCCTGGCTGAGGAGCACCGCATCTCGGTCGTCGAGTACACGGTCCTCGACGCGCTCTCCCGCCAGCACGGTTGGCACATGCGCATGCAGCAGCTCGCCCGCGCGGCGGCGCTCAGCGCGAGCGCGACCACGCGCCTGGTCAACAGGCTCGAGGAGCGCGGCCTGCTCACGCGCATCCTCTGCCAGGACGACCGTCGAGGCATCTACACCGAGCTCACCCCGGCAGGCGAGGCGCTCCTGCGCCAGGCGCGCCCGACCCACGACGCCGCCCTCGCCGAGGCTCTCGAGACGGCTCAGCAGACCCCCGAGGTCGCGCCGCTCGTCGAGGCCCTCGCCGGGCTCCCGGTCCTCAGCCGCACCTGAGCGCGCGCCACGGCAGGACGCTCCCCGCACGGCTGGGCACGGCCACGCACGCCGGGCGGACCGGGCAGGTCCCCGGAGGGACCCCGCCCCGTCCGCCCTCTCAGACCAGCTGTCGACGCTCGATCGCGTCGAAGGTCGCCAGCCCAGACCCCAGCACCCCGGCACGCTGACCGAGCGAGGCCGTGACGATCTCCGGCACAGCGGCGACGTGCGACAGGACGTCGAGCCGCGACCTCAGCGCGTCGACCAGCACGGCCCCCGACGCCGAGAGCCCCCCGCCGAGCACGACCCGAGCGGGCGAGAGCAGCGTGATCGGCCCGAGCAGCCCGTGCGCGAGCCAGTCCATCGCCTCAGCCCACACGCTGTCGGCCCGCGGGTCGGAGCCGAGCGCCGTGACGACGTCGAGCGACGTCGCGTCAGGGTCCCCGGTGAGCGCGCCGTAGGCCCGCCCGATCGCCCGTGCCGAGGCGTACATCTCGAGGCAGCCCGTCTGCCCGCAGGGGCAGGGACGACCGCCCTGCTGGACAGGGATGTGGCCGATCTCGCCGGCCTGGTGCAGACCGCCGGAGACGACCTCACCACCGGCCACGACGAGCGCGGCCATGCCCGTGCCGATGAAGACGGCGAGCAGGTCAGAGGCCCCGGCACCCGCACCGAGCCTGTGCTCGGCCACACCCGCGGCCGTGACGTCGTGGTGCAGGACCACGTCGAGCCCGAGCAGCGCGGAGAGCCTCGCGGCGACGGGCTCGTCGGCCCACCCGAGGTTGCTCGCCAGCCGCACGACACCCGTCGGGCCCTCGATGATCCCGGGGACCGCCAGCCCCACGGCGCACACCCGCGACCTGTCGACGTCCGACAGCCCGGCCAGCAGGAGCCTGCACAGCGAGGCGATGGTCGCGATCGTCGCCTCGCCGTCGCGCTCGGGCGTCGGGAGGTCGGCCCGCACGAGCGGCGCCCCCAGGCGCGCGTCGAGCACCTCACCCCGCGCGTTCGTCCCCCCGATGTCGAGCGCGAGGACGAGCCCCTGGTTCACAGACCCTGCCAGGCAGGCTTGTGCGCGTAGGCGTGACGGTAGTAGTCCGTCAGACGCAGCCCGGCGGCCGCGTCCTCGTCGAGCAGGACCGTGACGTGGGGGTGCATCTGGGTCACGGAACCCGGGCAGAGCTGGCTGACGGGACCCTCGACCATCGCGGCGACGGCCTCGGCCTTGCCCGCGCCGGTCGCGACGAGCACGAGGTGGCGGGCCTCCATGATCGTCCCGAGGCCCTGGGTCAGCACGTGGTACGGCACGTCGTCGACGTGGTCGAAGAACCGCGCGTTGTCCTGCCGGGTCTGCTCGGTGAGGGTCTTGAGACGGGTGCGCGAGGCGAGCGACGAGCCCGGCTCGTTGAAGGCGATGTGCCCGTCCGACCCGATCCCGAGCAGCTGGAGGTCGACGCCGCCGGCCGCGCGGATCGCCTCGTCGTAGCGCGGGCCGGCCGAGGCGATGTCGTCAGACCCGCCGTCCGGGCCCTGCACGCGGGACTCGTCGATGTCGACGAGCCCTGTGAGCTCGCGCCGGATCACCTCGCGGTAGGACTCGGGGTGGCCGTGCGGCAGACCCACGTACTCGTCGAGCAGGAACGCCCGGGCGTGCGCGAGGCTCAGCCCCTCCTCCGTGTGCCGCCGGACGAGCTCGCGGTACACGGGCAGGGGTGACGAGCCTGTCGCCAGGCCGAGGACGGGTGCCTCATGGGTGCGCAGCAGGTCCTCGATCGCGTCGCCCACCACCGTGGCGATCTCGTCTGCGCTCTTCAGGATGACGATCTCCATGAAGGGTCCTTCCGTCGTGCATCGGTGCGGCGCGTCGGCGTCGCGGTCGGTGGGGGGTGTCTGTGGGGGCTACGACAGCCCGAGCTCTCGGCCGAGCACGTGGGCCGCGGCGCCGGCGAGCACGCCGTCGTGCCCGAGGGCCGACATCCGCAGCCGCACGTGCTGGTCGCCGAAGGGCCGCGTCAGCGCGAGGACCGTGGACTCGGCGGCCTGGAGCAGCGGACCGTTGAGCAGCTCGTCCGGGCCGGAGAGCACGACGTCACGCAGCCCGAGGGCCTGGGTGACGGGCGCGAGGATCTTGCCGAGCTGACGACCGGCAGCCGCCAGGACCCCGGCGGCCTCGGCCTCGCTGAGCCCGTCGATGCGCGCCCGCAGCCGCGGCGCGGAGACGAGGGCCTCGAGGCAGCCGCGTCGTCCGCACGAGCACTCCGGGCCGTCGGCGAGCACGTTGACGTGGCCGATCTCGCCCGCCGTGCCGTCAGGTCCGCGCAGCAGCGCACCGTCGACGAGGATGCCCGCGCCGACACCGTGGCCGATCTCGACCAGCAGCAGCCCGTCGCCCGACCCCTCGCCGAAGGTGTCCTCCGCGAGCGCCGCGGTGTCGGCGTCGTTCGCGACGTAGGTGGGGTGGCCGAGCGCCTCTTCGATCTCGGTCCGCAGGTCGAGGTTGGTCCAGCCGAGGTTGGGCGCACGCCGGACGACCCCGTCGAGGTCGACGACCCCCGGTGTGCCGACGCCGATGCCGAGCACACGACCGGGCGCGGTCTCGACGAGGCGGCGGGCGAGCGCGATCGTCTTGTCGACGGCCGCCTGGCCCACGGCGCCGTCGAGGTCGACCTCGGTCGTCTTGACGCGGGTCCCGGCGAGGTCGACGAGGGCGCCGCGCAGGACGGTGTCGTCGGAGAGGTCCAGGCACACGGCGTAGCCCCCGGCGACGTTGACGCCGACGAGGGTCGCGGGCTTGCCCATGTGGGTCCCGGGGCGGACACCGAGCTCGAGCACGAGACCGGCCTCGAGGAGGTCGCTCACCACGTCGGAGACAGTCACGCGCGCGAGCCCGGTCATCCGTGCGAGGTCTGCCCGGCTGTAGGAGCCGTCCTCGAAGAGGTGCTGGAGGATCAGAGACCTGTGGTGCTTGCGGGCGTCAGACGGCAGGAGCTTGCCGGGCGCCGAGCCCGACCTCGCCGTCGGGCGGCGGGTCTCGGCGGATGCGGGGTTGCGTGCCATAATACTAAGTACACCTTACATACTTAGTCGCTGTCAATCGCTCTCCGGCGACTGGTCCACCAGCCCTCTCGACGTCCTGAGGTGACATCGTGACCCTTCCTCTCATCCCTGCTCCGCAGTCCTCCATCCTCCGGGTCGGGCCCGGCGAACCGCTCACAGCGTCGCACGTCGACGCCCTCGCCGACGCCCTCGCCCCCTGGGCCCCGCGCGCCGCAGCCGCCGCGCGGCGGACCCTCGCCGACCTCCCCCGCACGACAGGCAGCACAGCCGGCGTGACCGTCACCGCGACCCTGGACCCGTCCCTCGCCGACGAGGGCTACACGCTCGACCTCGCGGCAGGTTCCTGGACGCTCACCGCGGCCGACGAGGCCGGGGCCTTCTGGGCGGTCCAGTCGCTCGCCCAGCTGCTCCGGGACGGCGCCGTCCCCGACCTGCAGATCTCCGACGCCCCCGCCTACCCGGTCCGCGGCATGATGCTCGACATCGCCCGCTTCTACTTCGGCCCGGACGAGATCCGCCGGGTGATCGACCTCGCGGCCTCGTACAGGCTCAACCAGCTGCACCTGCACCTCAGCGACGACCAGGGCTGGCGCCTGGAGATCCCGAGCCGCCCGCTGCTGACGAAGATGTCCGCGGCCCAGGACGTCGCGGGCGGCCAGGGCGGCTACCTCACGCTCGAGGACTACGAGCAGCTCCAGCGCTACGCCCTGGACCGCCACGTGGTGATCGTGCCCGAGGTCGACCTGCCCGGGCACACCCACGCCGCGCAGGTGGCTTACCCCGAGATCTCACCCGACGGGGCCGAGCGCGAGCCCTACATCGGCACAGAGGTGGGCTTCAGCTCGCTGCACCTCACGTCCGACGAGGCGTGGGACTTCGTCGACGACATCGTCGCGACCCTCGCCGAGCACACCCTCGGCGAGTACGTCCACCTCGGCGGCGACGAGTCGCTGACCCTCACGCGCGAGCAGTACGTCACGTACATGGAGCGCCTCGGGGCCGTCGCCGAGAAGCACGGCACCAAGGCCGTCTTCTGGCAGGAGGCGGCCGGCGCTGCCCTCCCCCCGGGGACGCGCCTGCAGTACTGGACCTCGCAGATCGAGACCGACCACATCGCGCAGGTCGCCCGCGACCACGACGTCACCTTCATCGCCTCCCCCGCGACCCGGGCCTACCTGGACCAGAAGTACACGGCCGACTTCCCGCTCGGTCTCACCTGGGCGGCGATCGTCGACGTGCGCGAGGCCTACGACTGGGACCCTGTCGCCGAGCTCCCAGGTGTCCCCGCGGAGTCGGTCGTCGGCGTCGAGGCCTGCCTGTGGACCGAGACACCGCGGTCCTTCGACGACCTCACCATGCTGGTCCTGCCGCGCCTGCCGGCGGTCGCCTCGGTGGCCTGGGGCTCCCCGAAGGACTACCCGGCCTTCGCGTCGGCCCTCGCCCAGCACGGGCGCTGGTGGGACGCCGACGGTCTCGTCTTCTACCGCTCAGAGCAGGTCGACTGGACCTGACGCCTGGCCCGGCTCGCGCCGTCCGCCGTGCAGCACCGCCACCACGGTGAGTGACCCGTCGAGGACGACGGCGTCGGCGCGGGCCCCGGGCTCCAGGTGACCGACGTCGGTCCGGCCCAGGACCCGGGCCGGCGTCGTCGTCAGCGCCGCGAGCGCGTCGTCGAGGGGGACCCCCGCGGCGACCGCACCGCGGAGCGCGACGTCGAGGGTGAGGGTGCTGCCGGCGATCGACCCGCCCTCGCGCAGCCGGGCCACCCCCTCGACCACGTCGACGACGAGCGACCCGAGCAGGTACTCGCCGTCGGCCACCCCTGTCGCCGACATCGCGTCGGTGACCAGGACGGTCCGCCCCACCCCTGCTGAGCGTGCCGCGTGCTGGACCGTGAGCGGGTGCAGGTGCACGCCGTCGGCGATGAGCTCGACCGCCACGCGCGGGTCTTCGAGCAGCGCGAGGACAGGCCCGGGCACCCTGTGGTGCACGGGCAGCATCGCGTTGAACAGGTGCGTCGCGAGCGTGACCCCGGCGTCGACAGCAGCCGTCGCCGTCGCGGCGTCGGCGTCGGTGTGACCGATGGCCGCCACGGCCCCGGCCTCGACGATCCTGCGGACGGCGTCGAGACCGCCCGGCAGCTCGGGCGCGATCGTCACGACCTTGACGACCCCGGGCCGGGCGCCGAGCAGAGAGTCGACGTCCGCGAGCGCGGGCTCACGCAGGAGGGTCGGCTCGTGGGCGCCCTTGTGCAGGGGGCTCAGCCACGGGCCCTCGAGGTGGACCCCGGCGATCTCGCCGCTCTCGACGAGGGGGGCCAGTCCGACGATCGCGTCGCGGAGGGCCGGCAGGGGCGCTGTGACCAGGCTCGCGACGATCGTCGTGGTGCCGTGGGCCCTGTGCGTCGCGGCGACCTCCCGGGCGCTCGCGAGGAGGTCCGGGCCGTCGCCGAAGGACGCACCTCCGCCCCCGTGGCAGTGGACGTCGACGAAGCCGGGGACGAGCGTCGCGTCCCCGAGGTCGACGTGCTCGGCCGAGGCCCACGCGGCGTCCGGCTCGCCCGCGCCGACGGCGACCACGAGGCCCTGGTCGACCACCAGCCAGCCGGGGCTCAGGGTCCTGCGCCCGGTGCGCAGGGAGGCGGCCGAGTACACGGTCGGGGACTGTGCACCGGGGACGGCTGGGGCGGGGGCGCTCGACATGCCCTCACCCTAGCGACACCGCGCGTCCTCGCTGCCAGGACCGGGTGCCCGCCGAGGGCCCTCGACCCGTTCTCCTGAGCCGCTGAGAGCCGCTGGGGGCGTGGGATACCCTCGGTCCAGAGACTGTGTCGGCGGAGGGGGGACAACCGTGTCACCGGGACACGATCCACTGCCCTCACCCGACGGCGTCCCACCGCCAGCCGGTGTGCTCCCGACTCTCGACGGTCCCCCCGGGTCGACCTTCTCAGGGTCCGGCGTGGAGACCCTCACGGCGACCCAGACCATCCTCGACCTGCTCTCCGAGCTCATCGCGACCTCGACCACCAGCCTGTGGGGCGCGCACCCCGGGGCCGGCTTCGGCGCAGACCACATCGACACGTGGTGGGGGCCGGTGTCCGAGATGGCCGGCCGCGACGTCGAGGTCCGCACGATGCTCCAGCACAGCACCCGCACCCAGACCGCCACGCAGAGCTATGCCGCGCTCGCCCTCCCCGCCGGGGTGCTGATCCGCACGGTCCCGATGATCCCCGCGCGCACCCTGATCTTCGACGGCGTCGTCGCGATGGCGACACGCTTCGTCGAGGGCCGCTCGGCCGGTGCCCTCGTGATCCACGAACCGGGGCTCGTCGCGTACCTGGAGCGCGGGTACGACGCCGAGTGGGCGCTCGCTCAGGACTTCCCGGCGCTCGTCGACGCCGAGGGGCGTCCTGTCGAGATCGACCAGACCGCACGGACCGTGCTCGCGCTGCTCGCCGACGGCCACAAGGACGAGGTCGTCGCCCGCCGGCTCGGGTGCTCGGTCCGCACGGCGCGCCGGCACATCTCCTCGCTCATGGAGCTGCTCGAGTCGGGCAGCCGGTTCCAGGCCGGGGCTCGAGCCGCCCAGGCCGGCCTGCTCGACCGAGACGCCCCGCTCGACTGACACGCTCAGGCGGCTGGCACGCTCAGCCTGACTGACACGCTCAGCCCGACCGACCGCTCCGCTCCTCAGGCACGCGGACCGGGCGTCGTCGAGGCCTCCCGCCAGCAGCGTCCACACGTCTCACCCGGCGCAGGACGGTCTCGCTGCCTAGAGTCGTCCGCGTGACCCCAGCCGACGCGCCCCCGCGGACCTCCCCCGCCGTCATCGCGGGGGACGTGGTCCGTGCGCTCGTCGCTGCGAGCATCGTCGTCGGCACTGTCCTCTACGGCCCTGTCGGCGCGGCGCTGCTGTCCCTCGTCCTGCTGGGCTCGGTCGTCCCGCGCGCCCTCGGCCTGCACGGCTACGGCGACCCCGCCCTCGGCCTGGTGCTCTCGGCTGCTGCGTGGTCCGGGCTCCTCGACCTCTACGAGGCGGTGCCGTGGCTCGACCTCGTGATGCACCTGGTCGCCACAGCGGCCCTCGCGGCGCTCGTCTGGCTCGTCCTTCGCCGCACAGGCGCTGTCTCCGGTCCCGGCGAGGAGTCGCTGCGCCGCCCGAGGCTCGGCGTCGTCGTCTCGGTGACGGGGCTCGGCTCCCTGCTGGCGCTGCTGTGGGAGATCGGCGAGTGGGCCGGCGCGACCTACGTCGACGGCTCGATCAACGTCGGCTACACGGACACTGTCTCCGACCTCGCCGTCGGCACCCTCGGGGCCCTCGTCGCAGGCCTCGTCCTCGCGAGGCGCTCGTGACCCGCCGGCCCGGTGCTGCGGACATCACCGTCGTGGTCCCCGCGCGGGACGACGCGGCGCACCTCGCGCGGTGCCTCGACGCGCTCGCACGCCAGTCGCACCCGCCCTTCGAGGTGGTCGTCGTCGACAACGCCTCGACCGACGCGACGGCCGAGGTCGCGCGGGCGGCCGGCGCTCGGGTCGTCCACGAGGACCGCGTCGGCATCCCGGCTGCGGCGTCTCGGGGCTACGACGCCGTCGAGGGCGGGATCATCGCGCGGTGCGACGCCGACAGCCTTCCCCCGGGCGACTGGCTCGCACGGATCGCGTCGGTCTTCGACGCCGACCCGACGCTCAGCGCGGTGACGGGCGCAGGGACCTTCTACGACCTCCCGCCCGTGCGCGGCCACCTCGCGCGCGTCTTCTACATGCGCGGGTACTTCTGGGGGATGCGCGCGGCCGTCGCGAACGTGCCGCTGTGGGGCTCGAACATGGCGCTGCGCGTCTCGGCGTGGCACGGCGTGAGGCACCTGGTGCACAGGGACGACCCGCAGGTGCACGACGACACCGACCTGAGCTTCCAGCTCGGCAGCTCGGCACGCGTCAGGTACGACCGCGCGCTGACCGTCGGGGTCTCCGGCAGGACCTTCCAGTCACCGGCGAGCCTGGCCCGCAGGTTCCGCTGGGCCCGACGCACCCTCGAGGTGAACTGGGCCGTCAGCCCGCCGTGGGAACGCTGGACGCACAGGATGCTCGATCCCGCTCCCGACCGGGGATAGTGCGGGCGGGCGAGCGGTGCGAAGATTCCGGCATGGGAATCCAGAGCACTCTCGCCGAGGGCGAGCACGTCGTCCTCAACCTCCGCACCCACGTCAAGGCGCTGTTCGGGGCGATCGCGCTCTTCGTCGTGCTCCTCGCGGCCGCGGTCGCCCTCGTCGTGCTGCTCCCGGAGAGCTCCGCGCGCGGCTGGATCCTGCTCGCGGGTGGTGTCGTGCTGCTCGTGGTGCTCGTCGGCTGGGTGCTGCTGCCCTTCCTGCGGTGGGTGACCTCGCGCTACACGGTGACCAACCGTCGGCTCATCACCCGCAGCGGCATCCTCACGCGCACGGGTCGGGACATCCCGCTCTACCGCATCAACGACGTGTCCTACGAGAAGAGCCTCACCGACCGCCTGCTCGGCTGCGGCACCCTCGTCATCTCGGACGCGACGGACAAGGCGGGGGTCACGCTGCACGACGTCCCGCGGGTCGAGCAGGTCCAGGTGGTCCTCCACGACCTGCTCTTCTCGGCTGACGACGGCTCGGACGACGGCGAGTTCCCGCCCCGCGAGCCGCGTCGCCGTCTTCGCTGACGAGACGCCCGTCTCACTCCTCGGGCAGAGCCTGGACCGCCTGGTGGATGCCGTCTAGATTCAGGGACACCATCCAGAGCGGTTGAGAGTCCTGGCTCGACGACACCGCAGCAACCCCCCACTATGGAAGCCTCCTGATGGGTGCGGGTGCTAACGCCAGGTCCGATGGAGTGAACTCATGACGGCTTCCGACGTCCCACCGACCCCCGCCGGGGGCGGCTCCGCGACCGCCCCGCCGGGGCGGCCCGCAGCGCGCCCGTCCCGGCAGCGCCCGACGATCTCCTTCGAGCTCATGCCGCCCCGCAACCCTGCCGCGGCGCCGAAGTTCTGGAGCACCGTCGACCACCTGATCGCCGCCAGGCCCGACTTCGTGTCGGTCACCTACGGCGCAGCAGGCGGAGACCGGACCACCGCGCAGACCGTCGTGAGGCGCATCCTCGAGCACGCCCCGGTGCTGCCGATCGCGCACCTCACCTGCGTCGGCGCCTCCCGCGACAACGTCGCCGAGGTGATCGACGAGTTCCTCGCCGAAGGAGTTCGCAGCTTCCTCGCGCTCCGCGGCGACCCCCCGCGCGACCAGCCCGACTGGGAGCCGCACCCCGAGGGCATCAACTCGAGCGACGAGCTCGTCGCGCTGCTCCGCGAGGTCGAGGCCCAGCGCTGCGCCGACGACCCCTCGTCCGCCCTGCGCTCGGCCGCCCGTCCGCTGACCATCGCCGTCGCGACCTTCCTCGACGGCAACGCGGCAGCCGGCACCACACGGTCGCAGGAGGTGCAGCGGCTGCTCGAGAAGCAGCAGGCCGGCGCCGACTTCGCGATCACCCAGCTGTTCTACGAGGCCGACAGCTATGTCGGCTTCGTGGACGAGGCCCGGCGCGCGGGAGTCACCCTCCCGATCCTCGCCGGCCTGCTCCCCATGACCGACCCGGCGCGCCTCGCCCGGGTCGAGACCCTCACGGGCGTCCCCGCCCCGAGGGCCCTCGTCCGCGACCTCGAGTCCCTCGCCGACCCCGCCGCGCGGCACGCCCGCGGCATCCGGGCGTCGGTCGAGCTGGCCGAGGCCGTCCTCGCAGCCGGAGCCCCGGGCCTGCACGTCTACACCTTCAACAAGCACGAAGCCGCACTAGACCTGCTCGAGGGCGTACACCTCGGCGGCGGACCAGCGCACCCGGCACCTGCCGACGCTGGTCCCGACCTGGCCAGCGGGCCGTGGGTCGGCGCATCCCAACCAACCGCAGCACTGATCTAGAGGGATGACCCATGACGACACGTACTGAGCTCAGCTCTGTCCAGCAGAACCCGACCTTTGTCACATTCCCGGCGGCGACCATCCTCGGCTACCCCCGCATCGGACCGCGCCGCGAGCTCAAGAAGGCCGTCGAGTCCTTCTGGGCCGGCCGCATCGACGCCGACCAGCTCGAGGAGACCGCAGCCTCCCTGCGCAAGGCGACCCGCGACCGTCTCGTGGCGCTGGGCCTCTCCGCGACCGACGGCGCCGTGCCCGAGACCTTCTCGTACTACGACCAGGTGCTCGACACCGCTGTGACCGTCGGGGCCGTCCCGCCCCGTTTCGCGACGGCCGACGGCGACCTCGCCGGGTACTTCCGTGCGGCGCGCGGCGAGGGCGACGACGCCCCGCTCGAGATGACCAAGTGGTTCGACACCAACTACCACTACCTCGTCCCCGAGATCGGGCCGTCGACGACCTTCCACCTCGCCTCCGACCGCGTGGTCCGACAGCTCACCGAGGCGCTGGCCGACGGCGTGACGACCCGGCCCGTCCTCGTGGGACCGGTGACCTTCCTGCTGCTGAGCAAGGCCGCCGACGACGCCCCCGCGGGCTTCGAGCCGCTCTCGCGCCTCGCAGACCTGCTCCCCGTCTACGTCGAGCTGCTCCGCGCACTCGCCGCTGCCGGGGCCACGTGGGTCCAGCTCGACGAGCCGGGCCTCGTGACCGACACGATCGACGTGCCGTTCGGTGAGGTCCTGACCGCGGTCACCGAGGCGTACAGGGTGCTCTCGACCGACCTCGCCCGCCCCGAGCGCCCGGCGATCCTGCTCGCCGCACCCTTCGGCGACCTCCAGGAGGCGCTGCCCGTCGTCGCCGGGACCGACGTCGAGGCCCTCGCGATCGACCTCGTCAAGGGATCTGCGCCCACCTCGCCCGTCCGCGGCCTCGAGACCAAGACCCTCGTCGCCGGGGTCGTCGACGGCCACAACATCTGGCGCGCCGACCTCTCCGCGAGGCTCGAGGTGCTCGAGGCCCTCGAGGGCCTCGGCGCCGGGGCAGTCGCCGTCGGCACGTCGACGTCGCTCCAGCACGTCCCGCACGACGTGGCCGACGAGCCCACGCTCGACCCGACCCTCGCGACGTGGCTCGCCTTCGCCGACCAGAAGGTCACCGAGGTCGTCACCCTCGCCGAGGGCCTGCGCGAGGGCCGCGAGGCCGTGCACACCGAGCTGCTCGCCGCGAGCGAGGCCGTGGCCTCGCGGGCCACAGCCGCCGGCGTGGCCGTGGCCGCGGTCCGCGAGCGCACAGCCGCGCTGACCGAGGGCGACTTCCACCGCGGTCCGGCGCAGGAGCGTCGCGACGCCCAGCAGGAGCGCCTGAACCTGCCGCTGCTGCCGTCGACCACGATCGGCTCGTTCCCGCAGACCGTCGAGATCCGCAAGGCGCGGGCCGCGCACGCCAAGGGGGAGCTGTCCCTCGAGGCCTACGAAGACGCGATGCGCGCAGAGATCCAGCAGGTCGTCGAGCTGCAGGAGCGCATCGGCATCGACGTGCTGGTGCACGGCGAGGCCGAGCGCAACGACATGGTGCAGTACTTCGCCGAGCTGCTCGACGGCTTCGCCGTGACGCAGAACGGCTGGGTCCAGTCCTACGGATCCCGCTGCACACGCCCGTCGATCTTGTGGGGAGACGTGTCGCGCCCGGCGCCGATGACCGTCCGCTGGACCGAGTACACGCAGTCGCTGACGTCCAAGCCCGTCAAGGGCATGCTCACCGGGCCGGTGACGATCATGGCCTGGTCCTTCGTCCGTGACGACATCCCGCTCGGCGAGACCGCCAACCAGATCGGTCTGGCCCTGCGCGACGAGATCGCCGACCTCGAGGCTGCGGGCATCGCGATCATCCAGGTCGACGAGCCCGCGCTGCGCGAGCTGCTGCCGCTGCGCCGCGCCGACCAGCCGGCGTACCTCGACTGGTCGGTCGGGTCCTTCACGCTGTCGACCGCGGGAGTCCGCCCGGACACCCAGATCCACACGCACCTGTGCTACTCGGAGTTCGGCGAGGTCATCGGCGCGATCGACGCCCTCGACGCCGACGTCACGTCGATCGAGGCGGCCCGCTCGCGGATGGAGATCTTGCCCGACCTCGCGCGCTCTGGGTTCTCCCGCGGGGTCGGTCCGGGTGTCTACGACATCCACTCGCCGCGCGTCCCGTCGCAGGAGGAGGTCACCGAGCTCCTCGAGCTCGCCGTGAAGTCCGTCGACCCGGCGCTGCTCTGGGTCAACCCGGACTGCGGTCTCAAGACCCGCGGCTACGCCGAGACGACCCCGTCCCTCGAGCACCTCGTGGGCGCGGCTGTCGCGGTACGCAACCAGCTGGGCTGATGGCAGCAGCGGTCGGCCGGCTGACAGCAGGAGCGTCGGCTGGCCGACCGCAACAGCGGTCGGCTGGCTGGCCGCAGGATCGGCTGGCTGCAGGAAGGGATCCTCTTGCAGCCAGCCAGCGGAGGGCCCGTCGTCAGACGGGCCCTCCGCCAGAGCGGCACCTCGTCAGGACGGGACGACCGCCAGGCAGACCTCGGTCACCCAGGCGCTCGGGTCAGGGTCCTGCGCCGGACCGACCCTGTAGATGTTGAACATCTCCCCTGTCGTCAGCCCGTGCTCGGCCACGTACGCGCCGAGCGCTCCCATGACGCCTGTCATCTGCTCGTAGCCGCCCAGCAGCGTCGCGGTGACGACGTCGCGGGCCGGCTGGACCCTGCAGCCGAGCGGGGCCACGGGGTCGAAGGGGCCGGTGACCTCGACCCACACCTCGACGTCGACGTCGCTCTCACGGAAGCCCTCGTCGTAGAACGTCGCACCGGCAGCACCGCCGGGGGCGAAGGGTGCCCCCGAGCGGCCGACGAGCGGCATGATCTCCTGCCACAGCAGCCCTTCGTCGGCATAGGTGGGGAGCCGGCGTCGCAGCGTCGCGAGCGTCGTCTCGGGCAGGTGGGTCGTGCGTACCTCGATGTTCTCGGTCATGCTGACCATCTCCTCCAGTGCGGGACCTACACGGTCGAGGGCGAGGAACCGCGCGTCCACCTGGTCCCGGTCCGCCTGGAGCTCCAGGCGGCGGGCGGCGATCGCGGCCTCGACCCTCGAAGGATCGCCGGCGACGTCGAGCAGCCGCGCGGTCGCCTCGATCGAGAAGCCCGCATCGCGCAGCAGCACGACCCGTCGGGCCTCGTCGAGCTGGGCGGGTGCGTAGTAGCGGTAGCCGGAGAACGGCTCCACCACGACTGGCGCCAGGAGACCGTGCTCCTGGTAGTGCCGCAGCATGCGCACGCTGATCCTCGACAGCGTCGAGAACACCCCGATGCGCAGCAGCCCGTCGTCTGGTCGATCCATGTCCACACCACACACCCTGACACCGTGGCAGAGACAAGACCAGAGACCTGCGGGTCCGCAAACACGTGACCTGCGCTCCCCCTCGTCTCACGTCGCGCGCCGAGGATGTCGCACTACTGTGGACTCCATGTCCTCCCCCACGGCAGACGGCACGTCTGCCACGAACGACCGCACCTCCCCGATCAAGGTCACGCTGTCGAGCGCCTCGGTGTACCCCCGCAAGGTGGCCTACGCCTTCGAGCTCGCCGCCGAGCTCGGGTACGACGGCATCGAGATCATGGTGTGGGGCGACTCGGTCACGCAGGACGACAACGCCCTCGCGCACCTGTCGCAGCAGCACGGTGTCGAGATCCGCAGCATCCACGCCCCGACTCTGCTCGTCAGCCAGAACGTGTGGGGCGGGCGTCCCGCACCCAAGCTCGCGAAGGCCGTCGACATGGCGCAGTCCCTCGGAGCCGGCACAGTCGTGGTGCACCCGCCCTTCGCGTGGCAGCGCAGCTACGCGCGGCAGTTCGTCGAGCAGGTCCGCCAGCTCTCCGAGGAGTCCGGGCTGACCCTCGCCGTCGAGAACATGTACCCGTGGCGGTCGAAGAACCGCGAGTACGGCGCGTACCTGCCGGGCTGGGACCCCTCCGAGCACTCCTACGACGCGGTGACCCTCGACCTCTCTCACGCGGCGACAGCCCGTCAGGACAGCCTCGAGATGGCCAAGGTCTTCGGCGACAGGTTGCGCCACGTCCACCTGGCCGACGGCAGCGGCTCGGGCAAGGACGAGCACCTGGTCCCCGGACGCGGGACGCAGCCCTGCCAGGAGCTGCTCACCCACCTCGCACGGACAGGCTGGGAGGGCGACGTCGTCGTCGAGATCGGGACCCGCAAGGCACGCACAGCGACCGAGCGACGTGACGATGTCGCCGCGTCGCTCGCCTTCGCCCGCACGCACCTGGCCCACGACGTCACCACCCTCGTGGACAGGCCCCCGACGCACCACCGCCCCAGCGACGCCTGGTAGGAGTCCGTCTACGACGGGCTCAGGACGAGCACGGGGACTGGTGCATGGGTACTTCTTCCCTAGCATCCAGGCCGTTCCCGGGCTGTTCTCCCCCTAGGGTGGGACCACCGTCAGACGGCGGACCCCACCGAGCTCGTTGGAGACCTGATGCGACCGATCACGCGCCCCACCACCCTCGCGGCCCTGTCGCTCGCAGCCGTCCTCACCCTCTCCGCGTGCAGCGGTGGTGACGACGAGTCGACCAGTCCGTCCTTCTCCGCAGCCGACGCCACCACAGACGGCGGCGAGGCGACCACGGAGGACGAGGCGACCGAGGACGTCGTCGAGGAGGAGCCGACCGAGGACCCGACCCCGACCGAGCTGGCCGTCGACTACGACGTCGCCGCCGTCGACTTCGGTGCGCCCGGCGCGGTCACCGGCCCCGGGACCCCGTTGACCAAGGGGCAGCCTGCGTGGCTCAACCAGACGGCGACCTACGGCGAGCAGGAGCTCACCGGACCGACGGCCGTGAGCGTGCTGGACGTGCGTGCTCTCGAGCCGTCGATCTTCGACCAGTACAGCAACGCCGAAGACTTCGCGGGGTACACCCCGTACGCGATCACCTTCCAGCAGCAGTGGTTCTACGACGTCCCTGCCGAGTACGACCCGACCACGCTGGACCTCTTCCCGATCAAGGAAGACGGCTCCGACGCCGAGTACCTCACAGGTCAGTTCGGCTTCGGCGCAGCCACCAACTCCTGCGGCCTCCAGCTGCCCGAGTACAACGAGGAGACCAAGACGCTCGTCTCCTGCATCATCGGCCTCAGCAAGGACCTGCCCGTCACGACCGCCAAGTACAACGGCGAGACGTACACGTCGATCATCGCCTCAGCCGACAACGCGTACTTCAACCAGCCGCTGTCCTGGGGCTGACGATCTCCGGCGCGCGACCGGACCCCCGGGTCGGTCGCGCGCCGGTCGCTGCGCCTGCGCGTCCAGGCTGCCTGGTGCTCCAGGCAGCCTGGACGCGCCAGCCGGCACGGTCTCACCTGGTGCGGGCTCGGGCCGCACCCAGCAGAGCGAGTGCTCCTGCCCCGGCAGCCAGAGCCGCCGCCGTCCACAGCGTCACGTCTGCACCGCCCGCGTCGTAGATGCGTCCGCCCGAGAACGCCCCGACCGCGATGCTGGCGTTGAACACCCCGGCCCAGAGGGCGTTGACGCTCTCCGCCTGGTCGGGAGCAGCACGAGACATCCCGGTCTGCGTGGTGACCGACACCCCACCGTAGAAGAACCCCCAGAGCACCATGAGCACCGCTGCAGACAGCACGGTCGAGACGAAGAACGGTGCACCGCCGAAGGTCAGCGCCAGCCCGGTCGCGAGGACCACGGCGACAGCGGTGGGCCTGCGCCCGACCCTCGGCCCGATGACGAAGTTGCTGAGGATCCCGAGCACCCCGAAGACCAAGAGCATGGTCCCGACGACGGTCGGGTCGAGGTCGGCGAGAGACTCGAGGGTAGGCCGCATGTAGGTGTATGCCGTGAAGTGGGCGGTAACCAGGAGAGCGGTCACGCCCAGCCCGTACCTCACGGCGCGCCGGCCCAGTGCTGCGGTCAGAGAGGCGCGCGGGGCGGCTCTGTCAGCAGACATCGACGGGAGGACGACCGCCAGGGCCACGACGAGCAGCAAGGAGACTGCCGAGAGGACCCAGAACGAGGCTCTCCACCCTGCGAGCGCACCGATGTAGGCCCCCGCCGGCACGCCCACCGCCGAGGCCACCGCCACCCCGCCGAAGACGATGGTCATCGCGACCCCGACGGACCGCGGCGCCACGAGGCGAGGGGCGAGGCTAGGAGCCATCGCCCACACCCCACCCATCCCTACCGCCAGGAGGACACGCGCAGCCGACATGACGGCAAAGCTCGTGGAGACCGCCGTGAGCGCGTTGGCGATCGCGACGACGAGCATCAGGACGACCATCGCCGTCCGCCGGTCGGTCCCCCGGACGAGCATCGGAGTCAGCGGCGCCATGGCTGCCGCGACGAGCCCGGTGATGGCGAGCGACAGGCCCACCGTCCCCTCGCTGGCCCCCAGACCCGTGCTGATCGGGGTGAGGAGACCGACAGGGGTCATCTCTGCGGCGACCACCACGAAGGTCGTGAGCCCGAGGAGGACGACAGCCGCCCACCTGTCCCGCGAGCCGCCTGTGTCTCCCGCGGCGGGAGGTCTCGTCAGCACAGCGTGGTGCCCGTCTCGTTCAGAGGCCTCAGCGGCCGGGGTCTGGCTCATGTCGTCCTCCGGTCTGGTGGCCACGTCACGGACGGTCCACCGCAGGGACCTCGAGCGTGGTGTGCCCGAGCTGCCGCATGAGGTCGGCGATGTCGAACCAGGCCGACCGCTCGACGATCATGTCGTCGTCGCCGAACCTGTCGATCCCGATCGCTGTGAAGTCGGCGCGCTGGCCCGAGGGCGGCAGTCCACGGAACGCTCCGGTCTGAGTGCCCTCGCACCTGACCCGCGTGACGACAAGATCGCCCTGCTCGACCTGCTCGACGACGTGGTCCTCCATGTCGGGGAAGGCGGTCCTGAAGGCTCGGACCCAGGTGCGGACACCGTCGGGGCCGTGCAGGTCGAACTGGGGCCACGAGAAGTCGGCCGCGAAGACGTGGTCGGCCAGCTCGGGGCGATCATTCGTGATGATCTCCTCGAACAAGATCGCGGCGCGCTCAGAGCGGCTCATGGTGGTGATCTCGCGTGCGAGGTCGTGGGTCATCTCTCCTCCAGAGGGTTGTTCTCACCAGACCTGGACCGGCTGGTCCACGCCGTCTTCAGACGACCGCGACCGCCTCGATCTCGACGCGCAGCCCCGGCAGCGCGAGGGCGGCCACCCCGACGAAGGAGCTCGCCGGCAGGCAGTCCTCGACGACCCACGCGTCCCGTACCTCGCGGACCGCTAGATATCCCTGGAACCGCCAGGCTCGGATGACGTGTGAGGGCAGGGGAGACAGACGTGGGTTCATGGTCGAGAGGCATGCGTCAGAGAGTAGGACCGCAGCGTCCGGTTGGCAACCGAACAGTTGGTTGGGGTGGTGTCGACGCCCTGCCACGGGTCCAGGCACGGCATTCTCACCACCGGAGATCGCGAAATTCAACCCCTTCTAAAACCATTCCGCGCGAGACCTTGGTCCCGGTGCAGCAAGGACCAGAGACAAAGAGCTGACGACAGAGGAAGTAGCGCTTCAGGTGACAAGAAGTCGCCTGAATGAACTCCTGCGGAAGTTGTTGCACGGGTGTTTTATGAGGGTTATGGTCAACCCAACCAAACGGTTGCCAAGGGGATTGCCGTCGAGATCAGCAGCCCCCGTACCCAGAGGAGCCTGTGATGTCCCACATCTCTCACGTCGACACAGCACACCCGCCGTCGGTCTCTCAGAACTCCGGTGCCGATCGGCCGAAGGACCCAGCATGAGCACCGTGGTCGTCTTCGGAGCCGGGGGGCGTTCGGGGCGGGCCTGCACGCTCGAGCTGCTCGACGCGGGCCATCAAGTGGTGGCAGCCGTCCGAGACACCTCGCGGCTGAGCGACCCGCTCGACCCCAGGGCCAGCGTCGTGACGGCTGACGCCTTCGACGCAGAGTCGGTCGCCGAGGCTGCCGGCGGCTGCGACGCTGCGATCAACGCCGTCCGCCTGCCTGGCTCCATCCGTGCCGACAGGCTCGTCACGCTCGACTCGAGCATCCGTCGCGGCCTCGCAGACGCACAGGTGGCTCGGTTGGTCACCGTCGGTGGCGCCGGAGCCCTGCACCTCTCGTCGGGCGAGCGGTTCTGGCAGCACCCGCTGTTCCCCGTCACGACGCTTCCCCGGGGGATCGCCCACGCCCTCCTCCGGGACCACCTCGAGTCCGGGCAGCCGGACAACCTGTCGTGGTCGTACCTGGTCCCGCCACCGCTGTTCACCCCCGACGGAGCCCGCACAGGCAGCTATCTCTCGCACCCGCCCGGAGTGGCCGAAGAGGAGCACCTCGACCGCTCGGTCTCGTACGCCGACTTCGCGATCGCCCTGTCCGACAGCGCGGTCCGCCCGGGGCCCAGCGGTGTGGCCCTCGTCTCCGGTCCGTCAGGACGCTGACACGTCGACGCCGACCCCTCGCTCCGACCACCCGCCTCCGCCCGCACACGACAGCACCTCTCAGGGAGCCCCACATGATCACCGCACTTCTCGCCCGACTCGCCACCCACGGTGATCTCGAGGCGATCGTCCATGCGGAGTCGTCCACCACGTATGCCGAGCTCGCGGACCAGGTGGACACCTACGCCGACCAGCTCAGGCTCCACGGGATCATCGCCGGACGGGTCGTGGCCCTCGAGGCGGGCCACTCCTCCGAGGCGGCGGCAGCGCTCCTGGCACTGGTCTCGCTCGGCGCAGTCTGCGTCCCCATGACAGATCTCCCCGCCGCGAAGGCAGAGGAGTTCCGCGAGGTGGGCGAGGTCGAGAGTGTCGTCTCCCTGAGCCCGACTGACGGCAAGATCGTCCACAGGTCGACAGGCGTCACCGCCGCACATCCCCTGTACGCCAGGCTCGGCAGCCTCGGGCACCCCGGTCTGGTCCTCTTCAGCTCCGGGACCACCGGACGCGCCAAGGCCTCGGTCCTCGATCTCGACAAGGTCCTGGCCCGCTACCTCGACGTACGGCGCGGGTACCGGACGTTGTCGTTCCTCAACCTCGACCACATCGGGGGCATCAACACCCTGCTGCACACCCTCAGCCAGGGCGGCACGCTCGTCACGATCCCTCAGCGCACACCCGACCAGGTGTTCGCCACGATCGCGGAGCACCGGGTCGAGGTCCTCCCGACCACCCCGACCTTCCTCACCATGACGCTCATCGACGGTGCGCACCGCCGGCACGACACCTCGTCGCTGACACTCATCACCTACGGGACCGAGCCCATGCCGCCGCAGACGCTCGGCCGGATGGCGACCGACCTGCCCGACGTCCGCCTCAAGCAGACCTACGGTCTGTCCGAGCTCGGCATCATGGCGACGAGCTCTCGGGCGAACGACTCGCTCTGGGTCCGTCTCGGAGGCGCAGGCTTCGAGCACAAGGTCGTCGACGGCGTCTTGTGGATCAGGTCGGAGATGGCGATGCTCGGATACCTCAACGCCGAGGCCCCCTTCGACGACGACGGCTTCTTCAACACCCAGGACGCTGTCGAGGTCGACGGCGAGTACCTGCACATCCTCGGACGCACGTCTGAGCTGATCAACGTCGGCGGGGAGAAGGTCTACCCCAACGAGGTGGAGTCCGTCCTCCTCGAGATCGACAACATCGCCGACGTCACGGTCTCTGCGCTCGCGAACCCCGTGACGGGCCACGTGGTCCAGGCCGCGGTCTCGCTCGTCGAGCCCGAAGACCGCCGCGGGCTGCGTGCTCGGGTCGACGCGCACTGCCGGACCCGCCTCGACGCCTACAAGGTGCCCGCGAAGATCGTCGTCGTGGACAGCCCGCACCACTCCGACCGCTTCAAGAAGAGGCGAGCCTGATGACTCCCGCTGAGCCACCCGTCGCAGTCGTCACCGGTGGTAGCCGAGGACTCGGCCAGCACATCGTCGAGAGCTTCCTCGCCCGGGGGTACAGGGTGTCCACCTCGAGCAGGACGCAGACAGACTTCACGTCCCAGATGCTCCAGGACCACCCCGACAGGTTCCACTGGACCGAGGTCGACCTCGAGCAGGGCGACGCGGCCAAGAGCCTCGTCCGGTCGGTCGTCGCGCGCTTCGGGCGGATCGACGTCCTCGTCAACAACGCCGGCTACCTGCACCAAGAACTTCTCCTCACCACGCCCCGCCGCCAGGTGGACTCCCTGGTAGCGGTCAACCTCGTCGCCCCGATCCTCGTGGCACAGGCGTGCGCACGTGCCATGACCGCCTCGGGCGGCGGGCGCATCCTCAACGTCTCGTCCATCAACGCCGTCCGCGGTCACCGGGGCGTGTCGGTCTACTCCGCCGCCAAGGCAGGGCTCGACGGGTTCACCCGGAGCCTGGCGCGCGAGCTCGGACCGATGAACATCCTCGTCAACTCGGTCGTCCCGGGGTACTTCGACAGCGACATGACCTCCGGCGTCACCCCGGAGAACCGCACCCGGATCGAACGCCGCACACCGCTCCAGCGACTCGGGACCGTCGAGGAGGTCGTCGCTGTCGTCGACTTCCTCACCTCGCCCGCCGCCTCGTTCATCACCGGACAAACACTCGTCATCGACGGAGGACTGACATGCTGACCAACACCCCGACCGGACGCATCATCGAAGAGGAGATCCGCGTCCTCCTGGCTGACACCCTGGACGACGACCCCATCGGTCCCGACGACAGGTTCGGCGACCTCGGCCTCAACTCGTTGATGCTGGCACGCCTCGTCATCGCCCTGGAGGACGAGACAGGGCTCGACCCGTTCTCGGGCGACACGTCGATCGTCGACGTCCACACCGTCGGTGATCTCGTGGGGGCCTACGAGCGAGCGCTGGCATCGCGGGACGAGCAACCCGAGCCGACCGAGGACGCCTCATGAACGGCTCCGTCCTGACCTTCACCACCATCGAGGACTATCTCGGTCCTGCTGAGACCAGGTTCTTCGGGGCCGGCTACAGGCGGGCGCGGTACGACTACTCACCGTTGACCTTCGACGGCTCTTCTGTCACCGGGGTCCTCGGCGTCGAGTACCCGACCGACTGGTCCCGCAAGAAGGTGGGGAGCGACCTGCGGCCCCACCTGTCGACGGTCGACACGATGCTCGTCGGAGCTCAGCTGGCCGACGCGCTGCTCTGCCTGGCCCGGGGCCTCGACGACGACGCTCGGGCCCGGTCCCGCATCACCGGGCTCGTGCTCCAGGCCGGCACCCGCCCCGAGGAGGACCTCGATGCGATCCCGTTGTCGGCGTCGATCAAGCGTTCGGTGGCCGGCCCTGGGGACGGCGAGACGACGACGACCGTCATCGCCTCGGTCGGTGCCATGCGCGTGAGGTGCCAGGTGGTCCACCCGGACCGTCCGCAGACCGACGTGCGCCGGACCACCCTCCCCCTCGAGGACGTCCTGGGCGCAGGTCACTCCCGACTCTGGGGCGACGGGTACCGCCGCCGCCAGCAGAACATCACCGGCGTCACCGCCGACGTCGGCGCGCTCACCGCCCTGGCGGTCCTCGACGTCACAGGACGTGACGGCAGCACGCCGCACGGCATCGAGGCCGAGGAGAGCCCTTTCCCAGGGCTCGTCGACGTCTTCGTGAGCTCGCTCCAGCTCGCACAGGTGCTGCTCTACGAGATGGACGGGGTCTCCAGGGCCGAGTCAGCCACCTTGTGGATGCAGCAGACCACCCTCACCCGTGACGAGAGCCCGCCCGAGAGGTCCGAGCCTGCTCCGATCGGTGTGCACATGACGAGCGCCGAGCTCTTGACGGTGCACGGGGCCACGTGGCGCAACATCCAGTTCACGGCCCGCTCAGCAGGCATCACGCAGCGCAGCACCTTCGCCCACAGGCTCCCGTAGCCCACCCCGCGCTGGGTGCTCGACCCGGCCTCCACCATTCTGAGAAGGAACGACCATGAAGATCTCTGTCTCCGGGACGTACTCGTCGGGCAAGACCTCGACCGTCCTCGCCCTGTCCTACTACACGGGTATCCCCCGCACCCTCGCCAAGACCATCCGCGAGATCATGCCCGAGGCGGTCCCGGGCAAGAAGCTCTCGGAAGTCACCCCGGCCGAGTACCTCCAGCTGGCGATGCGCCGGCACACCGGCCGCGCCGTGGCCGAGGCAGTCCTGGGCGACACCTTCATCTCGGACGGTTCGTCGCTCCAGGAGTGGATCTACGGTGCGGCTCGGGTGCGGTACGGGATGAACCCGAGCGCGACCGCTCAGATGCTCGACGAGATCGACCCCGCCGACCTCACCGACGAGATGCGGTTCTTCGACCAGGTGATCTCTCAGTACGGTCACGCGTTCCGCCAGCACGTGAGGTCCACCTTCGACGCTGTCGTGCACCTCGAGAACGAGCACGCGATGACCGAGGACGGGCACCGGCCGATGAACGAGAAGTTCCGTGAGTACTGCGACCAGATGCTCGCGCAGACGATCGGCGACCTCAAGATCCCGCTCTGGACCATCCGGGGCACGATGGAGGAGCGCCTGGAGGAGATCGTCTCGACCTTCGCGTTCCCCGTGGTCGTGCCGATGGACGAGGCCCTCGCCCGCATGCGGGCGGACTATGCCGCGATCGACCTCCGGCTCGAGCACGACCGCGCCGGCGTCGCAGTCCCATGAGGACCCGGACCACACTCGTCTGCCTGTCCTACGCCGGGGGGACGGCGTCCCGTGTCTACGAGCGGTGGGCTGCGGCGATGCCTGAGGTCGAGGTGGTCCCCGTCGACTACCCCGGACGCGGCACGCGCTCCGGCGAGACTCCGGCGACATCCCGGCAGGAGCTCGTCGCCGACCTCGCCGAGAGAGTCGGGCGGCACGTCTCGGGCCGCCCGTGGGCGGTCTTCGGGCACAGCATGGGAGCGCGGGTCGCCCTGCGGGTCTCGCGCGTCCTCTCTGCCGAGGACCCGTCAGCCGGGCCCCGGGTGCTCTTCGCCTCAGGGAGCCGAGGGCCAGGGGCGAGGCCCCCTCGCGGGCTCGACGCCGAGGTCACCGACGACGAGCTCTTCGAGCAGGTCGTGGGCTGGGGCGGCATCCCGCCCGAGCTCGTCGACAGGCCGAGCCTGCGGCCGTTGGTCGTGCAGAACCTGCGAGCCGACCTGCGGCTCGCCGTCGACGTCCCGGGCCAGGGCGCTGACGACGTCCCGCTCACCGGAGACCTGCACGTGCTCTCGGGAGCCCAGGACCCTCTCGTGCCTGCGGGGCACCTGGCAGGGTGGCACCAGACGACATCGGGGCGCACTGTGGTCCACACCTTCCCGGGGGACCACTTCTTCATCGGCGAGCACGCCCAGGTCCCGATCCCGCTCGTCCGCGAGTCCCTGCGGTCCCTGTCCGGTGGGCCCGCGCCGAGGCCTCTCGTCCCCCTCGGAGGGGGCGCGCGGACGTGACAGGCCCTCCGCAGAGCCGTGACGCAGACCCTGAGGACGGTCTGACGGCTGGCCATGGCCGCGGAGGCGACGGCGTCCCGGGGATCCGCCGTGTCGCACCGCTGGGCTCCTCGGCCGTCGACACGACGCTCCCGGGGACACCAGCAGACCTTCTCGGCCCCGAGAGGGACGGGACCGAGCGGATGGTGCCCTCCCGGCTCGCCGAGTTCGCGGCAGCGCGTCGCTGCGGGCACCTGGCGCTCGAGGGCCTCGGGGTGCGCCCCGTCGGCATCCCGCGGGGTGTCCGCGGGCGCCCCTTCTGGCCGGACGGGGTGATCGGCTCCCTCACCCACTGCGGCGGGTACGCGGCGGCAGTCGTCGCAGACGCGCGGGATCTCGCAGGCCTGGGGATCGACGCTGAGCCCCACGCACCGTTGCCGCCCAAGGTCCTCGAGCACGTCAGCGGACCAGAGGAGATCGAAGCACTCGCGGCGCTGTCGGCCTCGTCCCCGGGGATCGCCTGGGACCGAATCCAGTTCTGCGCGAAGGAGGCGGCCTTCAAGACGCTGTCCGCGTCAGACCAGCGCTGCTCCAGGCTCGTGGACCTGCAGGTACGGATCGAGCTCACCGGGACCGTCACGGTCGTCCCGCGTCTGTCCGGGCCAGGACGCTCTCCAGGGGCCGGCAGAGGAGACCGCCGCCACGGATGGTGGGCCGTCGAGCTCGGCCGCATCGTGGTCTGCGTAGCCCTCGAGCACGACCAGCGCACCCTCACGAACCTGTAGCGCCTCCCGGACGGCGCGTGGCAGGGTCATCACGGTCCGGGTCCTCACGGGCAGGGTCCTGATGGTCCGGGTCCACGCCACCTCGACCGTCGCCCTGCACTCGGCCCGCCATGCGTGCCGGGTCGAGCACGAAGACCGCGAGCACGACGAGGGCGACGGCCCCTGCGACCGCCAGCCCACCACGGGTCTGCAAGAACAGTGCGACGTGCCCGAGGCCCGGCACGTGCCAGACCTGCCGTCCCGCCGACGAGACGACGTACGGCTCGGGGTCGTCGACGGTGTTCGCGTCGCCGCGGAGCACCAGCGCGGTCGAGCCGCCGGGACCCGCGGTGGTCGAGACGACCCGGTGAGTGACGAGCCCGAGGTCGCGCGGGCGCTCCACCGTGACGATGTCACCGACCTCGAGCTCTGCAGCGGGGGTGCTCCTCGAGAAGACCACGGACCCGACCGGGAGCGCCGGCTCCATCGACCCGGAGACCACCACCAGGGGCCGGACGCCGAAGATCATCGACCCGACGAAGACGACGAGGCTCGCGACCCCCAGGACCGCGGAGCCCGTGAGCACTGACGACCGGACCGCGCCGAAGACCCGCACAGCAGTCCACCGACGAGGCCGCGTGGGCCGACGGTGCCTGGCCGGCAGCCCTGCGCCGCCCGTCACGGGGTCACCGACGTCGCGTCGATCCTGAGCGAGAGCGCTGCCTGACCACCGTTGAGCGCCTCGACCCCGGGCTCGTCGAGGTAGTCGATCGTCAGGGTGATCTGCCGCTCGGAACCGGCGGGTCCGGCTGTGTAGGGCTCCCCTGCGGCGAGAGATCCAGATCCCCGTGCCACCAGGCGCCCGACCGAGCCTCGCGCCTGCTCCCACGGGACGTCGGAGAACAGCACGACCCCGTCCTGGTCCTGTGCGCTCAGCCGGAGATGGGGTGTGATGTTGGGGATGCCCTCGGCGACAGCCCCGTCGCCACCTCGTGCGACGACCTCGAGCACAGTGTCGGCGTCGAGGGTAGGCGTGTTGTTGAAGACCTGCACGACCGTGCTCACCGACCGACCGGGGACGAGGGTCCCCGCGCCCTCGACCAGCCACTCGACCCCCGCCTCGGCGTCCGCCGGCTCAGCCGTCCCGTCGGCAGCGACCACACCGATCGCGAAGGTGTGCGGGAACCCGATCCCGGCTCCGGCGAGGCCGAGAGTCGCCTCGTCCGAGTACGACGCGCTCGAGACGACCGTCCCGGCGACGAGGAGCACCCCGGTGGCCGCACCCAGGCGACGACGTCCCGTGCGGGGCCGGAGCCTCTCTCGCCCCGTCATCGGGCGACCGCCGTGAGATCGGTGGTGACCAGCCGACCTCCGCTGCTCCCGTTGGCGATGCCGATGCCCGAACCGACAGGGCTGCCGATCGCCCCTGCCACGTTGAAGCCTCGGCCCCAGAAGAACCCGGCGGTGTCCTGCCAGATGAAGAAGCTTGCGCCTGCCGCGAACTGCACGACCCCGCTGCTGATCACCTGGACCTCCAGGGGGAGGTATCCGTTGTCGAGCGGCGCCCCATAACCCCAGAGCCGGCCCTCCGAGTCCAGCATCGCGACACCTGTCTGGCCGAACTGCATCGAGGTGATCCCTGAGAGCCCAGGCACGATGCCCGGGTCGCGCGCCGCGAGGTCGTTCACCACCGGACGCCCGCCGACGAAGGCGGAGCCGAGTCCCCAGCTCAGGAACTGTCCGTCGGAGAGCAGCGCTCCGCCCATGTTGATCCCTCCGTCGACCGCGGTGATGTAGGGCTCACCCGCCCCGACCCGAGACTTCGTCCACGGGTCGAGCGCGACGATCCGCCGGGGGGTCACGTCGGCACTGCCGAGCCCGGCAGGAAGGCTGTTGGCGAGCCACCCTCCCCAGTACCAGACGTCCCCGTTCTCGAGCATCAGGTAGAAGTTCGTGTTCGCCCCCTTGAGGTAGACCGGACGGTTGCCTGGGACGGACGGGTCTGGCAGCCCGACGACCTGGCTCGCACCGGCACCGAGGTTCCCGCCAGAGCCTGTCGTCTCTCCCCAGTGCCACACGGTGCCGTCGTCGCGGATGCCGGCAGCGGCGCTCTCGGTCGAGGAGATCGTGACGATCCTGTCCAGCACAGGCCCGGTCCCGTTCGACGGAGTGTCGATCCGCACCCGCTCCGGGGTGTCGTTCGGCTTGAGCGCGTCGGTCCCGTCACGGCCAGGGAGGAAGCCCCACCCCCAGACCATCCCCTGGTTGTCGAGGGCGTTGGCGTTCTGGAAGGTTCCGGTCACCTGACGGATCGAACCTGCCGGCAGAGGGACCCGTTGCGCTCCGCGAGAGACTCCCGGGCTGGCCGCACCGCCGTTGATCCCGAGGTTCGTCCGGCCCCAGACATAGACGTCGCCTGACCCTCCGAGGCCCAGACCCGTGTCGAACATGCGTGAGTGGGCAGACAGGCCGACGTGGGACGGCGGGACCGTCGTGGCCGCCAGAGATGCCGTCTGCACGTGCACCTGGTCCCTGTAGGCGGCACTCGTGGTCGTGGACCAGACCAGGAGGAGGACGAGGAGGAGCGCCGAGGAGGCGAGGCCCCCAGCCCCCCAGCGCAGCCTGTGCTGCCGTCTCGTCTCAAGCATTCGGGCTTCTCCTTCGACGACGTGCAAGAACGGATCCGAGCAGGACGAGCACGAGGGCAGCACCAGCCGCTGACACCTGTGCACCCGTGCTCGCGAGGCCCAGCAGCGGACCGGGCTCCTGAGGGCGGACCGCAGCGGACCGCTCGACTCCGCGGGGACCGCTGTCGGCAGCACGGTCGGTCGGGACCTGGAAACGGAGGACGAGCTCTCCGCCCGCCCCCTGGTACTCGTCACCTGCGGCGCGCGGCAAGGTCAGCACGCCGGTGAGGTGATAGGTGGACCCGGGAGCGAGGTCGGGGAGGTCGAGAGTGGTGCCTGGCAGTGCCGCGGCACTCGTCGTCGGGAGGACCGACGCACCCTGGTCGTCTACCAGCTCGAGCTCCACGGGAGCCGCACCGCCGGTCAGGCGTCCCGACAGGTCCAGGACCGTGATCTCGAGAGGGACCGCGGTCTCTGTCACGCTCGTGACCGACAGGTCGAAGGACTGAGACTCCCCTGGCGCCGGCGCCTCGAGGGAGACCGTGGTCGTCCCCGGGTCGATGAGGTCGGCCGCCGATGCCGGGGCGGCAGCGACCGAGAGCAGGACGAGCCCGAGGGCGGCGCTGCGCAGGGCGGTGCTCATCGGCTCTGCCCGTCCACGAGCAGACCGATCTGGGTGGACTTCCCTGCCACATCCAGTCCAGAGCCTTCGGCGATCAGCACGGACACGGTGACGAGGCGCTCCTCACCAGGCGCGACGCCCTCGAAGGCCAGGCGTTCCTCGACCACCTGCGCAGGGGTCGCGTCGGCGAGGACCGGGGTAGGTGCCCCGTCGAGGTAGACCGTGAAGCGGAGCGCGTCGAAGAGGTCGGCGGCGACGGGATCTGGGTCGTAGACGGCGAGGATGAGGTCCCCCGAGACCCCCGGGGCCCTGTTCACCAGCACCACCTCGAAGTCCACAGGTGAGCTCTCGGACAGCTTGGAACCGTTCTCCAGCGTGAGAGCCACGGCCTCCTGAGGCGACGCCCCGTCGTGCAGCAGGCTGTCGGACCCACGGACAGCGATGTCGAACCTGGCGGGGTTGCCCAGACCTGAACCGGCCGCACCGGTCCCGAGGGTGAGCACCGCCCTGTCGGTGTAGGCCGCGGTGGTGATCGCGACGCCGACCAGGACAGGGACGAGTGCAGCACCAGCCAGGGCCAGACGCGTCCGACCGGAGCGAGGTGGCTGGTTCATGCGTTGACCGCGACGAAGGCGAACTGCACGTCGGTCGCCGCGAGCTGCCACTCGTTCCCGAGCGTGGCCGGCATCTCGATCGTCACGTCCAGGACGGTGCTCCCGCCCGCAGGCAGCGCAGTGCCCCAGGTGTAGGTGCTGAGGTCGCGTGCAGGAATCCGGTCGAGCAGGACGGTCTCACCGTGACGGACCGTGAACACGAGCTCGTCGAACAGCTCCGTCCGGTTCCCGGTCACCGGGTCGACGCCGTCGGACCGTGGATCGGGGTCGACGATCGTCAGCCTGAGCGAGGCGGCGACCCGAGGGCTGGCGTTGAGCGCCGCGACACGGACCGCGATCGCTCCCCCCGGAGCCAGGAGGGCCCCTCCACCATGACCGTCGAAGAGCGTGATCGTGAGCGCCTCGACGTTCCCCTGCTGCCAGTCGGTCGGCACGGGGGACCACTCCGGGGTCGCGCTCCCGGCGACGAGGATGTCGAAGGTGCTGCGAGAGCCGTCCATCGTGACGAGGGTGTCGGCGACGTCGGCGAGCGTGGCCGCCGAGAGCAGTACCCCCGCAGCCACGAGGACGCCACCGGCAGCCATGATCCGGACCCGCCCGCTGCGTGCAGGGGCGCAGGTCCCGTCCGTGCTGTGCATCGGGCTGGTCTCTCCTCTCCGTCGGGCGGACTGATGGCCGGGCAGCACCTGCCCTGGTGCTGCCCGGCCCGAGATCACTGCTGCGTCGAGGCTGCGTCGAGGTGCGCCTGCACGTAGAAGACCTGCCCCTGCAGCGTGTTGTTCGCGGCGTCTGAGCCCTGGTCAGGGAGGGTGACCGACAGGTCGAGGACAGAGCCTTCTCCGGCCAGCAGCTGACCCAGGGCGATGCCGGCCACGGCGGCCTGGGGCACATCCGTGACGAGCGCTGTGCCGTCGACGCTCAGCGTGTAGCGCAAGGCCTCGGCGATCCCCGTGTCGGAGGTCGAGCCAGGGCGGTCCTGGAGGGTGAAGGTCAGGTCAGCGCCCAGCACCGGACTCTCGTTGCGGAACGGGATCGAGACGGAGAGGGTGTCTCCGGGAGCGATCAGGTCGCTGCCTGGCAGGGTGATGTCCACGCCCTCCGTCGTGGCGGCCTCCTGCCACGATCCGGGGACCGGGGTGCCCTCGTCGTCAGTCCCCACCACCTGGATGTTGAAGCGGTTGTTCCCACCGATGCCGGAGTCGTCCGAGCCGCTGGTGAGGTTGAGGTTGGCGAAGTCGGTGAACGCGGCTGCCGTCACGAGCGCGGCGACGCCGACAAGAGATCCTGCGGCGAGGTACATGCGCTTGCGGCCGTGCGAGGTGTTCTGCGTGCTCATGGTGTCTGTCGTCCCTGCTCCACCGAGGTGGGGTTGTCGGCCGTGGCCGTCCTCCGCTGCCGCACCGGATGGTCTGCGGCTGCGCTTCTCTCGTGAGGTCGCGTGACCATGGGGCTCCTACCGAACTCCCCTGACGTCTCGGGCGAGCTGCTCATACAGGCTCGACCGCGGCGCAGGGATGGCGTCACGACCCCAGGAAGTCACCGACGACCTCCCACTCTGCTGACCCACGAGGGTTTGACGTGGAGCGCCGACCGGGGTGGGTGTCACAACTAGGTGGTTGGTTCGTGACAGCGAGTGCAAGAGCGGATGCCATGGGTACGAACGACGGCACCTCTTCGGCCGACCGCACCGTGACCTGCGCCCGTCCCACCCCGACCGGTGGCCGATCGGCGCGTCGGTGCGTCGGCGCGTCCGTGCTCACGCGATCTCCACATCAGCACTATTGTCAAAGATATATCGTCGATATATCTTTGACTCATCGGTCGAGCTGGCGATCCACCCCGGCTCCCCCTCCCGGTCCTCCTGCAGTCATCGCGACGCAGAGACCGCACCGAGCGCGGCACCGCGCTCCCCCACCTTCATCACGGCTGAACCCGAGGAGACCCTCCATGCGTCCCGACATCACTCGCACCTGGCGCGGACAGCGCCCCACGACCGACGACCGCGCCCCGCGGGGCCGCGACCGGACAGACCACCCCGACGGTCACGAGAGGCCCGACGAGGCCCACCACGACCACCACGGCCGCCCGAGCGGTCGCACCCGCCCTGACGGTCAGGGCACCCCCTTCCCGGGCCACCGCGGCGGGTTCGCCCGTGCCGGCGGCAGAGACCGGGGCGACACCCCGGGCGGGTCCGGCCCCGGCTTCGGCGGACCGCGCGGCGGCAGGGCCGACGACGACCACGACGGCCGTGGCGGCCGAGGCGGCTTCGGCGGTCGAGGCGGCCACGGCGGACCGCGCGGGCCGCGCCGCGGCCCCGGCTCCCGAGCCGGCCGAGGCGACATCCGCGGCGCCGTCCTCATGCTGCTCAGCGAGCAGCCGATGCACGGCTACCAGCTCATCCAGGAGATCACCGAGCGCTCCGGCGGCCGCTGGTCACCCAGCCCCGGCGCGATCTACCCCGCCCTCAACCTGCTCGAAGACGAAGGGCTCATCACCATCACCGCCGACTCGGGCCGCAAGCTCGCGAGCCTGACACCCGAGGGGACGGCGTACGTCGAAGAGCACCGCGAGCACCTCGTCGCCCCGTGGGATCGCGCCACAGGTCAGACCGCCCACCCCGCCCGCGCCCTCCGCGAGGCGATGGAGGCACTCGGCAGTGCCGCCCACCAGATCGCCCGTACCGGGACCGAGGACCAGGCCACCCAGGCCGTCCGCGCCCTCGATCGCGCCCGCCGCGAGCTCTACCTCCTGCTCGCCGGCGAGACCGTGCACGAGGAGCCGCGCGTCGAACCGAGGGTAACCCCTGAGGCAGACGCACACCTCGAGAAGTAACACACACGTTCCCGAAAGCGACAGATGTGTTACTTTGTGTCAACCAGACGATAAGGGGATCAACATGAAGATGTCGCTCAAGACTCGTGCCTGCGGGATTCTCGCCGCGGTCGCGCTCACCACAGGGGCGTTCTCCGGGGTGGGTTCGGTTGTCACCGCCGCTCCGGCAGAAGCAGCAGCTTCCTGCACTGTCACTAATCTCGGCTGGTGGTCGGTGAAGAACTCCACCTGCTCTTCAGCGCGCCATTTCAACGACATGACGAACAAGACGCGCACCTACGCGGGCTGGGTCGGAAAGGGCAAGACCTCTTCTCAGCTCTCATGCTGGTCCACTGCCGTCGGCTACGGATTCGGGTTCCAGATCTGATGCTCAGTCCATCTGGGTCACGACGCGACTGCCTCTTGGTGGCCGCGTCGTCCTGCGTGCTGGCGCTGGCTCTGTGCGCCTGTTCGCCCCAGAAGACTCCGGTCACCACATCCTTCGAAGGGGCACCGTCCTTCACGGGTCCGTGGGCCGCCGAGTTCACGGATGCGCTGGCCCGGTCGACCGACGACTTCGTCCGCTCTGTGCTCGCCGACGAGGTCGTGACCGATCAGGAGCTGTCGGAGACCCGTGACAGGTTCTCTGGGTGCTTGTCGAGCTTCGGAGTCACCGACATCTCGTTCGAGGCGGACGGAGGGTTCTCCATGCGATCCCCTGACAGCATGTCGTCCGACGCTGTGTCAGAGCGCGTCGACGCCTGCTCCGAAGAGTCCGGCGAGAACACTGTCAGTGCTCTGCACTCATGGGTGCGGAGGAATCCCGAGAACCTCGACGAAGCGACGATCCTGGCTGCGTGCCTGGTGCGAGAGGGCGTGGTCGACCCGTCGTTCTCGGCCGAGGACTACACGAACGCAGACGGAGACCTTCCCCTCCTCGAGAGCGTCTCAGCCGGCCTCGGGCAGGCGGCATTCATGCTGTGCAACAACGACCCTCTCGGGTTGTTCGCACCTGGTTCGACACCGGGCGCATGACCAGTGACCGACGAGTGAAGACGGGGCTGGCCGCGCTCGGCGGGATAGTGGTCGCCGCTCTGGGCGCGGGCGCGGGTGTCGCCTTCTCGGCATCCGCTACGCCTGCCTCGCTGGCGAGCGCCGCACCTGTCGGGTCTGTGCCGGTGACCGAGCGCCAGCTCACCGACCCCCGGACAGTCGAGATCGCGCTCACCGTCGGCGGCGACACGTCGGTGTCTTCTCCGGCCTCCGGACTAGTCACCACCTGGTCCTGCGCCGCAGGCTCGGAGCTGGTGTCCGGTCAGGGCTCTCTCTCCGTCGACGGGGTGCAGACGCTGAACCTGGCGACCACCGTCCCGCTGTGGCGCGACCTCGAGCTGGGCACCACAGGCCCAGACGTCACCGCTCTCCAGACGGAGCTGGCCCGGCTCGGTCAGTCAGTGCCTGTCGACGGGACCGTCGGGAGCGCGACCCTCGACGCCACCGTCGACCTCTTCGCGATCGCCGGTGACCCCGCCCCGGACCGCGACGTGATCCGCGCGGCCCGAGTGCTGTGGTTGCCCGGAGAGACCGTCACCGTGTCCACGTGCGACAGCAGCACAGGCGGCGTCGTCTCGGCTGGCGACCCTGTGGCCACACTGACCGGCGGGCTCACAGGGGCCGTCGTGGCTCGGCTCCCCGTCGGAGCCGTCCCCGGTGCACGGAACCTGGAGATCGACGACCTGACAGTGCCGGTCGGAGACGAGGGCCGGGTGACCTCGCCCGAGGCGCTAGCCACCATCTCTGGGTCGGACTCGTTCTTGCAGGCCGTGCGTGGGGCAGAGAGCTCCATCCAGGGTCGACTGGCCCTCGCCGAGCCGGTTACCGTCTCGTCAGTCCCACCGGGCTCCCTCTACGACCTCGACGGCCAGGCCGCGTGTGTCCTCGGGGACGGGATCCCTACAGCCGTCCAGGTGGTCGGATCCGAGCTCGGGCAGACCTTCGTGACCTTCGAGACCCCCACGTCGCCGAGCCTGGTCGCGCTCAGCCCGGAGACCGGCCCAGCATGCAGGTGACCCTCGACGCTGTCGGTCACCGCTTCGCCGAGGGTCCGTGGCTGTTCCGTGGCCTGAGTCAGACCCTGCTCCCGGCACGCGTGTACGCGTTGACCGGACCGTCCGGTTCCGGCAAGAGCACGCTGCTCAGCCTGCTCGCCGGCTGGGCCCAGCCGACCCAGGGACGCATCCGCCACGACGGTGTCGATCGCGTGGGCTGGGTCTTCCAGAACCCTCATGGCGTCCCAGGACGCACGGCTCGTGACCACGTCGCACTGCCGCTGCTGGCACGAGGGTCTGCGCCAGCCTCGGCCGACCTCGACGCGGCAAGCCTGCTCGACCGCTTCGGGCTGGGAGGCGTGGCCGACCAGCCGTTCCGGTCGTTGTCCGGGGGTGAGGCGCAACGCCTCATGCTCGCGCGGGGCGTCGCTGCAGGTCCCAGCCTGTTCCTGGTGGACGAGCCGACAGCCCAGCTCGACCTGGCGACAGGCAAGGAGGTGAACGTGGCGCTGGGGCAGATCGCCACCGAGGGGACGATCGTGGTCGTCGCCACGCACGACTCGCGGACCCGGGACGCGTGCACCGACCACATCGACCTGCACGACTACCAGGACGGTCGCCCATGACCCTGGCGGCGATCTGGCGGGAGGTGTGGCGCGACGTCGTCAGCGGGACGAGCCGGACCCTCACGTTCGCGCTGATCCTCGCAGCCGTGGTGCTCGGGCTCGGCGCGACGGACATCGTGACGGTGCGGGCACTCACCGCTGCCGCCGAGAGGTTCCAGGCCGCGGGAGCCTCGATCATCACGCTCGACGCACCTGGCCGGATCGATCCCGCGGCGTGCTCCGCCCTCGCCTCGGTCTCCGGGGTCCGAGCCGCAGGGGCCATCCGTGCCGGGGCCGAGTCGCTCACCCCGCTGGCACTCCCGTCATCCACGATCCCGGTCATCGAGGTCACGCCCAGTCTGCCCGAGGTGCTGAGGACGCAGATCGGCAGCGCTGGCGTGATCCTCTCGGAGCAAGCAGCACAGACCTTGACGGTGCGCCCCGGGAGCGAGCTCCAGACCTCCGAGACGACCGCGACGGTGGCGGGGGTCTACGGCTACCCCGAGGACGGACGCCGTCCGGGCCTCGGCTTCGCCGCTCTCGTCCCGACCACCGACGGTGAAGCCTTCGACGAGTGCTGGGTCGACATCTGGCCGACGTCTCCACAGACCCCTGCCCTGCTCCAGACCACGCTGCTGCCGGACGACGAGACCGGCGCTGGTCAGAGCCCGACGCTGACTCAGCTCAACAGCACGCTCGGCACGGCATTCGACGGCAGGTCACGCTTCGACGCCCGGGTCACGCGGCTCGCGCCCTGGGGCGTGCTCGGGATCGGGGTGGGGCTCGGGCACCTCTCGGTCCGGCTGCGTCGCGTTCCTCTGGCGTCGGCACTGCATGCCGGCACGACGCGGCAAGACCTCGGGGCGGTCGTCATGCTCGAGACGCTCTCGTGGGCGCTGCCAGCGACCCTGCTCGCTGCTGTGGCGATCGTGGTGGCGACCACGCTCGGCGGAGACCTCGACGCGAGGCACACCGTGGTCCTCGGTTCGCGCACCGCGGTCGCCGGGATGGCCGGGCCTCTCCTCGGATCGGTCCTCGGCTTCGTCCTGACGAGAGAGCGGCACCTCTTCCGCTACTTCAAGGACCGCTGACGACGCCGTCGCAGGACCGTGCGGACCACCCGACCACACTCAGCCGTGCCGTCGATGGCCGGCGCACCCTGGAGACACATCCACGGCGCGGGCCCTGGACCGCTGTGACCAGCGCGATGCCGCCGATCCCCGCCTGACGGGAGATAATCGTCCACATGCCTATCGATCCTGCCGAGCTCGCTGCTGCCATCCGGGTGCTCGAGGCCGCCGACGAGCTCGAGCCGGAGCACCCCGACAAGATCGCGCTCCAGCGCGCGACAGCCCGTCTGTACAAGACCGTCAAGAAGCAGCGCCGCGACACCGCGAAGAACGCGATCCGCTCGGCGGACAACGCCGTCATCTCTGCGACCGCGACAGGCGCCCCCACCCGCATCGACGACGAGACCCAGGGCCTCGAGCTGCTGCCCGTCGCGACAGGTCACTCCGCGGGACGCCTCATCAAGTCGCAGGCCTGCTACGTCTGCAAGCAGCAGTACCACGACGTCGACGTGTTCTACCACCAGCTCTGCCCCGAGTGCGCAGCCCTCAACAGGTCGCGCCGCGACGCGCGCACGGACCTCACCGGCAAGCGCGCGCTGCTCACCGGCGGTCGAGCCAAGATCGGCATGTACATCGCGCTGCGGCTGCTCCGCGACGGCGCCCACACGACCATCACCACACGGTTCCCCAACGACGCGATCCGCAGGTTCAAGGCCATGGAGGACTCCGCCGACTGGATCCACCGCCTGCGCATCATCGGGATCGACCTGCGCGACCCCGCACAGGTTGTCGCGCTGGCCGACGACGTCGCGTCGCAGGGACCTCTCGACATCCTCATCAACAACGCCGCGCAGACCGTGCGCCGCTCCCCCGGCGCCTACGCGCCGCTCGCCGCAGCCGAGGACTCCGAGCTCCCCTCGGGCTACCTCCCCGAGACCATCTCCTTCGGTCGCAGCCACGACACGCACCCTGCGTCCCTCGAGGGCAGCGTCCCGGCCGCGTCCACAGCCGTCGCTCACTCGTCGGTCACCTCGGCCGACCTGCTGACCAAGCTGGCGCTCACGGCAGGCTCAGCCTCGATGGAGCGCGTCGCCAACGCCACGGCGATCGACGCCGGCGGCCTGGTCCCCGACCTCGTCTCGACGAACTCGTGGGTGCAGAACGTCGAGGACGTCGACGCCCTCGAGCTGCTCGAGGTCCAGCTGTGCAACAGCACGGCCCCGTTCATCCTCATCAGCCGGCTGCGCGAGTCGATGCGCCAGGCCGAGGCTGACCGCACCTACATCGTCAACGTGTCGGCGATGGAGGGGCAGTTCTCCCGCGGCTACAAGGGTCCGGGCCACCCGCACACGAACATGGCGAAAGCCGCCGTCAACATGCTCACCCGCACCAGCGCGCGCGAGATGTTCGAGACCGACCAGATCCTCATGACGAGCGTCGACACGGGCTGGATCACCGACGAGCGTCCGCACACCACGAAGGTGCGCCTGGCTGAGGAGGGGTTCCACGCCCCCCTCGACCTCGTCGATGGTGCGGCGCGGGTCTACGACCCGATCGTGCGCGGCGAGCTCGGTGAAGACGTCTTCGGCTGCTTCCTCAAGGACTACAAGCCCTCCGCCTGGTAGCCCTCACGCACGGGGGGGCGACGGCCCGCGGAACCCCGCCCGTCCATGATGGTGGACAGCCGCGCTCCGGCTAGGCGGTCTCCTGCTGGGCGGCACCCCGCTCGAAGGACCCGGCGATGTGCTCGACGATGCGCACGTCGCCGTCGAGCCAGGGGACGTCGAAGAACTCGTCGGGACTCAACCACCGGAGCTCGTCGTGCTCGACCAGGGGTGCGGGGTCACCGTCGACGACCCGTGCGAACCACAGCCGCATGACGTGCCTGTCGGTGATGACCCAGCCGCCGGAGTCGGGTCCGACAACCTCGTCGCCCAGCTCGACGGTCACTCCCAGCTCTTCGCAGATCTCGCGGTGCAGCCCTTGCTCGGGGGTCTCGCCGGGGTCGACCTTGCCGCCGGGAAACTCCCAGCGGCCCACGAGGTGGGCGGGTCGGGACCGTCGCGCGCCGAGGAAAGCCGTCGGGCGTGCGAGGTCGTCGACGATCACTGCGGCGACGACGAGGACAGGTCTGTGCATGCAGACAAGTTTCTCAGGTCTGTGTGTCCGACAGATGACGCGTCCGCGCCGGGCGAACAGCCACCGCGCGGACGCCCGGTGCCCCGAGGCGCGGCCGGTCAGTCTTCGGTCGAGTACAGACCTGCGGCGCGAGCCCACTCGACGGCTTCGGCGCGCGTCGAGACTCCGAGCTTGCGGTAGACGCTGCGGACCTGCGACTTCACGGTGTTGCGCGTGACGTACAGCTTCGAGGCGATCTGCTCGAGGGTCACTTCTTCGGTGAGGTTGGAGAGCACCACACGCTCACGTCGCGTGAGCGAGCCGGTCGCTACCTTGGCGGATCCCGAGATCTCCGTCGTCGTCATTCTTCCTCCAACATTTCCCGGCGGTCCAGCGACTCTGGATCATGTGCCCGGGTACTTCGACTTCTGGTCGAGGCGTGAAGAACAGCTGGTGCCACGTGGTCGCCCCCTACCACTCGCCGGCTCGGACGAGCCGAGTCGACACCGACACGGCATGGTCCTGACCGACGGGCTGTTCGGTGCAGTGATCAACTACATCGAACGGAGATCGCCATTCAGTACCCATACCATGGAACCGCTGCTGTGACGAAGATCACTATGTCACCTCGGGAGCGTGTTTTCATCCGCTCCTGAGGTCATCCAACACATCATCCACCGAACCGACAAGGGGTGACATGTGGCAAGTTGCTGCCAAAGCCTACGAAGCGACCTGCGCAGTGTACTCCTCAGCGGTGAGGACCGGCCCGGTTGCTGTGATGTCGACCTTCACGAGCCATCCTGCCCCATACGGGTCAGAGTTCACGATCTCCGGGTTCGCGACAGCCTCGTCGTTGACCTCGACGACGGTCCCGCTCACGGGGGAGAACAGCTCGGAGACCGACTTGGTCGACTCGACCTCGCCGATCACAGACCCGGCCTCGATCTGCGTGCCGACGGCCGGGAGCTCGAGGTAGACGATGTCGCCGAGGGCGTCCTGGGCGTTCCACGTGATACCGACGGTCGCCGGGCTGTCGGCCGTGAGCCACTCGTGCTCGGCGGTGTAGGTGAGGTCTGCGGGGATGTTCGACACGGGGTTCTCCTGGGGGTGGTCTGGCGCGAGAAGGCTGGGGACGAGCAGGTCAGGACTGAGGGTCAGGCGCGCGGGCGCCTGTAGAACGGGGTCTCGACGACCTCGACGGCCTCGCCCCGGCCACGGACGTCGACAGCCAGGACGGTGCCGACGGCCGAGAACTCCGGCGTGACGTAGGCGAGGGCCACGGGGTACCCGAGGGTGGGCGACGGCGCACCCGAGGTCACGGTACCGACGACGACGTCGAGCTTCGAGGCGTCGACCACGACCGGGTACCCGGCACGGGCCGGCCTGCGGCCGAGCACCTTGAGACCGACGAGCACGCGTGCGGGCTGCGAGCCCTTGCGGGACTCGAGCGCCGCACGCCCGACGAAGTCGACGGGCGCGCCGTCGGCGTCAGTCTTGTCGAGGCGGACGACCCGCCCCAGACCAGCCTCGAAGGGGGTCGTCGTGAGGTCGAGCTCGTGGCCGTAGAGCGGCATGCCCGCCTCGAGACGCAGGCTGTCCCGAGCGGAGAGACCCGCCGGGACGAGCCCGAGCGGCTCCCCCGCGGCGAGCAGCGCCCGCCAGAGCGCGACGGCCGCGCCGTTCTCGACGAAGAGCTCGAAGCCGTCTTCACCGGTGTAGCCGGTCCGGGCCACCAGCAGCGGTGTCCCGGCGACGGTCGCCGGGGTGATCGCGTAGTACCGCAGGCCCGAGACCGCGTCGGCGTCACCGGCCTCGGTCAGCGAGAGCAAGATCTCGGCAGCCCGCGGTCCCTGGACCGCGACGAGCGCGACCTCGGGGGACGTGAAGGTCACCTGGGCGTCGTAGCCGGCCACTCGCTCCTCGAGCGCGGCGAGGACGACCTCGGCGTTGCCGGCGTTGGCGACGACCAGGAAGGTCTCGTCAGCCGTGCGGTAGACGACGAGGTCGTCGATGACGGCGCCGTCGTGCTGGGCGATCATCGAGTACCGGGCTCGCCCGACCTCGAGGGTGCTGAGCCAGCCGACGAGGGCGTGGTCGAGCGCCGCACCGGCGCCGGGGCCCGACACCTCGATCTCGCCCATGTGGGAGAGGTCGAACAGGCCCGCGGCTGTCCGCACGGCTGTGTGCTCGGCGATGTCCGAGCCGTAGCGAAGCGGCATCATCCAGCCACCGAACTCGGTCATCGAGGCGCCGAGCGCCACGTGCTCGTCGTGCAGGGGGGTGGAGCGTGCGGTGCTCATGCGTCGTCCTCGTCTGCGGTGCGGGTGGTCGGGCGGTCGCTCAGGCCAGGCTGCGGGGTCATGCGCCCACCGCGGCGTGCGCGAGGGTGGTCTCGGTCGGCTCGGCGACGTCGTCGGCGTAGGCCTCGATCGGCGGGCAGGAGCACACGAGGTTGCGGTCGCCCTTCGCACCGTCGATGCGGCGGACCGGCGGCCAGTACTTCGCGGCGCGCAGCGCGGCCACAGGGTAGGCGGCGGTCTCGCGGGAGTACGGCTTGTCCCACGCGTCGGAGACCACGGAGGCCGCGCTGTGCGGGGCGTTGCGCAGCGGAGACTCGGCGAGCGCCCAGGTGCCGTCGGCGACCTGGTCGATCTCCGCGCGGATCGCGAGCATCGCGTCGACGAAACGGTCGATCTCGGTGAGGTCTTCGCTCTCGGTCGGCTCGACCATGAGGGTCCCGGGCACCGGGAACGACAGGGTCGGGGCGTGGAAGCCGTAGTCCATGAGGCGCTTGGCCACGTCTTCGGCCGTCACCCCGGTCTGGGCCGTGAGGGGACGCAGGTCGAGGATGCACTCGTGGGCCACGAGACCGCCCGGTCCCGTGAACAGCACGGGGAAGGCGTCCCGCAGCCGGACAGCGAGGTAGTTCGCCGACACGACCGCGATCTCGGTCGCCCGGCGCAGCCCGTCCGGCCCCATGAGCGCCACGTAGGCGTAGGGGATCGGGAGGATCCCGGCCGAGCCGGCCGGTGCTGCCGAGACGGGAGCCGAGCCTGCTCCCGGCAGGAAGGGCACGAGGTGCTCTGCGACACCGACAGGGCCGACACCCGGGCCGCCGCCGCCGTGCGGGATGCAGAAGGTCTTGTGCAGGTTGAGGTGCGAGACGTCACCGCCGAACTGGCCGGGCTTCGCGAGACCGACGAGGGCGTTGAGGTTCGCGCCGTCGATGTACACCTGACCGCCCGCAGCGTGCACGAGGTCGCACACCTCGCGGACGGTGTCTTCGTAGACGCCGTGGGTCGAGGGGTAGGTGATCATGATCGCTGCGACCTGCGAGCCGTGCTGCTCGAGCTTGCCGCGCAGGTCCTCGAGCAGGATCTCGCCGTCGTCGGCGGTCGCCACGACGACCACGCGCATGCCCGCCATCGCGGCCGAGGCCGCGTTGGTGCCGTGCGCGGAGGCCGGGATGAGGCAGATGTCGCGGCCGGCCTCGTCGCGGGAGCGGTGGTAGTTGCGGATCGCGAGGAGCCCCGCGAACTCGCCCTGCGAGCCCGCGTTCGGCTGCACGGAGACCGCCGCGTACCCGGTGATCTCGGCGAGGTTCGCCTCGAGGGTGCTGATGAGCTCGGCGTAGCCGCCGGTCTGCACGGCCGGCGCGAAGGGGTGGATCCCCGCGTACTCGGGCCAGGAGATCGGCTCCATCTGGATCGCGGCGTTGAGCTTCATGGTGCACGAGCCGAGCGGGATCATCGTGCGGTCGAGCGCGAGGTCCTTGTCGGCGAGGGTGCGCAGGTAGCGCATCATCTGCGTCTCGGAGCGGTGCGTGTGGAACACCGGGTGCGTGAGGTAGTCCGAGCTGCGGCGGTGCTCGGCGGGCAGGTCGCCGACGGAGACGAAGTATCCCGAGGCGCTCGAACCGGGGACGAAGGCCTCGACGACGGCGTCGAGGTGCGCCTCGGTCGTGGTCTCGTCGCACGCGACCTGGACGTGGTCGGCGTCAGGTGCCCAGAGGTTGATCCCTGCGGCGTCGGCGCGGGCCACGACCTCGGCGGCGGCACCCGGGACGGCGACGCGGACGGTGTCGAAGAAGACCGCGTGCTCGACGTCGAGCTCGGCACCGCGCAGGCGGTCTGCGAGCGCGAGCGCGTGGGAGTGCACGCGCTCCGCGATCGCCCGGAGCCCAGAGGGGCCGTGGTAGACGGCGTACATGGACGCGACGATCGCGAGCAGCGCCTGGGCCGTGCAGATGTTGCTCGTGGCCTTCTCGCGGCGGATGTGCTGCTCGCGGGTCTGGAGCGCGAGGCGGTAGGCGACGTCTCCGTCGGCGTCGACGCTCACGCCGACGAGGCGCCCGGGCAGCATGCGCTCGATCCCCTTGCGCACGGCCATGAAGGCGGCGTGCGGGCCGCCGAAGAACAGCGGGACGCCGAGTCGCTGCGCGGAGCCGACGGCGATGTCCGCGCCGACGTCTCCGGGGGCTGTGAAGAGCGTCAGGGCGAGCAGGTCGGTCGCGACGGTGACGAGTGCGCCGGCTTCCTTGGCTGCGGCGACGAGGGGCTCGAGCGCGCGGGCCTGGCCGCTCGCGCCGAGCTGCTGGACGACGAGGCCGACGACAGCGGAGTCCATGAGGCCGGCGGCTGCGAGCGCGGCGTCGACGCCGGTCTGGTAGCCGGCGTCGAGGTCGGCGACGACCACGGGGAGCCCGATCGCCTCGGCGCGACCGCGGGTCACCGCGAGGGTCTGCGGGAAGAGGTCTGCGTCGAGCACGACGACACCCGGACCGGCGGTCGCGGGCCTCTTGGCGGCGCGCCACATGAGGGCGACGGCCTCGGCGACGGCTGTCGCCTCGTCGAGGAGCGACGCGTTGGCGACCTCGAGCCCCGTGAGGTCGGAGACGACGGTCTGGAAGTTGAGGAGGGCTTCGAGGCGGCCCTGGGAGATCTCCGGCTGGTAGGGCGTGTAGGCGGTGTACCAGGCGGGGTTCTCGAGGACGCCGCGGCGGATCACGGCGGGGGTCACGGTGTCCCAGTACCCCTGGCCGATCATCTGGACACGGGTCTCGTTCTGGCTCGCGAGGCGCCGCAGGTCGGCGAGGACCTCGGGCTCGGTGCGCGCGGCGGGGAGGTCGAGGGGGCCGTCCAGACGGATCGAGGCGGGGACGGCGGCGTCGATGAGCGCGTCGACCGAGTCGTAGCCGAGGTGGCCGAGCATGTGGGCGACGTCGTCGCGGCCGTCGGTGCCTGTGCGGGGTCCGACGTGCCTGTCGACGAAGACGTCACCGGGGCCGGTCTGGGGGCGGTGCTGTGCGGGAGTGGTCACGACGAGCTCCTGGAGGTCGAGGGCGCACGTGGTGGCGCACCACGTGCGTGGACCCTCCCCGCTCTGTCATCTGACCGTGGGGACGCACGGGGCGTCCGGTCGACCTGAGAGTTTGGCCCGCGCAGGAGTGCGGGCTTGCCCCTTCGGTGAGGCGCGCGCCAGCCGGCGTCGTCCGCTCGGTCTCGAGCGTCCGGGTGCTTGACACGCGCGCCTGCTGTCCAGAGTTGCCTCACCTCGGCGGTACGGGTGCCTGAGAGTTTCCCGGGGAGGGTTTGCTCCTTCGGCGCCTGACAGGAGTGGTCGGTGGTGTGCCCGTCAGGGCTCTCCCACCGAGGTTCGAGCGGCGCTGCATTCGGTTGTGGGGCAAGACTACCGGGCTGCCCCCCTGTCGACGCCAGGGGCACCGGGAGGAGGTGCAGCCCGGGGCGTGCGTGACGGGGCCATGAGGCGCCGACGGTGCCGTGCGCGAGGCTGCGCCATGGAGCTGCGCTCAGGGCGCTGCGCGCGAGCACGGTCGGCTGCTCAGCCGATCAACGGTCGCCCCTCGGGACGACGGAACAGCCGGTTCTGCTCGCGGAGCACCAGGGCCGAGGCGAGCGTGACGGGTCCCAGCCGGCCCGCGAACATCAGCACCACGAGGATCAGCTGGTGGCCAGGTGAGAGGTCGGCGGTGATGCCCGTCGAGAGCCCGACGGTCGCGAAGGCGGAGACCACCTCGTAGAGGATCTGGTCCAGGGTGTAGGTGCTCGTCATGGCGATCGTGATGGTCGAGGCGACGACGGCCGCGACGCTCAGCAGGGCGACCGCGAGCGCCTGACGGACGGCCGTCGGCGAGAGGCGCCGGTCGAAGATCTCGGCGTCGGGGGCCGCACGGAGCTCGGCGACGATCGCGACGAGGAGCACCGCGAAGGTCCCGACCTTGATCCCACCCGCGGTGCCGGCGCTGCCCCCGCCGATGAACATCAGCACGTCGGTCCCGAGCAGGGTCCCGGTGTTCATCGACCCGATGTCCACGCTGTTGAAGCCTGCGGTGCGGGGCATCACCGCCTGGAAGAACCCCGCGAGCAGGCGCCCGGCGGGGTCGAGAGCCCCGAGGGTCCCGGGGTTGCCCCACTCCGCGACGGTCATGAAGACGGTCCCGCCCACCAGCAGCACGGCGGTCATGAGGAGCGTGAGCCGCGTGTGCACGCTCCAGCGCCGCGGGCGCGTGCGCCGTCGCAGCAGCTCCATGATGACGGGGAAGCCGAGGCCGCCGAGGATCACGGCGACGGCGATCGGCAGGCAGATCCACGGGTCAGCGGCGAAGCCGACGAGGTTGTCGCTGAACAGCGCGAACCCGGCGTTGTTGAAGGCGGAGACGGCGTGAAACACCCCGAGCCACAGGCTCGTGCCGACAGGGTGGTCGTAGGCCGTGGCGAAGCGCACCGTGAGGACGAGAGCCGTGACGGCCTCGACGGTCAGGCTGATCTTCGCCACCCCGAGCAGCACCGTGCGGACGTCGCCCAGGCCCACGCTCTTGGTCTCGGCTGCGGCGACGATCCTCGAGCCGAGCCCGAGGCGCCTGGAGATCAGCAGCCCGAGCAGCGAGGCGAGGGTCATGATGCCGAAGCCGCCGACCTGGATCAGCGCGAGGATGGTCACCTGCCCGAAGGGTGTCCAGTAGGTGGCCGTGTCGACCACGGCGAGCCCCGTCACGCACAGGGCCGAGGTCGCGGTGAAGAGCGCCTCGAGCGGGGTGGCTCCGCCAGGCCCGGTCCGGGCGACGGGGAGCATGAGCAGGACCGTGCCGACCACGAGTCCGGCGGCGAACCCGGCCACGACGGTGCGCCCGGGGTTGCCGAGGCCGAGCCTCCACCGGCTGTCGTCACCGGGCCGACGGCTCGTGAGGTGGGCGACGATCCTCGCGAGCTGTGCTGGCATGGGCCTGGAGCCACCTTCGCCGCGTAGAGGGAGACCGTGCAGGTCCACCGCACCGACGGTCGTCGGTGCCGACCTCCGAGCCTAGATGTCGAGGAGGGCCGGAAGACCCGGACGGCCAGCACCAGGGCGTCAAGGTTCCGTCAAAGTTCTTCGGTGGCAGGTGCGCGCGGGGCCCTCGCTCATGCAGCAGCTCCCCCGGGTCAGGTCGGCCCGGGGGAGCTGCTGGTGCTTCAGGCGTCAGCGGACGAGCGTGAAGCCTGCGGTCCACGAGACGGCCTCGCGGGCCGCGAGGGTGAGCTGGAGGAAGCCGATCGCCTCGAGCTCGTGGGCGCGGGCGAGCGAGCCGGCGTCGACGGCGTCGAGCCCACCGGCGGTCACAGCCGCGACGAGCGTCTGCTTCGACGCCTCGTCGTCACCCGCGACGAGGACCGTCGTCCGGTTCGTGCCGACGGTGCCCGAGGCGAGGGTCGCCGCGAAGTTCGTGTTGAAGGCCTTGAGCACGTGCGACTGCGGGAGGGCCCGGGCGATCTCGGCCGTCGCTGAGCTGCCGGCAGGGACCACGAGCGAGTCGAAGGTCTCGAAGTTCAGCGGGTTGGTGATGTCCACGACGATCTTGCCGGCCAGCTGGTCGGCGTAGGTCGCCACGATGTCCGTGACCGAGGGGTACGGGACGGCGAGGACGACGACGTCGCCCGTGAGGGTCGCGGTCTCACCGCGGCCGACGTGCTGGACGGAGGCCCCGCCGGAGGCGAGGACGCCTGCGATCGCGCTGCCCATGTTCCCAGAACCGAAGATCGTCACGTTCGTCATTGCTGCTCCTCGTACGGGGGCCTCGCGACCCGCTTTGTTGTATGTACAAGCAACCTAGCACCGGTTAGTTGTAGCGTCAACCATCGGCGGTAGAGTGGTTCCCATGGACGACGTCACCTGGCTCGACAGCGACGAGCACACAGCCTGGGTGCGGCTCATGGCCGTGCTCACCCTGCTCCCCGGGGCCCTCGACGCGCAGCTCAACCGCGACGACGACCTCAACCACTTCGAGTACTTCACGATGGCCATGCTGTCCGAGTCACCGGGACGGGTCCTCCAGATGTCGGCCCTCGCCTCGCGCACCAACGCCACGCTGCCCAGGCTCTCCCGCGTGGTCTCGCGCCTCGAGAAGGCCGGGTACGTCGAGCGATCCCCCTGCCCAGGCGACGGCCGTGCGACGAACGCGACCCTCACCGACGCCGGCTGGGACAAGGTCGTCCAGGCAGCCCCGGGTCACGTGCGGACCGCACGGGAGCTCGTCATCGACGCTCTCGAGCCCGAGCAGGTCGGCCAGCTCGCCGAGATCGCCCGGCGCATCCTGACGACCCTCGACCCCGAGCAGAAGATGGTCGCGACGTCGCACTGAGGCGCGCACCGCCGACAGGCAACCCTGCTCGACCGGGCTCGACGGCGCACATTGCCCGCCGCTACGGCACCCATCCGACGGCACGTCAGAGCCCCTCGGGCGCCTGTGTGCAAAAGGGTGATGAACCGACACCTGGGCAGATACTTCTGATAACGTTCAATACGATCTTTCCTGTCGATCGCGGACCTCAGGCCAAGGAGAAGACCATGAACGTCAGACCGCTCGTCACCGTCATCGTCGGAGCGCTGGCGCTGATCGCCGTGCCGAACGCGGGCCATGCGGCACGATCAGCAGAACCCGCACCGGGCCCGGCGCTCACAGCACTCTCACCTGAGACAGACGCGACGCTGTGGACTCTCGCAGGAACGCAGTCCGATGCCGAGATCGAGGCAGTCGTCGAGAGCGGTCTGCCCGTCGCAGACCTCTTCGACCCAGTCACGAACGACGTGCTCGCCGCAGTGAACACAGCCCCACAGGCATCTCTGGTCAGCCTCACGCGTCCCTGAATATCTCGCGGGACATCCCGACTGTCTCGGACTGGCTGGACCAGGCCCTCTGGACCAAGGCTCGGCCAACCTCTTCCTCCGGAGTGTGACCTGACACACTAGGATGGAGCTCCAGGGGGCAGGGTCGGATCTCGCCGACCCATGATCCCGCCGGACGGGCGACGGTGCACACCACCGCCATCCATCGAGCGAGGGGCGACGATGACCGACCAACAGCACGACCTGAACATGCCGTTGCAGCCCGGGTCCGTCGAGGCCGAGTTCCGCCGTCCCGAGGGGCCTGGTCTGGTCTCCGCCGGACCGGCGATGTCCTCGTACGGCACCGGGTCCGCCATGCGACCCAAGAGCACGACGATGCGCACGGCGCTCATCGCCGGGGCCGTCGGCATCGCGATCGGGTTCTGGATGGGCACCTCTGGGCCGCAGGAACCCGCCGTCCCGGACGACGTCCAGACGTCGACGGTCGTCACGCCCGTCGGCTGACCGGCGGGAGGCTAGCCTCTCTCCCCGCAGGCTGCCGCCGAGGTGCCCTGCGAGGTCCGGGAGGACGCCCCACGGTCAGGTGGTCGCCGCCTGTGTCAGCGGCTCGCCTCCGAGTCGTCGTCTCGTCCTCAGAGCGTCCGCTGCCAGGCGACGACCCGTTCGACCGCCTCGGCGACGACAGCCGGGTCGGCCGCGAAGGACAACCGCACCCAGTCCTTCCCCGCGACCCCGTCGAAGTCGGTCCCCGGCGTCAGCGCGACGCCGGTCTCGGCGAGCAGCCGCTCGCACCAGGTCACGGAGTCGAGCCCGTACCGCGAGATGTCGGCGTACACGTAGAACGCGCCGTCGGCCGGGGCCACGGGTCCCCACCCGAGGTCGTCGAGACGGTCGAGCACGACCCTGCGAGACCGCGCGTACTGCTCGACGTTCGCCCGCGCTGAGGCATAGCCCTCGTCGCTGAAGGCCGCGACCCCCGCATGCTGCGCGAGCGCCGGCGGACAGAGCGCGACGTTGCCCGCGAGCGCGTCGACCGGGGCCACCAGGTCGTCAGGGAGCAGCAACCACCCGAGGCGCCACCCCGTCATCGCCCAGTACTTGGAGAACGACGAGACGACGACCGCTCCGTCGCCCAGGTACGACGCCGCCGTCGGTGTCTGCTCGCCCTCGGGGCCGTAGGTGATGCCGTGGTAGATCTCGTCGCTCACGAGCCGCACGTCGTAGTCCGCGCACCACCCGGCGATCGCCGCGAGATCACCGGGCGAGACCATGGTGCCCGTCGGGTTCGCCGGGCTCGCGAGCACGAGGCCGTCGAGCCCGCCCCCGTAGTACGCCTCCTGGAGCTGCGAGAGCGTCGGCTGGTAGCGGGTCTCGGGCCCGCAGTCGAGCTCGACGACCTCGCAGCCGAGCGCCGTGAGGATGTTCTTGTACGCCGGGTACCCGGGGCGGGCGAGCGCCACCCTGTCACCGACGTCGAAGGCGGCGAGGAAGGCGAGCATGAAGCCGCCCGATGATCCCGTGGTCACGGCCACGCTCGACGCCGGGACGTCCACGCCGTACCAGCGCCCGTAGTGCTCGGCGATCGCCGCCCGCAGGGGTGGGGCACCCATGGCCTCGGTGTACCCGAGGTCGCCCGACTGCAGGAGGTCGACCGCGCGGCGGCGGACCACCTCGGACGCGCCGGTCGACGGCTCGCCCGCGCAGAGGTTGAGGACAGACTCCCCCGCGGCGCGTCGCGCGTTGGCGGCGGCGAGCACCTCCATCACGGCGAAGGGCGGGACCTGGGCACGACGTGAGACCTTCATGGCTCCATGGTCGCAGGGCCTGCCTCGCCTGCGTGGCCACGCAGGTCCGGGAGCACACCGGCCGAGCGCAGAGCCCTGCGCAGGCGCGCCCCGTCGGGTGCGCTCACCACGGGGACGCTCGCCCCGGCCCCGGCCGACATCCCGGCACGGGCCTGGACCGTCGGTCCGGGGGCGCCGTGGGCGAGCACCTGCTCACCGGCGCTCAGCTGACGGATCGCGACAGCGCGCACGTGGTCCGGGTACATCTGCGCGAACCTGCTGTAGATGAGCGGGTCGTGCTGGCCGTCGTCCCCCACGAGGATCCACCGCACGTGCGGGAGCTCGCGGGCGAGCCGCTCGAGGCTGTGGAACTTGTGCTCACGACCGCTGCGGAACCAGCCGGTGTTGGTCGGACCCCAGTCGGTCAGCAGCATCGGTCCGGCCGGGAAGCCGTGGAAGGCGAAGAAGCGACGCAGCGCGGCCGCGCCGTTCCACGTGTTCGTGGACAGGTAGACGACAGGCAGCTGGTCCTCGAGCGAGTCGATCTCGGCATAGAGGTCAGCCATCCCGCGCACGGGTCGGCGCGCGTCCTCGTGCAGGACGAGCAGGTTCCAGATCGCCGTGAGAGGTCGGGGCAGCGAGGTCACCATGACGGTGTCGTCGACGTCGCTCACGAGTCCCGTGCAGACCTGGCGACCCACCACCCGGACCGGCGCTGTCACGGACGGCCCGCCGACAGGTGCGACCTGCACCTCGTGCCAGCCCTCGTCGGTCCGCGAGGGGACAACGACGTCGACGTAGCCACCGCGGTCGGCGACCACCCTGTGCTCGGTCCCGTCGACGGTGATGACCACGGGCGCACCCGGGAGCTGGGCGGTGAGGAAGCTGCGCCACCCGCGCACGGCGCGCAGCGGCTCGGGGCCCTCGGCGCGAGGTCGGCCCAGCCTGCGCGGTGTGGGGGCTGAGCTCTCGGCCACGGCAGTCGGGTCGTCGGCGCGTCCACCACGTCCTGCTGCGGCCCTGTCGCGGGTGGTCGCCCTGTGGGCCGGCGCGAGCACGACCCGCCCCAGCACGCGGACCCAGCCGTCGTCGGTGGCGTCCTCGCCCGGGGCGAGCCCGTACCCCGTGTAGGGCTCGATGCGCGGCACCCACCCGCGACGGCGCAGGACGCTCGCGAGGGCGGCGTCGAACGTGTTCTCCCAGCGGCTGGCCCAGTACGGCCTGCTCGACGTCGTGTCGCTCATGCGGCCCGAGTCTTCCAGAGGTGGGGCCTCGCTGCTGGTCGAGGCTGCAGGCCGAGGCTGTCGCGGCGACCCGGCGGAGGGCTGGCTCCGTCTCCCGGTCAGCAGCCTCCACCGCACCTCGTGTGGAGTGCGGGGGAGGCTAGTCCCGCCCCAGCCGCACCCGGGCCCACCCGACGATGCCGTCGACAGCGGCCTCGACCTGCGCGAGGCACACGTCGAAGTCTTCGGGGCCTCCGTACCAGGGGTCTTCGACGTCGAGCAGGTGCTCGTCCTCGACGCCACGGGTCGAGGGTGCCGCCGGGTCGAAGGTGCGGAACATGACGATGTCTCCGACCACGTCGGGCTGGCCGCTGCGCTCGGCGAGCCTGCGCAGCGCGGCAGCGTGCCGGGCGGTCATCGGGAGCAGCAGGTCCCGGGCTCCGAGGTCTGCCACGTCGACCTGACGGGCGCGGTGCGTGTCGAGGGCGCGGTCGGCATAGCCAGCCGCGGCGAGGACCGCGCGGGCGCGGCGGTCCATCGGGTTGCCGTGCTCCTCCGAGCTGACTCCCGTCGAGTCGACGACCACGTCGTCGCCGAGCCCTGCCGCCTCCAGCCTGTCGCGGAGCACCACCTCGGCGATCGGCGAGCGGCAGATGTTGCCCGTGCAGACTGTCATGATGCGCAGGGGTCGCACCTGACCGTCGGCGGCGGGCGTGTGGTCCGCGGCGGGGGTCTCGTGGTCCGCAGGGCTGTGGGGGTCGGTCACTGGGGCGTCCTCCGGTCGGGGGTGAGGTCGGGGCACCAGCCTGTCACGCCGACGCGCGCCCGGTGGTGTCTGCGCAGGTCACCAGCACGGCGGCCGACCCGTCGTCCACAGACGAGAAAAACCCCTTGAGCTCTCGCCCTGCGCAGGCGTAGCGTCGTCGGTACATCGGAAGGAGGTGGTCCCAGACATGAAGTTCACTCGGACTCGTGAGGTGGCTGTCCGCTAGTCGCCACCAGCATCGACCAGCCAGCCTGGTCGAGGACCAGCGCGCAAGGTCGCGCTGGCAGCTGACGGACGAACCGGTTGTCAGTACTCGCCGGCCCCGCACCGCCACGCGGTGGGCGGCAGCGAATACCAGGCAGTCACCGGAGCCCGTGGGTGCCGCGATCTCGTCCTTCGCGGCAGGTGGAGCGATCCACCAGCCCACGGGCTCTTCCATGCCCGGCCGCAGATTTTCACCCCTGCCCGCCTCGACGCCGCCGCGCACAGCACGGGACGCGTTGGCATACTGACGATCTGTCAAGAAGCAGGGGGATCATCGATGAACGAGCGCACCACGTCTGACCCGCAGGAGCGCCAGCGGGTCATCTCTGCCGAGACCGCACTGTGGACGTCAGCAGCGGGCAAGGACCGACAGCGCCTCGAGTGGTTGCTCCACGAGGACTTCTCGGCGATCACCTGCGACGGAGACGCCGTCAGCCGCGAGGCTGTCGCCGGGTCTACAGCACGAGACGTCGAGGTCGGAGACCGTACCTTCTCCGACTGGGCTTTCCACGAGATGCCCTGGCCCCTCGTGCTCGTGACCTACCACCTGGACGAGGTCGACAGGTGCAGCCGTCACATGTCGATCTGGGACGTGTCGACGGGGTCGGCCCGCATCAGGTTCCACCAGGGGACCTGGGTCACCGAGGACGAGACTGCCGAGGCCGACGTGCTGACCGGCGCAGCCTCTGGCCACGCGACGGGTCACGGGATGTAGCCACGACCGGCGCCTCCGGCGCTCAGCCGATGTACCCCAGGTCGAGCGTCACCACCTGCGCGAGAAGCGCGTCGATGACCGCCGTCACCGCCGGGGTCGGCTCGTGCCGGTTCGCGCGGTGGCGGGCGGCGATGTGCCTCATGCCGAGCCCGGCGATCGGCACCACGTCGACCCCCGCGACGTCGGCGTGCTCGAGGGCGAGAGCCGGCAGCAGCGCCACGCCCTGGCCGGCCGCGACGAGGGCGATCGCGACCTCGTAGCTGTACGTGCTGTGCAGTGTCGACCGGGTCGGCTTCGCCAGGTCCACCACACGGGAGAGCGCCCGGGCTGCGGCCGTCGTCTTCTCCGACCCGATCCACACGGCGTCGGTGAGGTCCTGCAGGCTCGTCGGGGTCGCCATGGAGGTGGGCACGGCGATCCGCCACGGCTCGTCGAGCAGCGGCACCTCGCGGAAGCCGCGCGGGACGGGGCGCTCCGCCGAGGAGTCGTGCTCGACGATCGCGATGTCGTACTCACCGCTGCGCAGACCACGGTTCGCGTCGTCGGTCTCGACCTCGTGGACGTCGATCTCGAGCCCGGGCGCAGACTCGGCCAGCTCGACGAGCATGGGAGCGACGACGCTGCGGGTCACGGTCTGGAACGCGCCGATGGTCACCCGTCCGCTGACGTCCGGCCCGATGGTCGCGATCTGCTTGCGCGCCTCGACGAGCTCGGACTCGATGCGCTCGGCCGCCTCGGCGAGCATGAGCCCGACGGCTGTCAGCGTCACGCCGCGGGGGCCGCGGTGCAGCACCTCGACACCTTCTTCTGCCTCGAGCTTGGCGATCTGCTGGGAGATCGCCGAGGGGGTCAGGTGCAGCAGGTCGGCGGCTGCCACCACTCCTCCAGCCCTGTGGACCGCCAGGAGTACACCAAGTCTTCGCGCGTCCAGAGCCATGTAGTGATGCTACATGGGGTTTGGAGAATGATTCGATTGTGCTACAGCATCTGGAGCCTCATGATTGGGGGCATCACCTCGTGGTCCGCAGCCGGTGGCTCGGCAGGACCGCACCCCCCACCGCACGTCATCAGGAGTTCGTCATGTCCGCAGCCGCCCAGATCCTCCTCACCCTCGCCGGGTGGACCGGTGCCATCAGCGCCGTCGTCGCCTACGGTCTGGTCACGATGAAGCGGATCTCCCCCGACTCCCTGCTGTTCCAGGGGCTCAACATCGTGGGTGCCGGACTCCTCTCGGTGAGCGCGTCGGTGCACAGCGCGTGGCCTTCTGCGGTCGTCAACGTCATCTGGGTCGCGATCGGCGTCTACGCCGTCCGTGCGCTGTGGAACGCCCGCCGCACAGCCGCCGCGGTCGTCGTCCCCGACGACGCCTCGGAGCTCACCGGCAGCGCACCCGCGGAGACGTCCGCGGACCTCTCGTTCGACAGCAGCCCCGAAGAGGTCCTCGCGACGGGCTGGGAGGCCCCGGCCTCGTCGGTCGCCGACCACGACCTGCTCATGGACTCGCTCTTCGCCGGGACCGACGTGGTCGACCCCGCCTCGCACCTCGTCTCCGAGAGGAATAGCGCGACGCGCACCCCGGTTGCAGCCTGAGTGAGCACCAACCCCACCACTGGCACGCCGGTGGACCCCGCGCCCGTCGACAGCACCCCTGTCCCCTCTGTCTCTGCACTCTCCGTCCTCGACCTCATCCCCGTCAGGACAGACCAGACCTCTGCTGACGCGATCGCCGCGAGCACCCGTCTGGCGCAGACGGCCGACGAGCTCGGGTTCCGGCGCTACTGGATCGCCGAGCACCACAACATGCCCGCGGTGGCCTCGACCACCCCGCCTGTCTTGCTCGCGCTGCTGGCCTCGGCCACGCAGCAGATCCGCGTCGGGTCGGGCGGGGTCATGCTCCCCAACCACGCGCCGCTCGCCGTCGCCGAGCAGTTCGCCGTCCTCGAGGCAGCGTTCCCGGGGCGCATCGACCTCGGCATCGGCCGCGCTCCCGGCTCCGACCCCGTGACCAGCCACATGCTGCGGTCGGGCGCGGCCCAGGGCAGCAGCTCGGTCGACACCTTCCCGGACGACGTCCGCGACACCATCGAGCTCATGTCCCCCGGTGGCATGGTCCTCGACCTGCGCGGCCGCAGCTATCCGCTGAGGGCGACCCCGCACGCGACCTCGGCACCCGAGACGTGGCTGCTCGGCTCCTCCATGTACTCGGCGCAGCTCGCCGCGGCCCTCGGGCTGCCGTACGTGTTCGCGCACCACTTCGCCGGGCAGGGCACCCGCGAGGCGATGCAGACCTACCGCGCCGCCTTCCGTCCCTCGGAGCATCTCGCGGAGCCCAAGACCTTCGGCATCATCAACGCCGTCGTCGCGGAGACCGCCGAGGAGGCCGAGCGCCGGGCGCTCCCCTACATCCGGTCGATGATCCGGCTGCGGACAGGCCAGGGCCTCGAGCCGCAAGAGCTGGTCGAGGACGCCGAGCGCGAGGGCATCGCCCCAGAGCACGCCGGCATCGCCCAGGCGATCCGCGGCTCGTGGGCGATCGGCACCCCGGACGTCGCAGCCGCGAAGGTCCGTGAGCTCGCCGAGATGGTCAGGACCGACGAGATCATGATCTCGCCCGTCTCCTCCGCCTACGTCGGCAGCGACCCCCGCCGGGTCGAGACCCGCGAGGAGACGCTGCGCCTGCTCGCGGGCGCGCTGCTCCCCGGCTCGCTGCTCCCGAGGTGACCGAGCACACACACCAGAGCTGAGCAGCCGAGAGCTCCGGGGCCACCTCCCCAGGCCCTTCTGCCCCCTTCTCAGCCCATTCGTCTCCGCAGGCCGTCCACAGTCCCGAATATTCGCTGGCCAGCCGCAGATACGATGACTGTATGAAGAGGATTGCTCTGGTTATGTGTTCATTGGTTCTGCTTTCTGCCTGTTCGGGCACCGACGACTCCAGCTCGACGGAGACGACCTCGGCCCCGGCCGCGGCGACCGCCGAGGCCGTCTCGAAGGACCCTGTCGCCGTCTGCGGCACGCTGTTCGACGGTGGTGAGGACAGCATCGTCAGCCAGCTCACCGCCCTCGCGGGTGTCGCTGTCGACGAGACCGTGCTGACCCAGGTCTCCGACCTGCGTCAGGAGCTCGTCGGTGCGATCGCGAAGTCCCCGACCGACCTCGCGTCGGCCATCGAGGGCCTGCGCTCCCCGCTCGGCGCCGTGGTCTCGGCCGCCGGCTCGGGCACGCCCGACGTGACCGTCGACGCCGAGGCGATCACGACAGCCACCGCAGAGCTCACCACGGCCTGCGAGGACGCCGGGTACACGGTCCCCGCAGCCTGACCCTCCGGTCGCGGGCGGCCCAGCCGGCGCCCGGATCGCGACGACGGCCGGTCCCCTACCCCGGGGCCGGCCGTCGTCGTCTCTCACCGGAGGGCGGGCCCGGCGTCCTACGCCCCGTCCTGTCACCTGTCGACCACCGCCAGGCCCGGACCGGTCGTGGGGAGGCCGGTCCAGCCACGGGAGGCCGGACGAGACCGCGACCGGTTCGCCCGTCGCACCACCCGCATACTGGTGCCCATGTCTGTCGCACCCGCACCTCACCCGCCCCGACGAGCTGACCGGCGGACACGCCACGGGTGGATGCTTCTCTGCGCAGCCCTGACCGTCGTGCTCGCAGGCTGCGCCACGGACCCCGCACCTGACGACACCGACGACCAGGTCCCCGCAACCTCAGCCACCGTCGGACCGGTGCCCGACGATGCCGGCAGCTCCGGGGCAACCAGCAGCACCGCCCGTCCCGAGGTCAGCCTGCTTCCTGCAGGCGCGCAGGTCGACTACCAGCTCGGCGGGGCGTACGACCCGCCCCAGGGCGTCACCGTGGTCGTCCGGGACGTCACCGCGGAGCCAGCCGGCCTCGGCTACGACCTCTGCTATGTCAACGGGTTCCAGACCCAGCCTGGCGACTCCGAGGCCTGGCTCTCCGACCACCCCGACCTCGTGCTGCACGTCGACGGCGCCCCTCTCGAAGACCCAGACTGGCCGGACGAGCTGCTGCTCGACACGTCGACGGCCGAGAAGCGCGAGGCGATCGCAGAGATCCTCGGGGAGCAGGTGGACACCTGCGCGGAGAAGGGCTTCGACGCCGTCGAGCCCGACAACCTCGACTCGTACACCCGCTCGCACGGACTCCTCACCGAGGCAGACAACCTCGCTCTCGCGTCGCTGCTGGTAGAGCGGGCGCACGCCGCAGGCATGGCGATCGCCCAGAAGAACACCGTCGAGCTGGGCGACCGGGGCAAGGCCGCCGGCTTCGACCTGGCCGTCGCCGAAGACTGCGCCGTGTACGACGAGTGCGGCGACTACACGGCGGTCTACGGCCGCCAGGTGATCGAGATCGTCTACGACGACGCCCCCGACTTCGCCGACCTGCTCGAGACCTCGTGCGCCGACCACGGCCATGGCGACGACGCGATCCCCGTCGTGGGGCGCGACCGCCCGCTGAGCCTGCCCGGCGACCCGGGGTACACCTTCGTCACCTGCTGAGAGACATGCTCTGACCTCGCGCAGAGATCAGTAGGCCGACATCTGCCCGAGCATCTTCTCCATGGCGTCGACGATCTCTTCGCACAGGGGGAGGTCGTGCCAGACGTCCTCTGGTGTCGCGGGCTGCTCGTGAAGGTAGTCGCCGTCGTTGCGCTGCCGACGGATCCTCCCGTAGGGCGCCAAGACACTGCCGAGCGGCGGGTCGAGCTGCGCCCTGACAGCTTCGTGCACCGCAGTGTGCCCACCGTCTCGGGTCGGTCGCAGCCCCTGGGCGAGCAGCACCGCGGTCAGGGCTTTGCGGTTGGCACTGTGCAGCCCGTCGTAGGCGAGCTCGACGTCGTCGTCCGCGATCCTCCGTGCCGAGGTGAGGTGGTTGCGAGCCTGCTGGACGAGTCCGCGAGCGCCATCGAGATGAGGGGGCACCTTCTCGAGCCTCCCTCGCTCCAGCAGCACATCGATCTCGGCACTCCCCGGGTTCCAGCTCACGCATCCTCCTCGAGCTCAGGGGTCAGGCGCAGCGCGACCAGCGGTCGAGAGCGCACTGTCCTGATGAACGGGTCGTCGTCATCCTGCCAGCGTTCCGGGCTCACGTAGGTGGCGTTGACCTCGCGACCCAGCTCTTCCTCGAGATCTTGGAGTGCCGTGTCAACCACACGCCGGGACGGCCGACCGATCAGCACCAGGTCGATGTCTCCGGGCGGGCCTCCGGGCTCCCCCTGGTACCTCGCGGCCCAGGAGCCGTGGATGTACGCGTGCTGCACCCCGTCGATGCCCGCGAGGGCCTTCTCCAGGACCATGGCGGGCCCGAAGGTCACCACCAAGAGCTGACGCAGCGGCGCGGTCGCGGGGTTGTCGACAGCCGGGTGGAGGCGCAGCGCCCGTCCGACCCTCTCACCACGGACGAGCCCTGCCTCGACCAGCCTGCGCACCTCCCTCGACACCGTGGCGTCCGGGGCGTCGAGCGTGCGTGCCAGCTGTGACGCCGTGAGCGGCTCGGCAGAGGTCAACACCTCGAGCAGCAGGCGCGCCTGCAGCTGGGAGCGGAAGATGGGCATCAACGCGGGTGCGTCGGTTCTCATATGACGCACCGTATCACTCACCAAACGAGTCTTTCTGGTGGCGCTCGCCTTCTCGGGCCCGAGCAGCAGGCCGGCGGCAGGTCGCTGAGAGAAACCGCACTCTCCGCCCTCGAGGCTGGGCACGCCCCGACGCCGGAGCCTAGGGTCGAAGGGACCAGCACATCCCGCCACGAAGGAGATGCCATGTCCGCCTCTGCCATTCCCGTCCGCACAGTCATCAGCCCCGGACGCTACGTCCAGGCGAAGGGCGCGATCGCCCGGCTCGGCGAGTTCACGGCGCCGATCGGCACGACCCCGATCGTCGTCGCGGACGACGTCGTCTGGGGCATCGTGGAAGAGCAGGTGAGGGCGTCCTTCGAGGCTGCGGGGCTGACGGTGGTCCGCGAGTCCTTCGGCCGCTACGCCACCAAGGGTGAGGTCGACCGTCTCGTCACGGCGATCCAGGACGCCGGCGCCGACGTGGCGATCGGCATCGGTGGTGGCAGCACCATCGACGCCGTGAAGGCCGCAGGCCACCTCGCGGGGATCCGCTGGGTGTCAGCACCGACGGTCGCGTCGACCGACGCCCCGGCCTCTGCGCTCTCGGTGATCTACACGGAGGAGGGCGAGTTCGAGGAGTACAGGTTCTTCCCGCACAACCCGGACCTCGTGCTGGTCGACACCCAGCTCGTCGCGAACGCCCCGGTGAAGTTCCTCGTCGCGGGTGTCGGTGACGCCCTCGCCACCTGGCTCGAGGCACGGGCCACCCAGCGAGCGCACGCGACCACGATGGCGGGTGGTCTCCAGACCGAGACGGCTCTCGCGCTGGCCAGGCTCTCGTGGGACCTCATCTGGGAGAACGCCCTGCCAGCCATCGCGGCAGTCCAGGACGACCTCGTGACCCCCGCGGTCGAGAAGCTCGTCGAGGCCAACACCCTGCTCTCGGGTCTCGGCTTCGAGTCTGGCGGCCTCGCCGCGGCCCACGCGATCCACAACGGCCTGACCGCCGCCCCGCAGACGCACGGGCTGACGCACGGGCAGAAGGTCAACATCGGCTCGCTCGCCCAGCTCGTGCTCGAGGGCGCACCGACCGAGGAGATCCGCGACTTCATCATCTTCACCACGAAGGTGGGTCTGCCGAACACCCTGACCGAGATCGGCCTCAAGACCACCGACGTCGAAGACCTGCAGCGCGTGGCCGAGCTCTCCGTGGTCGAGGGCGAGACGATCCACAACATGCCCTTCCCCGTCACCGCGGCCGACGTGGTCGACGCCCTGCGCTCGATCGAGGGCTACTCCCGACAGGTCCGTGCCGAGGCAGGTCTGCCCGAGCCAGTCTTCTACACGGCGCACTGACGCCTCGCTCGCGCGCCGCCCGGGACCTGTCGAGGGGAGACCCTGTGCGGATCCGGTCGGCGCGCGAGAGCAGTCCGGCACACCGCCTGCACAGCCCCTCCCCGGCCGCTGCGGGTGAAGATCGCGCGTGCAAGCGACCGCCCCGACGGGCCACCTGCGCACGGTCGGGTGGCGGGCCAGCGCCCTGGCCCCCTCGGCGACGGCCCGGCGGAGCAGGCGCAGGGCGCCACCCGGCCGTGTGCCGAGCCCGAGAACCGCAGCAACCCGCGGGAGAGCACGGCCTGACGACGCAGAAGGCCCCGACCGGAAACCGGTCGGGGCCTTCTGATGTCCGTCAAGACGGACCTACGTGCGTGAGGGGGGACTTGAACCCCCACGTCCTTACGGACACTGGCACCTGAAGCCAGCGCGTCTGCCATTCCGCCACTCACGCGAGACTCAGAGAACTTATCACGTCTACGCTGAACCCTGTGCATCCACGCACCGTCGACCCAACTGTCTATACGATGGGACGACGTAGCAGTGCGAGTCGCGACCGGTAACCGGTCGCTCCTCAGCCATCATAGGTCCAGCACACGGGCCTGCGTGCCGTCCGCCGACGGTCCGCGCAGCACGATCGGAGGAGGTGACATGGGAGTTCTCGACAGGTTCGAGAAGAGCGTCGAGCGCGCTGTGAACAACACGTTCGCCCGCGTCTTCCGAAGCGAGCTGAAGCCCGTCGAGCTGGCGAGCGCGCTCCGCCGCGAGGTGGACGACCGCGCCGCAGCCGTGGACCGCGACCGCACGGTGGTACCCAACGAGTTCACCATCCAGCTGTCGGTCGACGACTTCGCGCAGATCGAGAGCTGGGGCGCGGAGCCCCTCGCCGACGAGCTCGCCGCGAACGTCACCCAGTACGCCGGGACGCAGCACTACGCCTTCGTCGGTGCCGTGACCGTCACCTTCGAAGAGGTCGAGGGTCTCGAGACCGGCCGCTTCGAGGTCAGGTCGTCGACCGTCCGCGGAGCCGTCGCCCCCGCGAGCGCCGGAGCGACCCCGAGCTCACGCCACCCGCTCGTCGACATCGACGGCCAGCGCTACCTGCTGACGGGCCCCGTGACAGTGATCGGCCGAGGCGCCGAGGCCGACATCGTCGTCGACGACCCGGGCGTCTCACGCCGGCACCTCGAGATCCGCGTGACACCCGACGGCGTGGTCGCGACAGACATGGGCTCGACCAACGGCCTGTACGTCGAGGGCCACCAGGTCCCGGCCGCGACGCTGCTCGACGGGAACTCGCTGACCATCGGCCGGACGCGCATCATGTTCTGGACCGGGGTCGCCGACGACTCTGCCGACGGTGAATGGTGACCTGCCCCGGATGAACGAGCTGACGATCACCCTGCTGCGGCTGGGTTACCTGGTCTTGCTGTGGCTGTTCGTCTACTCCGTCGTGCGCGTCCTGCGCCACGACCTCTACGGCACCCGCATCACCACCCGCAAGGGCTCGCACGAGACGGGCGTCGGCACCGTGACCGCACCGGCCCCTGCGGCCCCCGCCCAGAGCAAGAACCGGCCCACCCGGCTCGTCGTGAGCGAGGGACCGCTGCGCGGCACCACGCTCCCCCTCACCAGCTCCGCGATCCTCATCGGGCGCGCGCCGAGCTGCACCCTCGTGCTCGACGACGACTACTCCTCCTCCCGCCACGCCCGGATCTTCCCGTCCGGCGACCAGTGGGTCCTCGAGGACCTGGGCTCCACGAACGGCACCTTCATCGGCAACCAGCGTGTGTCGGCCCCGACCCCGCTGTCGCCGGGGACCCAGGTGCGCATCGGTCAGAGCGTCGTCGAGCTGCAGAGGTAGGCCATGACCATCGCCTTGCGCTACGCCGCGCTGTCCGACGTCGGACTCGTCAGGTCCAACAACCAGGACTCTGCCTACGCCGGCCCGCACCTGCTGCTCGTAGCCGACGGCATGGGTGGGCACGCGGGCGGAGACATCGCGTCGTCTCTCGCGGTCGCCTCCCTGGCTCCCCTCGACGGTGAGGCCTTCGGGTCCTCAGAGATCCTCGAGCGCCTCGGCGAGGCCATCGAGACCGCACGGCTCGAACTCGTCCGCAGGGCTCGCGAAGACTCCGAGCTCTCCGGCATGGGCACGACGGTGACCGCCCTGCTGCGCTCGGGCAACAAGCTGGCGATGGCCCACATGGGCGACTCCCGGGGCTATCTGCTCCGCGGCGGCCAGCTGAGCCAGGTGACCAAGGACCACACCTTCGTCCAGCACCTCGTCGACACCGGCAAGATCACCGCCGAGGAGGCCGAGCACCACCCGCAGCGCTCTGTCGTCATGCGGGTCCTCGGCGACTTCGACCTCGACCTCAGCCCCGACCTCTCCGTCCGCGAGGCACACCCGGGCGACCGCTGGCTGCTGTGCTCTGACGGGTTGAGCGGCATGGTCAGCCTCGAGACGATCGAGCGCACCATGGTCGAGAACACCGACGTGACCGCCTGCGCCGAGCGGCTCGTCCAGCTCGCGCTGCGTGCCGGCGGGTCGGACAACATCACCTGCATCGTCGCCGACGTGCTCGACCTCGACGACCTCCCGGACGGCGCAGCGCCCGACTCCGGCGTGCAGGTGGTCGGATCAGTCGCGATCACCCGCGACGCACCGACGACAGCCGTCGACGGTCCTGCTGCCCGGGCGGCAGCCCTGCTCGCCGAGGCGCGCGCGACCGTCGGCGCCCTCGCCGAGTCGTCCCAGCAGTCGCCGGCTGCACCCGACGCGGCCGTCTCCGAGCCGGACGAGACCGTCGAGGTCGCGACGGCGACACCCGGGGCGCTCAGCCGCTCCGAGAAGAAGGCAGCACGAGCCCAGGAGCGCGCCGACGCCAAGGCCGCGAAGGCCGAGGCCAAGCGCGGGACCGGCATCTCGTCGACCGAGCTCGAGGAAGAGACCGGCCGCGGCCGGTGGGCCTGGACCCTCGTCTCCCTCGTCGTGCTGCTCGCGATCGTCGGCACCGGCGCGTTCTTCGGCTACCGCTGGACGCAGACGCAGTACTACGTCGGCCTCGCCGACGGCAAGGTCACCATCTTCCAGGGCATCTCCCAGTCGATCGGCCCGCTCGAGCTCTCGGAGGTCTACGAGACCTCCGACGTGGTCGCCTCCGACCTCGACAGGTTCGAGATCAACCAGCTCGAGCGCACGATCCGAGCGAAGTCGCTCGACGACGCCCGGCAGCGCGTCGCGGACCTCGCCCCCGAGGGTGCAGCGACCGACGAACCGGCCACCGAGGGGACCGGCGAGACCCCGACTCCCACGGACGGCGCCACGACAGCTGCCGCCGACGCCGCGCCGGACAGTCCGACGACCGCGGGTGGCACCTCCTGATGGCCACGGTCGAACCTGGTCGGGTCCGCAGCGGTCGAGCCAGCGAGTTCGGCCTGCTCGTCCTCGCCCTCGCGATCGGCATCAGCGCCTACGCGATCGTCAGCCTCGTCATGGAGGGGACCCTCCCGGCGAACTTCTACATGCTCATGCTCGGCATGACGGGCCTGAGCCTCGCCCTGCACCTCGTCGTCCGCTGGCGTGCCCCCTACGCAGACCCGACCCTCGTGCCGATCGCCGTCGCGCTCAACGGCCTCGGCCTCGCGATGATCCACAGGCTGGACCTCGGGCAGCAGCTCAAGGGAGCCACGAGCGAGCTCGCGACGCGCCAGCTCGGCTGGACCGCCGTGGGTGTCGGCGGCGCTGTCGCGCTGCTCTTCGTCCTCAAGGACCACCGCACGCTGCGCCGCAACACCTACACGGCCATGGTCGTCGGCCTGGTGCTCATCCTGCTGCCGCTGCTCCCGGGGATCGGCAAGCAGATCAACGGCTCACGCGTGTGGGTGGGCCTGGGCCCCTTCACCCTCCAGCCCGCAGAGTTCGCCAAGATCGCCTTCGCGGTGTTCTTCGCGGGGTACCTGGTGTCCAACCGGGACACGCTGACACTCGCGGGCAAGAAGGTCTTCGGCCTCCAGCTGCCACGCTCGCGCGACCTCGGTCCGATCATCGTCGTGTGGCTCGTGTCGATCCTCGTGCTCGTCTTCGAGAAGGACCTCGGCACCTCGCTGCTCTTCTTCGGCCTCTTCGTCGCGATGATCTACATCGCGACCGAACGTGTCAGCTGGGTCCTCATCGGTCTGGTGCTGGTCGGCGTCGGTGCAGCCGCTGCAGCCTCCTCGCTCCCCCACGTCGCCGGCCGGTTCGACGCGTGGCTCAACGCCTTCGACGCGGACATCTACGACCGGGACTTCGGCGGGTCGTACCAGATCGTCCAGGGCCTGTTCGGCATGGCCAACGGCGGTCTCATGGGGACCGGGTGGGGCGCGGGACGACCAGACATCGTGCCGTACGCCTCGTCCGACTTCATCTTCGCGGCCCTCGGTGAGGAGCTGGGCCTCACCGGCGTGCTCGCCATCCTCGCGATGTACACGCTGCTCGTGCAGCGCGGCATGCGCATCGCGATCGGCACCCGTGACGGCTTCGGCAAGCTGCTCGCGAGCGGTCTCGCCTTCGTCGTCGCGTGGCAGTGCTTCGTCGTCATCGGCGGGATCACCCGCGTCATCCCCCTCACGGGCCTGACCATGCCCTTCTTGGCCTACGGCGGGTCGTCGCTCCTCGCGAACTGGCTGATCGTGGCCCTGCTCGTGCGGATCAGCGACAACTCGCGGCGTCCGACGCCGCTGCCCCTGCGCGGTACGCCCCGAGCCGAGCCGAAGCCGACCCTCGAGCCCGCACCTGCTGCGGCCTCGCGGGACACCGCAGGCGCGCACGGCTCGACGACCTCGCAGGCTGCCGCCGTCTCCCGTGACGACGACACCCAGATCGTCCGCCCCGGGGACGACGACCAGACCCAGATCGTGCCGGAGCCTCCCCGATGAACGTCCCCATCCGGCGCGTCGCCGTCGTCGCCCTCGCCCTGTTCCTCGTGCTCATGGTCGCCTCGACGTGGATCCAGGTCGCCCAGGCGCCGACGCTCAACGCCGACGGCCGCAACTCCCGCTCGCTCTACCGAGACCTGAGCATCCAGCGCGGGCCGATCATCGCCGGCGGCCAGACGATCGCCGAGTCGGTCCCCGTCGACGACGCCTTCATGTACCAGCGCGTGTACGCCGAGCCTGAGCTGTACTCGGCCGTCACGGGTTACTACTCGTTCAGGTTCCAGTCGACGGGCATGGAGCGGGCCGCCAACGAGTACCTCGTCGGCACCTCCGACTCGCTGTGGTGGGACAGGTTCCGCAACCTGATCTCCGGCGGGACGCCGCAGGGCTCGTCGGTCGAGCTCACCATCGACCCCGTGGTGCAGCAGGCTGCGTGGGACGCCCTCGGCGACCAGCGCGGCGCCGTCGTGGCGCTCGACCCGAAGACCGGTGCCGTCCTCGCGATGGTCTCGAAGCCCGCCTTCGACCCCAACCTCGTCGCCTCGCACTCGTCCGCCGACGCGAGCGCCGCCTTCCAGGCCCTCGCCGACGACAGCGCACGCCCCCTCGACAACCGGGCGATCGCCGGCCGCACCTACCCGCCCGGCTCGACCTTCAAGCTGGTCACGGCGGCGGCTGCCCTCGAGGGAGGTGCCGTCACCCCGGACCAGCAGATCCCTGCGCCCGACCAGCTCCAGCTGCCGCAGTCGAGCAGCGTCCTCAACAACTTCGGCGGCGAGTCCTGCTCCCCCACGGGCACCACGACCCTCGCCGACGCGCTGCGCACCTCGTGCAACACAGCCTTCGCGCAGCTCGGGATCGACCTGGGTCCCGAGGCCCTCGACGAGCAGGCCAAGGCCTTCGGCTTCGACTCGCGGATGTCGATCCCGCTCCAGGTGACGAACAGCCAGTTCCCGCTCGAGGTCGACGGGGCGACCATCGACTCCGCGAAGACCGCGCTGTCCGCGATCGGCCAGTACGACGTGAAGGTGACCCCGATGCAGGTCGCGATGATCTCTGCCGCGATCGCCAACGGCGGCACCCTCATGCAGCCGTACATGATCGACCGTGTGCGGACGCCCGACCTCACGGTCGCGGTCGAGACCGACCCCGAGGAGATCGGCACGCCGATCTCCCGCGAGACCGCCGACACCCTGCGCGACATGATGATCGGTGTCGTCCAGGACGGCACCGGGACCTCTGCGCAGATCTCGGGCGTGCAGGTCGCTGGGAAGTCCGGCACGGCCGAGACCACGGCCGACGCTGCGCCTCATGCGTGGTTCACCTCCTTCGCGCCGGCCGACGACCCGCAGGTGGCCGTCGCGGTGATCGTCGAGAACGGCGGAGACGCCGGCAACGAGGCGACCGGTGGCCGTGTCGCGGCCCCCATCGCCCGAGCAGTCATGGAAGCGGTGATCAACCGATGAAGCCCGAGGCGCAGATGGCGCTCGGCGGCAGGTACCGCCTCGTCCGGCAGATCGCCGTCGGCGGCATGGGCGAGGTGTGGGTCGCCCACGACGAGTCGCTCGCGCGCGACGTCGCGGTCAAGGTGCTGCGCGAAGAGTTCGCGGGCAACTCCGACTTCCTCGACCGCCTGCGGACCGAGGCCCGCAACAGCGCGGCCCTGTCGCACTCCAACATCGCCCAGCTGTACGACTACGGCGAGCAGCAGGGCTCGGGGTACCTCGTCATGGAGCTCGTCCACGGCGAGCCCATGTCCGACCTCCTCGAGCGCGAGCCTGTGCTGCCCGTCCTCCGCCTGCTGTCGATCTTGTCGCAGACGGCGCGGGCGCTGCACGCTGCCCACGTCGCCGGGGTGGTCCACCGCGACGTGAAGCCCGGCAACATCCTGCTGGAACGCTCCGGCGAGGTGAAGATCACCGACTTCGGGGTCTCCCTCGCGTCGAACCAGATCCCCATGACGGCCGCCGGCATGGTCATGGGCACGGCTCAGTACCTGTCACCCGAGCAGGCGATCGGCAAGGCCGCGACGGGTGCGTCCGACATCTACGCCCTCGGGATCGTGGCCTACGAGTCGATCGTCGGGAACCGGCCCTTCACGGGAGCCACTCCCGTGGACATCGCTGTCGCGCAGGTCAACGAGGCGGTGCCCCCGCTGCCGTCGACGGTGCACTCGGGGCTCGCAGACCTCGTCATGCGCATGCTCGCCAAGGACCCGCTCGACAGGCCGCGCAGCGGGGCGATCCTGGCGCGGACCTTCGACCTGCTCGCCGACGAGATCGCCGCCGACCCCTGGGGCAACGGCCGGCGTCGTCGTGAGCCTGCCGCACCCGTGGTCCACCGAGAGGCTCCTCCGACGGCTGGGGTGCCGGTGACCGCTCCGGCCGCAGCCGAGAGCACCCCCTCCGCTGCCGCGGTGCCGCTGCCGGACGTCCGCGAGCCAGAGACCCCGGCCGCGCCGGTATCGCCAGGCACTCAGCACGAGCGTGCTGAGCAGGCTCCTGTCGGACGCCGGATGCTGCCGCCGACCGACCGACCGGACGTCCAGGACGAGGCACGGACCGAGACGCGCTCCGCGCCAGCGGTGCCGCCGGTCCCGCCTGCCCCGTCCCAGGCCGAGCCCGGCACGAGCGAACCCTCAGCCTCACCTGCCGCAGCTCCCCCGTCGCGCCACGCCGAGCCGACACCGCCTCCAGCACCGGTCAGCACCACCGCTCCGGCGGCCCCGGCCCGCTCCGAGACGTCCAGCGTGCGCGACGTCCCTCCGCCCCCTGCTCCGCACCAGGACGCCCAGCAGACCCAGCAGTGGGAACCTGTCGCACCCACCTGGGACGCCGTGAAGACCGCGAGCCGCACGAGCCCGTCGGACCGACCGGGCTCGTCCGACGGCAGACTTGCCGGCACCTCGGCGACGTCTGCCTCGGAGCCGACGGGATCTGTCCGACGGCGCGTGCCACCGCCGGGGACGACCGCGCGGTCGCGCACGACGCCGGTCGCGGGTACCCCGCGCGCACCGGGGTCGTCGACGGCGCGATCCCCGCGATCCACCACACGCAGCTCTGCGAACCGGAGCGCGCCAGCCCGCAGCTCGACGACCCGTCCCGCGACTGGTCGCCAGGCATCCTCCTCTCGCCGTCGCGGCGGGGCACGACGGAGCGGGGTCGCAGGTCTCCTGGACACCATCAGGTCGGTCGGCTGGCCGACGCTCGCGCTGGTCCTCGTCCTCGTCGTCGTCCTCACGGCGACGCTGGCCAAGGCGCTGCTCGACTCCTCAGCCTCTGGTGAGGCACCAGGGTCTGGTCACCTCTCAGGAACGATCTCGGTAGAATCGACCGGCTGGACCGGCCCAGATGCCATGATCGTCGAAGCGCAGGGCTCGCAGAGCCACGGCGCAGCATCCCCAACGACACCTAAGGACACGTAGTGGTTGACGAGGCACCCCGCACCCTTGCGGGCCGTTACGAGGTCGGTGAGCTCATCGGCCGCGGTGGTATGGCCGAGGTCCACATCGGTCACGACAACCGTCTCGGGCGGACCGTGGCGATCAAGATCCTGCGCTCCGACCTCGCGCGCGACCCGTCCTTCCAGGCGAGGTTCCGCCGCGAGGCGCAGTCCGCTGCCGCGCTGAACCACCCGGCGATCGTCGCCGTCTACGACACCGGTGAAGACACCTTCACCGAGCCGAGCGGTGCCGTCTCGCACGTGCCCTTCATCGTCATGGAGTACGTCGAGGGCCACACGGTCCGCGACATCCTCCAGGACGGCAACGCCGTGCCGATCGAGGAGGCCGTCGAGATCACCTCGGGCGTCCTCTCGGCCCTCGAGTACTCCCACCACGCCGGGATCGTGCACCGGGACATCAAGCCCGCGAACGTCATGCTCACGCCCACGGGCGCGATCAAGGTGATGGACTTCGGCATCGCCCGAGCCCTCGCCGACTCCGCCGCGACCATGACGCAGACGCAGGCCGTCATCGGGACCGCGCAGTACCTCTCCCCCGAGCAGGCTCGCGGTGAGAGCGTCGACGCACGCAGCGACCTCTACTCGACGGGCTGCCTGCTCTTCGAGCTCCTCACCGGGCGCCCGCCGTTCACCGGCGACTCCCCCGTGTCCGTCGCGTACCAGCACGTCCGTGAGGCTCCGGTCAGCCCGAGCAGCATCGCCTCCGACGTCCCCGAGACCCTCGACCGCGTGACGCTCAAGGCCCTGGCCAAGGAGCGCACAGCCCGCTACGGCAGCGCGGCGGAGTTCCGCTCTGACCTCGAGGCCGCCATCCGCGGCGGAGCGTTGGCTGCCGGATCTCTCGGTGCCGTCGTCGCAGCATCCGCCGCGACAGGACCGGCCGAGGGCGCTACGGAGATCTTCAGCTCGGTGACCGACGACGCGACCAAGGTCGCGCCGGCCTTCGCTCCCGTCACGACGGCCGACCCGCTCGCCGAGCTCGCGACGGAGGAGGACGAGGAGAAGCCCAAGCACCGCGCGCTGCTCTGGACCCTCGTCGTCATCGCCGTGCTGGCTGTCGCAGCCATCGCGGCCATGCTGCTCCTCGACCGCGACTCGACTCCCCCTGTCGACCAGGCCAACGTGCCTGTCCTCACCGACATGTCGCGCGAGCAGATCACCGCAGCGCTCACCGACGCCGGGTTCACAGAACCGCCCGAGTTCTTCGAAGAGGTGAACAACGACGTCGCACCGGGGCTGTTCATCCGCAGCGACCCGGCGGTCGGCGACTCTGTTCCCGTCACCACGGCTGTCCAGGTCTGGACCTCGACGGGCCCTGAAGACACGAAGGTCCCCGACGTCACGGGCTTCACCCAGGCGCAGGCGACCGAGGCCATCGAGGCCGAGGGGCTCGTCGTCGCTGTCGGCATCACGTCTGAGTCGAGCCCGAAGATCGCCCGTGACTCCGTCACCCGCACCGAGCCCGTCGCCGGGACGGCTGCCAAGAAGGGCGACGAGGTCAGGCTCTACGTGGCCTCCGGCCAGGTCGACCTGCCAGACCTCGCAGGGCTGACCCAGGCTGAGGCCGCCCAGGCGCTGAGCGACCTCGGTCTGATCGGCAGCTTCACCAACACACCGACCAACGACGTCGAGGCCGGCCGGGTCGTGTCGCAGTCGCCCAACCCCGGGTCTGTGAACCAGGGACAGCGCATCGACGTCGCGATCGCCGAGGCGATCCCGGTCGCCACGGTGCCCGCCAACCTCGTCGGCATGACCTTTGCGGACGCCCAGAAGGCGCTCGGCGATGCTGGACTCGGCGTGCAGCTCGCTCCAGGGACGCTCCCCAGCCCGACCGGTCGCGTGGTCTCGAGCAACCCTGCCGGCGGGACCGAGGTCGAGCCCGGGTCTGTGGTCGTGCTGACCTTCGAGCCTGAGCCCTCGGCAGACCCGAGCGACGACCCGTCGGACGACGCGTCCGCGGGTGCGAGCCCCGGCAACAGCGGCAACAGCTCCGGGAAGCCGGGCAAGGGCGACGACTGACGACCATCCCGCACTGCTGAAACGATGAAGGCCGCTCCCCGCTGCGGGGGGCGGCCTTCGTCGTCGGGAGCGCCACGAGAGATGCGGCCTCCGTCGTGCGGAGAGATGCCGGGTGGACTGGTCAGCCCGGCACCGAGGCTCAGCGGTGCAGGAGCGGCGCGAGCCCCTCAGCGCGCTCGACGGCGTCCGTGGACCCGCAGATCTCGAGCCAGTTCGCGAGCAGCCTGTGGCCGCCCTCGGTGAGCACAGACTCAGGGTGGAACTGGACGCCGTGGAGCGGCAGCTCGCGGTGCGCCAGCCCCATGATGATCGTGCCGTGCGCGCCGTCGACCTCCGCGGTGACCTCGAGCTCGTCAGGCACGGTGCCGGTGACGACGGCGAGGGAGTGGTAGCGCGTCGCGGTGAAGGGGTGCGGCAGGCCTGCCAGCACTCCCCCGTCACGGTGCTCGACGACGCTCGTCTTGCCGTGCATGAGCTCGGGCGCGTGGGTGACCGTCGCTCCGAAGGCCTCACCGAGGGCCTGGTGGCCGAGGCAGACACCGAGCATCGGGGTACCTGTGCTCGCGCAGTCGCGGATCACCTGGAGGCTCTGCCCGGCGTCCGCCGGGGTTCCCGGACCCGGAGAGACCAGCACGCCGTCGAAGGAGCCACGCTCGTCGAGGGGAGGCACGGCGTCGTTGCGCACGACCACTGTCTCGGCCCCGAGCTGCTGCAGGTAGCCGACGATCGTGTAGACGAAGGAGTCGTAGTTGTCGACGACGAGGATTCGGGTCATGTCGGTTCTCCCGCTGGTGATGCCGTGGTGGGGGTGCGCGGTGCGTGCCTATCGGTGCTGCGCGCAGAGGACGAGCCTACGTCGTGGACCGCAGCGACGTCGGGCCAGACCGGCTGCCGAGCACAGTCACCTGTAGACGTCCGTCCCGGCCGGGACGGAGGCGTGCTCGAGGGTCAGGACCCCGGTGTAGGCGGGGGCGTCGATGGTGTCTCGGGTCTCGACCGAGTACCCCAGACCGACTGCCGCGACGTACTCCCTGTAGATGCTGAGGGGCTCAGAGGCGTCGAGCGCCGCCTGGAGCCTCTGCGGGTCCCCCACGGCCTCGACCACGTAGGGAGGCGAGTAGACACGGCCGTGGAGCGACAGCACGTTCCCGACGCACCTGAAGGCCGTCAGGGCTGTCACCCGCTCGCCCTGGAGAGTCATCGCCTCCGCGCCACCCGCCCAGAGGGCGTTGATGACCCCTTCGAGGTCCTGCTGGTGGACGACCAGGTCGTCAGGCACGATCTCGGGCGGCTGCGGGCGGTTCGTCGGCGCGTCCTCGAGCTGCACACGCAGTCCCGCTCCGGTGACGGCGGTCATGCCGGCCTCGATGCCAGAGCTCACGTCGAGGGCCGGGTCGAGCGCCGGGACCTCGGTCGCGAGGCCTTCTGAGAGCGTGTCAACGGCAGACCGCAGACCTTCGACCTCCGTGAGGAGGTCGTCGCCGCGGTCGACCTCCTGGCGGACCAGCTCGGCGAAGTTCTCGGGCTGCCGGTTCTCCTCCCCGCCGGAGAGCCGCGCGTTCGCGGTGAACAGCAGACCGGCCAGGATCAGCACGAAGGTCGCCGAGAGCGTGGCTCTGAGCGGCGTCCGGGTGCCGTGCGACTGAGGTGCCATGGTCCTTGCTGTCCACTGTGGGCGGTGCGGGGGCTGTGTGCCACTACGCTAGTCGAGAATACGTCGTCGACCCATCGACAGGAGCCGGCTCCAGTGCCTGAATCGAAGCGCCGCAAGAAGGTCGCGAAGACATCGTCTGAGCAGGCCTCCACACCCAAGGTCAAGCAGGAGCGCGTGGGCAACCCTCCGTGGCTCGTCCCGACCATGGTGACCATGTTCGTCGTCGGGATCCTCTGGGTCGTCATCTTCTACCTGACGTCGGGTGGCGCACAGCTGCCGATCCCGCCGATCGGGCGCTGGAACATCCTCGTCGGCTTCGCGATCCTGCTCGGTGGCTTCGGGCTGTCGACGCGCTGGAAGTAGCTGCTCGACCGGGCCGTCCGGTCTGAGCGCGCAGGCCCTCGTCCTGCCGCCGTGCCCATGGCACGTCGGCTGGGCGGGGGCCTGCTGCGTGCCCGGGTGGTCGGTCTGCCTCTCCCCTCGCGGGAGGACGGTGCGCGGCTCCCGAGGAACCATCATGCACAGGCCTGTCCACAGGTGTGGATAACTTACAGGTGTGTAGTTCCCGCACGATCCTGCGAGTTCCGGCGCTCTGTCCCCACAGCTGTGGACAGCGAGGTCTACACCTGTGAATAACGCAGCAGGACGGCTCCGACGAGCAGGACAGCGACAGCGACGGTCGCCACGATGCTCACGAGGGTCCGTCGCTCACGAGGCGCGAAGGCGTAGGCGGCACCTAGGACTGCGCCGGTGACGAGCCCGCCCAGGTGCCCCTGCCACGAGATGTTCGGGACGACAAACCCGACCACGAGGTTGAGCCCGATGATCACCAGCATGCCGCGGGCCTCCTGGCCCATCCGCCGCATGACGACGAAGATCGCCCCGAAGAGCCCGAAGACGGCGCCCGACGCGCCCACGGTCCCGGTGAACCACGACGCGGACAGGGGGTCCGCGAGCAGCACGACCGCGACGTGGCCGCCTATAGCCGAGAGCAGGTAGAGAGAGATGAAGCGGGCCCGACCGAGCAGATTCTCGAGGTAGGGGCCGACGATCCACAGCGCGTACATGTTGAGCGCGACGTGGAAGATCTGGGTCGAGTGCAAGAACGCCGCGGTGACGAAGCGCCACGGCTCGAGCTCGCCGGTGAACGGCGAGAAGGCCAGACGGCCCGTCCAGCCGTCGACGCTGAGCTGCAGCACGTAGCTGATCAGGCAGAGCGCGATGATCGTGTAGGTGACGACGGGGCGTCCTGTGCGCAGCGGTGCTCCGAGGGCCGTGCGGTGCACGGGGGCGGTGCGCTGCGCCTCGCGGACGCAGTCGACGCACTGGACGCCGACAGAGGCCTGGACAGAGCACTCCGGGCACGCGGGCCGTCCGCACCGCTGACAGCGCACATAGCTGACGCGGTCAGGGTGGCGGGGACAGGTGGGGACGGTCTGGTCGGCCGCCCCGGGCGGCGTGCTCGGAGTGCTCATGCGTCGCAGGTCAGCGGCGGTGTGCCGCTCAGTCCTCGATCGTGACGGACGTGATGGTGATGTCCTCGACCGGGCGGTCGCCGGGGCGCGTCGCTGCGGAGGCGATCGCGTCCACGACGGCGCGGCTCGAGTCGTCGGCCACCTCACCGAAGATGGTGTGCTTGCCGTTGAGCCACGGGGTGGCCTCGACCGAGACGAAGAACTGCGAGCCGTTGGTGCCCTCGGGCTGGCCGGTGATGGCGTTGCGGCGCGTCCCGGCGTTGGCCATCGCGAGGAGGTACGGCTTGTTGAAGGACAGCTCCGGGTGGATCTCGTCGTCGAACTTGTAGCCCGGGTCTCCGGTGCCGGTGCCGAGCGGGCACCCGCCCTGGATCATGAAGCCCGGGATGACGCGGTGGAAGATCAGGCCGTCGTAGAAGGGCTCGTTGCTCTCGGCGCCCGTCTTGGGGTCGGTCCAGGTCTTCGACCCGGTCGCCAGACCCGTGAAGTTCTCGACCGTCTTCGGCGTGTGGTTGGGGAACAGCTCGATACGGATGTCACCAGCAGTGGTGTGGAGGGTTGCGAACATGCCGCCATTGTCCCACGACCAGGCGGTCCGGGGCAGGACCAGCACAGGATGGTCACGTCCGACCCCTCTGCGCGCACGCCCGTGAGGTGGCAGAGTGGACTCAGGTGCATGCCCACTACTCTCAGGGAGCTTTGAATGTTGGACGGAATCAAGGACTCGGCACGCAGCGCGAGCGACAAGATCGACACCGACAAGATCAAGGACCAGGCCGCCGACCTCGCCTCCGTCCTCGCTGACGGTGCGCACCAGGCAGGCGAGAAGGCCGGCGTCGTCGCCGGTCAGGCCCGAGAGGCTGCTCTGCAGGCCAAGGACTGGGGAACCCCCAAGGTCGAGGCCTTCGTCGAGTGGGTCACCCCGCGCATCGAGCAGGCGTGGAACGAGTCGGTCAAGGCCGCCGCCCCCCGCGTCGAGAAGGCTGCCGAGAAGGCCTCCCCCGTGATCGACAGCGCCCACGACAAGCTCGTCGACGAGGTCTTCCCCAAGATCGTCGCCGCGCTCAACGAGGCTGCCAAGAACGCCGCCGACGTCACGAGCGGCGGGGCGAGCACCGTGGCCTCCAAGGCGTCCTCGGGTGCGACCCACGTGGCCGACTCGATCAAGGCGGCCTCGGCCAAGGCTCCGATCAAGCTCTCTGACGCCGTGCACTCCGTCGAGAAGCACGCCAAGAAGAAGCAGAAGAAGTCCGGCAAGGGCTGGTGGGTCGTCGCCGGTGTCGCCGCCGCCGGTGGCGCGCTCGTCCTGTGGCGCCGCGCGCAGCCGACGACCGACCCGTGGGCCGAGCCGTGGGAGAAGGTCGACTCGAGCGCTGTCGACAACGTCGAAGGCGCTGTCGGCAACGCCGCCGAGGCTGTCGGCGAGGCTGCTGGCGCGGCTGTCGCCAAGACCCGCGAGGTCTCGGGCAAGGTCGCCGACAAGGCCGAAGACCTCTCCGAGAAGGTCGCCGACAAGCTCTCCGAGGCCAAGGCCACCGCGAAGAAGACCACCTCGCGCGCCAAGAGCACCGCGAAGTCCGCAGCAGACGACCTCGGCGAGGCCAGCGAGCACGCCGTCGACTCCGCGAAGAAGGCCGGCGACGCCCTCGCGACCGAGGTCGAGGCGAAGGTCTCCGACAAGGACGCCGAGTCGACCGACCAGGACGACGCCGTCAACCGCGCCGGCCAGGTCGCCCCGACGTCCACCGAGGACGACACGAAGTAGCTCGACCCCAGCACCGACGATGAAGGCCACGGTTCCTCGGGACCGTGGCCTTCGTCATGCGTGCTCCCGACATCGTCGAGCCGGGCCGGCGGACAGCTGGCCGGCAGGACGGCCGGGAGCCGCTGGTACGCTGCGAGCCATGGCTCCCGACGAGGCACTCCATGCGCTGAGAGCGTTCTTCGCCGAGCGCGACTGGGAGCAGTTCCACACTCCCGAGAACCTCGCGAAGTCCATCTCCATCGAGGCTGGTGAGCTGCTCGAGTGCTTCCAGTGGTCGTCCGAGGCGGACCGAGGAGCGGTACGTGATGAGCTCGCCGATGTCCTCACCTACTGCCTCGCTCTCGCAGACAAGTTGGGGCTCGACCCGCAGCAGATCGTGCTCGACAAGCTCGAGAAGACCCGGCAGAAGTACCCGGTCGAGACGTCCCGCGGACGGAGCACGCGATATGACGCTCTCTGAGCGCCCGCGCGTTACCCGGCTCAGCTTCGACGCAGCCACTGTCCGGGACTGGCGTGACCCCGACGGCCGGCACCACGACTGGCCGGTGGTCTACATGATCACCGACTCACAGAAGGTCTACGTCGGCGAGACCACGCGAGCACGTCACCGGCTGCGCCAGCATCTCGACCACCCGTCCAAGGCGGGGCTCCGCGAGGTTCGGGTCGTCATCGACGAGGAGTTCAACAAGTCGGCCTGCCTCGACCTCGAGTCGCGCCTCATCGCCCTGTTCCACGCCGACGGTGCCTACGCGCCTCTCAACCGTAACGACGGCCAGCAAGACTCTGGCTACTTCGAACGCACCACGCGGTACCAGCCCCTCTTCGACAAGGTCTTCGACAGGCTCAGGACCGAGGGCGTGTTCCGGCGGAGCGTCGACGAGATCGAGAACCTCAACCTCTTCAAGCTCTCGCCGTACAAGGCGCTGAACGACGAGCAGCTCGTCGCGGTCGACGGCATCGTGGAGGGTCTTCTCGAGGACCTCACGGAAGGGCGAGAGAGCGCGTCCGTCGTCCGCGGAGGGCCGGGCACAGGCAAGACTGTCGTCGCCATCTTCCTGCTCAAGCTTCTCCGTGACATCCAGGACTCTGGTAGCGGGGTCGACCCGAGTGATGACGGACGGTTCTCGGACTTCTTCCTCGACGGGAACCGCGAGCTGCTCGACGGCTTGCGGATCGGCTTCGTGGTCCCCCAGCAGTCGTTGCGGAAGACGATCACGTCAGTCTTCCGGCGGACGCCTGGTCTGAAGGGAGTGACGGTCCTCAGCCCCTACACCGTCGCAGCGTCTCCTGGGACCTGGGATCTCCTCGTGGTGGACGAGGCTCACCGTCTGACGCACCGGGGCGCAGGACCGACCCGAGGGGCCTTCTCACAACGCAACCGGGACCTCTTCGGGGAGATGTCCGAGGGGCGGACCGCGGTGGACTGGATCTCCGCGAAGAGCACCCACCAGATCTACCTCGTCGACGGTGAGCAGACTGTACGGCCTGCCGACGTGTCTCGGACCGTCGTCGACGGTCTCGTCGCCCGTGCCTCCGCCGATCACCGCTTCTACGAGCTGGAGTCTCAGATGCGGGTCTCAGCCGGGCAGGGCTACCTCGGCTTCGCACGGGCGCTCCTGACGGACTCCCCCGCCCCAGCACGAGTGCCGACGTCGTACGACCTCCGGTTCTTCGACCACCTGGGGGACATGAAGTCCCAGATCCTGGAGCGCGAGTCAGAGGTCGGGCTGTCGCGGCTGGTCGCCGGGTACGCCTGGAGATGGACCAGCAAGGGTGATGTGTCGGTCGACGCCCCTCACGACATCTCAGAAGACGGGGTGGAGCTCCGCTGGAACCGGACGGACACAGACTGGATCAGCTCGCAGGGGTCGATCGACGAGGTGGGCAGCGTCCACACCGTGCAGGGCTACGACCTCAACTATGCCGGTGTGATCATCGGCCCGGACATCGTCTGGGACGAGGACCACGGCGGGGTACGAGCCGTCCGAGAGTCTCATTTCGACCGCGAGGTGCGGTCGGTCCGCGACGAGCACGAGCTGCTGGAGTACATCCGCAACGCGTACTACGTCCTGCTGACCCGTGGCATGAAGGGGACGTACGTCTACGTCTGCGATCCGGCTCTGCGAGAGAGGGCGCGAGCGGCGATCTCCGCGGAGCACCAGTAGCGTCGTCCCCCGGTACTCGGAGCCTGTCCCGACAACAGCAAGAGGCCCCGCCGTGGCGGGGCCTCTCGTGTCATCCTGTGGAGCCAAGGGGACTCGAACCCCTAACCCCCTGCTTGCAAAGCAGGTGCGCTACCAATTGCGCCATGGCCCCTCACGCACCTGAGGTGCGCTGCGTGCCGGACTACTTGAACGTGTCCGTGACCTCTGACCAGAGGTCACGCTCTGCGTTGTCCTCGGTGTACTTACGCCAGACGGCGTACCCGATTCCCGCGACAGCGAGTGTGAACAACAACTTCTTCATACGTTCCCCCTCTAGTGGGATCCGACAGTGGGCCTTGGAGGACTTGAACCTCCGACCTCTTCGTTATCAGCGAAGCGCTCTAACCGCCTGAGCTAAAGGCCCGTGCGCACGTCAGTAGCCCGAGGGCTTCCGTTGTGCAGCGCTTGACCTTACCCCACGATCGGCGTGACGCTCAAACTGAGCGTCAGCACCGGTCCCGAGCGGGATCGAGCGCGTGATGATCTTACTCGTCGATGAGCGTGAGGTGCACACCACCGACGAGCGAGGCGACCACGTTGTACAGGAATGCCCCGATCGTGGCGAGGGCTGTGAGCAGCACCATGTCGACGATCGCGATGATCGTGGCCAGGGACACCACGCGCTTGAACTCGACGTACTGGAGCACGTTGACGTCCGCGGCGTCGCCGAGGACCTCCTGGACGAGCCTGTCGACCTCGGTGAAGACGTACATGCCGTCGAGGACCATCCAGAAGACGATGGTCGCCACGATCATCATGATGCCGAGGGCGATCGACAGCAGGAACGACAGCTTCATGGCGGACCACGGGTCGATCCGTGCGACGGCCAGACGGACACGTCGCGGCCCGGGCACGACCTTCTTCACGGCCGGTGAGGCCTGCGTGGTGCCCGTGCTCGGGTCAGCCTGCGTGACCGACGGCCGTGCGGGCGCCGTGCTGCTGCCCTGGGAGGCCGGCGCACCGGACACCGAGGGTGCCGCAGAGGTCGGGGTGGCGGCGGTGACGGTGCCGATCGGGCTGGGACCCTTGGCCGCCGGGGTGCCGCCGGGACGGGTGGAGGGTGCAGTCTTCGCAGCCTCCGCCTGGGCGCCTGTGGTCTTGGCTCCCTGCGATCCGCCCGAGCCTGACACCTTGGTCGCGCCGGCTGCCGAGGTGGGCGACGGCGTGCCGGCAGCCTTCTTCGGCGGGACCGACGGCGGCGGGGAGCTCACCGACGGTGCCGGGGGAGCCGGCGGGGTGGAGGCGCTGGCGCCCCGGGCGGGCTTCCCCGATGCTGCTGTGGGCTTGCCTGTGGCTTCGCCGCTCATGCGTCCTCCTCGGATCCGGTGGTCGAATCCGGAGCGGCGACTGCGTCGCCAGGGTGCTGCAGGTCGTCGCTCGTCGTCACGGCGTCCCCGTCAGCCCCCTCACCGGACTCCTCTGAGTCGATGTCGTCACCCAGGTTCCGCTCGACGTTGCGAGCGACCGCGATGATGCGGTCGTTCTTGTCGGGCTTGGCGAAGGTCACGCCCTGCGTGGTGCGCCCGGTGAGGTTCACCTGGTTCACAGCAGATCGCACGATCTTGCCACGCTCCATGATGACGAGTACCTCGTCATCTTCGTCCGTCACCAGAGCCCCCACAAGATCTCCACGCGCCTCGACGAGGTTGGCGACCTTGATGCCGAGCCCGCCACGTCCCTGGACACGGTACTCGTCGACGCTCGTGCGCTTGGCGAACCCGCCCTCGGTGACCACGAAGAGGTGGGCACCCTCACGGACGACGTCCATGGCGAGGAGCTCGTCGTCCTCGCGGAACTTCATGCCGGTGACGCCCGAGGTGGCACGTCCCAGGGGCCGCATGGCCTCGTCGCTCGCCGTGAAGCGGATCGACTGGCCCTTGCGCGAGACGAGGATGAGGTCGTCGGTCGCGTCGACGAGGCGCGCCGAGACGAGCTCGTCAGGGTGGCCGTCGGCGTCCTCGCGCAGGTTGATCGCGATGACACCGCCGCTGCGGTTGGAGTCGTACTCGGACAGCCGGGTCTTCTTCACGGTCCCGCGGCGGGTCGCGAGCACGAGGTAGTCCGCGACGTCGTAGTCGCGCATGTCGAGGACCTGCGCGATCTTCTCCCCGGGCTGGAAGGCCAGGAGGTTGGCGACGTGCTGGCCCTTCGCGTCACGGCCGCCCTCGGGCAGCTCGTAGGCCTTGGCGCGGTAGACACGGCCGAGGTTGGTGAAGAAGAGCAGCCAGTGGTGCGTGGTCGTGACGAAGAAGTGGTCGACGATGTCGTCCTCGCGCAGCTGGGCGCCACGCACTCCCTTGCCGCCACGCTTCTGCGCACGGTAGTTGTCGCTGCGGGTCCGCTTGGCGTAGCCGCCGCGGGTGATGGTGACGACCATCTCCTCCTCGGCGATGAGGTCTTCCATCGAGACCTCGCCGGCGTGCGGGAGGATCGTCGTGCGTCGCTCGTCGCCGTACTTCGCGACGAGCTCGTTCATCTCGTCGGAGACGATCTGACGCTGGCGCGACTCCTTCGCGAGGATGTCCTGGTACTCCAGGATCTCCTTCTCGAGCTTGTCGTGCTCGTCGATGATCTCCTGGCGCTGCAGGGCGGCGAGTCGGCGCAGCTGCATGTTGAGGATCGCGGTCGCCTGGATCTCGTCGATGTCGAGCATCTCGATGAGGCCCTGACGCGCACGGTCGGCGTCGGGGGAGCGGCGGATGAGCGCGATGACGTCGTCGAGGCGGTCGAGCGCCTTGAGGTACCCGCGGAAGATGTGGATCTTCGACTCGGCCTCGCGCAGCAGGAAGGCCGTGCGACGCACGATGACCTCGAGCTGGTGGGCGACCCAGTGGCGGATGAACGCGTCGATGCTCAGCGTGCGGGGCACGCCGTCGACGAGCGCGAGCATGTTGGCACCGAAGTTGTCCTGCAGCTGCGTGTGCTTGTAGAGGTTGTTGAGCACGACCTTGGCGACGGCGTCGCGCTTGAGCACGATCACCAGGCGCTGGCCCGTGCGGCCCGAGGTCTCGTCGCGGATGTCCGCGATCCCCTGGACGCGGCCGTCCTTGACCAGCTCGGCGATCTTCAGCGCGAGGGTGTCGGGGTTGACCTGGTACGGGAGCTCGGTGACGACGAGGCAGATCCGGTTCTGGATCTCCTCGACGTTGACGATCGCGCGCATGGTGATCGAGCCGCGGCCCGTGCGGTACGCGTCCTCGATCCCGCGGTGGCCGAGGATCGTCGCGCCTGTCGGGAAGTCCGGGCCCTTGATGATGCGGATGAGCGCGTCGAGGACCTCTTCGGGCGAGGCGTCAGGGTGGTCGAGGTACCACTGGACACCCTCGGCGACCTCACGGAGGTTGTGCGGCGGGATGTTGGTGGCCATGCCGACGGCGATGCCCGACGAGCCGTTGACCAGCAGGTTCGGGAACCGCGACGGGAGGATCGACGGCTCCTGCGTGCGGCCGTCGTAGTTGTCCTGGAAGTCGACGGTGTCCTTGTCGATGTCCCGGACCATCTCCATGGCGATCGGGGCCATGCGGCACTCGGTGTACCGCGGGGCAGCCGCGGGGTCGTTGCCGGGGGAGCCGAAGTTCCCCTGCCCGGCGACGAGCGGGTAGCGCAGCGACCAGTCCTGGACGAGGCGCACGAGAGCGTCGTAGATCGCGCTGTCACCGTGGGGGTGGAACTTTCCCATGACGTCGCCGACGACGCGGCTGCACTTGGAGAACGCACGGTCGGGGCGGTACCCGCCGTCGTACATCGCGTACAGCACGCGGCGGTGCACGGGCTTGAGCCCGTCACGGACCTCGGGCAGCGCACGCCCGACGATCACGCTCATCGCGTAGTCCAGGTAGGAGCGCTGCATCTCGAGCTGCAGGTCGACGCTCTGGATGCGTCCGTGCTCGATGGCGAGCCCGTTCTCGCCGAGGATCTCGGGAGTGCTGGGCTCAGGTGTCAGATCGTCTGTCACGGTGTTCCTCGTTCTCGGTCCGGCGCTGTCGCCGTCTCGGTCTGGCTCGTGGGGGCTGCGTCGTCGTGGGACCGGGAGTCCCGGTCACGACCCGCTAGATGTCCAGGAACCTGACGTCCTTGGCGTTGCGCTGGATGAAGTTGCGGCGGGACTCGACGTCTTCTCCCATGAGCACGGAGAAGATCTCGTCAGCTGCTGCCGCGTCGTCGAGCGTGACCTGCAGGAGCGTGCGGTGGTCGGGGTCCATCGTGGTGTCCCAGAGCTCGGAGTAGTCCATCTCGCCGAGACCCTTGTAGCGCTGGATGCCGTTGTCCTTGGGGATCCGCTTGCCGTTCGCGATGCCCGCGGCGATGTACTCGTCGCGCTCACGGTCGGAGTACACGTAGTCGTGCTCGGCGTTGGACCACTTGATGCGGTACAGCGGCGGCTGCGCGAGGTAGACCATGCCGTGCTCGATGAGCGGTCGCATGTAGCGGAACAGCAGCGTCAGGAGCAGGGTGCAGATGTGCTGGCCGTCGACGTCAGCGTCGGCCATGAGCACGATCTTGTGGTACCTCAGCTTGGCGATGTCGAAGTCCTCGCCGATCCCGGTCCCGAAGGCCGTGATGAGCGCCTGGACCTCCTGGTTGCCCAGGGCCTTGTCGAGGCGCGCGCGCTCGACGTTGAGGATCTTGCCTCGGATGGGCAGGATCGCCTGGGTGCGGGGGTTGCGCCCACGGACCGCGGAGCCGCCTGCCGAGTCACCCTCGACGATGTAGACCTCGCACTCCTCGGGCTTGTTCGACTGGCAGTCGCGGAGCTTGCCCGGCATGCCGCCGGACTCGAGCAGACCCTTGCGTCGGGTCGCCTCGCGCGCCTTGCGGGCGGCCAGACGGGCCTGCGAGGCCTGGATGGCCTTGCGGATGATGTCCTTGGCCTCGTTCGGGTGCGAGTCGAGCCAGTCGCCCAGCTGCTCGTTGACGACGGACTGGACGAAGGTCTTGGCCTCGGTGTTGCCGAGCTTGGTCTTCGTCTGGCCCTCGAACTGGGGCTCGCCGAGCTTGATCGAGATGACGGCCGTGAGGCCCTCGCGGATGTCGTCACCCGTGAGGTTGTCGTCCTTCTCCTTGATGATCCCCTTGGCCCGCGCGTAGCGGTTGATCAGGGACGTCATCGCGGCGCGGAAGCCTTCTTCGTGCGTCCCGCCCTCGGTCGTCGAGATGGTGTTCGCGTAGGTGTGGACCGACTCGGAGTAGGCGTTGGTCCACTGCATCGCGACCTCGAGCGAGATGCGGCGCTCGGTGTCCTCGGACTCGAAGGCGATGATGTCCTCGTGGACGATCTCCACACGCTTGGCCGAGTTGAGGTGGGCGACGTAGTCGAGCAGACCGCGGTCGTACTTGTAGACCACGGTCCGTGCCTGAGCGCCGGAGCCCTCTCCCTCGTCGGCGCCGGTGACCTCGTCGTCGGTCTCGGCGACGTCGGAGCGCTCGTCGGTCAGCGTGATCTGCAGGCCCTTGTTGAGGAAGGCCATCTGCTGGAAGCGCGCGCGCAGGGTCTCGAAGTCGTAGCGCGTGGTCTCGAAGATGCTGTCGTCGGCCCAGAAGGTCTGCGTGGTGCCGGTCTCGTCGGTCGGCTCGCCCTTGCGGAGCTCGCCCACAGGCTTGCCGCCGTCGGCGAAGGACTGGTGCCACGTGAAGCCCTGGCGTCGCACGACGGTCTCGACCCGGGTCGAGAGCGCGTTGACGACGGAGATGCCGACACCGTGCAGACCACCCGAGACCGCGTAGCCGCCGCCGCCGAACTTTCCGCCGGCGTGCAGGATCGTCATGACGACCTCGACCGTGGGGCGACCCTCGGTCGGGTGGATGTCGACGGGGATGCCTCGGCCGTTGTCGACGACACGGACACCGCCGTCGTCGAGCAGCGTCACCTCGATGTGGTCGCAGTAGCCGGCGAGGGCCTCGTCGACAGAGTTGTCGACCACCTCGTAGACGAGGTGGTGCAGACCACGCTCTCCGGTCGAGCCGATGTACATGCCGGGACGCTTGCGCACGGCCTCGAGTCCTTCGAGGACCGTGATGTCGCTGGCACCGTACCCTCCGTCGACGGTTCCGGGGACGTGGGTCGACGGCTCGGAATCGGCGGCGTTGTTGAGTTCTGCCACGGCTGGTGGTGCTCCTAGTCCTCTTGCAGCGCGCATCCGTCCTCGCTCCGGCGACGCGCTCGGACTCCGAGCGGGCCAGGGGTGTGCGACGGCGGTCACGCTGCTCTTTTCCGCCTGCAGCACGCGGGCGGAATGACCTTCAGAGTCTACCGGAAAGACGCGGATCAGCGGGGATTCACGCCGCTTTTCCACAGGTGTCTGCACAGGTCGAGACCAGGTCGTCCCGAGGATCCACCCTCAGGTGGACGACAGCGGTCTCGTCAGCCGTAGGTGTCGCGCGCGCCGCGGCCCTGGACCGAGCGAAAACCCTTTCCGAACCCTGGACCTGTCGGCCCCTGGACGGCGATCGTCTGCACGACGTCCTGCCCAACCTCGCGCTCGAGGACGCCGAGGAGCTGGGGCACGAGCAGGCGGATCTGGGTCGCCCAGGCCGTCGACGACGCCCGCACCGTGAGGATCCCGTTCTCGAAGGTCAGGGGCTCGCAGTGGTCGGCGATGTCGTCTCCGACGACCTCGCGCCACCGGCCGATGACACCGCCGACCGAGACCTCCTGGACCCAGCCACGCTGCTCCAGGAAGGCCGAGAGGGTCTCGGCGAACAGCTTCGGGTCGCGACCGTCCTTGCCGGGCCCGCTGCGCCGCGGCTCGGCCAGGATCCGTCGACGTTGAGCCCCGGGGTAGAGACCCTTCGCCTTGGCGGCGGCCCGCGCTCGGTTGAGGGCCTCGCGGGCGACGTCGCCCGGCGCCTTCAGCTCGATGATCTCGCTGACCGGCCGGTCGTCCGGGAGGACCGGCCCGTCGGTCTCGTCGTCGGTCCCGGTCGTGCTGGTCTGGTCCTCCGGGCTCTCGCTCTCCGGGGTGCTCTGGCCGTCCGCGCCACCCGGCCGCCCGCGACCACCGCCCGACACCCGTGACCCGCCGCGGTCGCCGGGGACCTCAGGCACGGGTCACCGTGCCTCCCGAGACCGCCAGGCGCGCCCCGTGCAGCCGTTCCGGGATGTCTTCACCGACGGCCGCGGTGATGAGCACCTGGCTGGCACCCTCGACGAGCTCGGCAAGACGCCCACGACGACGAGAGTCGAGCTCGGCGAACACGTCGTCGAGCACCAGGATCGGCTCGGTGTCAGGGCCCGTGTCCGCGAACCAGAAGGCGGCGTCGGCCGACGCCGGGTCAGGTCCGTCGGTCAGCAGCCGGTACGAGGCGAGCCGCAGCGCGAGGGCGAAGGACCACGACTCTCCGTGGCTCGCGTAGCCCTTGGCAGGCAGACCGCCGAGGGTGAGGGTCAGGTCGTCGCGGTGAGGGCCGACGAGGCAGACCCCGCGCTCGAGCTCTTTCGGACGCACGATCGTGAGCGCCTCCATGAGCTGCTGCTCGAGGTGCTCGGTCGACGGCGCTCCAGCACCCGCGTCGGGGGCGAGGACGGGCTCTGCCGCCAGACCCGAGATCGACCTGTCGTCCACCCCGCTCAGCACGGCCGAGAGCGACGACCTGTACTCGATCTCGGCGTGCCCCTGCCCGGAGCTCACCTGGTCGTAGGCGAGAGCGACGTGCGGGCGCAGCGCAGCGACCAGCTGCAGCCTGACGGCGATGATCTGCGCGCCCACCTGGGCGAGCTTGGCGTCCCACACGTCGAGGGTCCGAAGGTCCGGCGGGTTCGACGAGCGCCGGGCCGCACCGGCGGACTTGAGCAGCGCGCTGCGCTGGCGGAGCACGCGGTCGTAGTCCGAGAACACCCCCGACATCCTCGGGAGCAGCAGCACCGTCAGGTCGTCGAGGAACCGGCGTCGGGCATCCGGGTCCCCCTTGACCAGCACGAGGTCCTCGGGGGCGAACAAGACCGTCCGCGCGATGCCGAGGACGTCGCGCGGTCGCTGCACGGGGGAGCGGTTGAGCTGGGCCCGGTTGGCACGCCCCTGCGCGATCTCGATCTCGACGACGCTCGCGCGGTCGCCCCGCACGATGCGTGTGCGGACGACCGCGCGCGACGCCCCGGCGCGGATCAGCGCCGCGTCAGAGGAGACGCGGTGGCTGCCGAGGGTGGCGACGTAGCCGAGGGCCTCGACCAGGTTCGTCTTGCCCTGCCCGTTCGGCCCGACGAGGGTCGTGACGCCCGGCTCGAGCTCGACGTCGACCTGGGCGTACGACCTGAAGTCGAGCAGCGAGAGGTGGGAGACGTGCATCAGTCGATCATGCGCCCGGGGCCGACGGCCTGACGCTGTGACCACCGAACTGGTGGCGGAGGGCGGCGACGGCCTTCATGGCCGGCGAGGCTCCCTGGCGCGACGAGAAGCGCGCGAAGAGCGCGGCCGAGATGACCGGCAGCGGGACGGCCGAGTCGATCGCCTCGTCGACCGTCCAGCGACCCTCGCCCGAGTCTTCGACCCAGTCGCTGATCTGCTCGAGCGACGGGTCTTCTTCGAGGGCCTTGACCAGCAGGTCGAGCAGCCAGGACCGCACGACGGTGCCGCGGCTCCATGCCTTGAGGGTCCCGGGCACGTCGGTGACGATGTCCTTCGCCTCGAGCAGCTCGAAGCCCTCGGCGTAGGCCTGCATCAGGCCGTACTCGATGCCGTTGTGGACCATCTTGGCGTAGTGGCCGGCGCCGACTGCCCCGGCGTGCACGAAGCCCTCGTCGCGGGGACCCTCGGGACGCAGGGCGTCAAAGACGGGGAGAGCGCGCTCGACGAGAGCGGCATCACCGCCGACCATGAGCCCGTAGCCGTTCTCGAGGCCCCAGACGCCGCCTGAGACGCCGACGTCGAGATAGCCGATGCCGTGCTCGGCGAGGGCGGCCGCGTGCTTGCCGTCGTCCAGATAGTGCGAGTTGCCACCCTCGATGACCGTGTCACCGGGGGAGAGCAGGCCTGCGAGGTCATCGACGACTCCCTGGGTGATCGCCCCTGCCGGGACCATCACCCACACGAATCGCTCACCCTCGGGGAGCGAGGCCACGAGCTCTTCGAGCGAGGCGACGTCGGTCACCTCCGGGTTGCGGTCGTACCCGACGACGTCGATGCCTCCGGCGCGCAGACGGGTGCGCATGTTGGCGCCCATCTTGCCCAGTCCGACAAGTCCGATGCGCATGTCACCCTCCTCGGGGTCGTTCAGCTGGCGAAGCGGATCGGTACCAGCAGGTAGCGGTAGTGCGAGCTGTCCTCACCGTCGAGGGATCCCTGGCCGGTGAACTCGACCGGCTTGTTCGGGTGCGTGAAGCTGAGCCTCACGAAGTCTGTGCCGAGGGCGTTGAGCCCGTCGAGCAGGAACGCCGGGTTGAACGCGACCGAGATGTCGTCACCGACCAGCACGGCCTCGAGAGCCTCGGAGGCCTGCGCGTCGTCACCCTGGCCGGCGTCGAGGACGACCTGGCCCTCGGAGAAGCTCATGCGGATCGGCGTGTTGCGCTCGGCGACGAGGGCCACACGCTTCGCGGCGTCGATGAGCGGCTGGGTCGGCACGACGGCGTGGATCGGGGTCTCGTCGGGGAACAGGCGACGCACGTGGGGGTAGTCGCCGTCGACGAGGAGCGATGTGGTGTGGCGTCCGCCGGCCTCGAAGCCGACCAGGTCGACGCCGGTCCCCGTCGAGAGCGCGACGTTGACCTCGCCCGAGCCGCCGAGCGACTTGGCGACGTCCGACAGCGTGCGGGCACGGACGAGCGCGACCGTCGAGATGTCCGGCGAGGCGGGCTTCCACGTCATCTCGCGCAGCGCGAGCCTGTAGCGGTCTGTCGCGAGCATGGTGATGCGCTCGCCCTCGATCTCGACGCGGACGCCGGTGAGCAGCGGGAGCGTGTCGTCACGGCTGGCGGCGACGGTCACCTGGGCGACCGCGGCGGTGAGCTCGTCGCCGTGGACGGTGCCGCTGATCTCGGGCATGGAGGGCAGGGCCGGGTAGTCCTCGACGGGCATCGTGAGGAGCGTGAAGCGGCTCGCACCGCAGACGACGGTGACCTTGGTGCCCTCGACCGAGAAGTCGACAGGCTTGGCCGGCAGGGCGCGGGAGATCTCGGCGAGCAGGCGGCCCGAGACGAGGATGACGCCGGGCTCGGTGACCTCTGCGGGGATCTCGGACCGGGCAGAGACCTCGTAGTCGAAGCTCGAGAGCCCGAGCGTCCCGTCGGCCGACGCCTCGATGCGCACACCGGCGAGGACAGGTGCTGGGGGCCTGGTCGGCAGGGTACGAGCCGTCCAGGTCACTGCCTCGGCAAGAACGTCGCGCTCAACCCGGAACTTCATCCCACACCTTCCTCGACCTGCCTCTGGGCGGGTCTTGTGTCCGTCCAGGAGGGCCCTGACGTCCGTTGATCTTCTCGTGAACAGCTCTTCTCGTGCGCGCAGACTCTCGACGCGGGAGGTCCAGGGCGCGCAGGCCCGAGCGATCTCCCGGAGGTGGTCGGTCGAGGGTCAGCCGTCTGACCGAGCCCCCTCGCGTGGTTGAACCTTACGCGAGGACGCGCAGCACTGGCGACCGAGGTGCTGAAGAGATTCCTGTCATCGGTGATCGGTGTTCACCGGAGGCGTCAGGCGTGTCAGGAGCCGCGGTCTGCACAGGCTCATGCCTGGCATCTCGGACTTCTCGCCACCGGGTGATGAAGGTGAGTCGCTTGACCTTTGAGAGAGGAGTCGTAGTCGTAGTAGCCCTTGTGAATTCTGTGCGGATGATGCGTCCTCGCAGGTCAGAGCCGTTTTCTGCCTGTGCGCGCAGCTGTTGCTGAACTGTGGACGACCAAGGCGGTCTGTGGACAACAACTCTTCGACCACAGGCCGTCCACCGTGAACGGCGTTCCCGTCCACAAGAACCAAGGGCGTCGTCCACCGCTATCCACAGGGCTGTCCACAGCTGTGAACATTCGTCCCACGGCCCCCTGCCGGACACCTCTCGTCCACCTGCGGACGACGGACCACTCAGCCCCTGTGCTGCTGCTTGATGCGGCTCGTGAGCTCGGTGACCTGGTTGAACGTCGACCGGCGCTCCGCCATCTGCTCGGTGATCTTGCGGTTGGCGTGCATCACCGTGGTGTGGTCGCGGCCGCCGAACTGCTGGCCGATCTTCGGCAGGGAGAGGTCGGTCAGCTCACGGCACAGGTACATGGCGATCTGGCGTGCCGTCACGAGGACCCGTGACCTCGAGCTGCCGCAGAGGTCGTCGATGGTGAGACCGAAGTACGCCGCAGTCTGCGCGATGACGCTGCCCGCGGTGATCTGCGAGGCGTCGTCGTCGGTGATGAGGTCCTTGAGGACGATCTCGGCGAGGGCGAGGTCGACCTGCTGACGGTTGAGGTTCGCGAAGGCCGTCACGCGGATGAGCGCGCCCTCGAGCTCGCGGATGTTCGACGAGATCTTCGAGGCGATGTACTCGAGCACGTCGTCCGGGGCGGCGAGTCGCTCGCCGCTGGCCTTCTTGCGCAAGATCGCGATACGGGTCTCGAGGTCGGGCGGCTGGACGTCGGTGATGAGGCCCCACTCGAAGCGAGACCGCAGACGGTCCTCGAATCCGTTGAGCTGCTTGGGCGGCAGGTCGGAGGTGATGACCACCTGCTTGTTGGCGTTGTGCAGCGTGTTGAAGGTGTGGAAGAACTCCTCCATCGTCTGCTCTTTGCCCTGGAGGAACTGGATGTCGTCGATGAGCAGGAAGTCGACCTCGCGGTAGCGGCGCTGGAACGCCCCGGCCTTCTCGTCACGGATCGAGTTGATGAAGTCGTTCGTGAACTCCTCGGAGTTGACGTACTTGACGCGGACCCCGGGGTAGAGGTTGTAGGCGTAGTGGCCGATCGCGTGCAGCAGGTGCGTCTTGCCCAGACCTGAGTCGCCGTAGATGAACAGCGGGTTGTAGGCCTTGGCCGGTGCCTCGGCCACGGCGACCGCCGCAGCATGGGCGAACCTGTTGGACGAGCCGATGACGAAGGTCTCGAAGAGGTACTTCGGGTTGAGGAGCGCTGGTTCGACAGAGCTGGAGCCGCTCGCGCTCGACCCTGACGACATGGAGGCACGGCGGCGGGAGATCTCCGCGATGTCGGCCTGGGCCGGGGGTGCGTGGCGCACCGGAGCCGGCGCGGGGGCCTCGGTCGTGGGGGAGGTGGTCGGCGACTCGTCGTCGAAGCCGAGCTCGGGGTCCACGGTGATCGCGAACCGGGCGTCGCGACCGAGTGCGTTGGAGAGGGCCTGGACGACCTCGGCCCGGACCCTGGTCTCGAGGAAGTCACGGGTGTGGTCGTTCGCGACGGCGATGATCACGGTGCCGTCGAAGAGACCGAGCGGCTTGGCGAGCTTGACGAAGGCCAGCTGGCGAGGCGTGATGTCGGGGCTCGCCTCGAGCTCGGCGATGGCCTGCTTCCAGATGCCGCTGATGTTGTCGTCTGTGGTCGCCACGTGGTCTTCCTGTTGGTCACGATGTCCCGGGGAGGAGTGTCGTCTTCCCGAGTGCCGAGCTCTGCAGAGGCGTCCCGCCGGTGGAGAACTGGATCAGCAGTCTCGCATGCCCAGGCGCTGTCCACATAGTTTTCCACAGCCTGTGGGTTATCGGTACGGTTGTTCGAGACGTTGGTATCCCGGGGGTCCAGCCTGTGGATGACCCGCTCCCGGCGCGCCCCGGTCGCACAGGAGCTGACGAGCTTCCACAGGTGGACGCAGCCCGTCCACACCTGTGGACGATCCGGTGCACCGGGACCTCTGCCGCACCCGGACGGAGCGTCGCTGCGACGCGCCCAGCCGGCTGCCCACCCGCGGGTTTGACCTGTGGTAGCCGGACCACGTACCGTTTGACAGCCAGTTCCGTCGCTTCCGCATGCCCCCAGATCCTTCCGGGGACGTCATGCACGACATCCGAAGTGGCGTTCCGCGTGTCCACCGAGGATGCGCTTCCCCAACGTGTTTTGGAGTACCTCGTGACCAAGCGGACCTTCCAGCCGAACAACCGGCGTCGTGCGAAGACCCACGGCTTCCGGCTGCGCATGCGCACCCGTGCGGGTCGCGCGATCCTCGCAGCTCGTCGCCGCAAGGGCCGTTCCGAGCTCTCTGCCTGAGCTCGGTGCTTCCCGCGGCGCATCGCATGCGCCGTCCCGGCGACTTCAGCCGGGCGGTGCGCGGCGGTGTGCGCACAGGAAAATCGACCATGGTCGTCCACGTCTCGCCCTCGGGCGCAGGCAGCGACGCGCCGTCGGTCGGTTTTGTTGTATCTAAGGCCGTGGGGAACGCCGTCGTCCGCAACAGGGTGAAGCGTCGCCTGCGGGCGCTGGTGGCGACGCGCATGTCGACGCTCCCTCCCGGCAGCCTGGTCGTGGTGCGAGCTCTGCCGGCATCGGCCGACGCTGACTTCGCCAGGCTCGGCACAGACCTCGACGCCTGCCTCGGCAGGTCTCTGTCGAGGCTGACCAGAGCGTCCTCGTGACCTCCGCAGAGCGACCGGACCACCCCGCGGTCGAGCCGCCGGCGGCAGGACCGCGACGCCGCGGTCCTCTCGCCCGGCTCCTGCTCGGGGCCGTCGGTCTGTACCAGCGTTTCATCTCTCCGCTGTCGCCGCCCAGGTGCCGCTTCTACCCGTCCTGCTCGAGCTACGCGGTGATCGCGCTCGAGAAGCACGGTGCGATCCGCGGTACTCGTCTGGCCGTGTGGAGGGTCCTGCGGTGCAACCCGTGGAACTCCGGGGGCGTCGACGACGTTCCAGGTACAGGGCCCGGTGCGGTCCATGACCACTGACAGGTCACCGGCCGCCACAGATCTTCGTCGCCGATCCTGCCGACGACTCATGCACGACGCTTGTCCACTAGGAGCCACAGCCATGGAGTTCACGACGATCCGCTGCTCGAACGAGCGGGTGGCATGATGCAGATCCTCTACCCCCTCGAGTGGGTTGTCGCCTGGATCATGTTCCTGTGCCACAAGCTCTTCGTCTTCGTCGGGCTCCCCGACGGCGCGGGCGTGGCCTGGATCCTGTCGATCGTGGGTCTGGTCATCGTCATCAGGACGATCATGATCCCGCTGTTCTTCAAGCAGATCCGTGCCTCGCGCGGCATGCAGATGGTGCAGCCTGAGCTCCAGGCGATCCAGAAGAAGTACAAGAACAAGAAGGACCCGGCGTCCCGCGAGGCCATGAGCCGCGAGACCATGGCGCTGTACAAGAAGCACGGCACCAACCCCTTCGCGTCCTGCCTGCCCGTGCTGCTCCAGGCGCCCGTGTTCTTCGCGCTGTTCCGCGTCCTCAACAGCCTCGCCGGCATCGCCGACGGGTCCAAGGACGCGATCGGCCCGATCGACCAGGCCGTCGCCAAGGCTGCGGAGTCCTCCGCCCTGTTCGGCGCCCCGCTGTCCTTCACGTTCTTGCACGACCCCACGACGGTGAACACCAAGGTGGTCGCCGGGATCCTCATCGTCGCGATGGCGGCGACGCAGTTCCTCACGCAGCGTCAGCTGACGATGAAGAACATGCCGAAGGCGGCCCTCGAGGGCCCGATGATGCAGACGCAGAAGATCATGCTCTACATGCTCCCGGTGATCATGGGCGTCTCGGGCGTGAACTTCCCGGTCGGTGTCCTCATCTACTGGACGACCACCAACCTGTGGTCGATGGGCCAGCAGTTCTACACGATTCGCAAGATGCCCGCCCCGGGTTCCGAGGCCGAGCGCATGCTCAACGAGCGCAAGGCACGCAAGGCCGCCCGCAAGGGCATCGTGATCGAGGAAGACAAGCCCACGGTCATCGAGCAGCCGCGTGGACAGCGCCAGCAGCCCAAGCGCAAGGACCGTCAGAAGGCGCGTCCTGTCACGGCGACGCAGGACGTCACGTCCGCTGCAGCGGGTGCGGAGGCCTCGGCGACAGCGCCTGAGGTGGTGTCACCCGAGGTGACCACCAAGCCCGCCAGCACACAGCGTCAGCAGCCGCAGAGCAAGAAGCGCAAGAAGCGCTGACCGCGCTGCAGCAGACTGTCCCTGTCCCCGACGGACAGGCCCTCGGACGTGAATGGAGAATCCCGTGACTGCAGAGACACCCGCTGTCGAACCTGAGGTTCGCACGAAGACGACGCTCCTCGAAGAAGAGGGCGAGGTCGCTGCCGACTACCTCGAAGAGCTGTTGGACATCGCGGACCTCGACGGTGACATCGACATAGACGTCGACCACGGCCGTGCTGCTGTCGAGGTCGTCGCCGACGACCAGGAGTCGCTGAGGCACCTGGTCGGCCGCAACGGGGAAGTGCTCGACTCTCTGCAGGAGCTCACCCGCCTCGCGGTCCAGACCAAGACTGGGGAGCGGAGCCGGCTGATGCTCGACGTCGCCGGGTACCGGGCGGAGCGTCGCGCTGAGCTCACGATCCTCGCCGACACGACGATCGAGCAGGTGAAGGCGTCGGGTGAGAAGGTTGCGCTCGACCCGATGAACGCCTTCGAGCGCAAGGTCGTCCACGACGTGGTGACTGCGGCTGGCTTGGTCAGCGAGTCGTACGGCATCGAGCCGCAGCGGTACATCGAGGTCGGACCGGCCGAGCAGCAGCAGTAGCTCCCCGGTATCGACCACACAGAACGACAGACTCCACATCTCGGGTGACTGCCTGAGATGTGAAGTCTCTCTGCGAGGCGGCCGGACGGCGCCCGCGGACCGAGCGCCACAGGACGGACGAGAAGACGATGGACGAGAACTACGAGCGGGCGACGCTCTCCGAGTACTTCGGAGACGCCTTCCCTGCGGTCGATCGCTTCGCGCACGAGCTGAGCGTCCAGGGTGAGCTCCGCGGTCTGATCGGACCGCGAGAGATCGGTCGGATCTGGGACCGCCACATCCTCAACTCCGCGGCTGTGGTCCAGTACCTCCCGCAGACCGGCACGATCGTGGACATCGGTTCCGGTGCTGGTCTGCCGGGGCTCGTGATCGCGGCGATGCGCCCCGAGGCCGAGGTGATCCTCATCGAGCCGATGGAGCGTCGCTGCACCTGGCTGAACGAGATGACCGAGACGCTCGGGCTGACCAACGTCGAGGTGAAGCGTGGACGAGCCGAAGAGTTCCACGACGCCTTCGAGGCCGACGTCGTGACGGCACGGGCTGTGGCCGCCCTCGACAAGCTGGCCCGCTGGTCGCTGCCGCTGCTGCGGCTCGGGGGAGAGCTCATCATCCTCAAGGGGCGCAATGTCGAGGCGGAGATCGAGCCCGCGCGCAAGGTGCTGAAGAAGTTCAAGATGAGCCCGCCGGAGATCCTCCAGGCACACACGATCGACGGTGCCGAGGGGACGACGGTCCTCCGCTCGACGCGCGGCAAGAAGTAGCAGACGCACGTGCCGACGGCCCGCGGGCCTTGGTCGACGGCGTGGTCAGAGGCCGATCAACGACCATCCGCTTCTGTGAGAACGATCCTCCGGTCCGTCGCTGCGCTTCACGGACGCTCGAGTGCTGATCTCTGATCTCCTGAGGCTTCTCCACAAGGTCGTTATGTGTGGTTAGTGTAGAAGGTGACTCGGCGACGCGACGCGGGCAGAAGGCCGGCGCCGCTGCGGGCTGCCGACCAGGCGGACAGTGGAGTACACCTACGAGGCCCGGGTGGCGGTCCTGGCCACCGCGATGACGGGGTCGCGCCCAAATCTGAGTCGGGGCCGACGCGGCGGAACATCGTGCTGATCGATGAGATCTTGAGAGCAGCCCGACTGGGACATCGAGCGGACGATGCGATCCGGGCCCATCCCTGATGCTCGTCGGTGACGTCGGTGACGTCGGTGACGTCGGTGACGTCGGTGACGGGGTGACGCGGTGACCCGGCAGCTCAGTCGCTCAGATGTTGGGTGGCTGCGGATCGGGCGATCTCGGTCGCGTTCCTCGATATCTCACCGGAGCCTGGGTACGGGGCGGGGGTGTCACGCGGTATAGATCTGCTGATCTGCAGGCGGATCGCGGTGCCCCAGTTGGCTGCCTCATCCAGGGTGTGTTCGCTCGCAGACGCTCGGTCCAGCGGGGTAGCGGTGACCTGAGGTCACGAGCGCTATCGTCTTTCACCGCCCGCACCAGATGTGAGCGTACGACTGCAGTGGGCAATGGGCTCGCGCGGGGGGAGTGGGGGCTCGGCGGCTGGAGCCACGACTACGTGATGCGGACAGCCTGGCGTCGGTTGTCGACGGTGCTCTGCGCCAGTCCATCCTGGCTTCGTCATCGAGACCCCTGTGATGTCGTGGGTGAAGAGTCCCAGGTGACGTCTGCCCCTGCGTGCCTTCGTCGTCGCCGTGCGCCGCTGTCAATGAGGTGGTTGATGTTCCGGGTTCTCCCAAGCGCTCTCTGCTTTCCTGGCCGGATCTGTTGGTCTGGATCGGCCGTTCTTAGCTCTTGGGGTCTGTGAGCCCGTGATCGCCTGGGAGTGGTGCCGCCGCGTTGGGACCGTCAGTGGTGGGGGAGGGGTCAAGGTCCGCCTAGGAGACAGCTCGTCCCGAGCCAGTCATGTGGAGGAGCGGTGGCACACGTTCCGGTCTAGAGAGAGTTGGCGACGTGCTTTGGCCTCGAAGAGGCGTGTTCCACGTGAAACAGATGGAGCATGTGGCCCTTCGGGACTAAGGGCGGGGAAGCTGGCGAGTCAGCTCAACGCTGGGTCGGTGCTGTGTCATCGCCGACCGTGGCGGGGCATCCGACAGACCGTTGGGCGAAGAAGGCTGCGACAGCTGTGTGTGTGGAGAGAGCTTGTTTGCCGTGGGTGCGGGTCTACTCGTTCCATGGCAGCCAACGCATCCCTCCCGGCCATGTGCCCTCATCCTTCTGAGTTGAGGGGAGGATGAAGGGTTCGTCGCGCCACGGGGATACCGGGTGAATCGAATGTGAGCGAATATTGTCCGTGAGCCGTGAGCCGTGGCGACCCTGTGCTCTTGTCTCTATGGGCGAGGAGCGGTGGCCGGACGGGATCGCCAGGCTTTGGGATGAGCGGCACCATCGTCGAGCCTCGTTCCACGTGAAACCGAGAACGAGGGCTCTGGCCCATGCGCCGTTGTTCCACGTGGAACGGGCGCGCCTACCGCCGACAGAGTCGCATACTGTCCGCAGCGGAAAGGGGATAGCAGCTGTCGTCGACGCGCGGCGCGGATGGTCTCAGCGTGGGTGGCACGCAGTAGTCTTGGGTGGAGAAGGCCCGGAGGCTCACGGAATGATCTGAGCTGCCCGGGCGTGTGCGTCTGTGTGGAGGAAGATCGAGTGTCCGTGGCACCTGGAAGCCCATCCCGAGGACTTGAGCCCGGATCCAGCAGCATCGAGGGAAGCCGTGATTCACGTGAAACACCGCGCTCGGACGACCGTATGAGTGAGCTGCTCACCTCCTTCCCCGCAGAGGACGAGTCCACCCCGCTCGCCGCACAGCTCCTCGTAGATACTCGACGCCGGATGTCGCTCGAGGGCCGGCAGTTCCGCAAGCCCGAGAAGACGCGGATCATGACAGTCGCTAACCAGAAGGGCGGTGTCGGCAAGACGACGACTACCGTGAACCTGGCTGCAAGCCTCGCCCAGGGCGGTCTCAACGTGCTGGTCATCGACAACGACCCGCAAGGGAACGCCTCCACAGCGCTGGGTATCGATCACCGGTCGGGAGTTCCGTCGGTGTACGAAGTTCTGGTCGAAGGACTATCGATCGCGGAGACCGTCCAGGCCTGCCCGGAATTCCCGAATCTTCTGGTTGTTCCTGCCACGATTGACCTGTCGGGCGCTGAGATCGAGCTGGTCTCGCTCGTTTCACGTGAAACTCGACTCCGTCGAGCTGTCGACACCTACCTCACCGAACGGGAGGAGCAAGGGCTTCCGCGCATCGACTACGTCTTGGTCGACTGCCCTCCGAGCCTTGGTCTGCTCACCCTCAACGCCTTCGTGACGGGGCGTGAGGTGCTGATCCCTATCCAGTGCGAGTACTACGCACTGGAAGGCTTGAGTCAGCTGCTGAAGACCATCAAGCTCATTCAGGCCCACCTGAATCCCGACCTGCACGTCTCGACGATCTTGCTGACGATGTTCGACGCCCGCACGAACCTGGCCACGCAGGTGGCGTCCGAGGTGCGAGAGCACTTCGGTACAGAGACTCTCGCGACGTCCATCCCGCGTTCGGTCAGGGTGTCTGAGGCTCCGAGTCACGGTCAGACCGTGATCTCCTACGAGCCCAGCTCGACAGGCGCCCTCGCCTACCGTGAGGCTGCCCGTGAGCTCACAGAACGGGAGGCCGCGGCATGAGTATTCATCACCCGCAGATCCAGACAATGTCCCGTCGCGCGGCGGCACAGGGGAATGGCAGCACGGTCGACGTCGACGTGTGGCACAGAGATGCAGCCCATTCCGTGACGACTACCGCTGGGGGCCCACCTTCAGCTCCTGGCATGCATCTTCGAGAGGATCACCTGTGAGCGAGAAGCGACGTGGGCTGGGTCGAGGGCTCGGCGCCCTGATCCCGACGGCTCCAGATCTCGAACGGCCCGTCGACGTGTTCTTCCCCCCGAAGCAGCCCGTCGAGGGGGAGGTGCCGAACACGACTGCTATCGCTGATTCGGCAGCGGTCGTGGCCAAGCTTCGCGCACCCCGCGAGACTAAGAAGACCACGAGCGGTGGGCAGCGATCCTCGATGCCCTCAGTCAGCTCCGGTGCGCCCGCACGCGATCGTGGGACCGTCCAGATCGACGCTGTTTCACGTGAAACGTATCTTGCGGCGACCGGTGCTGAGCCAGAATCGTCCCTCGTACCGGTCCCGGGGGCGACCTTCGCGCATCTTCCGGTCGAGTCGATCCGCCCTAACGCTCGTCAGCCCCGCACCGTCTTCGACGAGGCTGACCTAGCGGAGCTGGTGGGCTCGATCCGCGAGATCGGCGTGCTCCAGCCGATCGTCGTGCGTCCGACCTCCGAGCCGGACCAGTACGAGCTCATCATGGGCGAGCGGCGGTGGCGCGCGACCCAGGAGGCCGGGCTCGGTGCTATCCCGGCGATCATCAGGGAGACTGAAGACGGCGACCTGCTGCGCGACGCACTGCTGGAGAACCTCCACAGGTCGGCGCTCAACCCTCTCGAAGAGGCGGCTGCCTACCGTCAGCTCCTGGACGACTTCGGGTGCACGCACGAAGAGCTCGCGGTGCGGATCTCCAGGTCACGGCCGCAGATCTCGAACACCCTCCGACTGCTGAGACTGCCTCCTCTCGTGCAGCGACGTGTCGCTGCCGGGGTGCTCTCTGCCGGCCACGCCCGGGCGCTCCTCGGCCTCGCCGACGGGGCTCAGATCGAGCGCCTGGCGCAGCGCATCGTGGCCGAGGGACTCTCGGTCCGCGCGACCGAGGAGATCGTCGCCCTCGGAGGCGACGAGGAGCCTGCCAAGCCGGTTCAGCGTCCTCGGGCGGGCACCCGGGTCCAGGCGATCGACGACCTCGCCAGCAGGCTCTCAGACCGCTTCGAGACGCGGGTGAAGGTGGACCTCGGTAAGACCAAGGGGAAGGTCACCGTCGAGTTCGCGACCGTCGACGACCTGAACCGCATCCTCAACGTCATGGCGCCCGAAGAGCCGGGGCTCTTCCAGAAGGACGTCTGAGCGTCACGCAGAGCTGGAGGCGCACCTCAGCGCACTGTACGTCGAAGGGGACGGACCGCGCGGTCCGTCCCCTTCGACGCGCTTCCGCACGCTGACTCGTCATCGACGATCCGCCGGGAGCCGGGAGCCGGGAGCCGGGAGCCGGGAGCCGGGAGCCGGGAGCCGGGAGCCGGGAGCCGGGAGCCGGGAGCGGGGGCCCAGACCCGGCTGCTGGGAGGACAGTCCTGAGCCTCGGACCGAAACTCGGAACCCGGTGGAACCCGGTACTCAGACGCCAGACCTCAGACGACGGGCGCGGGCAGCGCGTTCTCGACGACCGACCTGTAGAGCGCCGGCAGGGCCCACCCGCTCGCCACCACGGCCTGAGGCAGCAGCGACGTCTCGGTCATCCCGGGTGCGACGTTGACCTCGAGGAACTGGATGGTCCCGTCAGGCTGCAGGATGAGGTCCGTCCTGGAGATGTGCCGGAGCCCGAGGGCCTCGTGGGCAGCGATCGCCGTCGCGCCGACGGCCTCGGCCTGCGCCGACGTGAGTCGTGCCGGCGCGAAGTACTCCGTTCGCCCCGGGTTGTAGCGGGCGTCGTAGTCGTAGGGCCCGTCGGTGACGATCTCCACGGCAGGCAGGGCCCGCAGGCCCTCAGACGTCTCGACCACCGACGCGGCCACCTCGATGCCCTCGACGGCGCGCTCGATGAGGGCCACGTCTCCATAGGCGAAGCAGCTCACCATCGCCTGAGGCAGGTCGGTCGCCGACCGCACCAGGCTGACACCGAGCGCAGAACCACCGCGTGACGGCTTCACCACGAGCGGCAGCCCGAGCTTGTCGACCACGGCTGCCATGACGGCCTGTGCTCCGAGCTCACGGAAGAGGCTCTGGGGGAGGGTCACGTAGTCAGGTGTGTCGAGGCCCGCACGCGCCACGACAGATTTCGCGACGGGCTTGCTCCACGCGATCCGAGAGGCCCGCGGACCGGTGCCGACGTAGGGGACGTCGAGCAGGTCGAGGATGTCGCGGATGGAGCCGTCTTCACCGCTCGCCCCGTGCAGCAGGGGCCAGACGACGTCGGGCCGGGTCTGCGAGAGCGCGGGGAGGAGGTCTGCATCCACGTCGTGCACGGAGACGTCGATGTTGGCCGACCTGAGGGCCTCGGCGACACGTCGGCCAGAGCGCAGGGACACGTCGCGCTCGTGCGAGAGGCCACCGGCCAGCACGAGGACGCGGGGAGAGTGAGTCATACGAGGTCCGGTCCTGGGTTGTCGGTGTCTGTCACGTCGTCGAGGTGGGCTGTCGTGCCGAAGATCTCGACGAGCTCCCGCTCGGCGTTGACGACAGAGGCGAGGCGTCGGACGCCCTCACGGATGCGGTCGGGCGTCGGGAAGCAGTAAGAGAGCCGCATGTGATCGCCGCCGGTGCCGTCGGCGAAGAAGGCCGTCCCCGGCACGTAGGCGACGCGACCGGTGACGGCGCGCGGGAGCATCGACTTGGAGTCCAGGCCCTCGGGGAGCTTGACCCACGTGTAGAAGCCGCCGTCCGGCACGGTCCAGGACGCGTCGGGCATGTGCTCTGCCAGCGCACCCACCATCGCGTCTCGACGTTCCCTGTAGAGCACCTGGAAGGCCTTGATCTGCGCCTTCCAGTCGCTGGTCTCGAGATAGGTCGAGATCGCCATCTGCGAGGCGTTGGACGGGCACAGGATCGCCGACTCGGACGCCAGGACGAGCTTCTCGCGGACGGCGTGAGGCGCGACGACCCAGCCGACCCGGAACCCGGGAGCGAAGGTCTTGGAGAAGGAACCGAGGTAGAGCACGCCGTCACCGTCGGTGGCGCGCATGGCCTCGAGGGGCTCGGAGCCGAAGCCGAGCAGCCCGTACGGGTTGTCCTCGACCACGAGGACGCCGTGGCGGCGGGCGATCTCGAGGATCCGCGGCCGCCGCTCGAGGCTCAGGGTGACGCCGGCGGGGTTGTGGAAGTTCGGGATCGTGTAGAGCAGCTTGACCCGGCGGCCCTGAGCGGCGAGGGATGTGAGCGCCTCGTCGAGCGCCTCGGGGATCAGCCCGTGCTCGTCGAGCGGGACGTGCACCACGTCGGCCTGGTAGGAGCGGAACACCCCCAGCGCACCGACATAGCTCGGTGCCTCGGCGACGATGACGTCGCCCGGGTCGATGAAGATGCGGGTCACGAGGTCCAGGGCCTGCTGCGACCCCGTGGTGACCACCACGTCGTCAGGGTGCGCATCGATGCCCTCGAGCTTCATGACCTCGAGGATCTGCTCGCGCAGCGCCTCGTGACCCTGACCGGAGCCGTACTGGAGCGCGGTGGTCCCGTGCGTCGCGATGAGGCGCTCCATGCTGGCGGCGATGCTCTCGAGAGGGAGACCTTCGAGGTAGGGCATGCCACCGGCCAGCGAGACGACCTCGGGACGGTTCACCACGGCGAAGAGGGCTCGCACCTCGGAGGCCCGCATGTTGTGCGCACGCATCGCGTACGCACCGAACCACGGGTCGAGCCGGGTGCCTGGTGTCGAGGGAGTCGGAGGCGTCACCTCGTCAGTCTCCCACGATGACTCAGAGGATCTCGTGAAGGAACACCAGACGGACGGTGCCGCTGTCGGCGGGTCGCCGCGTGCCGCAGACGGGTCGCCGCGACATGCAGGCGGGGTGCCATGCGCCGCAGACGGTGAGCCGCGTGCCGCAGACGGTGTGCCACCGTACGCAGGAGGGGTCCCTGGCGAGTGCCAGGGACCCCTCCTGCGTGCTGCTCGGTCAGGTCTGTGGACCGCACCGGCAACCGGGTCGTGCCTCGGTCAGCCGATCTCGGCGAGGACCGCCTCGATCTCCTCGACGAGCGCCTTCTTCGGGCGCGCACCGACGATGGACCTGACGAGCTCGCCCTGGTGGTAGATGTTCAGCAGCGGGATCGACACGACGCCGTAGGCGGCGGTCACCTGCGGGTTCTCCTCGGTGTCGACCTTCGCGATGGTCAGACGTCCCGCGTAGTCGGCGGCGATCTCCTCGAGGACGGGCGCCACCAGGCGGCACGGCCCGCACCACTCGGCCCAGAAGTCCACCAGGACGGGGACGTCGGACTCGAGGACGACGCTCTTGAAGGTCTCGTCGGTCGCGTGGACCGGGGTCGCGGTGCTCACTTCGCCTCCAGTGCCTCGACGGCCTCGACGAGCTCGGTCGGGGAGTCCTGCGCACCGACGAGGTCTGCGAGGTAGTGCTGGGCGTCGAGAGCCGCGGCACAGCCAGAGCCTGCAGCGGTGATCGCCTGACGGTAGGTGTGGTCGACGGCGTCGCCGCAGGCGAAGACACCCTCGAGGTTGGTGCGTGTCGAGCGACCCTGCACCTCGATGTACCCCTCGTCGTCGAGCGTGACCTGGCCCTTGACGAGCTCGGTGCGCGGGTCGTGGCCGATCGCGACGAAGAGCCCGCCGGCCGCGACGTCGCGCTCTTCACCGGTGAGGGTGTCGCGCAGGCGCACGCCCTCGACCTTGTCGGCGCCGTGGATCGCGACGACCTCTGAGTTCCAGGCGAACTCGATCTTGGGGTCTGCGGCGGCGCGCTCGGCCATGATCTTCGAGGCGCGGAGCGTGTCGCGACGGTGCACCATCGTGACCTTCGAGGCAAAACGGGTGAGGAAGGTGGCCTCTTCGACTGCGGAGTCGCCGCCGCCGACGACCACGATCTCCTGGTCGCGGAAGAAGAACCCGTCGCAGGTCGCGCACCACGAGACACCGCGCCCGGAGAGGCGTGTCTCGTCCTCGAGGCCGAGCTGGCGGTAGGCGGAGCCTGTCGCGAGGATGACCGCGCGGGCCGAGAAGACCTCGCCGCCACCTGTCGTGACCACCTTGACGGGACCGTCGAGCTCGAGCGACACGGCGTCGTCCCACTCGATCTGAGCGCCGAAGCGCTCGGCCTGCTTCTGCATGTTCTCCATGAGCTCGGGGCCCATGATGCCGTCGACGAAGCCTGGGAAGTTCTCGACCTCGGTCGTGTTCATCAGGGCGCCACCGGCGGTTACCGACCCGGCGAGGACCAGCGGGGCCAGCCCTGCGCGCGCCGCGTAGACGGCAGCGGTGTACCCGGCCGGACCGGACCCGACGATGATGAGCTCGTGCGTGGGGGTGGTCTGTGCGGTCACTGGTCGTGTCCTTCGGTCGGTGTGTCTGTGCGACGGGCGTGGGGCTGTGCTGCTCGTGCCCGGCGGTGTCGCGGTTGCTAGGACGAGAACACCGGTCTGCACGGGCTTGTTCCCGTGCGGTGGTGCAGGAGTGGTTCGGACCCGAGGGCCCTGGAGATGGCTCCGCGGGGCCTCAGGAGAGGCTGATGTCGTAGATGTGGGCGCGGAACTTGCCGTCCGACGTCGCCGTCGGCAGGTCCGTGAAGAGGATCACGAGGTTCTGCGTCTCGACAGGGGCGGACAGCGTCATGGTGGTCTCGCCGTTGAGCGGCCCTGAGGCGAGGACCTCGCCGCCCCGCGGGTTCGCGGCGTCGGTCGCGCGGATCTCGACGTTGCCGCCGGTGTTCTGCGTCGACAGGTAGACCGTCGAGACCGTCGCGGGCTGCTCGAGGGTGATCGCGTAGGCGAGGAGCCTGTCGAAGCCTCCGAAGTTCGAGGTCTTGTACTCGAGGGAGTACCAGGCCGTCGTGACGTCGTCGTCGATCGCGAGGCCGGCGTTCTCGTTGTAGTCCTCGTCGCCGGGGTTCGTGACGACCTGGCCGCCCGAGATCACGGGGAGGGCCGGTGCCGGGGGCGCTTCAGCGGGGG
>NZ_JACBYE010000019.1 GCF_013415325.1 Sanguibacter inulinus | reverse complement strand
CACGAGGGCGACGGTCACCCGCACCGGGTGACCGTCGCCCTCTCTGCCGTCGCCCTCTCTGCTGCCCGCCTCTCCGCCGTCCGCCGGACAGGCTCCTGACGTGCTGAGCAAGTTCGGAGAAGACGCCCCGCCCCGGCGCTCCTAGCCTGGGAGCACACCGCCCGCACCGCTCGGCCCACGGGTGGTCCCGGGGGCGGCCGTCCTCGGGAGGCCTCAGCGAGGAGCACACCATGCCTGCACGGGACCGCGCGCCGCTCGGCGCACCGATCTGGATCGACCTGTCCAGCGCCGACACCGCGAAGGCGATCGACTTCTACGGCACCCTCTTCGGCTGGGAGGCCTTCGTCGGACCGCCCGAGTACGGCGGCTACGTGACGTTCTCGAAGGACGGGGCGCGGATCGCCGGGATGATGCAGAACCCCGCGGGGTCCGGGTTCCCCGATGGGTGGGGCACGTTCTTCGCGGTCTCCGACACCGGGGCGACCGTCGCGGCGGTCGAGGACAACGGCGGACGCGTGATCGTCGAGCCGATGACCGTCGACGTGCAGGGCACCATGGCGGTGTTCCTCGACAGCACCGGGACCATGTTCTCGACGTGGCAGCCCGGGGACAACAGCGGGTTCCAGCTCGCACGCGAGCACGGCGCCCCCGCCTGGCACGAGCTCATCACCCGCGACTACGCCACGGCCCTCGGCTTCTACACGACGGTCTTCGGCTGGGAGGTCGCGGTCCAGGGCGACACCGACGACTTCCGCTACAGCATGAACGTCGTCGACGGCCACGAGGAGTCAGGGATGATGGACGGCTCGAGATTCTTGCCCGAGGGTGTCCCCGCCTCGTGGGCCGTGTACTTCGGGAGCGACGACGTCGACGCGACCGTCGCGCTGGCGGTCGAGCACGGCGGGAGCGTCGTGGACGAGGCCGAGGACACCCCCTACGGGCGGCTCGCGACGCTCGCCGACCCGACGGGCGCGACCTTCAAGCTGCTCGGCGTCAGGCCCGACCAGGGCTGACAGGGCTGACAGGGCTGACGCGGCTGGGCACCACGGTGCTCAGCCGCGGTCTGCCGGGTCGAGCTCGGTCCAGACCACCGTGAAGTCGTCGGCGAGCTCGACCTCGAGCTCATCTCCGTCCGCGAGGAGCACGTCCACCTCGAAGGCGTGGTCGGCGTCGTCGGAGCGGTCGACGTCGGTCACGGTGCCGCCGCCCGCCTCCGCGAGCGCGGCGTCGGTAGCCGAGGCGACCTCGGCGTCTGTCAGGGGGACGTCGTCGGCGTCACGGCGCTCGCGCTGGTCGTCGTCGCGAGAGCCGTCGCCGGGCGCGGCCGGGGACTGTCCGTCGTCGTCGCGGTCGTCGCGGTCGTCGCTGCGGTGGTCAGAGCCGCGGGAGTCGCGGTCGTCGTCGCTGCGGTAGTCGTCACTGTGCTCATCGTCGCGGTCGTCCCTGTCGAGGTCGTCCGCCTGACGCTCGTCGGAGGCGCTCCACGAGCTGTCGTCGTCGTCGCCCAGCTCGTCGACCGCGTAGGCCACCCCGGCGCCGCCGGCCACGAGGGCGACCACGGCCGCCGCGACCCACACGGGCTTGCGGCGCCACGCGGCGGTCTTCGCCACGGGTGGAGCTGTCGCGGCCGGACCCGCCGGTGCCGGCGTCGCGGGCGGCTCCGCGGCGTGCGGCTGGGGAGCGGCCGAGGCAGACGGCAGCGTGGTCGGCGCTGGTGGCGTCGTCTCGACAGCGGCCGTCCGGTCGTCCTGACCGGGGTTCTGGGGGGTCTCGGGGTTCTCGGGGGTGCGGTTCGTGTCCATGCCCGCAGTCTGCCGAGGGGGTGCTGAAGCCAGCCTGAAGCGAGCTGCAGCAGGTCGGACGAGTGACGACCTACGGCTCGCGGCCAGGCCGCGCACTACCCACGGTCCCGAGCAGCGCGTCGGTCAACGGGTCCGCGGTACTGACACCTGCCGCCACGTCCCGGAGCAGAGTCTGGAGGTCGGGCGCGACGACCGTGACCTCCTCGAGCTCGGGCTCTCCCCCACGGACCACCTGACCGTCCGGGGCGATCGCCAGGTACTCGTGCCCGTCGCGCACCGACAGCAGGATCGGGAGATGACTGGCCCAGAACGCGTCGACGGCAGCGCGCTCGGCTGGTCCGGACGCTGCCTCGAGACTCTCGTGCCTGAAGGCGTCCCACGGGAAGGCCTCGTCGCTGATGCCGACCCCACCGGCGTAGTCCTGCGCCGAGAGGAACCACACGGTGTCGTCCGGGCTGGCGAGCACGGAGAACGAGCCCACCCACGTGAGGAGCTGGTCGTCCGCCCCGACCAGCGGAGGTGGGACCACGGCGGCACCCGACCGCAGCGGTTCGTCACGGACCCATCCCGCGGTCAGGAGCGCGGCGGTCGCGTCGAGGTGGAGGCCCATGGCCACATGCTAGGCGGGAGGCGCGACGCCAGGCAGCGTCACCACGAAGCGCGCCCCGCCCGCCGTGCCGGTCTCGACCTCGACGCTCCCGCCGTGCAGCCTGACGGCGTCGGCGACGATCGCGAGCCCGAGCCCTGAGCCGCCGTCGTCGCGGGCACGTGCCTCGTCGAGCCTCACGAACCTCTCGAAGACCCGTCCGCGGTCCTGCGGCGCGATGCCCGCACCGTCGTCCTCGACCACCAGCCGGACCCGGCCGTGCGCCTCCGACGAGGAGATCGTCAAGGTCGACCGGGCGTGCCTGACGGCGTTGTCCACGAGGTTGCGCACCACCCGCGCGAGGATCGTCTCGTCCCCCTGCACCTGGGCGGCGCTGATCCCCGAGGCGTCGACCCGGACCACGCCGAGCGCCCGGACCCTGGAGGCCTCTGCGAGCAGCAGGTCGTCGAGGTCGACCGCCCTGCCTGCGCCGTGCCGCGAGCGCTCGTCGAGCCTGGCGAGCAGCAGCAGGGAGTCGACGAGGTCCTGGACGCGCGCCCCCTCGGCGAGGACGGTCCCGGCGAGCTCGGTCACCTCGACGCGGTCCGGGTGCGCGACGGCCACCTCGGCGTACTGGCGCATCGAGGCGAGCGGTGAGCGCAGCTCGTGGGAGGCGTCGGAGACGAACCTGCGCTGGGCCGCCTGGGCGCGGTCGAGGCGGGCGAGCATCTCGTTCATCGTCTCGGCGAGCCGGCTCACCTCGTCGCCCGCCGGGGACACCTCGACCCGCCTGTGCAGCTCGCCGGCCTCGAGCCCGGCGACCTCGCGGCGGATCTGCTCGACGGGTGCCAGGGCCCTGCCGACGACCACCCGGGTGGTGACCGCGACCAGCACGACGAGGACCACGACGGCGACGGCGAGCAGCGCCGCGACTGTGCTCACGGCGTCGTCCACGTCGTCGAGGGACCTCCCGGCGAGGACCCTGAGCTCGTGACCGTCCACCTCGACGTCCTCGGCGGCGAAGAGCACGTGCTCGTCGTCGACCGTCGCGTCGACGGTGTCGCCCGACGGGACCGGCGAGGGCAGCTCGATCTCGTCGTCGCTGCTCTCGAGCACCTGCCCGTCCGCGTCGACGAGCACGAGGAGCTGGTCGTCAGACTCGGGCAGGCGGGCCGTCCCCGACTGCTCGACGCGCGCCGCGGCGACCTCGGCCTCGGAGGACGCGCTCTGCGCGACGCCGCCGTGCAGGGAGACCGAGAGCAGCGCGACGAAGACGAAGGACCCGACGACGAGGAACAGACCGACGACGAGCGCCGCCCCGAGCGCTGCGCGGGCGCGCACCGCGCGCCACGGGCGTCGTCGGCTGCGCCCCACCATCTGCTCACCCACGGCTGAGCCTGTACCCGGAGCCGCGCAGCGTCTCGATCGACGCACGGCCGAAGGGCCTGTCGACCTTGTTGCGCAGGTGTCGCACGTAGACCTCGACGATGTTGGGGTCGCCCTCGAAGTCCACGTCCCACACGTTCTCGAGCACCTGGCGCTTCGAGACGACGTCGCCCACGTTCCGCATGAGGTAGTCCAGGACGGCGAGCTCGCGCGAGGTGAGCTCGATCTCGGTGCCGCCGCGCTGGACGCGCTTGGTCGCCGGGTCGAGCCGCAGGTCGCCGGCCTCGAGCACGACGGGCCGCTCACGGACGCCGCGCCGGACGAGGGACCGCAGCCGCGCGACGAGCACAGCGTAGGAGAAGGGCTTGCTGAGGAAGTCGTCGGCGCCGGTGTCGAGGGCCTCGACCTCGTCCCACTCACCGTCCTTGGCGGTGAGCATGAGGATCGGGGTCCAGTCCCCCTCGGCCCGCAGCCTCTCGCACACCGTGTACCCGTTCATGCCGGGCATCATGATGTCGAGGACGATCGCGTCGTAGCTGTGCTCCTGGGCCATCCACAGCCCGTCGACACCGTTCGCCGCCGCGTCGACCGCGAAGCCCTCGGCCTCGAGCCCGCGCCGCACGCCGTCGAGCAGCCGAGCCTCGTCGTCCACCACCAAGATCCGCATCTGGGCCACACCTCCGGTCCACAGTGTGCCGGGTCCGGGCTGAAGCTCGGCTGAAGGCATGACGACGGGCACTGCCGCGAGCGCGACCGCTGTCGACACAGCCCTCTCTGGGCGAGATGCCCGTCCTGTCTCCCCCAGACAGGTGAGAAGAGAGCCCCCAGACGGGCGACGCCCCGTCGCCACCTCGCAGACAGGCTGGAGGGAGCCCGCCTCGACCAGAGCTCGGGCCTGTCGTCTGAGAGGACCCTCATGGCTCGCCTGCTCTTCAGGCTGGGAGCGTTCAGCGCCCGGCACCGTCGTCTGCTCCTGGTCGTCTGGCTGGTCGTCCTCGTCGGCCTCGGAGCCGTCGCTGCGACCAGTGCGCAGCTGACCGACGAGGAGGGGCTGCCCGAGACCGAGTCAGGGCGGGCTCTCGACATCGTCGACGAGCGGTTCACGGCCCCCGGGGCCGACGACACCTCGGAGCTCCAGCTCGTCCTCGTCGCGGACGACATCTCGACAGGCGACGCTGCGGCTGCCGTCGAGTCCCTCGTCGCACAGGCCCGCGCGCTGCCGTCAGTCGCGACTGTCGGCGACCCCCTCGACCCCTCCGCCCCGGCGGTCTCCCCCGACCTCACGACGGCGATCGTGCCGATCGCCTTCTCAGGGCTGTCGGACGCGGAGGCCGAAGAGGCCCAGCACGCCGTCGAGGCGCTGGCCGCCTCGGCCAGGTCTGCGGGTCTGACGGCCGAGGTCGGCGGGTCGGTCTTCGTCGAGCCCGTCGAGCTGGTCGGGCCGACCGAGGCCGTCGGCGCGGCGATCGCCTTCCTCGTCCTGCTGCTCACCTACGGCTCGCTCGTCGCCGCGGGGGCCAACATGCTCGTCGCGCTGCTCGGTGTGCTCGTCGGGACGCTCGGCGTCTTCGCCTTCTCCGCGGCGGCGCCGATCGGGTCGATCACCCCCATCCTCGCGATCATGCTCGGGCTCGCCGTCGGCATCGACTACGGGCTCTTCGTCCTGGCCAGGTTCAGGTCCGAGCTGCGCGAGGGCCGGGCCGTCGACGACGCCGTGAGCCACGCCGTGGGGACCGCCGGCACCTCGGTCGTCTTCGCAGGGTCGACCGTGGTCATCGCGCTCGTCGGGCTGTCCGTGGTCGGCATCCCGACGGTCACCGAGATGGGCCTCGCCGCGGCCTTCGCCGTCCTGGTCGCCGTGCTCGTGGCGCTCACGCTGCTGCCCGGCCTCATGTCGTGGGCGGGCCGCCGGGTCCTCCCGCGGTCCGAGCGGAACGCACCTCTGCCCGGCGCGACCACGACCAGCAGTCCCGCGCGGCGCGGGCTCCTCGAGCGGTGGGGTCACGGTGTCGTGAGGCGTCCTCTCCTCGCGCTCGTCCCGACCGTCGTCCTGCTCGTCGTGCTCGCCGTGCCTGTGCTCTCCCTCCAGACAGCCCTCAAGACACCCGGTGGCAGCGACCCGGCCTCGACCGAGCGGGCCGCCTACGACCTCGTCGCCGAGGCCTTCGGGCCGGGTGCGCAGAGCCCGCTCGTGGTGCTCGTCGAGCCCGACGGCGCCGACCTCGCGACGGCGCTCCCCCAGGTCGAGACGATGCTCGCGGGGCTCGACGGAGCCGCCTCGGTCGCCGACGCGCAGACCGCCCCCGACGGGAGCGCGGCGATCGTCACTGTGGTCCCCGCGACGGGTCCCCTCGACCCCGCGACCGAGGACCTCGTCGCCGCGATCCGCGCCACAGGCGTCGACGGCGTGCAGCTGTCGGTCACCGGGACGACGGCCTTCGGCCTCGACATCGACGCGCTCCTCTCGACGGCCCTGGTGACCTATCTCCTCGTGATCGTCGGCCTCTCCCTCGTGCTGCTCGTGCTGCTCTTCAGGTCGGTCTTGGTCCCCGTGGTCGCCACGGCCGGGTTCTTGCTGTCCTTCGGCGCAGGTCTCGGCGTGATGGTCGCGGTGTTCCAGTGGGGCTGGTTCGACGCGGTGATCCAGGCACCGCAGGGCGACCCCGTGCCGTCGCTCCTGCCGATCCTCGTGGTGGGGATCCTCTTCGGCCTCGCGATGGACTACCAGGTGTTCCTCGTGTCCCGCATGCACGAGGCGCACCGCAAGGGCATGGCACCAGCCGACGCCGTCGTCGACGGGTTCCGGCGCAGCGCCGGGGTCGTGGCCGCGGCGGCGACCATCATGACCGCCGTCTTCGGCGGCTTCGCCCTCGGGCTGGACCCGCTCGTCGGCTCGATCGCCCTCGCCCTCACGGTCGGGGTGCTGGCCGACGCCTTCCTCGTCCGGATGATCGTCGTCCCGGCAGTCCTCGCGCTGCTCGGCGAGTCCGCGTGGTGGCTGCCGCGCTGGCTCGGACGGGTGCTGCCCGACCTCGACACCGAGGGGCGCTCCCTCGAGGAGCCTGGTGACCCGTCTGGCACCACGGGGGCTCGCCGAGCCCGGCCCGACAGCCCGTCGTGGCAGGAGGTGGGAGGGTAGTGCCCGTGCCGAGATCGACGCCCCGCGGAGCAGCCCTGCCCCAGATCCGCCCGACCCGGTTCTGGGAGGGCGTCCTCGACGTCGTGAGCGTCATCGCCGTGGTGTCCGCCGTCGGGCGCGCCGAGCCCGTCCCGCCCGGGGCGCTCGCCGCCCTCGGGGTCGCGGCTGTCGGACTCGTGCTCCGGCGCCGCCAGCCGGCCCTCGCCCTCGTGCTCGTCACGGCCGCGAGCGCCGTCGGCGGCTTCGGCTGGCCCGAGGCGACCTGGGCGACGCTGGCTCTGTGGGTGATGGCCCAGACCTGCCTCTTCAGCGTCGCGCTGCGCAGCGACCGACGGGTCGCGGCGGGGGCGGCCGGTGCGCTCGCCGTCACGCTCGTCGGGCAGAGCGTCCTCGCCCAGTCGAACTCGGTCATCGACCTGCTGACCTTCGCGCTCCTCACCTGGACCGCCGCCGTGCTCGGCGCCGGGCTGGCCGTCCGGGCGCAGCGCGACCACGTCGCTGCCCTCGAGACAGCACGGCGCGCCGAGGCGCGGGACCGCGAGCGCGAGGTCGGCCGGCGGCTGACCCAAGAACGCCTGCGGATCGCCCGCGACCTGCACGACGCCGTCGCGCACACAGTCGCGGTGATCGCGATCCACGCCGGTGCGGCCGAGCGGAACCTGCGATCCTCCCCCGACGACGCGGCGGCCTCGCTCGGTGCGATCCGGACCGCCGCGCGGACCGTCGTGGGCGAGATGCAGCAGGTCCTCACCGTCCTGCGCGAGGAAGGCGGCACAGGTGCCGACACGACGGTGCCCGGCATGGCCGCGGTCCCCGACCTCGTGAGGTCGGTCCGCGCCTCTGGCGTCCGGGTCTCCTACGCGGAGCAGGTCGGTCTTGGGGACCTCCCGCAGGCCGTCGACGTGACCGTCTACAGGGTGCTGCAGGAGGCCCTCACCAACGCGGTCCGGTACGGAGACGGCTCGGTCGACGTGAGCGTCAGACAGGACGAGACGATGCTGTCCGTGCGCGTGACGAACGGGCGGGGCCACGCCTGGCCCGGTGCGGCAGACCCCCGCTCGGCCAGCACGGGCTTCGGCCTCGTGGGGATGCAGGAGCGTGTGTCAGCCGCCGGGGGGCGCCTGCGTGTCGAGGACACCCCGCACAGCTTCGAGGTCGTCGTCGACCTCCCGACCGAGAGCACGAGGCAGACCGCATGACCGGGCCAGCAGCAGGCACCCACCGACGCGCCACGGTGCTGGTGGTCGACGACCAGGCGATGATCCGGGCCGGGATCCGCGGGATCCTGCAGACCGTCGACGACCTCGAGGTGGTCGGGGAGGCCGCCGACGGCGAGGCCGGCGTGCAGATGTGCGTGGCCCTGCGCCCGGACGTCGTCCTCATGGACCTGCGCATGCCCGTCCTCGACGGGACCGCCGCGGTCCGGGCGATCCGCGCCCGGCCCGATCTCGCCGGGACGCGGGTGCTGGTCCTGACGACCTTCGACGACGACCCCGACGTCCTCGGCGCGGTCCAGGCCGGGGCCGACGGGTTCCTCAGCAAGGTGGCCGAGCCCTCGGAGCTCGTCGAGGCGATGCGCCGCGTCGCGTCGGGCGGGGTGTCGCTCTCGCAGACCGCCGCCCGGGCCGTCGTCCAGCACGTCGCCCGGGTCCCCGCCCCGCAGCCCGTCGACCCGGACGTCGAGCGACGCGTCGCGAGCCTCACCCCCCGCGAGCGCACGATCGTCGAGCACGCCGCCGCTGGCCTGGACAACCTGCAGATCGCCCGGGAGCTCCACATCTCGCCGCACACCGTCAAGACGCACCTCGGGCACGCCATGTCCAAGCTCGACGTGCGCGACCGCACGCAGATGGTGGTCCTCGCCTTCCGCGCCGGGCTCGCCGGCCGCGGCTGAGGCGAGCGCGGCTGAGGCGAGCATGGCTGAGGCGAGCGGGTCGGGCAGCCTCCTCCGGGCTGCGCTGCTCGCCCCGAGGGGCGACGATGGGCAGAGCCCACCGACACGAGGAGCACCCGCATGAGCGCCAGCACCGAGCACCAGCACGGCCAGACCACCGAGACCACCTTCGACGTGATCGTCGTCGGGGCCGGTGCCGTGGGCGAGAACGCCGCCGACCGCGCCGGGCGCACGGGCCTGAGCGTCGCCGTGGTCGAGGCCGAGCTCGTCGGCGGGGAGTGCTCCTACTGGGCCTGCATGCCGTCCAAGGCGCTGCTGCGCCCCGGAGCCGTGCTCGAGGCCGCCCGTGCTGTCCCCGGTGCCGCCGAGATGATCACCGGGACCCTCGACCCCGCCAAGGTGCTGGCCCGGCGCGACTCCTTCACCTCGGGCTGGGACGACTCGAGCCAGGTGGAGTGGCTCGACGGCGCCGGGATCGCGCTCGTGCGCGGCCGCGCCCGTCTGACCGGCCCCAAGACCCTCGACGTGACGACCGAGGACGGCTCCGTCACGACACTCACGGCCCGGCACGCGGTGATCCTCGCGACAGGCAGCGTCCCCGTCGTCCCGCCCGTCGACGGCCTCGCCGAGTCGAACCCGTGGGGCAGCCGCGAGGCCACCTCGGTCAAGGACGTCCCCGCCTCGCTCGCGATCATGGGTGGCGGTGTGGTCGGCGTCGAGATGGCGACGGCCTTCGCCGACCTCGGCACGAAGGTCACGCTCGTGGTCCGCGGCGAGCGGCTGCTCGCCGCGAACGAGCCCTTCGCCGGGGACGCCGTCGCCGACTCCCTGCGCGACCTCGGCGTCGACGTGCGGCTGAGCACCGACGTCACCTCGGTCGAGGTCCACGACGACGGCACCCACCTCGTGACGTCGTCGGGGGGCTCGACCGAGACCGTCGTGGCCGAGAAGCTGCTCGTCGCCACGGGCCGGAAGCCTGCGACGGCCGACATCGGGCTGGAGGCTGTCGGCCTCACGGCGGGCGACCCGCTGACCGTCGACGACGCGATGCTGGTCGAGGGTGTCGACGGCGGTTGGCTCTTCGCCGTCGGCGACGTCACCGGTCGCGTCGCGACCACCCACCAGGGCAAGTACGACGCCCGGGTCGCCGGTGACGTCGTGGCCGCGCGCTTCGGCGGCTCCGCCGAGGGCGAGCTCGACGCCCCCGACTGGAGCCGTTTCCGCGCGACGGCCGACCACCAGGCCGTACCGCAGGTCGTGTTCGCGCGCCCGGAGGTCGCGAGCGTCGGGCTCACCGAGCAGGCCGCGAAGGACGCCGGGTACCTGGTCGACGTGTTCTCCTACGATCTCGGGTCGGTCGCCGGGGCAGCCGTCGCGGCCGACGGCTTCACAGGGAAGGCGCAGATCGTGGTCGACCGGGACCGTGGTGTGATCGTCGGGGCGACCTTCGTCGGGCCCGAGGTCGCCGAGCTGCTGCACGCCGCGACCATCGCGGTCGTCGGCGAGGTCCCGCTCGACCGTCTGTGGCACGCCGTCCCGTCCTACCCGACGGTCTCCGAGGTCTGGCTCCGCCTGCTGGAGGCCGCCGGTCTGTGACCAGTCCGCAGGCCGAGAGCGTTGAGCGGCCGCGCCCGTCGCTGTAGACTCACACCAACAGCGCCCCACCAAGGCTAGAGCGAAAGCTTCCTCAAATAGGTGGGGCCTTTTGTGTAATCTGTCTGAGATGAAACCAGCGCTGTCCCTGGACCAGCAGGTCGATCTCATGACGGGCCGTGGGCTCGAGGTCGTCGACCGAGAGATGGCGACACGGACGCTCTTCAACTCCAGCTACTACAGGCTCTCGGGGTACGCGAGGCAGTTTCAGGTCTCGCCACGATCGGCCACAGGCCAGACCTTCGAGCCTGGAACCACCTTCGAGACGGTCGTGGCCGCCCACGATCACGATGAGCAGCTGTCCGCCCTGCTGCTGGATGCGCTCTGCGTGATCGAGCGGTCGCTCCGTGCCCGGTTCGCTTATCACCTGGCCCACCAGCACGGGAACCAGGCGTTCTACCTGGACCCAGCGAGCTACCTGGCGGTCACACCTCACCTCTCGTCCTTCCTCGACAAGCTCGAGGGGGAGCTGAGCCGGGCACGCCGTCCGACGGTCGCGCGCTACGCCGTGGCTGACGACTACTCGGCCGTCCCGGTCTGGGTCGCTCTCGAGGTCTTCTCCTTCGGTTCCATGTCCAAGATCCTGGAGTACCTGGTAGATGACCGCGCTGCTCGAGCCGTCGCAGCGTCGTACTCCGTTCCTTGGGGCGGTTTCACGTCGACCGTCCACAGTCTCGCGGTCCTGCGGAACACCTGCGCGCACCACGGGCAGCTCTGGCACCGCCGCCTCGACGTGCAGACTCCTGTCCAGCGCAAGACGAGACGTCACGAGCCTGCCTTCGACTCCCAAGGTCCCTACGCCGCGGTGATCGCCATCAAGAGGTTTCTCCTCGCGATCGACCCAGCTGACCAGCGAGCCGCACGCGTCCGCGACTTCTTCGAGAGCGGCTCTCCGTTCGTCTCAGGATTCCTGTCACCTGCTCCTCGCTGAGCTGCCACCGACCGTCGGTCACCCGCACTCCGACGTGGGCAGACGGACCCATGCGGATCCCCGTCGGGGCGCGGCGTCAAGCGGTAGAGTCGTGAGTCGATCAGCCTTCAGCCAGTGAGCCCACGAAGCGGAGTCCCCATGAGCGAGAGCACCCCCCTGACCCCTCCCGGAGCATCGCTGGTGCTCCAGCCGCCGGCGCCCGTCGCCGCGGTCCAGCCGGAGCAGGTCGGCGGCATGGTGCCCGTGCCGGACGCCAAGAAGGCTGAGCTCACCGCGACCGCCGACGCCTACGCGGCCGAGCTCGCGACCCTCACGCCCAACAGCCCCGAGCTCCAGGCCAAGATCACCGAGATCACGACCCTGGGCCGTGACGAGATCCAGGGCGCAGCCAACGCGTCCAACCGCATGCTCGAGCGCCCCGCGTCGGCCCTCGCCGCGGCGAAGGGCAGCGGAGACGCCGGCGACGCCCAGGCCCGGGTCGCCAAGACGCTCACCGACCTCCGCTTCCAGGTCGAAGACCTCACGCCCAACCGCGCCGACCTCACCGGTGCCCGCAAGATCCTCGGCTTCATCCCCGGCGGCTCGAAGATCGCCCGGTACTTCGACCGCTACAAGTCGGCCCAGGTGCAGCTCGACTCGATCACCCGCGCGCTGGAGTCCGGCCAGGACGAGCTCCGCAAGGACAACGCGTCGATCGAGCAGGAGAAGGTCAACCTCTGGACGACCATGGGCACGCTCTCCGAGTACGCCGTGCTCCTCGGCGGCCTCGACGCAGCGGTCGAGAAGAAGATCGCCGAGGTCGAGGTCTCCGCCCCCGACACCGCGAAGGCCATGCGCTCTGATGTGCTGTTCGCCGTCCGCCAGCGCCGCGAGGACATCCTCACCCAGCTCGCAGTCTCGGCGCAGGGCTACCTCGCGATGGACATGGTGCGTGCCAACAACGTCGAGCTCATCAAGGGTGTCGACCGCGCCCGCACCACGACGCTCTCCGCGCTACGCACAGCCGTGATCGTCGCCCAGGCGCTCACCAACCAGCGTCTCGTGCTCGACCAGATCACCGCGCTCAACCGGACGACGAGCGACCTCATCGCCTCGAACGCCGAGATGCTCAAGACGACCTCGGCGGACATCCACCGCCAGGCCGCGGCCTCGACCATCGAGATCGACAAGCTCGAGAAGGCCTTCCAGGACGTCTTCGCGACCATGGACGCGATCGACACCTTCCGTGCCGAGGCCGCGTCGAGCATGGCCGTGACGATCACGTCCCTCGAGGGCCAGATCGAGCGGGCTCAGCCGTACCTCGAGCGGGCGCAGAGCCGCCCCGAGATCACGTCCTGACCGATCCGCTCCTGACCCCGCCGCCTGCCGCACAGCGGGTCGGCACCACGCACGCACCGACGAGGACGAACCGATGAGCTGGTTGTTCGGACGACGGTCGCAGCCCGTCCCGGACACCCCGGCGCCGGCCGCCGAGCCGGAGCCGCAGGTGCCCTTCCACGACACCATGGAGGGGCACCTGCGCGGGCTGTTCGCCGCCGCGAAGCAGAGCGGCGCAGCGCTCCCGGTCCCCGCGTCGATCGTGCTGTTCTCGATGCTCGACAACCTCAACGAGCTGCTCGACCACACGCTCGTTGCACCGCCGACCCTCGACGAGCAGATCGCCATCGAGTTCATGATCAAGGACTACATCCCCTCGACCGTGAACGCGTTCTTGGCGTCGCGGGCCGAGCGCGCCACGCGGGAAGAGCTGCTGCTCAGCCAGCTGCGTCTCCTCGACGGCCGGGTGCACTCGATGGTCACCGCGGTCTACGCGCACGACAACGCGCAGCTCGAGATCAACGGCCGGTTCCTCCGCGAGAAGTTTGGGTGACTCACACACATGCCTGCCATCACGCTCGTCAAGGGCGCCAACGCCTCCGTCACCCACAACATCCCGACCGCGACCACCATCACGGTCGGGTTCTCGTGGGACGTCGTGCAGAGCAACGGACCGGCGACCGAGGTCGTGCCCTGCGCGATCGCCTGCGGCCAGGACGGCCTCGCCGTGTCGTCGCAGCACGTCGTGTTCTTCAACCAGATGCTCAGCCCGGACGAGGCCGTCTCGTACGAGCCTGACGGGTCGCTGCCCGGCGGCGACGTCGAGCAGATCGAGGTCGACCTGCAGCGCGTGCCCTCGAACGTCATGAGCATCGCGCTGATCCTCTACGTCAACCCTGACCTGCGTCAGCCGGGCACCTTCGACAGCGTCCGCGGCTGCGTGGTGCGGATCCTCGACAGGGCCGGGTCCGAGGTGATCCGCTACCCGGTCGAGGCCGCAGACCTCGGCGCGACGAGCGCTGTGGTCGCCGGTGAGCTCTACCGCCGCCAGAACGAGTGGAAGTTCCGGGCGATCGGCCAGGGCTTCGCGGGCGGTGTGGCCGACGTCGCGCACAACTTCGGCTTCGACCTGTGAGCGGCACCCCGCTCGACTCCTTCGTCCGTCGGCGCCCGCCGCGGCGCCCTGACGCCTCGGCGGCGGTCGCCGCGCCGTCGGCCGTCCGGCTGAGCATCGGCACCCCGGCTGCGGCGAGCCACGAGCCCGAGCCGCCGGCCCGCTCGATCCCCCGGGTCTCCGGGACAGGGCGCCTGGAGCCTCGTCAGCCGATGCTCGCGCTCAGCAGGTTCCAGAGCGCGATCGGCTCCCTCCAGGTGGTCGTCGGCGGCGACGTGACCGGGATGGACGTGCTGTGGGAGCTCGACGACATGCGACAGGGCAGCGTCGAGACCGCTCCGCTCGACGCCGGTCGGCGCCCGCTGGTCTCCTACGACCGCATGCCCGGCTTCGTGCTCGGTCTGCGGCACTCGCGCGGCCTGCGACGGGTGCTGTTCTACCTGCCGAGCACGTCGTCGGTGACCGTCAACCTCTACGGCGGCACGACCATCGCGTGCGACCCGAGCATCACGGTCCTGGCCGTGTACCAGCACGACGGCCGCATGCACCTGCGCTACGACGGCGAGCCCTACCCCACCCTCGGCACCGTCAAGGCGGCCTACGGCTTCGCCTGACCCGCCAGGACGCACGAAGGCCCGGTCCGCCGTCCCTCTCGGGACGTGCGGGCCGGGCCCTCGGTGGTGACTCGAGCCGTCAGCTGGTCGCGAGCGACGGGTCGCTCGACAGGATCAGGCCGACAGTGATGTTGCCCTGGCGAAGGGCGTCCTTGGTGAGGTTGCCACCGGCGTCGAGCGAGACGAACTCGCCGACCTCGAGGCCGTAGGTCTCCTCGAGACCGAGCTGGCAGAACGCACGCTCGGGGCACTCCGGCGGTCCGCCGAGGACGACGTCGCCGCAGGTGGTCGCGAGGTCGGTCAGCGTCGTGATGCCGTACTCCTCGGCGAAGGCCGCGGTCACCGCGAAGGCGTTCTGGTCCTGGGCGTCGGCCGGCATGCCGAAGACCAGCCCGACCTCTTCACCGAGGGTCGTCAGACCCTCGACGGTCGCGTCGAGGTCCGTCGTGGCGACGGGCTCGGGGTTCTCGCCGTTGACCTTGGCGTTGAGGAACTCGGTCAGGGTGCTCACGTACTCGGGGATCACGGTGATCGCACCGGACTCGAGGTCCGTCAGGTAGAGCTCACGGTTGCCGACGTCCTGCGTCTTGGCGTCGTAGCCCGCGGCCTTGAGCACCTCGACGTAGAGGTTCGCGAGGGTCTGGCCCTCGGAGAAGTTCGGTGCACCGACGATCACCTCTGCGCCGTCACCGACAGACTCGGGCGAGCCGAGGTCGTTGGCCGCGATGAAGTCCGCAGCGGCCTGCTGGGAGGTCTGACGGTCGACGTCGACGGCCTTGTTGAGGTCGACGAGCGCCGGGGTGTCCAGGACGGCCGAGACCGTGTCGAGGGTCGCGACGATGTCGGCGTTCTCACCGGCTGCGGCCGCGTTGACGGCCGGGATGATGTTGTCGGGGTTCTGGAGGGTCTTGTCGTCCTCGAGCCCGACGAAGGTGTCGCCGGGGACGGGGTCGCAGACCTCGAGGTTCGAGGCGGCTGTCGGCGTCGAGGCCGACGAGGTGCCCGAGCCGCTCGAGGAGCCAGGGTCACCGCAGGCAGCGAGGACGAGGACGAGCCCCAGCGCTGCCGCGGTCGTGGTCATGGTCGTGCGACGAGCGCGCATGGTGTCTCCAGGGTAGAGAGGTCGAAGGTCTAGTGGACCGCGACGCCAGGTGCAGGGCAACCGGGCGGGGCGCGGATTCGGTATCGCTCTGATAACGGTCTGTGGGCCGGTCAGGACCCTTGCAGGGCTCGGACCGGTGCGGGGGTGAGGAGTCGCTGCCCGAGGGCGAGCAGCCCCTCGACCACCAGGCAGAGCAGCGCGACGATCACGCCGCCGGCCAGCACCTGGCCGTAGCGCTGGGTGCCGAAGCCCTGCGTGATGATGATGCCGAGGCCTCCGCCACCCACCAGGGCGGCCAGCGGGATGGTCGCGATCACCTGCACGACGGCTGTCCGCAGCCCTGAGGTGATGAGCGGCAGGGCGAGCGGGAGCTCGACGTGCAGCAGCACCCGCGGGCCGGACATGCCGATGCCCGTGGCCGCGTCGCGGATGTCGGCGTCGACGCTGCGCACCCCCTCGTAGGTGTTCGCGAGGATCACCGGCAGCGCGAAGATCGCCGCCGCGTAGACGGTCGGGGTGTTGCCGAAGCCGACACCTGTCGACGCGAAGATGGTCAGCAGCGCGAAGGTCGGCAGGGCGCGCGTGACGTTGGTGAGGACCACCGTCGACGTGCCGAGCCTCGCCGCGCGGCGGCTGTGCCCGAGGACGACACCGAGGGGCAGCGCGACGACCGAGGCGAGGAGGACGGCCTGCAGCGTCATGACGAGGTGCTCGCCGGTCAGGGCGAGGATGCCGCCCTTCCCCGACCAGTTGAGGGGGTCGTTGAGCCACGCGATCGCGGCCTCGATCTCGTTCATCGTGCGCTCACCGCCGCTCGTGACCAGGGTGTGACGAGCCGGCCGACCAGGTAGAGCACGAGGTCGATCGTCAGGCCGAGGGCGAGACAGAGCAGTGTCGCCGTCATGATCTGCGCGTGGTAGCCGCTCGTGAAGCCGCGGAACATGAGCTGCCCGAGCCCGCCGTAGCCGATGACGACACCGACGGTCACGAGGGCGACCGTGCTCACCGACGCCAGACGCAGACCGGTGATCACCGCGGGGAGCGCGTTGGGGAGCTCGACCGTGAAGAGCATGCGCCACCGCCCGTAGCCCACGCCGCGGGCCGCATCGGTCACCGCAGGGTCGACGCCGCGCAGACCGACGAGGGTGTTGCGCACGAGCAGCAGCAGCGCGTAGAGGACCAGCCCCAGCAGCACAGTCGTCCGGCGGTCCCGGATGAAGGGGTAGACGACGGCGAAGAGAGCGAGGGAGGGGATCGTGTAGAGCACGCCTGTCGTCGCGACGAGCGGCCCGGCGAGGCGGGGCCACGCGTGCGCGAGCGCGGCGAGCGGGATCGCGACGACGAGAGCGATGGCGATCGCCTGGAGCGTGAGCGTGACGTGCTCACCGAGATACCGGAGGATCTCGTCCGAGTTGTCCTGCACGTACTGCCAGGACAGCCACGGGTTTGCCGGCTGCTCGGGAGTCATCTGCCCGACGGTACCGGGTGGCGCCGACACCGGCGCGGGCAACGAGGGTGACCTCTGTCGCCCCAGCGCTCCAGCCCGCGCCGCTGTCGGGACTTCCCGGTAGCGTCGTGGCCATGAGCAGCGCGCGGACGTCCCACCACGGCACCGACCCGAAGAGCGGCGGCGCGTCGAGCGTCGCGCCAGGCGACGTCCTCATCCGATTCGAGGACGTCCGCAAGGAGTTCCGCAACCAGACCGTCGCGGTCACCGACCTCGACCTCGAGGTCCGCAAGGGCGAGCTGCTGGTCCTCGTGGGTCCGTCGGGCTGCGGCAAGTCGACGACCCTGCGCATGGTCAACCGCCTCGTCGAGCCGACGGGTGGCCGGATCACCCTCGACGGCGAGGACATCATGAGCACCGACGCCGTCGCGCTCCGTCGCCGTGTCGGCTACGTGATCCAGCACGTCGGGCTGTTCCCGCACCGCACCGTCGCGCAGAACGTCGCCACGGTCCCGGGTCTCGTCGGCTGGGACCGCAAGCGCACGAAGGCGCGTGTCGAGGAGCTGCTCGCCCTCGTCGGGCTCGCGCCCGAGACCTACTCCAAGCGCTTCCCGCACGAGCTCTCCGGCGGCGAGCGCCAGCGCGTGGGTGTGGCCCGCGCCCTCGCGGTCGACCCACCCGTCCTGCTCATGGACGAGCCCTTCGGTGCCGTCGACCCCGAGGGCCGCCGACGTCTGCAGAGCGAGTTCCGCCGCATCCAGTCCGAGCTCGGGACGACGGTCATGCTCGTCACCCACGACATCGACGAGGCCGTCCAGCTCGGCGACCGCGTGGCGGTCTTCAGCAAGGGCGGCGTGATCGAGCAGATCGACACGCCCCTGCGCCTGCTGTCCCAGCCCGCCAACGACTTCGTCGAGAACTTCATCGGTGCCGGTCGGTCGATGCGCATGCTCGGCCTCGGGCACGTCTCGCGCGACGACCTGCGCCCGCTCGAGCACGTGCACCCCGGGGCGACGCTCGCGTCGATCCCGCTCGGCACGTCCCTCGACGAGGCCTTCGCCGAGCTCGCCGTCTCCGAGACCGGCGGCGTGCTCGTCACCGACGGCAGCGAGACCGTCGGTCTGCTCACCGCAGACGACCTGCTCGCGTCGCTCAGGCGCCTCGTCGCCGAGGACCACCGCGACGCGATCGCGGGCTGAGGCGCTCAGTCCTGGGTGGGCTGGTCTTCTTCGCGCAGTCGCGGCTCTGTCCGGCGCGAGGGCGTGTGACCGGCCTTGTCGGCGTAGAAGGCCCGGACGAGCTCCATGTCTGCGCGGACGTCGCCGCTCGGGGTGAAGGTCGGCCCGAGGCCGGCGGTCATGGTCGTCCGGTCGACGTAGCCCAGCGTGACGGGCAGCCCTGCCTCGCGGGCGATCCGCAGGAAGCCTGACTTCCAGTACTCGCCCTTGCTGCGTGTGCCCTCGGGCGTCACGACGAGGTAGAACTTCTCCCCTGCGGCGACACGAGAGACGAGCTCGTCGACGAGCCCTGCCGGAGCGCGGCGGTCCACGGGGATCCCGCCGAGGGCGCGCATCAGCCATCCGAAGGGCGGCTTGAACAGCGTGTGCTTGCCGAGGTAGCGCACAGGCACACCCGCGCGGGCCGTGATGGCCAGCATGTGGATGAAGTCCCAGTTGGACGTGTGCGGTGCGCCGACGAGGATGCCCGCCCCGTCCCGGTCGATCGGCTCGGTCTTGAGCGTCCAGCGGCTCAGCGACCAGTAGACCCGTGCGACGTGCTCGCGGATCACCAGGTCACCGCGGCCCGGTGCTGCCGGAGTACTCGCCCCGGGCCAGCTCGTAGGCGGCGTCGGCCTGGTCGGTACGCCCTGCGGCCGTGTAGATCTCAGCGAGGGCGACGAGGCACGCGCCAGCCGGGCGGTGGAGCCCGAGGTCGTTGTAGGTGGCGCGGGCTGCCGTGTAGTCGGCCTCGGCGTCGTCGAGGCGCTCGGCGGCGTGCCGGGTCGCTCCGCGGCCCGCGAGTGCGTCAGCCCGCTGACGCGCCAGGTCCAGCTCGGTGTAGATGTCCAGGGCGGCGGTGTAGCTCGTGTCGGCCTCGGCCAGGTGACCGGTCTCGCGGAGCACGAGCGCCAGCCCGGCCGCGCAGTCGGCGACGCGTGAGCGGAGCTGGTGCTTCTCGTAGAACGCGAGGGCCGCGGTGTACGCGGTGGCTGCGTCGTCGAACCGTCCCGCAGCCGCGAGGATCCCGCCGAGGCTGAGGTTCGCGCTGGCGGTCTCACGCTCGAGACCGAGGGTCGAGTAGGTCTCGCGGGCCTCGACGTAGGCGGTCTCAGCCTCGGCCAGGCGCTCGGCTGCACCGTGGGCGAGCCCGAGGTTCATGAGGCACCCGGCGACCTGGCGGGTCAGCCCGGCAGCCCTGTAGACCGCGAGCGCCTCGGCGTACGCGACGCTCGCCTCGGCGCCTCGTCCGGTGTCCCAGAAGACGTCTCCGAGGCCCACGGCGGCGGCAGCCGCCTCGAGGGAGTGGCCGTTCGCGACGAAGTAGTCGCGGGCGAGCGTCCAGCCGCGCTCGGCCGTCGGGTAGTCCTGGGCACCGTACGCCTCGGCGGCGTCACGGGACACGTCGTCAGCGGCACCGCGGTGCGCGTCGAGGGGGAGGCTGCGATCCATGGCGACGACTGTACGGGACCGGAGATGTGACGATGACCACCTCGCGGGTGATCTGTGGGCAGCCAGGTCAGGGCCGATGGGAGACAGTCGAGGTCATGCGCGCATGGCCCTGATCAGCAGGTCCATGGCCCGCTCGGCCGCGACCACCTGGGCGCGTTGCACGGGCTGCGCCGAGTAGCCGGCTCTGGTCTTCATCCGGAGCAGGGTCGACAGCGCTCTCGACGGTTCTCTCGCGACCTTGGCGAGCGCGACAGCAGCGTCGGCGTGGCTCGCGCCCTTGGAGTACCGCCCGGTCGTCCGCACGAGGAGCACGTCTGCCGCCGCGATACCAGCGTGCACGCACAAGGTCACGACTGCGTCGTCGAGCGCACCGTCGCCTTCGTCGAGGTCTCGGACCATCTGCGCTGCCAGCTGGAACTGCTCGGCCTTCGACGAACGACCGTCGATCTCCGTTCGCGATGCCTCGGTCTCGCGCGGCGTCATCGTCGCCCGTGCCGGGCCTGCAGCCCACGAAGCCAGGTCGCCCGCCCTGCGAAGGGCAGCCCCGAGACTGCGACCTCTACGAGCACCGGGTCGACCGGGTTCGCGACGACCTCGCTCTCGTCCAGGACCAGCACGTCTGCATCGTTGCCGGTCCAGCGTCGCACCTGAGCGGTCAACGACAGGACCTGCTGGTCCCACATCTCCTCGTCTGCCTCGACAGGGCGCACGAGGAGAAGGTCGATATCACTCTCGGTGCCCATGCGGCCTCGCGCCGCGGATCCGAAGAGCGCACCGAAGACGGGTGGGACAGCCCACGCCGTCGTGGTCTCCTCGAGGCGCTCGAGAAGGGTCGCCCGCAGTCTGGCGAGCTCGCGGATCGGCGATGCAGCGAGGTGCTCAGAGTTGAACGTGTACGCCATGGTGCCGCCGACCTGCTGACGCTCGACGACTCCTTCGGTGGTCAGCCTGTTGAGCACCTTGCGGATCCCGGTCAGCGATCCCTTGGAGCTCTCGCCGAGCCTCAGGAGTCGCTCGATCTGCCCGGTGGTGAAGGTGACGTCGGGCGCTGAGGCGAGAGCCACGAGCACATCGCCGTCGAGCGTGGGCGTGACGGTCGACATCGGACGCTGGGTCTGCATGTCTCACCTCCGTGTCGTAGGTGACACTATTGTACGCCCAGTGCGACTATCTAGCGCAGCGGCAACCACGCGAGGACGTCCTGGACGGTCGTGTCCCACAGGCCCCAGCTGTGGTCGCCAGGGCGCAGGTCGACGGTGACCGGGACGCCGTGCCTCGCGGCGGTGTCGCGGAAGTCGAGGTTCGACTGGAGCAGGAAGTCCTCGGTCCCGCACATCTGGTAGAGCGCGGGCAGGGTCGCGGGGTCGACGGTGCTCAGCAGGTGCAGCAGGTCGGAGTCGGTGCCCCGCACGGAGGTGTCGCCGTAGACCTTGCGGAGCACCTCGAAGCCCTCGCCCCGCTCGAGGACGGCCTCGTGGAGGGACGCGACGTCGAGGGCGCCAGACAGGCTGGCGGCTGCGGCGATCTGCTCCGGCTTGCGCAGCGCCCACTGGAACGCGCCGTAGCCGCCCATCGACAGGCCGGCGACGAAGGTGTCCTCGCGGCGGTCGGAGAGGTGGAAGAAGGACCGCGCGAGGCCGGGCAGCTCTTCGGTGAGGAAGGTCCAGTACGGGTCGCCGTAGACCTCGTCAGAGTAGAAGCTCTTGGCAACCTGCGGCATGACCACGGCGATGCCCAGCTCTGTCGCGTACCGCTCGATCGACGTGCGGCGGGCCCAGGTGGTCGCGTCGTCGCTCAGTCCGTGCAGCAGGTAGAGGGTCGGCGTCGCGCCTGCGCGCTCGGTGCCCTCCATCCCGATCTGGGAGTGGGTGCGCTGCGGCAGCACCACCGTCATGGTGGTGCTCAGACCGAGCACGTCGGAGAAGAAGTCGCACGTCACGAGAGCCATGCACGACAGCCTAGGACGGGTGAGGTCTCGACGACCTGTCGTCCACAGGGTCCGGTCTCAGCGCGCGGCAGGCTCCCACCCGGTCGGCGGCAGCAGCAGGTGCCGCGATCCCTGCTCGGCCGTCCAGCGCAGCGCGCGCGAGACGGCGTCTGCGGCCTCGCGCGCAGCGTCGAGCAGCGTCGCACCCGAGGCGAGCGCGGCGGTCAGCGCACCGTTGAAGAGGTCACCTGTGCCGTTGGGGGCGTCGGACTCCTTGATCGAGGGCACCCGAGTCACGCTCTCGCGCTCGACCACCACGGTCTCGATGACGCCGGGCTCGGTGTCGACGAGGTAGCACCCCGTGACCACCACGCCGTGCTGCGCCGGCCCGATCAGGGTCCGGGCGGCGGCGGCGAGGTCGTCGACGGTCCCCTCCCCCGGTGCCGCGACAGCCGGCCCGGAGACGAGCAGCCCGAGCTCGAACTGGTTCGGGGTGAGGACGTGCGCCCGGCGGGCCAGCTCGTCGCGCAGGACGTCGACCACCCCCGGAGCGACGAAGACCCCGGACCCGGTGTCCCCCATGACGGGGTCGCAGACGTAGACGATCCCAGGGCCGGCGACGAGCGCCCTGTCGACGAAGGCCGCGACGGCCTCACCGGTCTCGCGAGAGCCGAGATATCCGCCCACCACGCACACGGTGTCGTCGAGCACCCCGTGCTCCTCGAGGCCGAGCAGCAGGTCCGCGACGAGGGTCGGGTCGGTGACCCGACCACGGAAGCGCCCGTGGCCCGGGTGGTTGGAGAACAGGACCGTCGGCACCGCGAGGACCGTGAAGCCGGCGTCCTGCATCTGCGGCACGGCTGCGGCGTTGCCGACGTGGCCGGCCACCACCTGGCTCTGGATCGAGACGATCGTGCTCACCGTGCGGCTCCTCGTGGTCCTGCCCTCCGGCAGGGTCGTGTGTGCGGCTGACGTCAGTCGTCCGCCGTGTGTCCGGGTCGCTCCCCCGGCCCGGGTCTCAGCCGGCGAAGAAGGCACCGACCGCAGCGGCGAGGCCGTGCAGGTCGTCGACGTGCGCGAGCTCGCGGGCCGAGTGCATCGACAAGAGCGGGACGCCGACGTCGACCGTGCGGATGCCCAGCCTGGTGGCCGTGAGGGGTCCGATGGTCGAGCCGCAGGGCACCGTGTTGTTGGAGACGAACTCCTGGTACGGCACACCGGCCGCCGCGCAGCTGCGAGCCCAGAGCGCGGCGCCGTGTGCGTCGGTCGCGTACCGCTGGTTGGCGTTGATCTTCAGCAGCGGACCGCGCCCGGCGACGGGCTGGTTCGCCGGGTCGTGCTTCTCCGGGAAGTTCGGGTGGACCGAGTGGCCCGCGTCTGCCGAGAGGCACCACGACGCGGCGTAGGCCTGGAGCCGCTGCGACGTGGTCGCCCCGCGCGTCGCTCCGACGCGGGTGAGGATGTCGTCGAGGAACGGTCCGGACGCACCCGAGCGGGTCTCCGAGCCGAGCTCTTCGTGGTCGAAGGCCGCGAGCACGCTGACGTGGTCTGCGCTGGGCTCGTGGGCTGCGCCGAGCAGGGCGTGCAGACCTGCGAAGACCGACGTGAGGTTGTCCATGCGCCCCGCGGCGAAGAGGGCTTCGTCGAGCCCGAAGCGCGCGGGGGCGGCGGTGTCGGCCGTGAGGATGTCGTAGCCGACGACCTCGTCGCCGCTCAGGCCGGCCAGGCCTGCGAGGTGACCGAGGAGGTCGGCCTGCGACCTGTCGCCGATGCCGTAGACCGGCTGCGTGTGCCGCTGGCGGTCGAGGGTCAGACCGTTGTTCGCGTCGCGGTCGAGGTGGATCGCGAGCTGCGGGATCCGCAGGAACGGCCCGGTCCGCACGAGGACCTCACGACCGTCCGCGGTGACGAGCCGACCGGCGAGCTCGAGCTCACGGTCCAGCCAGGAGTTGAGCAGGGGGCCGCCGTAGACCTCGACCCCGGCCTGCAACCAGCCGTGCGAGCCGGTGGTCGGCTTCGGCTTGAGCTTGAAGCCCGGGGAGTCCGTGTGGGCACCGAGGATCCGGAAGGGCGTCGTGGGGCCGGCCTGCTCCGGTGCGACCCACGCGATGATCGCGCCGTCGCGGACCACGTAGGCACGCTGCTCGGCTGCGGACCAGGCGTCGGTCTCCTCGAGACGGACGAACCCGGCCTCGTCCAGGCGGCGGGCCGCCTCGGCGGCGGCGTGGTACGAGGACGGGCTGGCCGCGATGAAGGCGGCGAGGTCTGCGACGTAGTCGGCTGCTGTCTGCATCCATCCATCAAATCACGCGGCACTGTGCTCCCTGCCCACGTCCGCGTGCAGACGCTGCGACTGCCCGGGGTGCCGGTTCTCTCCGGACGCACAGGAGGGCCCCACCGTCCGGCGGGGCCCTCCTGGGTGGTGCGGGTGACGCTGTGCTGGATGTCAGCGGCGCGTGCGCTTGCCCGTGATCGAGGTGTAGATGAAGAGCACGACGACCGAGCCGAGGATCGCGAGGAGCCAGGTGCGGATCTCGAAGAACCCACCGAGCTCGACGTCGAGGAAGATGCTGCCGAGCCATCCACCGACGATGGCGCCGACGATGCCGAGGATCAGCGTGGCGAGCCAGCCGCCGACAGCGCGGTCCTTGAGCAGCGCCTTGGCAATTGCTCCGCAGATGAGACCGACGACGATGTAACCAAGAATGCCCATGACAACCTCCAGAAAGAATGTGTTCGGTTGAACCGTGAACCAGTGTTCCAGGGTTCTCCCAGGTTCGCCCGGTGAACGACGATGACGACCGTCACACAGCCAGTTTCTGTTGGTATCTTGCGGATCGTGCGGGTGAGACGACTCCCAGGCCCCGTTCAGGATGCGCGCCCCTCAGGGCACTGCTATACCTATATCAACGCCGCGGAGACGCAGCGTGCCATTCCCCTGTGAATAGCGTCGAGCCTGACGAGAGTCAGGCAGCCCTCCGGGGTTCGGCGGGTGCCACACCTCGTGCCGGTGAGACACCCGCCGACGCTGGGGACGCAGCGCGTGACCACACCGCGCCCCTCAGGTCACCGCAGGTGACAGCGCTGCTTGCCGAGCCCGCATCCCGCCTTCTCGGTCGTCTGCGTCCCGAGCCCGCACCTGGCTGTCGTACGGGCGAGGGCCACCAGCACAGCGGCGACCAGCCAAGCACCGATCAGCCCAGCGCCGATCAGCCGAGCGGCGACGGGACGATCGTCGCGACGCCGTCGACGACGAGCAGCGCCTGGTCGTCGTGGATCCGCTGGATCGGGAACCGCTGGCCATAGGTGGAGACGATCTTGTCGACGAGACTCGACGGGTATGGCGGCAGCTGACCATCGGCGTGCGGCAGGAGGACCGCGTCGACGAGGCCGAGCCCACGCGTGGAGTCGAGCTGCGGGGCCTCCGCGGGGTCGTCCATGAGCCCTAGCGGCTCGACATCCGAGCCAGCGACCGCGGCACCGGCGCTCGCACCGAGGTACAGCATCCCGTCGTGGAGCAGCTGCGGGAGGATCTCGTCCAGCCCTGACCGGCGCAGGTGGTGCAGCAGCACGAAGGTGTTGCCACCTGCCAGGTAGATCGCGTCGAGGCCCGTGACCGCTGCGGCGAGAGCGTCGCAGTCGAGGACCGTCAGGTCGACCTCGACGAGGTCGAGCCCGAAGCCCGTGAGGGCCTGGCGGTCTGCGTCGACCCACGGGGCCGAGGGGTAGATGCTCGTCGCCGCGGCGACGAAGCCGACGCGGGGCGCGCCCGACGCGGGCCGGCCGTTCGCCTCGAAGAATCCGGGGACTGCGCCGAGGCCTGCTGAGAGGAGGAGAGCGGAGATCATGCTCCGAGCGTCTCACGCGCCACCGACGCCTGCCGGTCACCGCAGAGCACGGCCGGGTCGTGGCTGACCGCCCGCCGCCGCACCCAGACCGAACAGCTCTCGAACGCACAGGGCCCGGTCTGGGCGAGCTCGTCAAGAGCTCGCCCAGCCCGGGCCCGTCACGGGTGCATCAGCCGCGTCAGAGCGAGGCGAGAGCCTTCGTGAAGGTGACCGACGGACGCATCACGGCGTCTGTCTTGGCAGCGTCCACCTTGTAGTACCCGCCGATGTCGGCCGGCGAGCCCTGGACGGCGATGAGCTCGTCGACGATCGTCTGCTCGTCGGCGCGCAGCGACGCCGCGAGCGGCCCGAAGGCTGCGGCGAGGTCTGCGTCGTCGGTCTGCTGCGCGAGCTCTTCGGCCCAGAACAGCGCGAGGAAGAAGTGCGAGCCACGGTTGTCGATCGTCCCGAGCTTGCGGCCCGGCGACTTGTTCTCGAGCAGGAACGTGCCGGTGGCACGGTCGAGCGTCGCACCGAGGACGCGGGCCTTCTCGTTGCTGTTCGCGTCGGCGAAGTGCTCGAGGCTGGCCGCGAGCGCGAGGAACTCGCCGAGGCTGTCCCAGCGCAGGTAGTTCTCCTCGACGAGCTGCTGGACGTGCTTCGGGGCGGAGCCCCCGGCACCGGTCTCGAAGAGCCCACCACCGTTGAGCAGCGGCACGATCGAGAGCATCTTGGCGCTCGTGCCGAGCTCGAGGATCGGGAAGAGGTCCGTGTTGTAGTCGCGCAGCACGTTGCCAGTCACCGAGATGGTGTCCTCACCGCGGCGGATGCGCTCGACCGAGAGCGTGGTGGCCTCGGCGGGTGCGAGCACGCGGATGTCGAGCCCGGTGGTGTCGTGCTCGGGCAGGTACGCCTCGACCTTCTTGATGAGGTTCGCGTCGTGGGCGCGCTTCTCGTCGAGCCAGAAGATCGTCAGCGTCCCGGTCGCGCGGGCGCGGTTGACGGCCAGCTTGACCCAGTCACGGATGGCCACGTCCTTGGTCTGGCAGGCGCGCCAGATGTCACCGGCACGCACCTCGTGCTCGAGCAGAGCCTCGCCCGCCTGGTTGACCACGCGGACCGTACCGGCCTCGGGGATCTCGAAGGTCTTGTCGTGCGAGCCGTACTCCTCGGCCTTCTGCGCCATGAGCCCGACGTTCGGGACGGTGCCCATGGTCGTCGGGTCGTAGGCTCCGTTGGCGCGGCAGTCGTCGATGACAGCCTGGTAGATGCCGGCGTAGCTCGAGTCGGGGATCACCGCGATGGTGTCCTGCTCGCTGCCGTCCGGGCCCCACATGTGGCCCGAGGTGCGGATCATGGCAGGCATGGACGCATCGACGATGACGTCGCTCGGCACGTGCAGGTTGGTGATGCCCTTGTCGGAGTTCACCATGGCGAGGCGCGGGCCGTCGGCCAGGCCCTTGTCGAAGGCTGCGCGGATCTCGTCGCCGTTCGGCAGGGCGGCGAGGCCGTCGAGGATGCCACCGAGGCCGTTGTTCGGGCTGAGGCCAGCGGCCTCGAGGTCGGCGCCGTACTGCTCGAAGACGGCCGGGAAGAACGCGCGGACGACGTGGCCGAAGATGATCGGGTCGGAGACCTTCATCATCGTCGCCTTGAGGTGCACCGAGAACAGGACATCCTCGGCCTTGGCGCGGGCGATCGCGTCGGCCAGGAAGGCGTGGAGCTCGGCGACGTCGAGGAAGGACGCGTCGACGACCTCTCCGGCGAGGACCTTCACGCCCGGGTGCAGGACGGTGACGTCACCGGCGGCGTCGACGTGCTCGATGCGCAGGACGTCGTCGGCGCCCAGGACGACAGACTTCTCGTTCGAGAAGAAGTCGTCGTGGCCCATGGTCGCGACGTTCGTCTTGGACTCGGGGGTCCAGGCGCCCATGCGGTGCGGGTTCTTGCGCACGTACTCCTTGACGGAGAGCGGCGCGCGACGGTCCGAGTTGCCCTCGCGGAGCACAGGGTTCACGGCGGAGCCCTTGATCTTGTCGTAGCGCGCGCGGACGTCCTTGTCGGCGTCGGTCTGGGGGTCGTCCGGGTGGTCGGGCAGGTCGTAGCCCTGGGCCTGGAGCTCTGCGATGGCCGCCTTGAGCTGCGGCAGCGATGCCGAGACGTTGGGCAGCTTGATGATGTTGGCCTCGGGCGTCGTCGCGAGGGCGCCGAGCTCGGCGAGGGCGTCGCCGATCCGCTGCTCTGCGGTGAGGCGCTCCGGGAAGGCCGCGATGATGCGGCCTGCGAGCGAGATGTCGCGCGTCTCGAGCTCGACACCGGCGGTGCCGGCGAAGGCGCTCACGACGGGGAGGAACGAGTGCGTGGCCAGCATCGGGGCCTCGTCGGTGTACGTGTAGATGATCTTGCTCATCGTCGGGCAGCTCCTTGGCGTGGCTCTGGGCGAACTTGTCTTGATATCAAGATACATGGGTTGGGGTCGGGGCGGGGGGTCGGCAGCGACCGCTCACCCAGCGTGGCCGGCCGGTCTCCGCGGGCGGCGCCGTGCTCGGCAGCAGTTCCGTCTAGGGAGCGGCCGTGGGAGGTGGCGGCGGCACCTCGGTCATCAGCCCCGGGACGGAGTCCCGACGCGGACGCCAGCCAGGCGCCTCGGTCGCTCGGCGCTCGGCGACCTGGCGCGCCTGCCCGTCCCAGATGCTCGTGAGGACGTTCCCGCTGCGGCGGTTCAGGACTGTCGACAGCAGGTGGAAGGGCGAGACGGGAGTTCTGTTCTCGCGGTCGAACCGCACCACGGGCCGGCCGGAGTAGATGAAGGTCGGGTCGTGGTCGACGGACCACCCTCCGCCGGCCACCCGGAGATACGTCTCGCCGATGTACCGCACAGCCCCGTCGGTGAAGTCCAGGTCAGCCGCGTCCACGAAGGACTGCTGGTCCGGCCACATGTCGAGGACGTACTGCTCCAGCCCCGCCAGAGACTCCCGGGTGTACCCGCCGGTCCACTCTCTCGGGGTGATGAAGTCCTCGAACCGTGCGAGCCTCGGGTGCATCGCCTCGAGCCACTCCTGGAACTGTTCTGCCTGCTCCGGCGTCACCTGTGCTTCGTCGGCGCCGGTCAGGCGTGCGTCGGCCACAGGCGTCAACGCCTCCACCCGCTCGCTGGCGTAGCGGCGGACGATCTCGACGAGCTCGTCGGCGGACCTGGACACCACGAGCGCGTCGACAGCGCGTTCCGGCAGCATCACGCGCGCCGCGCCCGTCTCGTCGCGACGCTCGACGAAGGGACGCCCGACCAGACGGTTGCCCTGGTCGAGAGGTCTGTCCTCGACCGACATGACCACCCAGTCTCCCCCACCTGCCCGCAGCGCGACCTCTCCGACGTAGGCCACGTAGGCGGCCTTGGCCGTGCCGTGGTCGACCGGGCGGATGTACCCCCGGTCGGCGTCCTCGACGGCCAGGTGGGCCACGGTCGCCAGCGACTCCACGCTCAGGTCCAGGAGGTCGGCATGCTTCCCGGCGCGTGCCCACAGCGCCGCGATGAGCTCCGGGACGCGCTCCTCCCACTCGACGAGAGCCTGCGGGGTCGGTCGGGCGCCGGTGGCATCCCTCGGTGGCGCGGCCTGCCCAGCATGGGAGTTCGCCTGCTCAGACTCCCGCTCAGCGTCCTGAGGCGCTCCGAAGCTCGTCCTCGGGGCCGGGACATCGGGCACGTAGAAGCTCTCCGGCGGGACCTCCCGGCCCGACGCCGTGTCTACGACCTTGATCCCGGCACCCTCGTCGACCAGCTGCAGGTCCGACCCCACAGGGAAGTCGTAGATCCCGATCAACGCAGGCTCGATCGCGCACACGTCGTTGAAGGGGAGGATCTGCAGGTTCGCGGCATCCGCCAGGTACTCCGCTGTGTCGATGTGGGAGAAGATCCGCCACCCGTTGTCCGCCGGGTCGAACGACTCCTCACGCACCATCCACCGCACCCGACCCGCCCTGGTCGCCACGTTCTTCGACACCAGGCACGCACCTGAACCAGGGATGAACTCCGGAACATCAACCACGACTCACGCCTCTCGCTCAGGGACCGCGATACCGCGGTCGGTCAGGTGCTGCTCCCCTCTCGCGAGCAATGCCGCGATGGACAGCCATCTCAGGTGTACCAACCCGTGGTGCCGCGCACCGTCAGACCGTGTACGCCCAGAGCATCCGTGCGAAGACATCGGTGGACCGCGTCGTGAGGAGTGCGTCGACGGCCCCGTCTGGCAGAGCTGTCCTGCGGTCGCCGTCGGAGTCGGTCCGCTCGACGAACGGCCGACCCACGAAAGGGTTCTCGTGGTTGTCGGGCCTCTGCAGGAGGACCCAGGAACCTCCCGCAGCCCCTATCGCGACCGTCCCGAGATACGCGACGTAGGCAGCCCGCGCGTCGCCCTGCACGCCCTCCGCCAGGTGCCCGGCGTCGGCGTCTTCGAGTGCAACCTGGGCGAGGACCTCGAGCGATAGTGGCAACAGGTCGAGCGACCGGGCACGCTCCGACCCTGCGCGAGACCGGACGACGTCGACGAGAGCGGGGACACGCTGCACCCAGGCCTCGAGCTCGGGAGACCCCAGGCGCTCGACGAAGAGGCCTGGCACAGGCTCACGCACCGGCTCCCAACCTGGGCCCTCGACCTCCCGACGCTCGGCGAGATTCTCCGTCTGCCCGTCCCACACACGGGCGAGCACCTCGCCCGTGCGCCGCGAGAGCACGGCACCCATGAGGTTCACCGGTGAGATGGGTAGCGGGTCCACGGTATCGAGGCGCACGCACGGTCTGCCGGAGAATACGAACTTCGGGTCGTGGTCGACGAACCACCCGCCGCCGCCGAGTCGGAGGTAAGTCTCCCCGATATACCTCGTCGCGCCGTCGATGAAATCCGTGTCCTGCTCCTGCTGGAAGGACGCGACGTCAGGCCACCTGTCGAGCATGTGACGCTCGAGGGCGACGAGAGACTCTCGTGAACAGCCGCCAGACCACCCAGCAGGCGTGATGATGTCCACGAACCGCGCCAGGCGCGGATGCATGTCCTCGAGCCAGGACCGGAACAGGGCGTCGTGCTCGGTCGTCACTGAAACCTCCGTGTCGGTACACCCCATTGACATCCCACCTGACATCAACGATGCCAGAGGCCTGAACAGCCCGCCCCGCCTGGGCAAAGACACACTGGCCCCGTGTCGGGTGCCCTCCTCAGACGGTCTCGACAGCCGACCCTCAGGCCCGCATCGACGGCGGCACGTAGAAGTTCTCCGGCGGGATCTCCCGGCCCGACGCCGTGTCTACGACCTTGATCCCTGCGCCTTCGTCGACCAGCTGCAGGTCCGACCCCACAGGGAAGTCGTAGATCCCGATCAACGCAGGCTCGATCGCGCACGCGTCGTTGAAAGGGATGATCTGCAGGTTCGACGCATCGGCGAGATAGTCCGAGGTGTCGATGTGGGAGAAGATCCGCCACCCGTTGTCGGCAGGGGCCTGAGAGTTCTCGCGCACCATCCACCGCACCCGGCCCGCACCACTCACCACATTCTTCGACACCAAGCACGCACCCGAATTCGGGATGAACTCCGGGACAGCCACGACTCACACCTCTCGTTCGGGGACCGCAATGCCGCGGTCTGTCAGGTACTGCTCCATGCGCGTGACCAGCAGAGCACGCGAATCCTCGGCGTTTCTTGCGAGCTGAAGGGTCGAAAAACCTCTCCATCCTGGTTTCAGCAGATCCAGATCTGGCCGCTCGAAGAACACGTCATAGAACGGAGAAAGTTCCTCGTCGGAATATTTGAACTTTCCGGAGAGCAGCTGCAGGGCGGTGCCACTGCGGGGCGCAACCGCATTGACGTCAACGCCGAGGTCCAAAAGCCGGCGGAGCAGAGGGGCCTCGAGCTCGAAATCGTGCCACGCCTGATCCACCAGGACATGCGCAGCCGTCGCGGCGTTTCTAACACCTACTCGAGAGGGCTTCGCCCCACGATCCAGCAACCATTCAGAGATCGCCACCCGCGCCTCGACATCCCCGTTGCTCAGCGCCTGGATCAGGACATCATAATCCACCGGCCCTTCGTCCGGGAACGCCGCCGTGAATTGCTCAAAATTACTGTTTCCTGCGTCGTACCAGACACTGGCCATCCTCAACCTCCAGCTCGAACCAGTCAGACCTCAGCTCAACTACTGAGATTCATTCGCATGAGACCTGTTAACCCCCGGATCCTCGACCTTATAATTTTTCGGGTCTTGATACTCAGCGATGAACTCTTTTTTTGATATCTCTCCAGAGAGATATCTGTCTCGAAGGTCACTGTACTTCTTCTCCGCGATGTGACCCATGTCCCACAGGCCCGTTCGCGACGCTGCGGGTCGCCCCGGAGACGTGAGGGTCGCGGGTTCTCCAGGGTCCCAATGGACCTCAACACGCTTGCCCTCGAGATTTCTGACGAACACCCGACCGTCTTTGTCCTGCGCGGCCTTCCAGACCTCGCGCACCTGGTCGGGCCCGTATTCCGGTCGATGGTTCGCGTACGGCAGCCTGTCCCCGTTCGCGTCGTAACCGTAACTGTTCGGCTCTCCCCGAGCAGGAAGGTCCCCTGGAGCTGTCTTACCCGGACCCGGGTTCTCTGCGACCCACGCGTTCCCGTCCGGGTCCCACTTCAGGTGCCACCTACGCTCCCCGTTAGGCCCGTCAGGGCGCAGAGGCTCACCGGTCCTGTGATCGACAGGACGCCCGGCCTCGTCAACCGGTGCTCGCTCATACGCCGCCCGTGGGTCATCACCCGTGGGTCGCACCGGGGCTTGGTTCTGGTTGACGGTCTCCCGGCGGCTGGTCTCCGGATCGAAGGGCTTACCCGGCTGCGCCCGGTCGGCGAGCCACGTCTCGGACCCGCGCCGCACGACCGACTCTCCGGGGATCGGGACATCCACCCGGACAGACCCGTCCACGGCAGCGATCAGCCCGGCCGTCCTCGGCATCGTCACCCCGGTCCCCAGGTGCAGCGCACGCGGCCCGGTCGTCACCGCGTTGACACCCGTCTTGACCACCCACGAGCCGCCCGGAACAGCGAAATCGGCCGCACCCGCGACCACGCGGGCCGCCTTGCCCCCGGTGCCGGTCGCCTTGATCGCTGCACCCGTGGGGATGAAGAAGGTCCCGATATTGAGGAGCGTCTCGACACCCGTAGCAAGCCCGTCGTCCGTCCACCGGTGCCACACGTCGTCCGGCCTGCTGCCGTCGTAGCCGATGATCGAGCCCCACCCGCTCTTCGCGAGGTTCAGCTGCTCGTTCATGAACGCGTCAGCCGGGTCGTCGCTCTCCCCCGACGCAGCCCGCGCCGCAGCCTCGCGGTTGCTGACGTTCATCGAGAGAGACGTCGCGAACAGCAGACTCCCCATGCCCGTCCAGCTCTGGCTGTAGACCTCCCCCTCGAAGTAGCCTCCCGTCTCGCGGTTGCGACCCAGGACGAGCATGGCACCGTCCGCAAGCACGTCAGAACCCCAGGAAGACGTCGTGTGGCCGACGGTCTCGTGGCAGTTCCGCTCCTCAGACCGTGCCTGCCCCCAAGGCGACGACACTGCCGGGTCGACCCCTGGCCCGACCGGCACGACCTGCGCCGGCGGTCCGGGCGAGAGCGGCGCAAGAGGCGTGAACTCCTGCAATGCGTTGACGTCGTTCGCGCACTGTGCGGCCGCGGTGGAGACCTCCACCCGGAACGCCTGGAACTCCTCCATGAAGGCGTCGTTGCGATCCACCGTCGCGCCGTCCTCGACCCACGGCACCACAGTCGTGTCCTGGTCGAGACGGCTAGCCCACCGCAGTCCCGCCATCGCGTAGTCGCCCAGGCCCGGACCCTTACCCTCGAGCACGGGGACCGTCACACCGTTGATCACCTCAGCCCTGAAGGTCGCCGCCCGCGCCTCGAAGGCCGCAAGTCTCGGCTTGATCCCCTCGAGGGCACTGGCGTAGGTCTCAAGGTGGCGTGCCATCGCGTCGAGCGTGGTCTTGAAGTCCTCAGCTGCCTGCTCCGCCGGGCTCATCAGGGCGTAGACCCGCTCCTGCTCGGGGGCCTCGTACCCCTCCGGCAGCCCGGACCACGTCGAGCTCATCGCCGCCGTCTCGTCGTGCACGGTCGTGGCCATGCTCCGGAGTGCGGTCGCCGACCCGTAGATCGTCGAGGTGTCGATGTCCGCGGCACGGATGTCGAAGAGATCGGGGTTGACGAGGCCCTCGTCGGCGATGCACTGCGGCGGCGTCCAGCTCATCGGTTCGCCCTCAGCCCTGGTAGCCGTTGAGCGCGAAATAGCTGAGGTCGCCAGACTCGGCCGAGGAGAAGAGCTCGGTCTGGAACGTGGCCGCCATCTCTTCTTGCCCGTTGCTGTAGGCGATCACGGCGTTCGACACCCCGACGATCGCGGCCGTGCCACGACTCACGATCTCTTGGAGCTTCTTCTGCTGCTCGATCAAGATGTCGCCCACCGCCGTCGACACGGGCTGCGTGAGCTCGCCGCCCCACGCCACACCTCCCATCACGACCTGCAACGAGTCTTCGGTGACCGCGGCGCCGAGCCTGTCGACGTCACCACCCACGTCCCGGAGGGACTGTCGCCACCGTGTCGTTCTGGATCTTCCATGTGCTCATCAAGCTGCCCCCCCCCCCGCTAGTTCCGTCTACGCCGCGTCGCGCAGCGCGCAGTTCTCGGCGTCCACGCACACCAGCGCGCCGCCGAGACCTGTCACTTCTCGTCCAATGCCCAGGAAGGTCAGTCCGGGATGTAGGAGGCGGCCTGCTGCAGCCCGCGGCGGGCGATCTCGTCGTTCTCCGACAGAGACGTGCGGATCGCGGAGATGATGCCCTTGACCTCGGTACCGGCCTGGTTCCACTGGGCCTCCATCGCGGCATACCTGTCGCTCACGCCGTCGGCGGAGTACACAGCCATCGCGTTCTTGACATCCATGTCACGACGAGCCAGCGCCGCCTCGAGCGCACCCGCAGCACGCTCGAAGTTCGACTGAGCCGCCTGCGACGAGCTGATGTCGTAGTCGTTCCGATCCATCTGGTTGCTGGACATGACGATCCTCCTCTAGGCCCGGGGGGCGAACTTGGACGTGTCGGCACCCTGGAAGTCAGCGGAGCCCTCAGCAGAACGGTGCTGGTCAGCACCCTCGTCAGCAGCAGTCGTGAACGCCAGGTTCTGACCACCGATCGACTCCGTGATCCCCACCAACGCGTTGTTGAGGATCGAGGAGATGTCGTCCGTGCGCTCCTTGAAGCTGATGAACGACGCCTTGGCCACACCGTTGAACGTGGACTCCAGAGGCTCCGCAGCCTCCTTCAGGTTCCGCACCAGCTGACCCAAGTCGTCAGACTCGGTCGCCGTCTTCTGCCCGAGCACCTGGAGTGCATCGGCTTCCATCGCGAACTTCATGGTTCTCTCCCCCTGCGAATTCCAGAGCCACCTCACGTGGGCAGCCAAGGTCACCCTAGAAAAGGACGCGCGTCATCACGATGGGGAGAAGTGCCCGCGCGGGAGAAGATCGCGGCAGAGAGGAGGAAGAAGAGGAGGAAGAAGAGGAGCTTTTCCTCAGCCCGCGTACCCTCCGACGATCCGGCTGAGCACGCTGGCGTCGCGGGACACCGCGACCTTGTCGACAGCAGGCTCGAGGGCTGCGGTGCGACGGTCGCCCGACTCGTCGAAGCGCTCGACGTACGGACGCCCGACGAAGGGGTTGGAGTCGTCGCGCTCCCCGGGCACGAGGACCCAGGCTCCTCCGGCCGCCCGCAGGGCCACGGCTCCGAGGTACGCCACGTACGAGGCCTTGACGTCCCCGTAGGTCTCGCGGCTCAGGCGTCCTCCGTCGACGTCCTCGAGCGCGAGCTCTCCCAGCGGCTCGAGCGAGGCCAGGGTGAGGTCGAGCCGGGCGGCACGCGCGCCTGCTCGCGACCTGAGGGAGTCCACCAGCTGCGGGACGCGCTGGATCCAGGCGTCGAGCTCGGACGACGACGGGCCCTGAGCAGCGACGACGCCGGGGACGGGGTCGCGGCGCGGCTGCCAGCCCGGACCCTCGGCCTCGCGTCGCCGCTCGACAGCGGCAGTCTGACCGTCCCAGATCCGGGACAGCACGTTCCCGGTGCGCCGGGCGAGGATTGTCGTCATGAGGTGCACGGGTGAGACCGGCATGGGGCTCTCCGTGTCGAACCGCACGACCGGTCGCCCTGTGTAGATGAACTCCGGGTCGTGGTTGATCGACCATCCCCCGCCCGCGAGGCGCAGGTACGTCTCCCCGATGTACCGCGTCGCGCCCTCGATGAAGTCCGTGTCGTTCTCGTCGAGGAACGACTTCTTGTCGGGCCACCTGTCGAGGATGTGCTGCTCGAGGGCGACGAGCGACTCGCGGCTGTACCCCCCGGGCCACCCGGCCGGCATGGTCAGGTCCTCGAACCGGGCGAGCCGGGGGTGCATCTCCTCGAGCCACGCCTGGAACAGCTCGTCCTGCTCGGTCGTCACTGGGTCCTCCGTGTCATCGCTGCTGGTCGTGGGTCTGGCGTGCAGTCTATGGTCTTGCCACAGGCACGCTGTGGAAGACCTCGTAGGTCACCCCGGCGTCGGCGAGCTGCTGGATCGTCGACGGAGACGGCTGGCTGCCGAAGACGTAGTGGACGTCCCATCCGTACTCGGCGACGAGCTTCTTGTCCTTCGCGAGCTGGGCCGGGTCGATCGTGCTGCCCGACTTCATCTCCAGCGCAAGAGTCTCGCTCGGGTTCAGCCCGTCGTAGTTCCGGTCGATGTCGATGTCGATGCCGGAGCCTTCGAACGCGGTGTCGATCGTGGTGTTCCGGCTCCACTCGGTGGCGTCGAGGTCTCTCACGTCGAAGTACGCCTGCTCGAAGGCCGTGCCTCGCGGCAGGTGCCCGATGTTCCGGACGTACATGTCGCGCCAGCTGTCCCACGACATCGCGTCGTCGGTGTGCGAGGCCAGGTACTCCGACCACCTGGAGTGCATGTGCTCGACAGTCCCGACCGTGTACTTCTCGCCGGGTGTGATCTCGGTGAGGTCGAGGGCGTCGGGCTGCGGGGCGTCTGCGAACTGCGCGGCCGGGTGGTCGTAGTGGTAGACCCGCGGCGACTCCACGGTCCCGAGGCCCGTGTCTCCGGCCTGAGGGCCGAGCGCGGACTCCGGCACGCCGGAGGGCGTGGTGGGGTTGCCGGGGTTCTCGGCGATCCACTGCTGACCGTCCGGGTCCCACTTCATGTGCCAGCCACGCGAGCCGTTGGCGTTGTCCCCACGGAGCGGCTCTCCGTCGCGGTGGTCGACGGGTCGACCGTGCTCGTCGACGGGCGCGTTGCGCAGCGCCTCGTCCACGTCGGCCTGGGTGGGGCGACCGGGTGCCTGGCTCTGGTCGGACGTGTCGCGGACCGGGGCCTCGGGGTCGTAGGGCTGACCGCCGGGGGTGGGCTCGGGACGCGGGGTCTCGGGCGACGGACCAGCATCGGGAGCAGGTGTCCCCGCCTCAGGTGCGGGCTGCACAGGTGCACCGCCAGGCTCGGTCGTCTCGGGGACAGGACCAGCCTCGGGACCGGCCTCGGGCACCGGGTTCGGGTCGACGCCGGGCTCCGGCGCAGCTCCAGGCTCGGGAGCCGGGGCGGGCGACGGCCCAGCCTCGGGAGCCGGCGTCCCCTCGGGCGCGGGGCCGGCCTCGGGAGCCGGCGTCCCCTCGGGCGCAGGTCCGGTCTCGGGGACCGGTGCGGGCGACGGGCCAGCCTCCGGGGCAGGAGCAGGCTCGGGCGTCAGCCCGGCCTCCGGAGCAGGCTCCGGACGAGGTCCAGCCTCGGGTGCGGGAGTCGTCTCGGGGGCCGGCGTCGGCTCCGGCCGTCCACCGCTCGGCGGCTGCGTGCCGTCCTGCGCCCCAGGAGCCGCAGGTGCCGGGTCGGCAGGCGTCGTCGGCTCGGGGCCGCGCCCACCGGGGGCGACGTCGTCGATGCTCGGGCCAGGCCGGCTGGCAGGGCCGCTCACGTCGGGCAGGACCGACGGCGGTGCCGTCGTGCCGGGGCCGCCGCCGCTCGGGACGATCGACGAGCTCGGCGGCGGGGTCGCCTGGGACACCGGCACGTCGTCGATCGCGTTGATGAGGGCTGTCGGCGAGAGCTTGACGCCGTTGACACCGACCTGGGTGGTCGCGCCGAGGCCGGGGACGCCGTTGTCGGCGACCTTGAGGAGGTCGCTCAGACCTGTCGCGACGCGCACGCCGCCCTTGACGACCCACGAGCCTCCGGGGATGAGGAAGTCGGCGCCGACGGCCGCGATCTTCGCCACCTTCGCGCTCGCGCTGCCGACCTTGAGGCCCGCGCCGACCTGCCCGGCACCGGGGATGAAGAAGGTACCGACGTTGAGGATCGACTCGGTGCCCGTCGCGACACCGTCTTCCTTCCACTTGTGCCACGGGTCGTCGGGGTTCTCGATGTCGAAGCCGATCATCGAGCCGACGGTCCCGGCGACCACCTTCTGACGGTCGTACATGAAGTCTGTGAACGCGTTGCCGTTGCCCGTCGCGGCCATGATGTTGGCGATCGTGGCGGCTGGGGTCGTGGCGAGCACGAGGGAGCCGGCGAGGTTGCCGAGCCCGCCCCAGGCCTGGCCCCAGGCCTCGCCCTGGAAGAACTCGCCGTTCTCGGGGTTGTACCCGAGCACGAGCATCCCGGCACCCTCGGCGATGCCGATGCCGAAGTTCGCGGCGCCGTGGCCGACAGACTCGGGGCAGTTGCGGTCCTCGTCCCGGGACTCGCCCCACGGCATCGGCATCTCGGGGTTGTTGAAGGCCTCGGCGGGGATCGCCTCGACGGGTGCGACGCACGAGTTCTGCACCAGGGCGTTGATGTCGTTGGCGCACTGCGTGGCCGCCGTGGAGATCTCCTCCAGCAGCCCTGCGTACTCCTCGAGCAGCTTCTGGTTGCGCTCGACGGTCGCGCTGTCCTCGTACCAGGGCACCGTGACAGTGCGCTGCTCGACCCCGGGCACCCACTGGAAGGCCCACTCGGCGTAGTCCTCGACGTTCGCCTCGTTGCTCTCGGCCGCGATCGTCTCGACACCGTTGATGACCTCGGCGCGGAAGTCCGCTGCGGTCGTCTCGAAGGTCGACAGACGGCTCTTGATCCCGTCGAGGACCCCGGCGTAGGTGTCGAGGTGACCAGCAGCCGCGTCGAAGGCCGTCTTGAGCTCGGTGGCGGAGGTGACCGCCGGAGTCATGAGGGCGTAGACCTGCTCCTGCTCGGGGGCCTCGTAGCTGCCGCTGAGCCCGGCCCACGTCGTGTCGATCGAGCTGGTCTCGTCGTGGACGGTCGTGGCCATCGCACGGATGCTCGTCGCCGAGCCGGTGATGGCCCCGGTGTCGAGGTCGCTGGCGCGTGCCGGGAACGCGTCGGGGTTGATCAACCCGCCGTCGTTCACGCACATCGTGGGTGTCGTCGTCATGGTGTGGTCCTCAGCCCTGGTGTCCGTGCTCGACGAAGTACGAGAAGTCACCGTCTACGGCGGAGCTGAGCAGCTCGGCCTGGTAGGTGGCGGACATGTCTTCCTGCCCGTTGTTGTAGGCGATGACCGCGTTGGCCACACCCACGGTGCCGGCGTTGATCCGGTTGTTGATGTTCGTGAGGTTCGCGGTCTGGTCGGCGAACAGCGCGTTCACGGCCGTCGGGACGTCCTGCGTGATCATCCCGCCCCAGGTCAGCCCGTCGAGGACAGCCTGGAACTTGTCCTCGGAGAGGGCTGTGCCCAGCTCGGTCGCGTCGGTGTTCACCGTCGTGAGGATGCTCTGGACCCCGCTGGGGTCGATCTTCCACTGCGTCATGGTCGTCTCCCTCAGACTCGGTCGGCGATGGTCCCGCCGACGGCGGCGGCGATGGACTCGGCGAGCGCCCGCCCGGCGCCCGTGTCCCCGTAGGGGACGGCCATGTCGGTCCACAGACCGAAGGCCGTCGGTGGCCTCATCACGATGTCGGCCGCCTCACGGGGCTCCCGGACGGGTCGGCTCCTGTAGATCGACAGGAGGGCTCGGCCCTGCGCGTCGACGAACTGGCGGATCTGACCGTCGCGGTACTCCAGGAACGTCCCGTCGGGGTGGTCGACGGCGGCGGCCCGCACCATGACGGCCGAGGTCGGCTCGACCTCGCTCAGCAGCACGATCTCGGTTGGCATGTCAGACCCTCCCGAGTCCTGTGGCGGCCGCGATGCGCTCGGCACCGAGGTCGTGGGCGAAGGCGACGAGCTGGGCCCAGAGACCCTGGTCGGGGTTGCTGAACCTGACGAGCAGGCTCGGTGTGCGCTTGCGCCCGAGCATCGTGATGTCGTGCTTCTCGGCCAGGGCTGCGGCATCGATGTCGAGGTCGTGCACACCACGCGGCCCGATGATCACGGCGAGCGGGACCTCCGGCCGCTTGGCAGCCGGCTCGACCCACGTCCCGATGTCCGTCTCGGCGAGCGACACGAAGCCGATCGTCGGCTGGAACTCGTCGGCGATGGTCGCGAGAGCCTGCGACGCCGTCTGCACCAGACCACCGATGTGGTCGGGATAGCGCCGCAGGGCGACCCCACCCTTGATCTGCTCGAGGATCCCTCGGCGGGTGCGACCGACGAAGAGGTCCACGAAGGAGCCGTCACGGCTCAGGCCGTGCAGCGCGTCCGTCGCAGGCATCTCGCGGCGGGCGACCTCGGTGAGGACCCGCGTGTCCCAACGGTCCACGAGCGGCTCGAAGGGACCCCACAGCTCGAGGGGCGACCCGCCGAGCGCGGAGATCATCGCCTCCGACAGGGTCCCGACAGTGGTGTCCGAGGCAGCGCGCTGGTGCGCGAAGACGTCGAACATCAGCACACCGGGGAACTGCTGCTCGTGCGTGGTGGCCAGGGTCGTGTAGGACGGCAGACGCTCTGTCCCCTGGCCCGGACGCTCCCAGAGGTCACGGAGCGTGTCGATCCTGTACCCGGAGAGCCCGTCGTACGTCGCACCGTCCGCGCTCTGCACGGCCCACAGCCCGCCCGCCCTGCGCATCGCGAGCGACACGAAAGGGCTCAGGCGCGTCCCGGTGCTCGTCATCAGGACGGGGCGCAGGCGCTCCGTGACGGCGTAGTCGAGGAACGCGGCCAGCGGCTCGCTGAGGACGACGTGCTCGGCAGAGGCGGCGAAGACTGCGTAGTCCTCGCCCCACTCGTCGGCGACAGGGTGGACGATGTTCATGGCTCAGTCCGGGATGTAGGAGGCGGCCTGCTGCAGCCCGCGGCGGGCGATCTCGTCGTTCTCCGACAGAGACGTGCGGATCGCGGAGATGATGCCCTTGACCTCGGTACCGGCCTGGTTCCACTGGGCTTCCATCGCGGCATACCTGTCGCTCACGCCGTCGGCGGAGTACACAGCCATCGCGTTCTTGACATCCATGTCACGACGAGCCAGCGCCGCCTCGAGCGCACCCGCAGCACGCTCGAAGTTCGACTGAGCCGCCTGCGACGAGCTGATGTCGTAGTCGTTCCGATCCATCTGGTTGCTGGACATGACGATCCTCCTCTAGGCCCGGGGGGCGAACTTGGACGTGTCGGCACCCTGGAAGTCAGCGGAGCCCTCAGCAGAACGGTGCTGGTCAGCACCCTCGTCAGCAGCAGTCGTGAACGCCAGGTTCTGACCACCGATCGACTCCGTGATCCCCACCAACGCGTTGTTGAGGATCGAGGAGATGTCGTCCGTGCGCTCCTTGAAGCTGATGAACGACGCCTTGGCCACACCGTTGAACGTGGACTCCAGAGGCTCCGCAGCCTCCTTCAGGTTCCGCACCAGCTGACCCAAGTCGTCAGACTCGGTCGCCGTCTTCTGCCCGAGCACCTGCAGCGCATCGGCTTCCATCGCGAACTTCATGGTTCTCTCCCGTCGTCGAGCGGTCGTCCATACCGTAAGCAGAGACACGCTGTCCCGCGATGGGTACCTCTCACTGGGTACCTCACCCCTGTGGACACGAGGACAGGGGGCTGAGCGCAGGATAGGTTCGTGCCCGGCAGACCGCGCCTGGACGCTCAGGCGGCCGCAGGTGCGCGCCTCACGAACGGCACGGCCCGCACGACAGACCACAGCAGCAGACGCAGCAGACCGACGAGAGGGGTGGACGATGCACGCCTTCTCGTCCGTGGCCGAGCAGCACCGCGACGACGGGACCTCGGTCGCCGACCGCAGCGCCGTCCCGCACGCGATCCTCCTGCACGACGTCAGGCCCGCGGGCGCGCGTCGAGCGGCAGCCACCGCCGTCGACCTGCTCACCGTCGCCGCCGCCTTCGGCCTGGGGTTCTTGCTGCACCCTGTCGTCGGTGGCGTCCTCGCGGCCGTCGTGGCTCTCCTCGTCGTGGCAGACCGCGTCCGGACCGGTCGCAGCCTGGGGCTGCGCCTCACGCGTCTGCGGACCGTCGACCGCGCGAGCGCGATGCCGTCCGCGCGGGCGCTCGTCCCCGGCCGCGGGCTGACCGCAGACCTCGCCCGCGGCCGCGACCCGCTGCTCGTGGTCCCCGCCTCCTCGGTGCCGATCCCGGCCGAGCAGGCCCCGGCTCCGGCCGACCCGTGGATGGCGCAGGAGACGGCCCGCACCCCCGGCGTCGTCGTGGTCACCGACGAGGGCGCGACCGTCACGGTGCTCGGTACGACGATCGTCGGGCGCAGCCCCGTCGACCCGACGGGTACGCACTACCTGCTGGGCATCCCGGACATCGGCCGGTCGATCTCGCGCAGCCACGCCGTCCTCGAGCTCGACGGGCCGCTGCTGTGGGTCACCGACCTCGGCTCGGCGAACGGCTCGGCCGTGGCGCTGCCCGGCCAGCAGTTCTCGCCGCTCACCCCGCACGTGCGCACGCCCGCCCCGGCCGGCTCGCGGATCGCGCTGGGCACACGCACCCTGCACGTCGCCGACCCCACCCGACCGGAGGCACCCCAGTGACCGACCGCGACAGGATCCTCGTCGAGTCGACCCGCACGCACCGCGAGCGGCTGTCGTCTGCGCTGTCCTTCGGGGCGCTCGAGCAGCGCCGCAAGGTCAACACGAACGTCCGCAGGTTCATCGGCTCGGTGGTCATCGCCGCCGTCGCCGGGGTCGGCTGCCTCGGGTTCTCCTTCGTGGTGAACCTGCTCGACAACCGCAAGGAAGACCAGGCTGTGGCGTCCTTCAGGGCCGCGCTCGCCGCGAACCCGATCCCCGAGACCCCGGACATGCCGCTCGACCCGGAGACGGGGTTCCTCGCGGACCCGGTGTCCGGGAACTTCATCGACCCGCAGACCGGGTTCTTCGTCGACCGGGAGACCGGCCTGGCCGAGGACCCTGACGGCAACCTCATCGACCCCCGCATCGACTGGTACCTCGACACCGAGACCGGCTACTACACAGACCCGGCCACGGGCGTGACGATCGACCCGGCGACGCAGCGCGTCGTCGAGGAGGAGAAGAAGTGACCGAGTACACCCGCGTCACGATCCAGGGCGAGGGCCGCAAGGCCGACCTCGTCCTCCCCGACGACGAGCCCGTCGCCGCGATGCTGCCCGACGTGCTGGTGCTGCTCGACGAGGGCGAGGCACGCTCGGCGCGCCCGGTCGCCCTCGTCACGCGGGTCGGCGAGCAGCTGGACTCCTCGCTCACCCTCGCCGAGCAGTCGGTCGAGCACGGTGCGCTGCTGCGCATCGTGCGGGTCGACGAGGCTCCGCCGCCGCCCGAGGTCGCCGACGTCACCGACGTCGTCGCGGACGCCGTCGACAGCCGCGCCGACGCGTGGCGCCCCGTGTGGGGAGTCGTCGCCGCGTCGGTGCTCACAGCTGTCCTGGGCGCCTATGCGGCGCTGGTGGCCGTCTCGTCGCTCGACGTCCCGCTGGTCACGCTGCTCGCGGTGTGCGCCGGCGTGGCTGTGGTCGCGTCCGTGCTCTGCCGTCGCCACCTCACCGGCCCGGCCGTGGTCCTCACCGCAGGTGCTGTCGGCGGTGCCGCTGTCGCCGCGCTCCTGGTGAGCGCCGACCACGCCGACGGGTCGCTCGGGACGTCGGCGATCGTCTGGTTCGGGCTCACGAGCCTCCTCGTCGGGCTGGTCGGGGCCGCGGGCGCCCGGGACGTCGGTCTCGGGCTCGGCGGGGTCGTCGGCACGGTGCTGGTCGGCGCGCTCGCCGCCATGCACGCCCTCGGCTGGGAGCGTCTGCACTCGGCGGCTGTCGTCGCCGTGGTCGGAACGCTGCTGCTCGGCCTGCTGCCCGGGATCGCGATGACCGTGAGCGGGCTGAGCGGGCTCGACGACCGTGTGGTCGAGGGCAACCGCATCCCGCGGGCAGCCGCACGCCGCGCCGTCGACGCGACCCACCGTGCGCTCACCTGGGCGACGGTCGCGACGGCTGTCGTCGTCGGCTCGTGCGCCTGGGTCCTCGCCGGGGCTCCTGACACCGCGACGCGGGTCCTCACGGCCTGCCTCGCCGTCGTGCTCCTGCTGCGCACCCGGGTCTTCCCCCTCGCGCCCCAGCGTCTCGTGCTGATGCTCGCCGGTCTGGTGCCGCTGGTCGCGCTCCTCGTCGACCTCGGCAGCACCGAGCCCGAGCAGGCCGTCGGTGTCGCGCTCGGCGTCGCCGTCCTGGTCGCTGCGCTCGTCGGGTCGCACCCGAGCGAGTACCTCAAGGCGCGTCTGCGCGGCCTCGCGAACATCGTCGAGCTGATCGCCGTCCTCGCGCTGGTCCCCCTCGTCCTCGCACGCCTCGGCGTGTTCGCCGACCTGGTCGGGACCTTCTGATGGGACGCGCCTGGACGACCCTCGTGGCCTCTCTGCCGTCCCGCGCCGAAGAGCTGCGCAGGCTCGACGAGGCCGTGCGGGCGCCGCTCGCCCTCAGCACCCGGGTCGGGGTCGTGGGCGTGGCTGGTGGCTCGGGCTGCTCGACCGTCGGTGGTCTGCTGGCCTCTGTGCTGTCGTCGCGCCGCGACCAGCGGATCCTCCTGGTCAACGCGTCCCGCACAGCACGCTCCGCGCTGTGGCACGCGGGTCTCACGACGCCCGCGCCCAGCACCCCGGCCGACGAGACGGCACGCCGGGCCGCGCGCCGCTCCGACGCCGCGACGGTCGGGCTGGTGCAGACCCTCGGTGGGCTCTACTGCCTCGACCTGGCCGCACCGGTCCCCGAAGCCAGCGGCGCGGGCTCCGGATCCGACGGCGCGGACTCTGGGGCCGAGGCTGGCGTGCGCCCCGCCGACGACTCCCGCTGGTGGGAGGCCGTCGCACCGGCCGGCAGGTTCTTCGACTTCGTCGTCACCGACTGGGGTGTCCGCGACGCCTCGACAGTCGGCCGGGTGCTCTCGGCGAGCACAGCCGTGGTCGTGACGACCCCCGCCGACAGGACCTCGCTGCAGCGCGCGGTCGACCTCGCCCGCACCGTCGAGGAGGCTGGCGTCCAGGTGCTCCTGGCCGTCGACGACGTGCGCCGCGAGCGCACGGCGGCCCTCGGCGAGATGCTCCGCCTGCTCCCTGTGCCCGCCGTGGCGCTCCCCTACGACCGTGCGCACGGTGCGGCCCGACCCGTCGGCAGCCACAGGCTCCGCGCCTCCACCACGCTCGCTGCGCTCCGTCTGGCGGCTGCTGTCGTCGACGTGGCCGGTCGACGCGCCGACACCCGCGGGAGCGCCGCATGAGTCTCAAGATCGTCCACCGCCCGACCCGGACCACAGTTCCGGTCACCGCGCCGGAGCCCGAGTCGATCGCGCCCCCACCCCCGCTCGGCGACGACCAGGGCGGCCGCACGCCGCTCCAGATGCTCCTGCCGATCGTCGGTGCCATGACCTCGGTCGTCATGATGGTCGTCATGCGCAACGGGCAGCCGTTGTTCATGGTCGTCGCAGCGCTCGTCTTCGTCGTCGCGATCGTCGGCGGCATCGGCTTCGCGGTCTCCTCGCGCGGCCGTGCGGCCAAGCAGGAGCGCGCCAAGCGCGAGCTCTACCTCGACTACCTCGAGAAGCTCCGCCGGGACCTCGCCGCCCGCACAGCCGACGCCCGGCGCGACGCCGCCGTGATGCACCCCGAGCCCTCGGCCCTCATGGCGCTCGTCCGCGACCCGCGACGCCTGTGGGAGCGTCGGCGCCGGGACGCCGACTTCCTCACCGTGCGCGTGGGCACCGGCGCCGTGCCGTGGTTCGACCTCACGGTCCCGCCTGCCTCGTCGCCGATGGAGCCTCACGACCCGATCTTGCTGTCCGAGGCCCGGCTGATCGCCGACCAGGTCGAGCGGGTCGAAGCCATGCCGGTGACAGTCGACCTGCGGGACGTGGCCGTCATGGCTGTCGTGGGCGACCGCGCGCACACCGTCGCGACGGTCCGCAGCATGCTGCTCCAGCTCGCCGCGCAGCACGGACCCGACGACCTCTCGATCGCCGCGGCCTACGCCCCCGACCGCAGCGCGGACTGGCAGGGGCTCGACCTGCTCCCGCACGTCCAGGACCCCGAGCTGTTCGACGGACCTGTCCCTGCCCGCAGGGTCGCCCCCGACCTCTCGAGCCTGGCGCACGTGCTCGGCAGCACGCTGACCGACAGGCTCCAGCACGCCCACTCCTCGAAGCGGACAGGGTCTGTGCGCAGCCAGCCGTCTCGCCTCCTCGTGGTCGTCGACGACCACGGACGTCGCGCGTCGACCCTGCCTGTCGGCGCCGGCGCGACGCTCCAGGAGCTCGGCGTGACAGTCGTGCACCTGCTCTCGGACCGGCTCGACGAGCCGAGCGAGCTCGACGTGCGGATCACGCTCGACGCTGCCGGGACCGTGACCGGGACGCTCACCACCTCCCCTGGGACACCCGACGCCCTCGACGTCAGCCTCGAGCCAGACCAGACCGGTGTGCCGCTCTTCGAGTCGACAGCCCGCGCGATGGCCGCCATGCGCCTCTCGCTCTCGGCGACCCAGGACGAGGAGGGCAACAGGACTCTCGACATCTACGAGCTGCTCGGCATCGACAGCCTCGACGACGTCGACCCCGAGACGCTCTGGCGTCCCCGGTCGCCCGCGCAGTTCCTCAACGTGCCCTTCGCGACCGACGACCAGGGTTACCCCGTGCGGCTCGACCTCAAGGAGAGCGCGCAGCTGGGCATGGGCCCGCACGGCATCTGCATCGGCGCCACAGGCTCGGGCAAGTCCGAGATGCTCCGCACGCTGATCTTGTCCCTCGCGCTGACGCACCCGCCCGAAGACCTCTCGATGATCCTCGTCGACTACAAGGGTGGGGCAGCCTTCGCACCCTTCGCGGGGCTCCCGCACCTCGCCGGGCTGATCGACAACCTCGCCGACGACCCGCAGCTCACCACGCGCGCCCGCGCGTCGATCCAGGGCGAGGTCGTCCGGCGCCAGCGGATGCTCAAGGAGGCCGGGTCCTCCCCGTCCATCTCGCACTACCGCCAGCTCCGTGCCGAGCGTCCCGAGATGGCTCCCATGCCGCACCTGTTCGTGGTCATCGACGAGTTCGGCGAGCTGCTCACGGCCGAGCCCGACTTCATCGACCTGTTCCTGCAGATCGGGCGCATCGGCCGGTCGATCGGTGTGCACCTGCTGCTGTCGAGCCAGCGCATCGAGGGTGGCAAGCTCCGCGGCCTCGACACGTATCTCTCGTACAGGCTCGGTCTGCGCACCTTCAGCGAGCCCGAGTCGCAGGTCGTGCTCAGCACGCCCGACGCGTACCACCTGCCGGCGCTGCCCGGCTACGGGTACCTCAAGGTCGACACGAGCGTCTACACGCGCTTCAGGTCCGGTTTCGTCTCGGGTCCGGTCGACGGCCAGCGTGCCTCGCGCGACGACGAGACCGAGGCGCGCCCGCTCCTGCTGCCCACCTTCAACGGGATCTCGACCCCCGGCAGCACGGAGCAGGCCTCTGCCACCCCGTCGCTGACGCGCCCGGACACGAGCCGGACCTTCGTCGACGAGTCCGTCCACAGGGTGCGCGACGACGACCGTGCCGTGAGCCCCGTGTGGCTCCCGCCGCTCCCCGACCGCCTCGCCCTCGGGCTGGTGCTCGAGAAGGCCGGCGAGCGCACCCCCGGGCTGAGCGTGGTCATCGGCCTCGAGGACGACCCGACGCAGCAGTCCCAGGCTCCGTGGCGGCTCGACCTCGCCCGCGCGGGCGGTCACGTGGCCGTCATCGGGGCTCCGCAGACCGGGCGCAGCACGCTGCTGCGCACCATCGCGGCCTCTCTGTCGCTCACGTACACCCCGCGCGACGTGGCCGTGTACGGCATGGACCTGACCGGGGGCGGGCTCCAGCGCATCGAGCACTTCCCGCACGTGGGTGGTGTCGCGACGCGCTCGCACCGGGACAGGCTCTTCAGGCTCGTCGAAGAGCTCAGCGGCATGCTCGCGCTGCGCGAGTCCGTGTTCAAGAAGTACTCGATCGACTCGATGGTGCAGCTGCGCTCGATGCACGCCGCGGGCCGCATCCCCGAGCTCGACGCTGCAGACATCGTGCTGCTCGTCGACGGCTACGGGCAGATCCGTCAGGACTTCGAGGAGATCGAGACAGCCTTCACCGACATCATGACGAGGGCCGCGAGCTTCGGCATCCACCTCGTCGTCGGGCTCACCCGGTGGAGCGAGCTGCGGATGGGCCACCAGGCGCTCTTCGGCACCCGCGTCGAGCTGCGCCTGAACGACCCTGCGGAGTCGAGCATCGACCGCAAGCTGTCCGCGACGCTCTCGGCCGACACCCCGGGTCGGGCGATCCTCGACACGAAGAACCTCGCGCAGGTCGCGCTGCCCGTCCTCAACGTCGTCGGCGACGACGCCGTCGGTGACGAGCTCGAGGCCCTCGCCCGGCGGACCGCAGAGTCGTGGAGCGGCCCGGCCGCCGCGCCGATCCGCCTCCTGCCGCTCGACGTGGACCGCGCCGAGCTGCCCGACGCCTTCGACGAGCCCGACGTCGTCCCGATCGGGCTGCGCCAGGACACCATGGAGGCCGCGCTCTGGGAGCTCACCGGCGACGACCAGCACCTCGTGGTCCTCGGCGACTCGCGGTGCGGCAAGACGACCCTGCTGCGCACCATCGCGAAGGGTCTCATCGAGAGGTTCAGCAGCGACGAGCTCGCGATCGCCGTCGTCGACCCGCGGGGCAACGTGCCCGACGTGGTCGAGGACGACTACCTCGCCGCGCACGCCAAGAACGCGACCCAGGCACGCGGGCTCGCCGAGTCGATCGCGAGCGAGCTCGAGCAGCGGCCCGGCCGCTCACCCGAGGAGCGGGCCCGCGAGCCGCGCATCGTCGTGCTCATCGACGACTACGACATCGTCTCGGCGGGTGGTGCGGATCCCTTCGCGCCGCTCATGCCGTACATGCCGAGCGCGCGCGACCTCGGTCTGCACGTCGTGCTCACCCGGCCCGTCGCCGGGGCGAGCCGCGCCATGTACTCGCAGATGATCCAGGTGACCCGGGACACCGGCGGCTCGATCCTGCTCATGTCGGGCGAGCGCAGCGAGGGTCAGCTGGTCAGCCGGATCTACCCCGAGAGGTTCCCGCCCGGGCGCGGTCGCTTCATCCGCCGCGGGGGGCGCCCGCACGTCATCCAGGTGGCCCGCGACCCGGAGGTCGAGTCGTGAGGACCCTCGCGATCGTCTCGGTGACCTCGGGAGCCGGGGCCAGCACCCTCGCTGCGCTCGCCTTCGCGGCGACCCGTGACGACGCCCGCGGTGCCCCAGGGCTCTTCGGCACGGGCGGCACCGGGCTCGTCGAGCGATGCGGCGGGGACGAGGTCAACCGGGTCGACCCGCAGTCGGCGATCTGGGACGTCGGGGTCTGCGCCGCAGCCGACGCGCTCGACCTGCTGCGGTCGGGTGAGGTGGCCGTCGCCGTCGCGGCCCCCGCGACCCCGCTCGGGACCGCCGACGCCCTGCGGCTGACGGCGGCGATCGCCGAGGGTGACAGCGCGCTCCTGGCCCGCGTCGCCGTCGTCCAGACCGAGGTGTACGGCAGGCAGCGCGGGGCCACGCTCGAGAAGGCGCCAGCAGGAGCGGTCCTGCGGCTCCCCTTCGACCGCGCCCTCGCCCGGCCGGGCAGCGTCCCGGAAGACCTCCGCACGCTCCGACGGCGCACCCGCGCGGCGGTCCACGCATGGCGCAGCTATTGCGGGTGGGCGCTGCGGTCCTGAGCAGCTGCGGTCCTGGGGACCTCACCGGCCCGACCGCCCTCCTCGAGAGCGGTCCAGCCGGTCGGTGCCTCTCGGCAGACGGTCCGGAGGACGAGTCGGCCTAGACGCGGCGCACCGACACTCCGGTCAGGTGGTCGACGAGTGCCGGGGCGCGGGGAGTGACGCGAAGACGTCGAGCCCGAGCTCGCGCGCGAGCTGTGCCGTGGCGCGGCGACCACGGACCGAGTTTCCCGCGTCGTCGAGCAGCGGCGAATAGGTACCGATGGCCCCCTTGCCCGGCGACACGGTGACGATGCCCCCGGAGATGCCGCTCTTGGCCGGTGCCCCGACCTCGAAGAGCCACTCCCCCGACCGCTCGTACATCCCGGTCGACGCGAGGACGCTCAGCGTGTCCCGGCAGATCGACGGGTCGACGACCTGGACGCCGGTCACCGGGTTCACACCGCCACCGGCGAGCGTCGCGCCCATGACCGCGAGGTCGCGCGCGTCGACGAGCAGCGCGCACTGCCGGGTGTAGGTGTCGACGACCTCCGCAGGGTCACCGCTGAGCCTGTCGTGGCCCTGGAGCAGGTGCGCGAGACCGAGGTTGCGCTCGTTCTCCTTAGACTCCGACGCGAAGACGTCCTCGTCGACCTCGAGGTCCCGGCCCGCGAACCGCGACAGCCCGTCGAGCACGAAGCCCCAGCGGCCGTCGCGACTGGCCCCGGGGACCAACCCCGTCGTGGCGATCGCACCCGCGTTGACCATCGGATTCATCGGGTGGCCCTCGTTGTGCTCGATCGCCAGGACCGAGTCGAAGGGCACACCCGTGTTGTCCACCCCGACCTTGGCGAGCACGGCGTCGTGGCCGATCTCCTGGCAGACCAGCGCGTAGACGAAGGCCTTCGAGATCGACTGGATGGTGAACCTGTGCCCGGAGTCACCGACCGTGTGCTCCGTGCCGTCGACGTGGACCAGCGCGACCCCGAAGAGGTCCGGGTCGGCGTCCGCGAGCGCCGGGACGTCCTGGATGACCTCGCCCTCGTCGAGCAACCGGAAGTCCTCGTGGGCGCGCTGCACGGCCTCGCCGACCACGTCCCGCCCGGGGAGGTGTCCTGTCGAGACATGGTCCTGCGCGTCGTGGCTCATCCGCCAGACGCTACACACCCACGGGCGGTCCGGCCTGACAGCGTCGGACGGGTCAGGCCCTCGACACCTCGCGTGGTTCCTGCGTGCCAGCACTCATCACAGCACCGACGAGCACCACCAGCGCCGCGACCACGAACACCTCGAGGTGGTGCACGGGCGTCGCGCTGAGGCCGTGGGGGTCGTCCAGCCTGGTGAGCACGGACGCGCTGGCCAGCCACGGCAGGAGCGGTGCGACGTAGCCGCCGACGACCACGCACAGGGCCGCGACCTGCACGCGACGACCGTCGTGGCGTCGCAGAGGCCGGTCGGCGGCGACGGCACGGAGCACCGGCCGGAGCGCGAGGGCCGCGACGAGCAGGGCGATCCCGCGCAGCATCGCGTCTGCTCGGGACAGGAGCTTCTCGCTCGTCGAGGCGTCGGGAGCGTAGACCGTCACGACACCGAGCGGGTAGGTGCGGTGGTCGGTGTGCGGGAGACCACCCGTCGGGATGCCGCCGACCCGCACGTCGTCGTAGGGCTCCATCTCGACGAGGAGCTGCAGGTCGGCTCCTACCCCGTCAGAGGCTGTCACCTGGACCGGCACCGAGACCCCGCCCTCCAGGTCGGTCAGCGGCTCGAGCCACCGCACGAGACCGACCGCCGTGGCCACAACGCCTGCCACCACCAGGACGACGGCGAGGACCGCCGCCAGTCGACGTGCGGCCGGATGGACAGCTCTCAACCCTGTGCCCTTCTCCGGTATCCCCCGCGTTCACGCCTGCATGTCGACGAAGCGCGAGTAGTGCCCCTGGAAGGCGACGGTCAGCACGTCGGTCGGGCCGTTACGGTGCTTGGCCACGATGAGGTCGGCCTCCCCGGCGCGCGGAGACTCCTTCTCGTAGGCGTCTTCGCGGTGCAGCAGGATGACGATGTCGGCGTCCTGCTCGATCGAGCCGGACTCACGCAGGTCGGACATCGCGGGGCGCTTGTCGGTGCGCTGCTCGGCGCCACGGTTCAGCTGCGAGATCGCGATGAGCGGCACCTCGAGCTCTTTGGCGAGCAGCTTGAGCGCACGGGAGAACTCCGAGACCTCCTGCTGGCGAGACTCGACGCGCTTGCCGGACGTCATCAGCTGGAGGTAGTCGATGACCACGAGCTTGAGGTCGTGCTTCTGCTTGAGGCGTCGGCACTTGGCGCGGATCTCCATGAGCGACATGTTCGGCGAGTCGTCGATGAAGAGGGGCGCCTCGGAGATCTTGCCCATGGTCCCGGCGAGCTTCTGCCAGTCTTCTTCACCCATGGAGCCGTTGCGCATCTTCTGCAGGTGGATGCGCGCCTCGGCGGACAGCAGACGCATGGTGATCTCGTTGCGGCTCATCTCGAGCGAGAACACGACAGACGTCAACCCGTGCTTGATCGACGCCGACCGCGCGATGTCGATTCCTAGCGTGGAGTTGTGCGTGGGCACCATCGACCGGCCCGCGAGATACAGGTGCTCCGGGTGCGCGATCTCGACGCACCGGACCGGCACGCTGGCCACGGGGCGCACGTCGACGATGAACCTGCTCCGCAGCCGAGGGGTCGAGGGACGGCGACGGTCCTTGTGCACCAGCTTCTTGCGCTCGAGAGCGAAGACGTCGTCGTCCGTCGTGAAGGTGATCGTGTAGGCGGTCGACGAGAGGACGGAGCGGCCCTTGACGGTCCGCTCGGACCACCCGGTCCGGTACCCCAGGCTGTGCACGAGCTCTCTGGTGTCCTCCGCGAGGCGGCGGCTGGTCACCGTCACCTGTGGGCTGCCGGTGGGGTTGACCGTGCCGTCGGTGTCGAGGAGCCCTGCGAGCAGCTCCCGCCTCTGCTCCTCGCTGCCGCGCAGGTAGGAGACAGGGATGTGCTTGTCGTCCATCACTTCGAGCGTCCGCAGGATCCCGGCGACGGTCCCCCGGGCGTTGTGGCAGTCCTGACAACGGCGCAGCCCTGTGCTCGGGGCGCCGCAGTCCGGGCAGGTCGGGTTCGGCATGGGCGCGGAGTAGGCACTCGCCCGGCCACCGCAGGACCGACCGCAGGTCTTGACCTGCGAGGTGCGCGGCACGAACGAGACACCGCAGACAGCGCACAGGCGCTCTGCGACGGGCGCCTCAGCCGGAAGCTGGAGCGTGTAGAGCTCAGCACGGCCGACGGCACCTGTCCGACGCTGGGCGACGAGACCGAGACCCTCGAGGCGCATCGCGATCTCCGGGTCGGCCGACGTGAACCTGGCGGATGCCGAGTGCCCGTCGCCGAGCCACACGCCCAACGCGTAAGGGTGGAGCGGAAGGTCTGCTTCAGGGAGCTGAAGGGCTCCTGTTGTCACTACGGCGTGGTTCGCACGGCGGTCCGCCGTCGCGCACCGGACCGAAGACGCGATCTCCTCGGTGGTCCGCACGGTCCCGAGCAGGCCGTGCTTGCGACGGGACGCACGGTCGCTCGTCGACCACTCGTGCTGGGCGTCGGCGACGATCGTCGTCCCGTCGTCGAAGACGACCTCGTAGCACGGCCTGTCCACAAGGACCTCTGTCGCAGCCACCACGACAGTCGGCGTCCCGTCGGCGGCGAGGAGCTGGTCGCCGACCTGGACCTCTCCCATCGTGGTCCAGCCCGTGGGGGTCGGGAGCGGAGTGTCGAGCGCGAGCGCCTTTCCGATAGCCGGACGTGCCGCGAGCACGATCATCTGGCCGGGGTGCAGACCGTTCGTCAACCTGTCGAGGTCGGCGAAGCCTGTCGGGACGCCGACCATCCCCTCGCCGCGGTGGCCTGCGGCCTCGATCTCGTCGACGGCTCCGCCGATGACGTCGCCGAGCACCGCGTAGTCCTCGGAGGACCGGGTCTCGGTGACGGCGTAGACCTCGGCCTGCGCGTTGTTGACGAGCTCGTCGACATCACCGCCGTCGGTCGCGTAGCCGAGCTGGACGATGCGCGTCCCGGCCTGCACGAGGCGGCGCAGCACAGCCCGCTCGCGCACGATGCGGGCGTAGTAGCCCGCGTTGGCGGCCGTCGGCACCATCGAGATGAGGGTGTGGATGTACGGGGCCCCGCCGATGCGGCCCATCTCGCCGTGCTTGGTGAGCTCAGCCACGACGGTGATGGCGTCAGCAGGCTCACCGCGGCCGTAGAGGTCGAGGATCGTGTCGTAGATGGCCTCGTGCGCAGGCCTGTAGAAGTCTGTGCCCTTGAGCTGCTCGATGACGTCGGCGATGGCGTCCTTCGAGATCAGCATGCCGCCGAGGACGCTCTGCTCTGCGGCGATGTCCTGGGGCGGGGTGCGGTCGAACCCCGGTCCTGACGACCCCGAGCCCTGGCTGGAAGAGCTGTAGCCGGTGTCAAGCTCGTCGATCGACATGGTGGTCCGTCCTTGCTGTGCGGGCGAGGTCTCAGGTCTACGCCTCGCCACCGACACGGGGTCTTCGTCGGTGGTTGCCGCCTGCACCGTACGCGCCTCCAGTCCCTCGATCAACCACGTCATCCACAGGTTTGTCCCCACCCTTGGGGATAACTTCCTCAGGTGCTGGCTGCTGGTCATCCACAGTGTGCATAACCATGGGGATAACTGGGGACAACCGCGGATCTCAGCCGAATATCAGGCTCTCAGCCCCGGAATTCCGCCGATCTGCCTGTGGATGAGAAGATTCGTTGTCCACATATCCATGCCTCGACCCTGGGAGGGACCACGTGGCGGACAGTGCTGCGCCCCGTGAGCACCGCGGACCCCGTCGTCCCCTCGACCGTCAGATCCTCGCGCTCGCCGTGCCCGCTCTCGGGGCGCTCGTCGCCGAGCCGATCTTCGTCCTCGTCGACTCCGCGGTCGTCGGCCACCTGGGGACGGCGCACCTCGCGGGGCTCTCCGTCGCGTCGACGATCCTGCTGACCCTCGTCGGGCTGTGCGTGTTCCTCGCCTACGCGACGACGGCCTCGGTCGCCCGCAGGGTCGGTGCAGGTCACCGCGCCGAGGCGCTCCAGTCCGGTGTCGACGGCATGTGGCTGGCCGCAGGTCTCGGTGTCGTCCTCGCGACGGCGCTGTGGCTCTCCGCCCCCTGGGCGATCAGCGCGATGGGCGCCGACGGCGCCGTCGCCGGGCACGCGGTGACCTATCTGCGCTGGTCGAGCCTAGGCCTCCCCGGGATGCTCGTGGTCCTCGCGTCGACAGGCGTGCTGCGCGGCCTCCAGGACACCCGCACCCCGCTGTACGTCGCAGTGGGCGGGGCCGTGACCAACACTGTCCTCAACGTCGTGCTCGTCTACGGGCTCGGGCTCGGCATCGCCGGATCGGCTGCGGGGACCGCCGCCACCCAGCTGACGATGGGCGCCGTGCTCACGGTCGTCGTGGTCCGCGGAGCACGAGCAGCCGGTGCCTCGCTGCGCCCAACCTCCGGAGGCATCCTCGCCAACGCCCGCGCCGGGGTACCCCTCTTCGTCCGGACCCTCTCGCTGCGGCTCGCCATCCTGCTCACGGTCTTCGTCGCGACGGGCCTCGGGGCTGTGAACCTCGCCGGGTACCAGGTGCTCAACAGCGTGTGGGGTCTGGCCGCCTTCGCCCTCGACGCCCTCGCGATCGCCGCGCAGGCACTCATCGGGCACAGGCTCGGTGCCGGCGACGTCTCCGAGACCCGGGCGATCCTGCGTCGCACCCTCCAGTGGGGGGTCGGCGCCGGAGCGGCCATCGGCGTGGTCATCGCCGCCGGGGGCTGGTGGTTCGCGCTGCTCTTCACGACCGACCACGAGGTCCGGGTCGCCATCACGCTCGGCATGGTGGTCGCCGGGGCGCTCATGCCGCTCGCCGGCTGGGTCTTCGTGCTCGACGGCGTGCTCATCGGCGCGGGCGACGGTCGCTACCTCGCATGGGCTGGCATGCTCACCGTGGTCGTCTACGCCCCTGTCGCCCTCGCCGTCCGCGCGTGGGCTCCCGAGGGTCCAGCCGGTCTCGCGTGGCTGTGGCTCGCCTTCGCCGGCGTCTTCATGCTCGCCCGCGCCGTCACGACAGGCCTGCGCGCCCGCTCCGACCGCTGGATGGTCGCCGGCGCCTGACTCCCTGATCGAGGTCGCACAGACGACCACGAGGTCGCACGAGCACGCCAGGACCCGCCCCAGAAGACCCTGATCCGGCGTGTCTGCACGACCTCGTGACGATGCGTGCGACCCGGAGGTGCTGCGTGCGACCTCGGCGTCTCACGTGCATGGCCTCCGGTCTGCCGAGAGACTCGGTCGTCACCGTGTCGCAGCCGATGACCGTCGACCGCACAGACATCGACCCGACCGGCACCATCCTCCCGGGCAACCTCATGGACGCCGTCGAGGCAGGGCTCCGACGGGTCGTCGGTCTCTGACAGCCAGCCCCCGAGCACGGCGAAGGGCCCGGTCCTCCGAGGAGGTCCGGGCCCTTCGCGTCGTGCACGAGCTGCAGGCTCACGCCCCGAGGGGGCGCTCGTCAGATGCTCAGGCCTCGACGACCTTCACAGCGATCTTCGCCGACACCTCAGGGTGCAGGCGGACCGACACGGAGAAGTCTCCGGTCGACTTGATCGGCTGGGTGATCTCGATCTTGCGCTTGTCGACGGTGACGCCACCGAGGGCAGCGACCGCGTCAGCGATCTCGGCCGTGGTGACGGCGCCGAAGAGGCGACCGCCGTTGCCGGCCTTCGCCTTGACGACGACAGGCTTCGACTGCAGCGAGTCACGCGTGGCCTTGGCCTCGTCGAGGGTGGCGATCTCGCGGGCCTTGCGGGCCTTGCGGATCGCGGTCACCTGCGACTCGGCACCCTTGGACCACGGGGTGGCCAGGCTGCGCGGGACGAGGTAGTTACGGGCGAACCCGTCCTTGACGTCGACGACGTCGCCAGGCTCACCGAGGCCGGTGACCTCGTGGGTAAGAATCAGCTTTGCCATGTGTCTTCAGCCCCTTCTCAGCGTGCAGATGACGAGTAGGGGAGAAGAGCCATCTCGCGTGCGTTCTTGACTGCACGCGCGATCTGACGCTGCTCCTGGGTGGACACACCGGTGACACGACGGGCGCGGATCTTCCCGCGGTCCGAGATGAACTTACGCAGCAGCGCGGTGTCCTTGTAGTCGACGGTCTCGATCTTCGCCGACTTCAGGGGGTTGGACTTCTTCTTCGGCTTACGCACAACGGGCTTTGCCATTGCGGTTGCTCCTTCACTCAAGGGTGCTCCAGACGTCCGCGCGCGTGGCGCGGGGACGAGACCGGAGGCGATCTACGGGGTGGGGACTAGAACGGCGGCTCGTCGGCGAACGAGCTTGCGCTGTTCGACGACGCCGGACCTGCGGTCGCCCACGGGTCGTCTGCCTGTGCCTGTCCACCAGAACTGGCGCCGAAGCCGCCTCCGCCACCGCCGCCCGAGCGCTGGGCTCGGGTGACCTTCGCGGACGCGTACTTCAGGGAAGGACCGATCTCCTCCACCTGAAGCTCGACGACGGTGCGCTTCTCACCCTCACGGGTCTCGTACGAGCGCTGCACGAGTCGGCCCTGAGCGATGACGCGGGTTCCCTTGGTGAGGGACTCCGCGACGTTCTCAGCAGCCTCACGCCAGATCGAGCAGCGCATGAACAGCGTGTCGCCGTCCTTCCACTCGTTGCTCTGGCGGTCGAAGGTCCGAGGCGTGTTCGCGATCGTGAAGTTCGCGACCGCAGCCCCGGACGGGGTGAAGCGGAGCTCCGGGTCGCCCGTGAGGTTCCCGACCACCGTGATGACGGTGTCACCAGCCATTGCTTCTCTCCATTCGATTCCGTGCGGGTCGTGCGAGGTCGTGCAGGTGCTTCAGCGTGTGCTCAGACGTCTGCGCGCAGGATCTTGGTCCGCAGGACGACCTCGTTGAGGCCGAGCTGACGGTCCAGCTCCTTGGCAGTCGCAGGCGTGGCGGTGAAGTCGACCACCGCGTAGATGCCCTCTGTCTTCTTCTGGATCTCGAACGCCAGACGGCGGCGGCCCCAGATGTCGACCTTGTCGACCGATCCACCTTCGGTCGAGATGACCGTGAGGTACTTGTCGAGCGACGGAGCGACGGTGCGCTCTTCGATCTCGGGATCGAGGATGATCATCAATTCGTACTGACGCATGTGTGAACCCACCTCCTACGGACTCAGCGGTCACGGTCTTTCCGTGACAGGAGGGTTAGTGCGTACGTACGGCCGGGACGAGTCCCGGCCGCTCGGTGTGCGCCTCCTGCCCGATGGCGGGCAGCCGGACGCACACAACAGTGTCCAATGGTACCCGCCCGAGGTCCCGCCGGGAACCCCCGCCTGGACCTAGGAGCGAGGCACCTGCGCGTCCCGTGAGACGCGCACGGCCCGCCCGACCGAGGTCGAGCGGGCCGTGCGCGCGACCAGACGCGTCACCCTCCAGGCAGCAGCCCGGCGCCGTCGTCAGCGCCTGGCTGCGACGGCTCCGGCTCCGGCTCCGTCGTCGGCTCAGGCGCGGGAGGCGGCTCGGGAGACGGCGCCGGCGCTGGGGTCGACGGTGCCGGTTCAGGTGCCGGTTCCGGCCCCTTCGACACGACGACCGCGACCGTCGACCCGAGCGGTACCTCGCTCCCGGAACCCGGGTTGATGCTGATGACGGTCCCGGGCGCGCTCGGGTCGAACTGCTCGGACACCGAGGGGGTCAGCCCCGCAGCCGCGATCGCACCCGAGGCAGCGTCGGCCGAGCTCCCCACGAGCCCGTCCGGGACGAGACCCGTCGTGGGTGCTGGCGGCTCCGTCGTCGGTTCAGGGGTGGGCGTCGGTGTGGCCGTCGGCTTCGGGGGTGACGGCCGCTCGGGGAACTCGAGCACGGGACGTCCCGCGAGCACCTTGCCCATGTAGTCGGTCCAGAGGTCCGCAGGCACTGTCGCACCCGTGACGTTCCGGTAGCCGCCGAAGGGCGTGATGCTCTCCTGCTCGCCGTTGGGCCCAGACTGGAACAGCGAGACCACGGTGACGAACTGCGGGGTGTACCCGACGAACCACGCTGACTTGTTCTCGTTGGTCGACCCGGTCTTGCCCGCGATCGGGACGCCGAGCTCAGAGGCGGCCTTGCCCGAGCCCTTCTCGACCACCTGCGTGAGCGCGTAGGTCAGCTCGGCGGTGTTCTCGGGCGTGAACTTGCGCTCGGCCGTCGTGTTCGCCGTGTAGACCACGGCGTCCTCGCCGTCGACCTTCTTGGTGACTGTCGCGACGATGTGCGGGGTGCGCGACTCGCCGTTGGTCGAGAAGGTCGTGTAGGCACGGGCGATGTCGACGGGGTGCACCGAAGCCGTGCCGAGGACGTTGGACAGGACAGGGTCGAGGTCGACCGAGTCGGCCGGGATCCCTGCGGCCACGGCTGCGTCGACCGTCAGCTGCGGTCCGATCTCGTCGTTGAGCTCCAGGTACGCCGTGTTGATGGAGTCCTGGGTGGCCTTCTCGAGCGAGACCCGCCCATAGCTGGTGTCGGCGAAGTTCGTCGCCTTGTAGTTGTCGTAGTCGCGGAAGACCTTGGGGGAGTTCCCGTCGAAGGTGTCCTTGAGCGTCTTGCCCTCCTGGAGGGCGGCCATGAGCGTGAAGGGCTTGAACGTCGAACCGGCCTGCGCCACGTCCATCGTCGCGCTGTTGAACTGCGAGGCGAGATAGTCCGCTCCCCCGTAGACCGCGAGGTAGCCGCCCGTCGTGGAGTCCACCGTCACGACGGACTTCTTGAGGTTCGGCGCGCTGTCCTGCGGCATGGCGTTGACAGAGTCGACGGCCATCGACTGGATCCCGTAGTCGATCGTCGTGCGGACGGTCAGCCCTCCGCTGTCGAGGTCTTCGCGGGTGATCGGCTCGGGCAGGGCCGCGAGCTCACGCTCGACCATGTCGATGAGGTACCCCTGCGGACCTTCCTTCCGGTTGGTCTGCTCATAGGGGATGGTCTCGGGGAAGGTCGCGCTGGCCTCGTCGTACTCCGCCTGGGTGAGGAACCCCTCGGCGAGCATGCCGTCGAGCACGTACTTCCACCGCTCCTGAGCCTTCTCGGGGTTGGACTGCGGGTCCCAGTTCGACGGGGACGGGATGATCCCGGCGATGAGCGCGCCCTGCGAGACCGTCAGCTCCGAGGCCGGGATGCCGAAGTACTTGGTCGCCGCCACCTGGATGCCGTACGCACCGCGTCCGAGGTAGATGGTGTTGAGGTAGTTCGCGAGGATGTCTTCCTTCTTCTCCTGCCGGTCGATCTTGACCGCGAGGAGCATCTCCTTGAACTTGCCCGCGTAGCTCGTCGTCGTCTCGCCCGTGTAGTAACGCTCGACGTACTGCTGCGTGATGGTCGAACCACCTGTCACCCGACCGTCACCGAGGGCCGCCTTGACGTTGCCGATGAAGGCACGCGTGAGGCCCTTGGGGTCGATCCCGGAGTTGTCGTAGAACGAGCGGTCCTCGGCGGCCACGGCGGCGTCGCGCACGTGCTGCGGGATCTGGTCGCCCGGGATGATCTCGCGGTCCTGGTCGGCGAAGACCGTCATGGGCTCGCCGGTCGCGTAGTAGACCGTGGACTTCTCGGGGAGGGTCACCGAGTCGGGGGTGGGGACGGCCAGGCTCACGTAGGCGGCGATGACGATGCCGCAGACCAGGGCGATGCCCGTGAGGATCGCTCCGAGCACGAAGCGCCACGAGGGGATCCAGCGGCGGATCGGGCCCTTGCCGTACCGCGGGTAGTTGAAGAACCGGCGACGTCCGCCGCCACCGCCCTTGCCGCCCGAGCCGGCGCCTGCAGCGCCCTTGCCCCCAGCAGCTGCGCCGCTCTTCGCGGACGTGCGGGCCGTGGTGGCTGCGCCGGTCTTCGTCGCGGTACTGGTCCTCGCCGACGCGGCGGTCCTCGCCGGGGAGGTCTTCCCTGCCGCCGCCGGCGGGATCGAGCCTGGGCGAGCGCTCGTTGCGGCGCGCTGGGGCGTGGTCGCGCCCTTCGCGCCGGCAGCCGGCGCTGCGGCGGGGCGTGCTGCGCCCGGGGTCCCGGTCGCACGGGAGGTCGCGGAGACCCGGACAGGCGTCGTGCCTGACGGACCCTGCTGAGGTCGTCCAGTCGAGCTTGCCACGCGCGGACCTTTCCTACGGCTGTCGATGTGAGCAGACCGCGGCGGAGGGCCGGTCCAGGTCTGCTGGTGGGCCGCGCACCTGGCGCGCCCGGCGGGACGTCTGGCCTCACCGGTGGGGCGGGAGCGCACGAGCCCACCGTGAACTGTAGAGGCTGGGCCGTTCGAGTTCACGCGATAGGGCGTCGCCGACCCAGTTCTGTGCCACGCCCGCCCACCAGTTCCCCGTCTCCTTCACATCCGGCGGCAGCCGCGCAGACTCAGGGTTCACCCGGCCTGGGCCGGCCCGGAGAAGGCATGCCGGAGAACAGCCACCCTTGCGCGACAGTGTCGATGTGCCTAGTCTTCCGATGTATCGATCCGATACATCGAGTCCCGTCTTGGGTGCTCGTGGGAGCTCACGAGGGTATCCAGGAGGTGTCTGTGCGCAGCAAGTCGTCCGTCTTGGAGACCGCCGTGCTCGGCCTCCTCAACGACTCCCCGCTGCACGGCTACGAGCTGCGCAAGCGCCTCAACCTGGTCCTCGGTTCGTTCCGGGCGCTGTCCTACGGGTCGCTGTACCCGTGCCTGAAGTCTCTCGTGACACGCGGTCTCATCGTCGGTGCCGCGTCGGACGAGGCTCCCCCGCACGCACTCTCGGGCAAGCGGGCGCGCATCGTCTACACGCTCACGGCCGACGGCAAGGAGCACCTGCAGTCCGTGCTCGCGTCGTCAGGTCCGGCCGCGTGGGAGGACGAGAGCTTCGACGTGAGGTTCGCGTTCTTCGGGCAGACAGACGCCGAGACCAGGATCCGCATCCTCGAAGGTCGGCGCAGCCGGCTCAACGAGCGCCTGGAGAACGTGCGTGACTCGTCCGCACGGACCCGGGACAGGCTCGACGAGTACACCCTCGAGCTGCAACGACATGGCCTCGAGCAGGTCGAACGTGAAGTTCGATGGCTCGACGGCCTCATCAACACCGAGCGCGACCGTCGTCGTGCCCGGACCACGGGGGTGACCCCGGGCGCCAGCCTGACGGCGGACGCACAACCTGCAGCACCAGATCAGATCAATCCATACGTTGTCGACGACCTCGGTCGCGACACAGACAGCAAGGAGCGAGGATGACTGCCATCCGCGTCGCCATCGTTGGCGTTGGAAACTGCGCGACCTCCCTGATCCAGGGCGTCGAGTTCTACAGGAACGCCGACAAGAACGAGACCGTCCCCGGTCTCATGCACGTCCAGTTCGGCCCGTACCACATCTCGGACCTCGAGTTCGTGGCTGCCTTCGACGTCGACGCGAAGAAGGTCGGCTTCGACCTCGCCGACGCCACGCAGGCGTCGGAGAACAACACCATCAAGATCGCCGACGTCCCGCCGACAGGCATCAACGTGCTGCGCGGCCCGACGCTCGACGGCCTCGGCAAGTACTACCGCGAGACCATCGAGGAGTCGGACGCTGCAGCGGTCGACGTCGTCCAGACCCTCAAGGACGTCAAGGCTGACGTCCTCGTCTGCTACCTCCCCGTCGGCTCGGAGAAGGCTGCGAAGTTCTACGCGCAGGCTGCGATCGACGCGAACGTCGCCTTCGTCAACGCGCTCCCCGTCTTCATCGCCTCGGACCCCGTCTGGGCCAAGAAGTTCGAGGACGCCGGCGTCCCGATCGTCGGCGACGACATCAAGTCGCAGGTCGGCGCGACCATCACGCACCGCGTGCTCGCCCGCCTCTTCGAAGACCGCGGCGTCGTGCTGGACCGTACGTACCAGCTGAACGTCGGCGGCAACATGGACTTCAAGAACATGCTCGAGCGTGAGCGCCTGGAGTCCAAGAAGGTCTCCAAGACCCAGGCCGTGACGTCGAACCTCGACGGACCTCTCGGTGGCAAGACCTCCGACCGCAACGTCCACATCGGCCCGTCGGACTACGTCGCCTGGCTCGACGACCGCAAGTGGGCCTACGTCCGCCTCGAGGGTCGCGCCTTCGGTGAGGTTCCCCTCAACCTCGAGTACAAGCTCGAGGTCTGGGACTCGCCCAACTCGGCCGGCATCATCATCGACGCCGTCCGTGCCGCGAAGATCGCCAAGGACCGCGGCGTCGGTGGCCCGATCCTCTCCGCGTCGACGTACTTCATGAAGTCGCCGCCGGTCCAGATGGAAGACACCAAGGGCCGCGTCGAGCTCGAGGCCTTCATCGCTGGTACCAACGAGCGCTGACCCGAAGCGCAGCGAAGGTTGGGAGCCCCAGGCATGCTTTTCGCCTGGGGCTCCCGGCCGTAGCGGAGCGCAGGGGCAGCGCGACCGAAGAGACAGCGCGATACCGCACCCGACAGGCCAAGCGCCCCAGGCATGCTTTTCGCCTGGGGCTCCCGGCCGTAGCGGAGCGCAGGGGCAGCGCGACCGAAGAGACAGCGCAATACCGCACCCGACAGACCAAGCCCAGGCACGCCCGTCACCCCGCGCTCCCCTCCCCCCGAAGACCCGAGCCTCACCCAGGCCCCGGGTCTTCTCTCGTCTCCCCTAGGCTTGCCCGCATGTCAGTCCCACAGGATCTCGCAGGCCTTCTCCGCGGCCGCGACTTCCGACGGCTCTTCGCCGTGCGCCTCGTGGGGCAGGCGGGCGACGGCATGTTCCAGGTCGGGCTCGCGACGCTCTTCTTCTTCTCCCCCGAGAGCCAGGGCACGGCCGGCTCGATCGCCGTGGCCTTCGCCGTGCTGCTCGCCCCGTTCACCGTGGTCGGCCCGTGGGCCGGGGTGCTGCTGGACCGCTGGCGCCGCCGCCAGGTGCTCGTCCGCGTCAACGTCGCTCGGGTCGGCGTCACGCTGCTCATCGGCGTGTGGGTCCTGCTGTGGGGCATCGGTCCCGTCGTCTACGTCCTGGCCCTGGCAAACCTGTCGCTCAACAGGTTCGTGCTGGCGGCCCTCGCGGCGTCGTTGCCGCGGGTGGTGCCGCGGGAGCAGCTGCTCACCGTCAACTCCGTGGTGCCCACCTTCGGTGCGGGCGCCGCCGCGCTCGGTGGTCTGGTCGGGCTCCTGCTCGGCCTCGTGATGGCAGCGGGACCGTCGAAGGACGCGGCGTCGCTCGGCGCGGCGGCAGTCTTCTTCGCGTGCGCCGCGGCTGTCGCGGCCCGCTTCGGCACCGACAGCCTGGGCCCGGGCGAGCTCGCGGACGCCGACGTGGTCCGCGAGCGCCTGGCCCGTCTGGGTCGTGGGCTGGTCGAGGGCGGGCGGGCGCTCGGGCAGATCGGCACGCCAGCACAGGCCCTCGCGGTGATGGGCGTGCACAGGCTCTTCTACGGGGTCACCTTCGTGGCGAGCATCTTGCTGTCGCGGAACCTGCTGGCCGACCCGGGTGACCCGGATGCGGGGCTCGCGGTCTTCGCGTCGGTGCTCGCGGCCTCCGCGGTCGGCTTCGGCGCTGCAGTGCTGACGACCCCTGTGCTGGCCCGGCGGACGGGGTCGCAGGTGTGGGTCGTGCTGTGCCTGCTGCTGGCGGGGGCTGCGCAGCTGGTGCTGCTGACGTCCGTGCGGCTGCCAGTCCTGCTGGTCTGCGCCGCGCTGCTGGGCCTCGCCGCGCAGGGCGCGAAGATCGCCGTCGACACGATCGTGCAGCGGGACACCCCTGACGAGTTCCGGGGGCGGGCCTTCGCGCTCTACGACGTCGTCTACAACTCGGCCTTCATCGCGGCTGCGGCGATCGCGGCGGTGACGCTGCCGGACTCGGGGTACTCGCGCCCGGTGTTCGCCGTGCTCGCGCTCGGGTACCTCACGACGGCCGCGGTCTTCGGGGCTCGTGGGCTGCGCTCCCCCCGACCGACGTCACCCGCAGGTGCCTGACCCGCACCACCTCACCTGCCGTGCCGTGCTGTGTCCTGCCCTGCCCTGCCCTGCCGTGCTGTGCTGTGCTGTGCTGTGTCCTGCCCTGCCGTGCCGTGCCGTGCCGTGCCGTGTCCTGCCCTGCTGTGCCGCGACCTGCCTCACGAGGTCGTCCCTCCTGCCACGAGGTCGTCCAGACACGCCGGGGACTGGACGCGGGCAGACAGATCTGGCGTGTCGGTACGACGTCGAGGTCTCCGGGACGACCTCGCGGGCGTCAGACCGACCTCGTGAGCCGCCGGGCCGACGGGCCAACGGGCCAACGATGCACCGCTGGCTCACCGCCGGGTCACCGGGTCACCGCCGGGGTGCCACGAGCCCCGACTCGTAGGCGAGGATCACCAGGTGCGCCCTGTCGCGGACGTCCAGCTTGGTCATGATGCGGTTCACGTGGGTCTTGGCTGTGTGCGTCGAGATGACGAGGCCTGTCGCGATCTCCTGGTTGGTCTGCCCCGCGGCGACGAGCAGGAGCACCTCGCGCTCGCGCCCGGTCAGGCGGTCGAGGCCGTCGTCCTGCCACGCGTCGTCTCGGGGGACGTGCTGCTGCACGAACCTGCGCACGAGCGCCGTGGTGGCGGCCGAGGACAGCAGTGCCTCCCCCAGGTGGACCGTGCGGACAGCGCGGACGATGTCGTCAGGCTCTGCCCCCTTGCCGACGAAACCGCTGGCTCCGGCCCGCAGCGCAGCGACCACGTACTCGTCGTCCTCGAAGGTGGTCAGGACGAGCACCCGGGTGGTGCCGGCCGACGGGCCCGCGCAGATCTGCGCTGTCGCAGCGATCCCGTCGAGGTGCGGCATGCGGATGTCCATCACGACGACGTCAGGGGAGGTCGCAGCAACAGCGCGCACGGCCTCGTGGCCGTCGGCGGCCTCCCCGACCACAGCGATGTCACCGCTGTCGGTGAGGATGTCGCGCACCGCCTGGCGGACCAGGGGCTGGTCGTCGACCACGAGGACGGTGATCACAGCGCCGCCCTGCTCTCGACGGGGACGGAGATGTCGAGCCTGAACAGGCCGCCGGCCTGGGAGGTCTCGACGCGGCCCCGGACCGACGCGACCCGCTCACGGAGCCCGCGGAGTCCATGACCGTCCAGGCTCTCAGGGCTGGCTCCGGGACGCACAGGGTTCGTGACGGAGAGATCGAGGGTCCCTCCCCTGCTCCTCAGCACGACGGCGGCCGAGTCACCGGTCCCGTGCTTGTGGGCGTTGGTGAGACCTTCCTGGAGGACGAGGTACGCGACGTGGTCGCTCACGGGCGAGAGCGCGGCGGTCTCGACGACGCCCGGCGCTCGGTCCAGGTCGACCCGCAGCCCGACGCCGGCGAAGCGCGCCACGAGCTCGTCGACCTGGGCCAGCCCGGCCTGGGGGTGCAGGTCGCGGAGGTCGTCGGCGTCGTCGGCGCGCAGCAGGGCCATCAGCCCGCCGATGTCGGTCAGCACGGTCCGGGAGGCGCTCCGGATCGTCGTGAGAGCCTCGCGCGCCCGCTCGGGCCGGGTCTCCATCGACGACGACGCGACCCCGGCGCTCAGACTGATGACCGCGATCTGGTGGGCGACGACGTCGTGCAGGTCCCGCGCGATCCGCACACGCTCTTCCGTCACGCGTCGACGGGCCTCGTCGTCCAGGTCCCGCTCGGCTCGCTCGGCACGCTCTGTCACGGCGTCGAGGACCTGCTGGCGCGACGTCTCGGCCTCGCGCCGCGACCTGCTCGCGTCGCCGAGGGCACCGCCGAGGACGACGAAGAGCACGAACTGCAGGACCCGGGGGTCGAGCAGGTCGCCGTCGAGAGGCACCGCCGCGACCAGGAAGACAGCGAGCGCTGCCGAGAGGACGCTCACGACCGCGACGGGCCTGCGGGTGCGGTCAGCCGCCGAGAAGGCGGTGATCGCGACGGCCAGCAGCGCACTCGGGGCGAAGGTCCCGGCCAGGGCGACGACGACGACGCACCCGACAGACACCGCGAGCGCGAGCAGGGGTCGGCTGCGCCGGGACGGGAGCACCAGGACGGGCAGCAGGGCGACGGCCAGCACGGGCCCGCCGGCTCTGAAGGCCTCGTCGGGGAAGGGAAGGACACCGAAGACGACGACCACGAGGACTGCAGCGACGTCTCGCGCCCGGGCGGCCGAGCCGGACTGTCGGGGCGCTCGGGGCTGGGTCACCCACCCAGTATCCCGTCCCCCACCTCGGACCGGATCGCCCGCGGGAGTGACGTCGACGTACGACGAGCGCGGTACGCCAGGTGTCCACGCGGGACTGACGCGCCCAGGACGCTGGCGGCCGATGCTGTTCCGTGGGGCGCAGGGTGCGCCCCGGGAGAGGTGCGTGTGAAGAAGCCTGTGAAGAGACTGCTGCTGTCGGTGACGGCCGTGGGTGCCGTGCTCGCGGTCGGTCTGGCGACGACGACTGTCGTGAACGTGGTCGCGACAGGACGGGAGAAGGACCGCATCGAGTCCTACGGGCAGACCGTGACGGTCGACGGTCGGCAGATGAACGTCCAGGTGACCGGCGACGGCCCTCTCGACGTGGTCCTGCTGCCGGGCTTCGGCACGGCCTCCCCGGTGCTCGACTTCGGCCCGCTCGTCACGGACCTGGCCGAGGACCACCGGGTGGTCGTCGTCGAGCCCTTCGGCTACGGCCTGAGCGACGGCACCGACGTGCCGCGCACCACGGAGAACATCGTGTCGGAGGTGCACGAGGCGCTCCAGGCCCTCGACGTCGACCGTTACGTGCTCATGGGCCACTCGATCGCCGGGCTCTACAGCATCGAGTATGCGACGCGGTACCCGGACGAGGTGACGGCCTTCGTCGGGATCGACTCGAGCGTGCCGGGCCAGCCCGGGATGGACACACGGTTCCCGACAGGCCTCATGGGCGCTGCGAAGTCGCTCGGCCTGGTGCGGGTGCTGTCGGCAGTCGCCGGTGACGGTCTCGACGGTGCTCAGGGCACCGAGGGCTCCGACGGCACCAGGGCATCAGCCGATTCGCGCGGCTCCGACGCCACGGACGGCCCTGTCTACAGCGACCACGTGCGCGAGCAGATGCGCATGCTCAGCAACAAGAACTCCCTCTCCTCGACCTACCGCGACGAGATGGCGCACATCCCCACGAACTTCGAACGGGCTGTCGGCTCGACCTTCCCGGCCGACCTGCCGCTGCTGCTCTTCGTGGTGGCGCACAACGAGAAGAACCCGGACTGGCTCCCGCTCCACGAGCAGCAGGCGGCCGAGGCCGACGACGGGACCGTGGTCCCCCTCGACGGCGAGCACTACCTGCACCACACCCACGCCCCCGAGATCGCCGACACCTTCCGCACCTGGGAGGCGACCCACCCGGC
>NZ_JACBYE010000018.1 GCF_013415325.1 Sanguibacter inulinus | reverse complement strand
GTGCGGGGGCGTGCCCCTGCGACCCACTCGGAGGAGGTGGCCATGGTGCTCCGTTCAGCGGTCGGACGTCGAGGTCGGTCGTCCGAGACGACGCGCCGCGAGCAGCGCGACCGCACGGCGGTCGACCTTTCCGGGTCCGCGGAGCGCGAGGGCGTCGGTGACGACGACGTGGCGGGGTGCGGCCGGCGCTCCCAGGATATCGGTGACGTGGGACCGGGCCTCGGCGAGGAGGGTGTCCTGCGACACGTCGGTGCCGCCGAGCGCCGGCGTGACGACCGCGACGACGACCTCGCCCCACTCGGGATCCGGCAGCCCGACCACGCAGACCTCGCCGACCTCGGGGAGGCCGACGAGGACGGCCTCGACTGCTGCAGGGGCGACGTTGACACCGCCGCTGATGATGACGTCGTCGGCCCGACCGAGCACGGTGAGCGTCCCGTCGGGGGCCAGCTCGCCGAGGTCGCTCGTCCTGAACCACCGGGCGGGACCAGCCTCGGCGTGGGACCGGGCACGAGGTCTCGCCTCTGCGGCCGGGTCTGGCGCTGGGGCTGTCAGGGCGTCGGTCACGAAGGCGGCCGCAGTGGCCTCCGGGTCGTCGAGATAGCCGTCGGCCAAGACCGGCCCGGAGATCTGCACCCGCCCGTCGACCGTGCGGACCGTGACCCCGTCGAGGGGACGCCCGTCGTACACGCAGCCGCCGGCGGTCTCGCTCATGCCGTAGGTGGTGACCACCCTGACGCCTTCGGCACGGAGCTCGTCGAGGACAGGGGCAGGCGTGGCCGCGCCGCCGAGCAGCACGGCGTCGAAGGAGGCGAGCGCCTCCAGCCCGGCAGCATCTCCGTCACGAGCCTCCGAGAGGAGCCTGTGCACCTGCGTGGGCACGAGCGAGGTGTAGCGCCGCGTGCCGTCGACCTGGTCTGCTGCGGCCGCGAATGCCGCGCCACGGAAGGTGGGCGCGAGGTCGAGGACCACAGGCACGGTCCCGGCGAGCACAGACCTGGCGACCACCTGCAGCCCGGCCACGTGCGTGGTGGGCAGGGCGAGCAGCCACGAGCCGTGGCCGCCGAGCCTCGTCGCCGTCGCCGTCCCGGAGGCACGCAGCGCGGTGCCCGAGACCTGCACGCGTCGAGGTTCACCGGTCGATCCAGAGGTCGGGACCACGACGCACGCGGACGCCTCGCCCGGGGCGGCGGCGAAGGCGGCCTCGACACGCCGCCGGGCGTCGTCTGCCGCGAGGTGGGTCGCGCTCGGGGAGGTTTCAGCCGGGTCCTTCACCAGACCAGACTAGGTCGGGTCCTACTCTTGTCTCGACCCGCGCGCAGCGGCCGTGCCCAGCACAGGCCCTCGCGCTCAGCACCAGACGGCCTCAGAGCCCGTGACGAGGGAGCCCCCACGTGCAGCGACACCACCGCACGCCGACCGGAACCGCGAGACGGCAGGGCCGCGCCAGGCTCGCCGTCGCGCTCGTCTCGACCGCGCTGCTGCTGGCCGGGTGCTCGGGCGACGGCGACGCGACCGTGACCACCGGAGCCACCCCCGACGCGACGTCCGACAGGGCTGCGGCTCCGGACCCGGCCCTGCCGACGACCTGGCCGCTCACCGGTGTCGAGTCCGCCGAGCTCGCGAACCGCCCGGCGATCGCCGTGAAGATCGAGAACTCGCGCGAGGCGCGCCCGCAGACCGGGCTCGAGGCAGCCGACGTCGTCTGGGAGGAGGTCGTCGAGGGCGGGGTGACCCGCTACATCGCGGTCTACCACTCTCAGCAGCCCGAGGTCGTCGGACCGATCCGGTCGGTCCGCCCGATGGACGCGAACATCATCGCGCCGCTGCACGGCCTCATGGTCTTCTCCGGCGGGCAGCCGCCCTTCGTCGACGCCGTGGCCACCAGCGGGCTCCAGATCGTCTCGAACGACCGCGGCGACGCAGGATTCTCGAGGTCCTCGGACCGTCGCGCACCGCACAACGTCTACGGCGCTCTCGCCGAGTTCGCCGGGCAGGCAGACCCGACGCACCTGGACTCCCCGGCCGAGCAGTTCGAGTTCGCGGCCGACCCCGCGAGCGCGTCGACGGCTGCGGGTACCCCGGCAGGCGCGCTGGCGATCACGATGTCCGGCTACAGCAGCCCCTCCTGGGCGTGGGACGCGGCCTCTGGCCGCTACCTGCGGTCCGAGGGGACGACCCCCGCCGTCTCGGTGACCGGCGACCAGCTCGGGGCGACCAACGTGGTCGTGCTGAGCGTGCCCGTCGTGGACACGGCCTTCCTCGACCCGGCCGGCACCCCGGTCCCCGAGACCCAGGTCATCGGTTCCGGTGAGGCTCTCGTGGTCTCCGGCGGCCAGTCCGTCCCGGCGACCTGGAGCAAGGAGGGGACGGGCACGCCTGTCGTCCTCACCGGAGCCGACGGCCAACCCGTCCAGCTCGCTCCTGGGAACACCTGGGTCGAGCTCGTCCCGAGCAACGGCGGGGCGTTCTCGATCGGCTGACTCATCCGTCAGGCTGACCCCGGCGCACCGGGGTCAGCCTGACGCATGACGGCCGGGGGACCACGACCATCCGTCGGCCCGATGTGCCCGCGCCCGCGCGAGGGAAAGATCGAGTCATGGCAACCTTCACGCACCCCAGGCTCCCGATCCGTCAGGCTCGCTCCGCACGCCCAGCGCGCGCGACGACGCCCTCAGTCCGCAGGTCTGTCACCTCGCGGGCCGTCACCGGCTACGACTCGACCGACGAGCCGCGTCGCGCCGCATCCGTGGTCCCCGTCCTGCTGGCCTTCGGGGCGCTCGTCCTGCTGAGCGTCGCGGCGGCGTACTTCGGCCGCGAGGTGATCTCCTTCGTCGGCTCTTTCCTCGCGGCGCCCTGAGTCTCACGGCTGAGCCCCACGGCTGACTCGCAGCCGCTGCCCCCAGCGTCCCGCTGAACAGCCGCTGCCCCCGGGCGTCCCGTCGAGCAGCAGGCGTGCCGCTCAGAAGTAGTACGGGTACGCCGACCAGTCGGGGTCCCGTCGCTCGAGGAACGCGTCCCGGCCCTCGACGGCCTCGTCCGTCATGTACGCCAGACGCGTCGCCTCACCGGCGAACACCTGCTGGCCCGCGAGCCCGTCGTCAGCCAGGTTGAAGGCGAACTTGAGCATGCGGATCGCCTGGGGCGACTTCGTCGCGATGGTCCGCGCGTACTCGAGGGCGAGGTCTTCCACGTCGGCGTGGTCGGCCACCTCGTTGACGGCGCCCCACTCGTAGGCGTCCTGCGCGGAGTACTCCCGGGCGAGGAAGAACACCTCGCGCGCCCGCTTCTGGCCCACCTGCCGGGCGAAGAGCGCCGAGCCGTAGCCGGCGTCGAAGGACCCGACGTTCGCGTCGGTCTGCTTGAACCGCGCGTGCTCGCGGCTCGCGATCGACAGGTCCGCCACGACGTGGAGCGAGTGACCGCCGCCGGCCGCCCAGCCGTTGACCACGGCGATGACCACCTTCGGCATGGTCCGCATGAGCCGCTGGACCTCGAGGATGTGCAGCCGGCCGGCCTGGGCGGGGTCGATGTGGTCGGCCGTCTGCGCCGCAGAGCCGGACTCGTCGGCAGTCGTGTACCTGTAGCCGTCACGCCCTCGGATGCGCTGGTCGCCACCCGAGCAGAAGGCCCAGCCGCCGTCCTTGGGGCTCGGCCCGTTGCCGGTGAGGATCACCGCGGCGACGTCGGAGGTCATGCGTGCGTGGTCCATCACCCTGTGCAGCTCGTCCACGGTGTGCGGACGGAAGGCGTTGCGGACCTCGGGCCTGTCGAAGGCGATGCGCACCACGGGGAGGTCGCGCTCCTGCTCGCCGGTCCTGTCCACGCCGCGGTGGTACGTGATGTCGGTCAGCTCCTCGAAGCCGGCGACCAGGCGCCACCTCTCGGGGTCGAAGGTCTGGGACACAGGTGCGGGGAGAGAGCTCACGCACCCACCCTAGGCGACAGCGCCGGCGCCGCGACCGCCCCGAAACATGCCGGTCACAGAGCCTCGCTATGGTCTGCGGGTGACCACGCCGCTGCGCCGCCAACCCCGGGGGGCCGCGCGCCGCGACGCGATCGTCGAGGCCGCCGCCGCCCTGGTCGTCGAGGCCGGCCCCTCGACCCTCACGCACAGGACCATCGCGCAGCGCGCCGACGTTCCCCTCGCGGCGACCACGTACTACTTCGCCTCTCTCGACGACCTCGTGGGCGCGGCAGGGACCCGGCTCGCGGAGCGGTGGGCGGTCCACGCCGACGCCGTGCTCGCCGCTGTGACAGCCGAGGTGACAGCCGACCTGACGGCCGAGGTGACAGCCGACCTGACAGCCGAGGTGACCGCAGGTGCGACCGCAGGGGTGGCTGAAGTCCTCGGGCGACCTGGCTCCGTCACCGCGGTGCTCTCGCTCGAGCGCCGGTGCGCCGTGCTCGTCGACGCCGTCCTGCCGGCGGGCGGTCCCCTCGCCGTCCGCGGCCACTACGAGCACCTCGTGAGCGCGGGACGCGACGACACCCTCGCCGGTGCCTACGCGGCCGGGCGCGCCGGGCTCGACGAGGCCGTCACGCAGATCGTCGACCTGCTGGACATCCCTGTGGGGCCCGAGATCGTCGTGGCCGTCGTCGACGGGGCTGCGGTGTCGGCGCTCAGCGAGGGCGGTGACGTGCGGGTGCACGCCGAGCTCCTCCTGCGGCGCACGCTGCTCGCGCTCCAGCCCGCGGCCGCCGGGGCCTAACCTGGTCAGGTGCACGTCTACACGACCCCCCTGACCACGCGGTTCCGAGGCCTCGACGCCCGCGACGGCGTCCTGCTCGAGGGAGCAGCCGGCTGGGGCGAGTTCTCGCCCTTCTGGGACTACGACGACGCGGAGTCCGCCGCCTGGTGGTCTGCGGCCCGCGAGGCCGCCGACCTCGGCTGGCCCGCCCCGGTGCGCACCCACGTGCCCGTCAACGTCACCGTCCCGGCGACCGACCCCGAGCGTGCGCGCAGCATCGTGCTCGCCTCGGGCGGCTGCCGGACCGCGAAGGTCAAGGTCGCCGAGCGCGGGCAGAGCCTCGCCGAGGAGATCGCCCGGCTCGAGGCCGTCCGGGACGCGCTCGGGCCCGGCGGCAGGATCCGCATCGACGCCAACGGGGCGTGGGAGGTCGACGAGGCCGTCTCCAGGCTGGTCCACCTCGACCGCGCCGCGGGCGGGCTCGAGTACGTGGAGCAGCCGTGCGCCGACGTCGCCGGTCTCGCAGCCGTGCGCCGACGCACCTCGGTGCCCGTCGCCGCCGACGAGTCTGTCCGCCGGGCCGAGGATCCCTTCGAGGTCGTCCGGCAGGACGCTGCCGACATCATCGTGCTCAAGGTCCAGCCCCTCGGCGGGGTCCGTGCCTGCCTCGAGCTGGCCGAGCAGGTCGGGCTGCCCGTCGTCGTCTCGTCAGCCCTCGAGAGCTCGGTCGGTCTGGCTGCCGGGGTGGCCCTCGCGGCCGCGCTGCCGCGCCTCGACCACGCCTGCGGGCTGGCCACCTCCCAGCTGCTCGTGCAGGACACCGTCGACGAGCCGTTGCTCCCTGTCGACGGCGCGATCGCCGTCGGGCGTCCTGTCCCGAGCCCGGCGTCCCTCGAGGCGACCGACGCCGCCAGGCTGGCGCCCGAGGTCGCCCGGCGCTGGGCCGAGCGGGTGACCCGCGTCGAGGCGCTCGTCGCGAGCACCGCCAAGACCGCCCGCGACGGCGGGGGAGCGGCGTGAGCGCCGCACCGTCCGGGCCTGCAGCATCGGCTCCCTCGGTGGTCGCTGCGCACACCCTCGTCGAGACCCTGGTCGGTCTGGGGGTCCGTGAGGTCGTCCTCGCACCGGGGTCGCGCAGCGCACCCCTCGCCTACGCCCTCGCGCACGCCGTGCGCTCGGGCTGCCACCCGGGTCTGCGTCTGCACGTGCGTGTCGACGAGCGCGACGCGGGCTTCCTCGCGCTCGGTCTGGCCAAGGGTGCTGGTCTCGTGGCCGGGCGGTCCGCGCGTGGGGTGACGGCAGGCTCCTCGTCTGACATCCCCTCGCCGGCTGCCCCCTCGCCGACCGCACCTGTCGCCGTGGTGACGACCTCCGGGACTGCCGTGGCCAACCTGCACCCGGCCGTGCTCGAGGCGCACCACGCAGGGGTCCCGCTGCTCCTGCTGACCGCAGACCGCCCGCACGAGCTGCGGGGCACGGGTGCCAACCAGACGGGCGACCAGGTCGGGATCTTCGGCTCGGCGACCCGGCTCGCCCTCGACGTGCCTGCGCCGACGGGTCGTCCGGGTGAGCTCGGCGACCTGCGTGCGCAGCTCGGTCGGGCTGTCGCTGCGGCCACGGGCAGCCGGACGGCGTCCCCAGGGCCGGTCCAGGTGAACCTGTCCTACAGGGACCCGCTCGTCCCGACGGCCGCTGACGTCGAGCTGCTCTCACGGGGGCTGGCCGTCGACGGCGGTGCCGGGTCGTCGCCCCTGGTGCTCGCCCGCGTGGTCCCCCGGGAGACGGCGACCGACGCCCCTGCGGAGATCCTCGCGCTCGCCGACGAGCCGGCGACGGTGGTCGTCGCCGGTGACAGCGCCGGGGACGTCGCACGTGCCCTCGCCGAGGCCCGCGGCTGGCCCCTGCTCGCCGAGGTGTCCTCGGGCGCTGCGGCCGGGCCGAACCTCGTCGCCGCGCACCGCCTCGTGCTCGGCGGCTCGCCGTTGACGGCACAGGTCCGCCAGGTGGTGGTGCTCGGCCGACCGACGGTGTCCCGTCCCGTCCAGATGCTCCTCGGCTCGGGGGCGAGGGTCGTGGTCGTGGCGCCCGGTGCCGAGCAGTGGCCTGATGCCGCGCGCTCTGCGTCGGTCGTGCTCGCCGCGGTCCCCTCTGCCTGGCTCGACCAGGCTGGCGGGGCTGACCGGCTCGACGAGCCCGACGGACCTGGCGAGCCCGACGGACCTGGCGCGGTCCCTGCGGCCGGGCGCTCGTGGCTCGAGAGGTGGCAGACCGCCTCGACCGCAGCCCGCACCGTCGTCGAGACGACCGTGGCTGGTGGCGGGGGGACCGGCCCAGACGCAGGCACCGGCGCACGTCCCACCTCGCTCGCCGTGGCGGCCGAGGTCGCGCGGGCCAGCCAGCCTGACGACGTGCTCGTCGTCGGGTCGAGCAGCCCGGCCCGCGACCTCGAGCTCGTCGCCTCCTGGCACGACGCGCCCGTCGTCGTGTCGAACCGTGGTCTCGCCGGGATCGACGGCACGGTCTCGACCGTCGTCGGCGTCGCGCTCGCCGCGCAGGCCACCGGCCCGACGACGGTCCGAGCCCTGCTCGGCGACCTCACGTTCTTGCACGACGTCGGCGGTCTGCTCCGCGGGCCCGACGAACCCGCCGTCCAGGCGCAGGTCGTGGTCGTGAACGACGACGGGGGAGCGATCTTCGCGACCCTCGAGCACGGGCGTCCCGAGCACGCGGACATCTTCGAGAGGGTCTTCGCGACCCCGCACGGCGCCGACCTCGGTGCGCTCTGCGCCGGGTACGGGGTGCACCACGAGGCCGTCAGCAGCGTCGGAGCCCTGCGTGAGGTGCTCGCCGCGCCCCGCCCGGGGATCAGCGTCGTGGAGGTGGTGGTCGACCGTCAGGACCGTGGTCCGCAGGGTCGGGCGCTCGCAGACAGGGTGACGGCAGCGCTCGGCGGCTGAGGCTCCGCCGCACCTCACGTACCGGACATCATTCGCAGCAAGTTCCCAGGAAAGTTCAAGGGTCGCCACAGATCGAGGGGGTTGAGTAGGGGTCAGCAGAAAGACCCGGAGAGAGGGAACCCCCATGACGACTCAGCACACACCAGCAGACGGAACCCCCGCGGACGGCGCTGACCGTCGGCAGGGCCACCAGCCCACCGAGCGCATCGAGCCGGTGCAGCAGACCCGGCCGATGCCGCCCGTCCCCGAGGCGCCCCGGACCGAGGCCGTGCCGCAGGCGCACGCCGCCCGGTCTGAGCACCAGCCTCAGCACGACACCTTCAGCACGCACCAGGGCTCGGGCCAGCACGGCTTCGCAGGTGCTCAGCACGCTCCCCAGCAGCAGCAGCAGCAGCACGGCTACGGCGCGGCCTTCGGCCAGCAGCCCCCGCAGGGCGGTGGCACAGCCGTCGCGACAGCCCCGGCCAAGCGACGCCTCGTGCTGCCGATCGCCACGACGGCGGTCCTGGCCGCCGTGCTCGCCAGCGCCGGCACCGCCGCGCTGACGGGCCAGCTCGGCTCGGACGACGCCGCGGGCACAGCCCCGACGAGCATCAGCAGCGTCGGCCAGAAGAACGACAGCTCGGTGGCCGTCCCGGTCGCCGAGTCGACCGACGGCTCGCCCGACTGGAAGGCCGTCAGCGCAGCCGTCGCGCCCTCCGTGGTCGCGATCAAGGTGACGACGGCCGAGGGCCAGGGCGAGGGCTCGGGCGTCATCATCGACGACCAGGGCCACATCCTCACCAACGACCACGTCGTCGGCGGCGCGAACGACGACACCGTCCAGGTGACGCTCGCCGACGGCCGGGTGTACGAGGCCAAGATCACCGGTCTCGACCCTGCGACAGACCTCGCGGTCGTGCAGATCGTCGACCCGCCCTCAGACCTCCAGTCGGCCGTCTTCGCCGACTCGGCCGAGGTGACCGTCGGCGACGCCGTGATGGCCGTGGGCAACCCGCTCGGCCTGTCGAACACCGCGACCACGGGCATCGTCTCCGCGATCGACCGCCCCGTGAGCACGGCGACCTCGGCGAGCAGCCAGGCACCCGTGGTCACCAACGCGATCCAGATCGACGCCGCGATCAACCCGGGCAACAGCGGTGGACCGCTCTTCAACTCCCGTGGTGAGGTCATCGGCATCACCTCGTCGATCGCGTCGCTGTCCCAGTCGAGCTCGTCGAGCCAGTCCGGCTCGATCGGCCTCGGCTTCGCGATCCCCTCGACCCTCGCGAAGAACATCGGCGGGCAGCTGATCGACTCCGGGACCGCAGAGCATGCCTTCCTCGGCGTCACGCTCGGCGACGGCACCGGCACGGCCGACGGCACCACCCGTCAGGGCGCTGTCGTGGGCACGGTCTCGGACGGCTCTCCGGCTTCTGAGGCCGGGCTGCAGGCCGACGACGTGGTCGTCGCGATCGACGGCAAGGCCGTCACGGGCGCGGAGTCGCTCACAGGCTTCGTCCGCGGTCTCGCCTCCGGCACCGAGGTCACCCTCACGGTGATCCGCGACGGCAAGTCGATCGACGTCCCGGTGACGCTGGCGACGAAGACCGAAGACGCGACCAGCAACGACCAGGGCTCGGACGGCAGCGGCGACAGCGGGAGTACGCTCCCTGGTCAGGGCACGCTCCCCGGCTCGGAGTCCCCGGGCAACATCCCGGACCTGGGCGACCTGTTCCCCGGCCAGAACGGCTGAGGACAGGACACACACTCCTCCCCGGCGCGCCCCCCTCGCGCCGGGTGAGGACCCGGCGGCGCCACGTTCCCCTGCGTGGCGCCGCTTCTGCGTGCACGGTCCGGGGCGCAGGTCCGGAGGTCGTGAGGTGCCCGGCGCGTACGGAGCTCCTGGCGCACGGGACGTGCTCGGCGCGTTCGACGTGCCTGGTGCTCAGGACGTGCCTGCGCTCAGGGCCTGCCTGGCGAGGCCCGAGCGTGCGGGACGACTAGTCCGAGCCGACGGTCTCCGCGCCGAGGGCCAGCCGCATCGGCTCGAGCTTCGCCTCGGTCTCGGCCAGCTCGGCGACGGGGTCGGAGGCGGCGACCACGCCGCATCCTGCGAAGAGCCGGGCCGAGCGGGGGTCCTCGGGGTCGAGCGAGGCAGAGCGCAGCGCGATGCCCCACTCGCCGTCGCCGTCGCCACCAACCCAGCCGACGGGACCTGCGTAGCGCGCGCGGTCCATGCCCTCGAGGGCACGGATGAGGTCGTTCGCGTCGGGCGTCGGGGTACCGCACACGGCGGCGGTCGGGTGCAGCGCAGCGGCCAGGGTCAGGCTCGACGGCGGGGTGACGGTCGGGCTGACTGCGGACGTGGACGTGCTGCCCGGTCCGACCAGACCTGAGGGGCCTGCCAGCCCCGTGGTCCCGGTCGAGCTTGCAGAGCCCGCCTGGGCGGCCAGGCTGCCCGTCCCCCGCGTGCACAGCACGCCGGTGACGTCGCTCGCGAGGTGCAGCACGTTCGGCAGGTGCAGCACGAAGGGCGTCTCGGGGACGTTGAGCGACTGGCAGAACGGGGCGAGCGCCTCGGCGACCGACGCGACGGCGTACTCGTGCTCTTCGAGGTCCTTGGAGGAGTGCGCGAGCTTCGCGGCCCTGGCGAGGTCGGCCTCCTCTCCGCCGGTCCGGCGGATGGTGCCGGCGAGCACCCGCGAGGTGACCAGGCCCTTCTCGCTGCGGACCAGCAGCTCGGGGGTCGCGCCGACCATGCCGTCGACGCTGAAGGTCCAGCAGCCCGTGTACGCGGTCGCCAGGCGGGTCAGCAGCCAGCGCGGGTCGATAGGCTGCTCGGTCCGTGCCTGGACGTCGCGCGCCATGACCACCTTGTCGAGGCGGCCGTCGCGGATCTGCTGGACAGCCTGCTCGACGGCGTCGGTCCACGCCTCGTCCGCGACGGCTCCCTGGCTGTACGTCACGGCGCCGGGTGCTGTCACCGGCTCGACGTCCTCGAGCACGTGGGCGAGCGTGGGGACAGGGGCGAGGGTCGGCGCCGAGCCGGCCGAGGTCTGCGAGGTCGTGATGGTCGTGATCCACGCGGTCCGTCCGCGTCGTCCGACGACCACCCGCGGGACGACGAGCACGCTGCGCTGCTCCGACCCCTCGTCGAAGGCGAAGGACCCGAAGGCCACGGGGCCCGTGCCGGGCAGGTCGACGTCGTCGCGAACGACGGCGCGCGAGCGCAACGCCGCCCAGGCGGCCTCGGCGTCCGCGAACCGGGTGGGGCCGCGCGTCTCGACGCGGGCCACCTCGCCCCAGGCGACCAGACCGTCGCCGCGGCGGACCCAGGCCAGGGGGGCGGTGCGGGGGAGCAGCCTGAGCAGCGCTGCGGGGTGCTCGTCGAGGACGGTGCCGAGCAGCGTGGTGCGGACCACGAGCTGGGGGGACGACGGTTCGGGGGCAACGTCCGCGGACGACAGGGGATTCATCGCCTCCAAGCGTACGACCGCGAGGTGCCGCGTGCGTGCCTCGGGTGAGAGCATGGCCTCATGTCACGTGCGAGCCTGGACAAGAAGCCCACCGAGGTCGCGTCGATGTTCGACGGGATCGCCCAGCACTACGACCTGGTCAACGACCTGGTCTCGGCCGGGCAGACGAGGTCGTGGCGTCGCGCCACCCTCCAGGCCGTCGACGCCCAGCCCGGGGAGACGGTCCTCGACCTCGCCGCGGGGACCGGCACGTCGAGCGAGCCCTTCGCCGCGGCCGGCGCGCGCGTGGTCCCGTGCGACTTCTCCTTCGGCATGCTCAGCGTCGGCAAGTCCCGCAGGCCCGACCTCCCCTTCACAGCCGGCGACGCGACCCGTCTGCCCTTCGCCGACGCGTCTTTCGACGCCGTGACCATCTCCTTCGGGCTGCGCAACGTGGTGGACACCGTGGGCGGGCTCCGCGAGATGCTGCGCGTGGTGCGCCCGGGCGGGCGCCTGGTGGTGTGCGAGTTCTCCCAGCCGACGTGGAAGCCGTTCCGCACCGTCTACTCCGAGTACCTCATGCGTGCCTTGCCGAAGGTCGCCGGGGCCGTGACCAAGGACTCCGGGTCCTACGAGTACCTCGCCGAGTCGATCCGCGCCTGGCCCGACCAGGAGGGCCTCGGCCGTCTCCTGCTCGATGCCGGGTGGGGCTCTGTCGGCTACCGCAACCTCACCGGCGGGATCGTCGCGCTGCACAGGGCGACACGCCCGGCCTGAGTCGTCTCCTGGGTCGTCACCCGGGCGTCGGCCGGCTGCCCGGCCGACGCGGTGCCCGGGTGCGCCCCTGGCGCTGCGGCCCGGGTCTGCGGCCCGGGTCTGCGCCGCCGTGCGGGGCGGCGGCACCGGACGCTGCGGCGTCGTTCGGCGCGCTCTGGCCGTGCGCTCCCGCAGGTCGCTGACCTGCGCCCAGGCAAGGGTCGCCTAAGCAGACAATGTGAGGGAACCGTGGATAGAGTGGCCTCGTCGCTTGTGAAGAAGTTCACAAGCGGTCGTCGCGAGACGGCCAGGATCAGCAGCACGACCCGCAGGACCAGCACGGCAGGTACGGGGCTCGACGGTGACCTCTGTCACGGCGTGACCCCCGGCCCAGACCTCACAGGCAGCTCGCGTCGGACAGGTGGCACGGCATGAGACTCACGGGCAACGATGACGCAGACGTCATCGTCGTCGGCGCGGGCCCGGCCGGGTCTGCCGCTGCGCACTACTGTGCCGCCGCTGGCCTCGACGTCATCCTCATGGAGAAGTCAGGCTTCCCTCGCGACAAGATCTGCGGCGACGGACTGACCCCGCGAGCGGTGAGCGAGCTCGTCCGGATGGGTGTGCCCACCCGCGAGGAAGACGGCTGGATCCGCAACATCGGCCTGCGCGCCGTCGCGGGCGGACGGTCCTTCGAGTTCCCCTGGCCCGAGCTCCGCTCGTACCCGTCGTACGGGCTCGCGCGCTCGCGGATGAACCTCGACCAGACCCTCGCCGAGCACGCCCGGGCGACCGGCGCCAAGCTCATGGAGCGCACCAACGTCACCGGACCCGTCGTCGACGAGCGGACCGGTCGGGTGGTCGGTGTCACCGCCAGGCCCGTCGACGCCGACGGACGTCGCGCCGGCGACGAGACCACCTACCGCGCACCTGTCGTCATCGCCGCCGACGGTGTCTCGGCCCGCATGGCGACGTCGCTCGGCATCGAGAAGGCCATGAACCGGCCGATGGGTGTCGCGGTCCGCACCTACTTCACCAGCCCCCGCCACGACGACCCGTGGATGGAGTCCCAGCTCGAGCTGTGGGACGGCGCCCCGGGGAAGTCCAACCTGCTGCCCGGGTACGGCTGGATCTTCGCCCTCGGCGACGGCACGGTCAACGTCGGCCTCGGGTCGGTCTCCTCGACGGCCGCCGCCACGAAGATCGACTACAAGAAGCTCTTCGCGCAGTGGATGGAGAACACCCCCGAAGAGTGGGGCTTCACCCCCGAGAACCAGATCGGCCCGGTCCGCGGGGCCGCCCTGCCGATGGCCTTCAACCGCAAGCCGCTCTACACCCGCGGACTCATGCTCGTCGGTGACTCGGGCGGCATGGTGAGCCCCTTCAACGGTGAGGGCATCGCCTACGCCATGCAGGCCGGCCGCGTCGCCGCCGACGTGATCGCCCAGGCCGCCGCACGGACCACGGACGACTCGCGCGAGCGGGCCCTGTCGACCTACGCCGACACCATGAGCCGCGACCTCGGCGGCTACTACACGCTCGGGCGGATCTTCGTCCGGGTGATCGAGCACCCGCGCGTCATGCGCCTGTGCACCACCTACGGGCTGCCCAGGCCGCTCGTCATGAAGATCGTCGTCAAGCTCCTGTCCGACTGCTACGAGCCTCACGGCGGCGACATCGTCGACCGCGTGATCGCCGGGCTCGCGAGGGTGGTGCCGAACGCATGAACAACCCCTACGTCCCGCTGCTGGTCCTCATGGGGATCGCGATGGTCCTCGCTCTCGGCGGCGTCGCCGCGAGCGCTGTCATCGGTCCCAAGCGCTACAACCGCGCCAAGCTCGACGCCTACGAGTGCGGGATCGAGCCGACACCGCACGCGACGGGCGGGGGGCGCTTCCCGGTGAAGTACTACCTGGTCGCGATGACCTTCATCATCTTCGACATCGAGGTCGTGTTCCTCTACCCGTGGGCCGTCGACTTCTCGACGCTCGCGATGTTCGGGCTCGTCGCGATGCTCTCTTTCCTCGCCCTCATCACCGTGCCCTTCGTCTACGAGTGGCGCCGCGGCGGATTCGAGTGGGACTGATGACTCTGCACCTGCGCACCTGCACCTCCCGAGGAGGACCGTCGCGCGTCTCGACCGCGCTGCGAGCCTGTCCGACCTCGGCCACGCCACGCGACGAGAGGTACTGACGACATGGGGATCGAAGAAGCTCCCTCAGGATTCCTCCTGACCACCGTCGAAGACCTTGCGGGGTACTTCCGCAAGGGTTCGCTGTGGCCGGTGACCTTCGGGCTCGCGTGCTGCGCGATCGAGATGATGGCGGCGGGCGCGAGCCGCTTCGACCTCTCGCGCTTCGGCATGGAGGTGTTCCGCGCGTCGCCGCGCCAGGCGGACCTCATGATCGTCGCGGGACGCGTGAGCCAGAAGATGGCTCCGGTGGTCCGTCAGGTCTACGACCAGATGCCCGAGCCCAAGTGGGTGCTGTCGATGGGTGTGTGCGCGTCGAGCGGCGGCATGTTCAACAACTACGCGATCGTCCAGGGTGTCGACCACATCGTTCCCGTGGACATCTACCTGCCCGGGTGCCCGCCCCGCCCCGAGATGCTCATCAACTCGATCCTCGCGCTGCACCAGCAGATCCAGGACCAGCCGCTCGGCGTCAACCGCCGGGAGGCAGCCCGCGCCGCCGAGGCCGCCGCGCTCGAGGCGACCCCGACCTCCGCGATGAAGGGGCTGCTGCGATGACGGAGAAAGACCCCGGCACGACGGGAGGGTCGGCGGCCGAGCCGCGGACCGACGTGACAGCCGGCGGCGACGTGCTCGCGGCCCCGGCCGCTCCCGAGGGGCGTGAAGAGCTCGAGGTGGTCGAGGTCCGCACAGGCATGTTCGGCGCTCACGGCTCGGGGGACACCTCAGGCTTCGGCGGTCTTGTCCGCCCGGTCACCCGGCCGCTCGCGACGCCGAGGCCCTACGGCGGCTGGTACGACGAGGTGGTCGACGTCCTCGCCGAGGTGCTGGCCGAGGGTGGGACAGCCTTCGACGCTGCTGTGGAGGGTGTGGTGGTCGACCCGCCCGCCGGTTCGGGTGCGCGGACCGAGCTGACCATCCACGTGCGGCCGGAGCACATCGTCGCGGTGTGCCAGGCGCTGCGCGACGACCAGGACCTCCGCTTCGAGCTGAGCCTGGGTGTCTCGGGCGTGCACTACCCCGGTGACGTCGGGCGAGAGCTCCACGCGGTGTACCACCTGACGTCGATCACCCACGGCCGGTCCTTGCGCCTCGAGGTCACCGTCCCCGACTCCCACCCGCACATCCCGACGACCACGACCGTCTACCCGACGAACGACTGGCACGAGCGCGAGACCTGGGACTTCTTCGGGATCGTCTTCGACGGTCATCCGGCCCTGGCCCGGATCGCCATGCCTGACGACTGGCCGGGCCACCCGCAGCGCAAGGACTATCCGCTCGGTGGCATCCCCGTGGAGTACAAGGGTGCGACGGTGCCCCCGCCGGACCAGAGGAGGTCCTACTCGTGAGCACGCAGAGCAGATCAGGGACGCCGCACGCCGCACGCCCGCCTGTCGACGACACGTCGGTCCCGTCCTTCGAGTCCTCGGGCGGGGACTGGGACGAGATCGCGGCCGAGATCGCCGAGCTGGGCGAAGAGCGCATCGTCGTCAACATGGGTCCCCAGCACCCCTCGACCCACGGGGTCCTGCGCCTCATGCTCGAGATCGACGGCGAGACCGTGACCGAGGCGCGCTGCGGGGTCGGCTACCTGCACACGGGCATCGAGAAGAACATGGAGTTCCGCACCTGGACCCAGGGTGTCGCCTTCTGCACGCGGATGGACTACCTGGCCCCGTTCTTCCAGGAGGCCGCGTACTGCCTCGGGATCGAGCGGCTGCTGGGCATCGAGGACGACGTCCCCGATCGCGCGCAGGTGATCCGGGTGCTGCTCATGGAGCTCAACAGGGTCGCGAGCCACCTGGTGTGCCTGGGGACCGGCGGCAACGAGATGGGCGCGACGACGGTCATGACCATCTCCTTCACGGCCCGCGAGGAGATCTTGCGGATCTTCGAGTCGATCACGGGGCTGCGCATGAACCACGCGTTCATCCGCCCAGGAGGTGTCGCGCAGGACGTCCCGGCGGGACTGTCCGAGGACTTCTGGCACATGGACACCGAGGTCCGCAAGTACCTCGCGCAGCTGGGCGACCTCATGCTCGCCAACCCGATCTTCAAGTCCAGGCTCGTCGGCACAGGGCACCTCAACCTCGCGGGCTGCATGGCGCTCGGGGTGACAGGTCCGGTGCTCCGCTCGGCGGGCCTGCCCTACGACGTCCGCAAGTCCGCGCCGTACTGCGGCTACGAGACCTACGACTTCGACGTGCCGACCTCGACCGACGCCGACTGCTACTCCCGCGTCGTGCTGCGCATCGAAGAGTGCTACCAGTCGCTCAAGATCGCCGCGCAGTGCATCGAGCGGCTCGAGCGCTCCGTGGGTGAACCCGTGATGGTCGCCGACAAGAAGATCGCGTGGCCCGCGCAGCTGGCGGTCGGGACCGACGGTGCGGGCAACTCCTTCGAGCACATCAGGGAGATCATGGGGCAGTCGATGGAGGCTCTCATCCACCACTTCAAGCTCGTGACCGAGGGCTTCAGGGTCCCGGCCGGGCAGGTGTTCCAGACCGTCGAGCACCCCCGAGGCGAGCTCGGCGTGCACCTGGTCTCGGACGGCGGCACCCGTCCCTACAGGGCGCACTTCCGCGACCCGTCCTTCAACAACCTGCAGGCTGTCGCCCTGATGTGCGAGGGCGGCCAGGTCGCCGACGTCGTCGTCGCGGTCGCCTCGCTCGACCCAGTCCTGGGAGGTGTGGACCGATGAGCCTCGAGACCCAGCCCGCCGGGCAGCGACCTGTCGGCCCCACGGGGACCGGCTACGACGAGGTCACCCTCGCCCGGCTGACCGCCGACGCCCACCAGATCGTCGCCCGGTATCCGCAGGCCCGCTCCGCGCTCCTGCCGATGCTGCACCTCGTCCAGTCCGAGGACGGCTACGTCTCGCGCTCGGGCATCACGTTCTGCGCGGGGGTCCTCGACCTCACCCCGGCCGAGGTGTCGGCTGTCGCGACGTTCTACACGCAGTACAAGCGCCGCCCCAACGGTGAGTACACGGTCGGGGTCTGCACCAACACGCTCTGCGCGATCATGGGCGGCGACGAGATCTTCGACGAGCTGTCCGAGCACCTGGGGATCGGCCACGACGAGACGACCGACGACGGCGCGGTGACCCTCGAACGCATCGAGTGCAACGCGGCTTGCGACTACGCGCCGGTGATGATGGTCAACTGGGAGTTCTTCGACCAGCAGACCCCGGTGAGCGCCCGCGGCGTCGTCGACGACCTCCGTCTGGGCAAGGACGTCGCACCGACCCGCGGTGCGTCCTCGGTGTGCTCCTTCAAGCAGATGTCCCGCGTCCTCGCGGGGTTCACGGACGGCCGCGCCGACGAGGGCGTCGGAGCCGGCGAGCCCACCACCCGGGGGACCCGGCTGGCGCGCGAGCACGGCTGGACTGCAGGCGCCGACGGCCCGGGTGGGACCGGTGCCGAAGACCAGACCCCCGACGAGGACGCTCCAGCCCAGGGCGGCGGGGCCGCCGACGCGACCCCGTCGACAGGCGCCGAGCAGTCGAGCGCCGAGCGCACCGAGGAGACACCGGCCGACACCTCGCCGGCCACCACCACGTCGACCGACGAGCCGGCACCGGCCGCCGACGAGAAGACCGAGCCTGCGGCCGCCGACACCACGTCGACGACCACCGAGGGGGAGCGATGAGCACCGAGCTCGCACCGGTCCTCTCCGCGCACTGGGAGGCCGAGCGCTCCTGGACGCTGGAGACCTACCTGGCGAACGGCGGGTACGAGGGACTGCGCGCAGCCCTCGCCCAGCCTGCCGCCGACGTCGTCCAGACCGTCAAGGACTCCGGCCTGCGCGGCCGAGGCGGTGCAGGGTTCCCGACGGGCATGAAGTGGGGCTTCCTGCCCGCCCCCGACGGCGGCCCGCGGTACCTCGTGGTGAACGCCGACGAGTCCGAGCCGGGGACCTGCAAAGACATCCCGCTCATGCTCGCCACACCGCAGACCCTCGTCGAGGGGGTGGCCATCACCTCCTACGCGATCGGCTGCCACCACGCCTTCATCTACGTCCGCGGGGAGGTCCTGCACGTCTACCGCAGGCTGCTCAAGGCCGTCGAGGAGGCCTACGCCGCAGGGTTCCTCGGCAAGGACGTGCTCGGCTCAGGATTCGACCTCGACGTCACCGTGCATGCCGGCGCGGGTGCGTACATCTGCGGCGAGGAGACCGCGCTGCTCGACTCCCTCGAGGGGCTGCGCGGCCAGCCGAGGCTCAAGCCGCCCTTCCCGGCCGTCGCCGGTCTCTACGCCCGGCCGACAGTCGTCAACAACGTCGAGTCTGTCGCCTCCGTGCCGCAGATCGTCGCCCGCGGGGCCTCCTGGTTCACCTCCATGGGGACCGAGCGGTCGGCCGGCCATGGGCTGTTCTCGCTCTCGGGCCACGTCACGCGTCCAGGCCAGTACGAGGCACCGCTCGGCATCACCCTCCGCGAGCTGCTCGACATGGCCGGTGGCGTCCGAGAGGGGCACGAGCTGAAGTTCTGGACGCCCGGCGGGTCCTCGACGCCGATCTTCACGGCCGAGCACCTCGACGTCCCGCTCGACTACGAGTCTGTCGCCGCCGCAGGTTCCATGCTCGGCACCCGGGCGCTGCAGATCTTCGACGAGACCACCTCGGTGGTCCGCGCCGTGACCCGGTGGACCGAGTTCTACGCCCACGAGTCCTGCGGCAAGTGCACCCCGTGCCGTGAGGGCACGTACTGGCTCAAGCAGGTGCTCCGGCGCCTCGAGGCCGGGCAGGGCACGCAGGGCGACATCGACACGCTCCTCGACACCTGCGACAACATCCTCGGCCGCGCGTTCTGCGCCCTCGGCGACGGTGCCACCTCGTGCATCACCTCAGCCGTCCAGTACTTCCGGGAGGAGTTCGAGGCCGGGATGCACACCCCCGCGAGCGAGCTGTTCCCACCCGCGCGCTCCGCCCTGTTCGACTATCCGCCGAGGACGCGGGCCGCTGCGCTCGCAGGAGCCGGCGCAGGAGGCCACTGATGACCGTCACCGACAACAAAGGCGCTGTCGACAAGGGCGCACAGGCCGAGCCCCCCGCACGGCCCGACCACATCAGCTTCACCCTCGACGGCGTCGAGGTCTCCGTGCCCAAGGGCACCCTCGTCATCCGCGCAGCCGAGCAGGTCGGGGTGCAGATCCCGAGGTTCTGCGACCACCCGCTGCTCGAGCCCGCCGGTGCGTGCCGCCAGTGCCTCGTCGACGTCGCGATGCCCGACCGCGAGGGCAACGTCCGTCCGATGCCCAAGCCGCAGGCCTCCTGCACCCTCGAGGCGACACCCGGCATGGTCGTCAAGACCCAGCACACCTCGGCTGTCGCCGACAAGGCGCAGAAGGGGGTCATGGAGATGCTGCTCATCAACCACCCCCTCGACTGCCCGGTCTGCGACAAGGGCGGCGAGTGCCCCCTGCAGAACCAGGCCATGAGCAACGGTCGGCCGAGCAGCCGCTTCGTCGACGTCAAGCGGACCTTCCCCAAGCCGATCTCGATCTCGACCGAGATCCTCCTCGACCGCGAGCGCTGCGTCCTGTGCCAGCGCTGCACGAGGTTCTCCAAGCAGATCGCCGGGGACGCCTTCATCGACCTGCAGAAGCGTGGCGCGCAGCAGCAGATCGGCCGCTTCGACACCGACGTGCTCGGCTTCGCGGACCCCGTCGGCCCGGGCGACAGGCCCACGGGCGGCGCCGAGCCCGACGAGTCAGGTCAGCCCTTCGCGTCGTACTTCTCCGGCAACACCGTGCAGATCTGCCCGGTCGGTGCCCTGACCGGGGCCGCCTACAGGTTCCGGTCCCGTCCCTTCGACCTCGTCTCGACGCCGTCCGTCGCCGAGCACGACTCCTCGGGGTCGGCGATCCGCGTCGACCACCGCCGCGGCACCGTGATGCGCCGGCTGGCGGGGGAGGACCCTGCGGTCAACGAAGAGTGGATCACCGACAAGGACCGTTTCGCCTTCACGTGGCAGACCGCGCCCGACCGGATCAACACACCGATGATCCGCGAGCGCGGGGCCGACGGCTTCCGGGGCGAGCTGCGCCCCGCCAGCTGGATGGAGGCCTTCGACGCGGCCGCCGCCGGTCTGCGGGCCGCGTGCACAGCAGACAGGCGCTCGGCCGGCGGTGTCGGTGTGCTGCCCGGCGGTCGGCTGACGATCGAAGACGCCTACGCCTACGCGAAGTTCGCCCGGGTGGTGCTCGGCACCAACGACGTCGACCACCGTGCCCGGGTGCACTCCGACGAAGAGCTCGCCTTCCTCGGGCACGCCGTCGCCGGTTCTGGTCTGGGTGTCACCTTCGACGCTCTCGAGTCGGCCTCGGCCGTGCTGCTCGTCGGGCTCGAGCCCGAGGAAGAAGCCGGGGTCGTGTTCCTCAGGCTGCGCAAGGCCGCCAAGACTCGCGGTCTGCGGGCGTTCAGCATCGCGCCCTTCGCCTCGCGTGGTCTGCTGCGGATCGGCGACCGCGGCGGAGAGCTGCTCCCCGCCGCGCCGGGGACCGAGCCCGAGGTGCTCGACGACGTCGGGACCGACGACGACCTCGCCCACGTCCGTGACGCGCTCGCGGACGGCGGCCGGGGCGTGATCCTCGTCGGGGAGCGCCTCGCCGGCGTCCCCGGAGGCTTCTCCGCCGTGCTGAGGCTCGCCGAGCACACAGGAGCACGGGTCGCCTGGGTCCCGCGGCGTGCTGGTGAGCGCGGCGGGGTCGAGACCGGCACCCTGCCCACCCTGCTGCCGGGCGGTCGCCCGGTCTCCGACGCCGCGGCGCGGGTCGACCTCGCGGCCGCGTGGTCGGTCGACACCCTCCCGCAGACCCCGGGCCTCGACACGGCCGGGATCGTCTCGGCGCTCGCGGAGGGGCGGCTGCGCGGTGTGGTCGTCGGCGGTCTCGAGCTCGCCGACCTGCCCGACCCTGTCGCGGCGCGCGGTGCCCTCGAGGTGGCGGACTTCGTCGTCTCGCTCGAGGTGCGGGCGAGCGACGTGACCGAGCACGCGGACGTGGTCTTCCCCGTCGCCCCGCCGGCCGAGAAGGCCGGCGCGTACTGGAGCTGGGAAGGGCGCATCCGTCCCTTCCCCGCAGCGCTCGACTCCTCTGCGCTGTCCGACCACAGGGTGCTCGACGCCGTCGCCGACGTCATGGGTGTCTCGCTCGGTCTGGGTTCGCTCGACGCCGTGCGCGCCGAGATCGAGCAGCTCGCCGGCTGGGACGGTGCGCGGGTCGAGGCTCCTGCCGAGCCCGTGACCGAGCCTGCGGGGCTCCAGCCTGGTCAGGCTGTGCTCGCCGGGTGGCGGATGCTGCTCGACTGCGGGCGGGCCCAGGACGGCGAGCTCTTCCTCGCCGGGACGGCCAAGCGGCCTGTCGCCCGGATGTCGGCCGCGACCGCGGCGGCGCTCGTGACCGGCGCAGGCAGGGGTGCGGCCCCTGTCGGCGGTGACCTGCCCTCGTCGGTCGAGGTGTCCACGTCGACAGGCGCGATCACGCTCCCGCTCGTCGTGACGGACATGCCGGACCACGTCGTCTGGGTGCCGCTCAACTCCCCGGGGTCGCAGGTGCACAGCACCCTCGGCGTCTCGCCCGGCGCCGTCGTCCAGGTGCGCGCCGCCGGCGCCGCACCGACCTCCGTCGAAGGGCACGGTGCGTGATGGTCGACTTCTCGAACGACACCTTCTGGACCTACCTCGTCAAGGCCGTCCTCATCCTCGTGTTCTTGCTGACGAGCGTGCTCATCGCGATCTGGTTCGAGCGCAAGGTGGTCGCCCGCATGCAGGTGCGGCCAGGGCCCAACGTGCACGGGCCCTTCGGGCTCCTGCAGTCCCTCGCCGACGCGATGAAGCTGCTGCTCAAGGAAGACATCACCGTCAAGGCGGCCGACAAGATCGTCTACCTCGTCGCGCCGATGATCTCGGTGTTCTGCGCGCTGCTGACCTTCGCGGTCATCCCGCTCGGACCGCAGGTGACCATCCCCTTCACGAACATCTCGACACCCGCGCAGCTGACAGACTTCCCCGTCGCGGTCCTGTACATCCTCGCCTGCGCGTCGGTCGGCGTGTACGGGATCGTGCTCGGCGGCTGGTCCTCGGGCTCCACCTACCCGCTGCTCGGCTCGGTCCGCTCGACGGCGCAGGTCATCAGCTACGAGCTCGCGATGGGGCTGTCCCTCGTGAGCGTGTTCATCATGGTCGGCTCGATGTCGACGGGTGACATCGTCGACTACCAGACCGAGTACTGGCTGATCCTGCCGCTGTTCCCGGCCTTCCTCATCTACGTGATCTCGATGGTCGGCGAGACCAACCGTCTTCCCTTCGACCTCCCCGAGGCCGAGGGCGAGCTCGTCTCCGGGTACATGACCGAGTACTCCTCGATGAAGTTCGCGTGGTTCTTCCTCGCCGAGTACATCAACATGATCAACGTCTCCGCAGTCGCCACGACGCTGTTCCTCGGCGGGTGGCGCGCCCCCTTCCCGATCTCCGCGATCAACGACGGCATGTTCAACGAGGGCTGGTGGCCGATCCTCTGGTTCCTCGTGAAGATGTGGGGCTTCATGTTCCTCTTCGTGTGGATCCGCGGGACGGTCCTGCGCCTGCGCTACGACCAGTTCATGCGCTTCGGCTGGAAGGTGCTCATCCCGGCGGCGCTCGCCTGGATCGTGTGCGTCTCTGTGGTGCGCGGCGTCCGCGAGTTCAGCGGTGTCGACCTCCAGACCGTCGGGGTCGTGGTCTTCGCGGTCGCCCTGCTGGCGATGCTGGTGCTGAGGTTCTGGCCCGAGAAGCAGCCTGCGTCGGCGCAGGAGCCGGGAGTTACGGGCGCCGGCGGTGCTGCGGCCGGCGAGCCCTTCGACGCCTTCGCGGGCGGATATCCCGTCCCCCCGCTGCCCGGTCAGTCGCTCCCGCCCTCGCCGCGTGCAGCACGGCGCCAGCGAGCCACGGCGGCGATCTCCGCAGGTCCAGGCGACCCAGGCGTCCCAGCAGCGTCCGACAGCTCGACGGCCCACGCGAAGGAGACCGACGATGAGTGACCACGGCACGCACGGCACGCACAGCGGTGACGGCGGCCGCGAGACGACCGGCGGACCTGCAACAGGCTCGACCGACGGCGCAGCCGGGTACCAGCAGCTGCGCCCGGCCGCGTCGGGGGTCCGCGAGCTCATCGCGCCCGTCGCGGGATTCGGCGTGACCTTCTCCTCGATGTTCCGGCCCACAGTCACGGAGCAGTACCCCTTCGAGAAGGTGCCCACCAAGCCCCGCTACCACGGCCGGCACCAGCTCAACCGCTATGCCGACGGCCTCGAGAAGTGCATCGGTTGCGAGCTCTGCGCCTGGGCCTGCCCCGCGGACGCCATCTACGTCGAGGGCGCAAGCAACGCCGACCTCCCCGACGGGGGCCACAGGTCACCCGGTGAGCGGTACGGGAGCGTCTACCAGATCAACTATCTGCGCTGCATCTTCTGCGGCCTGTGCATCGAGGCCTGCCCGACCCGCGCGCTCACCATGACCAACGAGTACGAGCTGACGGGCCCGACACGTGCCGGGCTGATCTTCGAGAAGGAGGACCTCTTGGCCCCGCTGCGCGACGGCATGCTCGCCGCACCGCACCCGATGGTCCCCGGGACCGAGGACACCCAGTACTACCGCGGCGAGGTCACCGGACCGACGCCCGAGCAGGTCGCCTGGGTCGCCGAGCACAGGCCCGACGACCCGACGCTCGAGACGGCGCGCGCCGCCGCCGGGCGGGGCGCCCCGGGTCCAGCCGCGACTGCACCCGCTCCGACCGGGACGGGCCGCTCGTGACGAGCGGGGCGGAGGCCGTCCTCTTCTGGTGCCTCGCGCCGCTCATGGTGATCGCCGCGCTCGGGCTGCTCTTCGCCCGCAAGGCCGTGCACGCCACGCTCTGCGTCGTCTTCGTCATGGTCTGCCTGGCCGTCATGTACGTCGCCCTCGAGGCGCCGTTCCTCGGCATCGTGCAGATCGTCGTCTACACGGGCGCCGTGATGATGCTCTTCCTCTTCGTCATCATGCTCGTCGGCGTGGACGCCTCGGACTCCCTCGTCGAGACCATCCGTGGCCAGCGGCTCGTGGGCTGGCTGCTCGGCATCGGGCTCGGCGCCGTGCTCGTGGGTGTGATCCTGCGGGTGTCCTTCCCCGCAGGGATCGGTCTCGAGGCCGCGAACGCCGACACCAACCCCGTCGCGATCGCCCGGGTGCTCTTCGGCGACTTCGTGTTCAACCTCGAGGTCGTCGGCGTCCTGCTCATCACGGCCGCCCTCGCCGCCCTCACGCTCACCCACAAGCAGCGGCTCACCCCGCGCGTGGGTCAGAAGGAGCGCGCCGACGCACGGGTCGCGAGCGGAGAGTCGCTCGTCCCGCTGCCCGCCCCGGGGGTCTATGCCCAGCGCAACGCGATGGACGTCCCGGCCCTCGACCCGCAGGGCCGCCCCATCGAGGCCTCGGTCTCGCGGGTGCTGCGGGTGCGCGGGCAGGAGCGGCAGGCGCCGCTCGACGCGCAGATCGCGCACCTGTCCGGCCAGGGACCACGAGGTGTCGGCTCGGGCCCGTCGCACGACGTGGACCGCACGGACCGGCCCGGCGAGCCGACGGCAGACCCTGTCGCCCCGGGTGCGGACGACCCCACCCCGCCGCGGACCACCGAGGAGGAGAGCTGACATGGACATGTCCAACTACCTCGTGCTCTCGGCCCTGCTCTTCTCGATCGGCGCCGCGACGGTGCTGCTGCGCCGCAACGCGATCATCGTGTTCATGGGCATCGAGCTCATGCTCAACGCCTCCAACCTCGCCTTCGTCACCTTCGCGCGCATGCACGGAGACCTCAGCGGCCAGGTCATCGCCTTCTTCGTGATGGTCGTCGCCGCCGCCGAGGTGGTCGTCGGGCTCGCCATCATCGTGTCCATCTTTAGAACCCGCAGGTCTGCGTCGGTCGACGACGTCAACCTGCTGAAGAACTGACGGGGAGCGGACACCTGTGGACACCTCTGTGATCGACTCTGCCTGGTTGCTGGTCGTCGTGCCGCTCGTCGGTGCCGGGATCTTGCTGCTCGCGGGCCGCCGCGCCGACGCGTGGGGGCACTGGCTCGGTGTGCTCGCCTCGGCGGCGACCTTCGTGCTCGGCGCCGTGTACCTGCTCACCCTGCTCGGCTGGGACGCCGCCGACCGCGTCGTCGACGTGCACGTCGGGCGCTGGTTCGACGCCGGCTCGCTCGTGGTCGACGTCGGCCTGCGGGTCGACCCGCTGTCGCTGACCTTCGTGCTGCTCGTGAGCTTCGTGGGCACCCTCATCCACCTGTACTCGGTCGCGTACATGGAGCACGACGCGGACAGGCGCAGGTTCTTCGCGTACCTCAACCTCTTCGTCGCGGCGATGCTGCTGCTCGTGCTCGCGGACTCCTACCTGCTGCTCTTCGTCGGCTGGGAGGGTGTGGGGCTCGCGTCCTACCTGCTCATCGGGTTCTGGAACCACGTGCCCGCCAACGCGACGGCCGCGAAGAAGGCCTTCATCGTCAACCGCGTCGCCGACGTCGGGATGATCGTCGCGCTCATGCTGATGTTCAGCTCCTTCGGGGCCGTCGACTTCGCCTCGGTCTTCGCCGGGGCCGAGACCACCGACACGGGCCGCCTCACCGCGATCGCCCTCATGCTGCTCGTCGCGGCCTGCGGCAAGAGCGCCCAGTTTCCCCTGCAGTCCTGGCTCGGGGACGCGATGGCGGGCCCGACGCCCGTCTCCGCGCTCATCCACGCCGCCACCATGGTCACCGCGGGTGTCTACCTCGTCGTCAGATCCGGCCCGGTCTTCACGCTGGCCCCGGACGCCCTGCTCGTCACCGCCGTCGTCGGCGCCGTCACCCTGGTGTTCGGTGCTGTCGTCGGCTGTGCCAAGGACGACATCAAGAAGACCCTCGCCGCCTCGACCATGTCCCAGATCGGCTACATGATGCTCGCCGCGGGCCTCGGCCCGATCGGTTACGCCTTCGCGATCTTCCACCTGCTGACCCACGGGTTCTTCAAGGCCGGCATGTTCCTCGGAGCAGGCTCGGTGATGCACGGCATGTCCGACGACGTGAACATGCGCAGGTTCGGCGGGCTCTCCGCGGTCATGAAGGTCACCTGGGTGACCTTCGGGCTCGGCTGGCTCGCGATCCTCGGCATCCCGCCCTTCTCTGGGTTCTGGAGCAAGGACAAGATCATCGAGAGCGCCTTCGCGGCCGACGGCGGCCACGGCTGGCAGCCCTGGGTCTTCGGTCTTGTCGCGCTCGTCGGTGCAGGGATCACGGCCTTCTACATGTCACGGCTGTTCTTCATGACCTTCCACGGCCAGCGCCGCTGGGTCGAGAGCGACGACGGCTCGGGGCTGCCGGTACGGCACCCGCACGAGTCGCCCGCCCTCATGACCGTGCCGATGGTGGTCCTCGCCGTCGGGTCCGCAGCCCTCGGTGGTCTGCTCATGGTCGGGGGAGCGTTCGCGTCCTGGCTCGAGCCCGTCACCGGACACGTCGAGCACCACGAGCCCGTGCTGCCCGTCCCGGTGATCATGGTCCTCACGCTGCTGCTCGTGCTCGGCGGGGCCGTCCTCGCCTGGCGCCAGTACGGTGCCTCGACGGTCCCCGTCGAGCCGCCCGCGGGCAGCGTCCTGACCCGTGCCGCGCGCGCCGACCTGTACCAGGACGTCGTCAACGAGAACCTCGTCATGCGCCCCGGGCAGTACCTCACGCGGTCCCTCGTCTACGCCGACAAGAAGGTCGTCGACGGCGGGTTCATGGGAGCCGCAGGTGCCCTGGGTCTGCTCGGCGAGGCCGTGAAGAAGATCCAGAACGGCTACGTCCGGTCCTATGCGGCCATGATGCTCGCAGGGTTCGGTGTCCTCGTCGTCGTCGTCCTGCTCGTGTGGAACTGAGAGGGGCGGACAGATGACCATCGACCCGAACATCCCGTGGCTCACCCTGCTGGCCGTCGTGCCGCTCGTCGGCGCGCTCGTGCTGTGGGCGCTGCCCCGTGGCTCGCGCAGGCTCGCTCGGCCCGTCGCGCTCGCCTTCTCGCTCGTCGAGGTGCTGCTCGTCGTCGCCGCCGTCGCGGCCTTCGACACCTCCAGGGCCGCCGTCCACCAGCTCGCCGAGACCCACGCGTGGATCCCGCAGATCGGCGCGAGCTATGCCGTGGCCGTCGACGGGGTCGGACTCCTGCTCGTCGTGCTGAGCGTGGCCCTCGTGCCGCTCGTCATCGGCGCCGCCTGGCGCGAGCAGGGCGTCAGCGGTGCCGCCAGCACCCGGCGCGCGAAGGGCAGCGTCGGCAGCGCCTCCGGCGCGTCCGGCGTTCCCGGTGCTGCCGGTCCCGAGAGCCCGACCGACGTCGTCCTCCGCGAGGCCGGCGAGGGGCGTCTGCGCCACTACCTCGCGCTGGTCCTCGTGCTGCAGACCTTCATGGTGCTCGTCTTCAGCGCGCGCGACGTCTTCCTCTTCTACGTCGTCTTCGAGGCCATGCTGGTCCCGGTGTACTTCATGATCGGCGGCTTCGGCGACGGCGCCCGCCGCCGGTACGCGGCGATCAAGTTCCTCATCTTCTCCCTCGCCGGCGGGCTCGTCATGCTCGCCGCGGTGATCGTGCTCTACGTCCAGGGACCCGGGGGCGAGCAGGGCTTCCTCACGGACAACCTCACAGGGCTCGGCCTCGACCAGACGACCGAGCGCCTGCTGTTCCTCGGGTTCTTCCTCGCCTTCGCGATCAAGGCCCCGATGTTCCCCGTGCAATCCTGGCTGCCCGACGCCGCCGAGCACGCACCCGCGGGCACCTCCGTCCTGCTGGTCGGTGTGCTCGACAAGGTCGGCACCTTCGGGATGCTCACGCTCTGCCTCCCGCTGTTCCCCGACGCGAGCCGGTGGGCGGCGCCGGTGGTGATCGTGCTGGCTGTCGTGTCCATCCTCTACGGCGCGCTGCTCGCCCTCGGGCAGGACGACCTCATGCGCCTGGTCGCCTACACCTCGGTGTCGCACTTCGGCGTGATCGTCCTGGGCATCTTCGCCTTCACCCAGCTCAGCGTCTCGGGTGCCTCGTTCTACATGCTCAACCACGGGATCTCGACAGGGCTGCTGTTCCTCGTCGGCGGCTTCGTCGTCCGGCGGACCGTGACAGGCCGCTCGCGCCGGATCAGCGAGCTCGGCGGCCTGGCCAAGGTCACCCCGGTCCTGGCGGGGGTCTTCCTGCTCGCCGGGCTCTCCGCGCTGTCGCTCCCAGGACTGTCGACCTTCGTCTCCGAGATCATGGTGCTCGTCGGGTCCTTCGGCAGGTACCCCGTCGCCGCGATCGTCTCGGCCTTCGTGGTCGTGCTCGCGGCGCTCTACGTGCTGCTGACCTATCAGCGGATCTTCACAGGCCCCGCGCGGCCCGAGCTCGCCGGGACGCGTGACCTCTCGGCGCGCGAGCGCTGGGTGGTCGCCCCGCTGGTCGTCGCGCTCCTCGTGCTCGGCTTCGTGCCCGGGCCTGCGCTCGACCTGGTCCGCGACCCCGCAGCAGTCACCCTCGAGCAGGTCGGCGTCGCCGACGTCGTCCCGCTCTCCGACGCACAGACCGAGGGGAGCGACTCATGATCCTCACCACCGCAGCCGCCAGCGCAGCCGCAGGCTCGACCGCGACCGCCGTCGTCGCCGCCGGGAGCTTCACGCCGCCCGAGGTGCAGTGGACCGCCGTCGCGCCGTTGCTCGTCGTCTTCGGGGCCGGTGTGCTCGCGGTCCTCGTCGAGGCCTTCGTCCCCGCGCGGCTCCGGCGCGCGGTCCAGGTGCCGCTGATCCTCGTGGCGCTCGTCGCCGCGCTGCTCGTGGTCGTCTGGCAGTGCGTCGAGTGGCTCGGACCCGACAAGCCTGGCGCCGTCGTCGTCCTCGGCGGGTCGCTCGTGATCGAGGGCATCGCGCTGATGTTCCAGGGCACGATCCTCGTCGTGGCCTTCCTCGCCGTGCTCGTGGTCGTCGACCGCAGCGCGAGCGGGCAGGACGCCTTCGCGCCGAGCGTCGCGGCGATCCCGGGCTCGGACTACGAGGAGCTCGCGCGTCGTCGTGGCCTCGAGCAGACCGAGGTGTTCCCGCTGCTGCTCTTCGCGATCGGCGGGATGCTGATCTTCCCCGCAGCGGCCGACCTGCTCACCATGTTCATCGCCCTCGAGGTGCTCTCCCTGCCGCTCTACGTGATGTCGGGCATGGCCCGTCGCCGCAGGCTGCTGTCGCAGGAGGCGTCGTTCAAGTACTTCGTGCTCGGTGCGTTCGCCTCGGCGATCTTCCTCTTCGGATCGGCCCTGCTGTACGGCTACTCGGGCTCGGTGCGCTTCGCCGACCTGGCCACGGCGTCGACCGCGGTCGTGCAGGGCGGTTCGCCCGACGGCTGGGAGCTGCTGTGGCTCGTCGGGTTCCTCATGGTCGTCTGCGGTCTGCTGTTCAAGGTCGGTGCGGTGCCCTTCCAGGCATGGGTGCCCGACGTCTACCAGGGCGCCCCGACCCCGGTCACCGGGTTCATGGCGGCGTGCACCAAGATCGCCGCCTTCGGGGCGCTCGTGCGGATCCTCTGGTTCGGCGGGCTCGGCGGCACGCTCGACATGCTGCTGTCCTTCAAGACGGCGATGTGGGTCGTCGCGATCGCCACGATGGCCGTCGGCGTGGTCGTCGGTGCCACCCAGACCGACATGAAGCGCATGCTCGGGTACTCCTCGATCGCGCACGCGGGCTTCGTGCTCGTCGCGATCCTCGGCTTCAACCCGCAGGGCATCAAGGCCGTGATCTTCTACCTCGTCGCCTACGGCGTCGCCACGGTCGGCGCCTTCGGGGTCGTCTCCCTCGTCCGCGAACGGGGCAGCGGGGGAGAGGTCCTCGGGGAGGCCACGCACCTGGGCCAGTGGGCAGGGCTCGGCAAGCGCAGCCCCTGGCTCGCCGCGTGCTTCTCGGTGTTCCTGCTGTCCTTCGCCGGGATCCCGCTGACCGCGGGCTTCATCGCGAAGTTCGGTGCCTTCTCGGCGGCTGTCGAGGGCAACCCGCAGCTCGGGACGGGCGAGGTGCTCGCCGTCGTCGGTGTGCTCGCCTCTGCCGTGGCGGTGTTCTTCTACATCCGGATCATCGTCATCATGTTCTTCATGGACCCTGCCGGGACACTCCAGGACGGACCTGCCGGCCTGGTCCCGGACGGACCTGCCAGCCCGGGCGCTCGGGTCGAGGGCGACTCGGAGGGCCTGACCAGCAGCCCGGCGCAGACGTCTGTGCTGCTCGCGGACGGTGCGCCCCAGGTCACCGTCGTCACGGGCCTGGGCCCCACAGCCGTGGCCGTCGCGGTGTGCGCTGCGCTCGTGGTCGTGCTCGGCGTCTTCCCGGCGCCGCTGCTCGAGCTCATCGGGTGGGCCACAGGCATCGGCTGAGGCCTGGTCAGTGGTGGCGGCCTCGGGTGACCGAGATCGTCGCCGCAGCAGCGGTGTGACCTCTGCCGCCGGGTGTCAGTGCACGCTCGGGGCACGACAGACGATAGGTTCTACCTCGTGACTACTGCTTCGATCGGGCTGCCTGTGCCGGACCCTGACCTTGCCGAGAGGCTGGCCGCACGGCTCGCCTACGTCGAGGAGCGTCTGCGCGACTCCGTGACGCACGCGGACGAGCTCGCGAACACGACCTCCCGCCACCTCGTGGACGCCGGGGGCAAGCGCCTGCGCCCCCTGCTCGCGCTGCTCACCGCCGAGCTCGGCGAGTCCGCCAGGCCCGAGGTCATCGACGCAGCCGTCGTCGTCGAGCTCACCCACCTGGCGACCCTGTACCACGACGACGTCATGGACTCCGCGCCCCTGCGCCGCGGCGCACCCGCCGCGCACGAGGTGTGGGGCAACTCTGTCGCGATCCTCACCGGCGACCTCCTCTTCGCGCGGGCCTCGGTGACCGTCGCCGGGCTCGGCCCCGAGGCCGTCCGCTGGCAGGCCGAGACCTTCGAGAGGCTGTGCCTCGGCCAGCTGCACGAGACCGTCGGCCCCAGGCCCGACGAAGACGCCGTCCAGCACTACCTCCAGGTGCTCTCGGACAAGACCGCCTCGCTCATCGCGACCTCCGCGCGCTTCGGCGCCAGGTACGCAGGGTGCCGCCCGGAGATCGTCGAGATCGTCGCGAACTTCGGCGAGAAGGTCGGCGTCGCCTTCCAGCTGGCCGACGACGTCATCGACCTCACCTCCGACGGTGCGCTCACCGGCAAGACCCCGGGGACCGACCTGCGCGAGGGCGTCCCGACCATGCCCGTCCTCCTGCTGCGCAGCCACGTCGCCGCGAGCTCCCAGCCGTCGCCCGACGACCTCGCGATCCTCGCCCTCCTCGACTCCGACCTCAGCTCCGACGAGGCGCTCGCCGGGGCTGTCGCGGCCCTGCGTGCTCACCCCGTCGTCGAGGAGACCCGCGCGCAGGCTGTCGCCTGGGCGCAGGACGCGGTCGCCGAGCTCGTCCCCCTCCCGGACGGTCCTGTGAAGGACGCCCTCGTGGCCTTCGCGGAGTCCCTGGTCGACCGGACAGCCTGACCCCCCGACAGGCTGGGCAGCACGGGGCGACGGCTCGTCGCCCCGGGTGCGCCGGGCGGACGTCGAGACGCTCGACGCGACCCCTCGCGTCCTGCTCGGCGACGGTGACTCTGACTCGCACGACACGTCAGTCCGCGCACGCCGGAGAAGCCCGTGACTGCGGGGGAGTAGTCCCCATCGCAGCACCTCGGACGGGCGACTAGCGTCAGTCCTGCCCGAACGGGCGGAGCGGCGCCCCCAGGACGCCGACAGACGCGGCCCAGCACGGACCGCGAGACGTCGGTGCACGACAGACCGACAGACCGACAGGCAGGTGACGGGCAGTGGATCAGCGGCACGCCGTCAGCGCCCTGCGATGGGGTGCGACCACGCACCCTGGCCGGCGCCGGGCCGCCAACGAAGACGCCTTCCACGCCGAGCGCGGGGTCTACTTCGTCGCCGACGGCATGGGTGGTCACGAGGGCGGCGCCCGGGCGAGTGCCGCGGCCGTCGAGGTCCTCTGCGCCCTCGCAGAGTCCGACAACGTGACCCTCGACGAGCTGCACGCCACGATCCGCGAGGCGCACCGGGCAGTCACCCAGATCGCGACCCAGCCCGGACGGCACGCCGGCACCACGATGACCGGGGCCGTGGTCGTCCAGCGCGACGGGGTGCCCACCTGGCTCGTCGCGAACGTCGGAGACTCCCGCACCTACCGCTTCCTGAACTCCGAGCTCCAGCAGATCACCGTCGACCACTCCCTCGTCCAGGAGCTCGTCGCCGCCGGCGAGGTCTCGCCCGAAGAGGCGCGGACCTTCGCCCGCAGGCACGTGATCACCCGGGCGCTCGGCGGGACCGTCGAGCCCGAGCCCGACTGCTGGAGCCTGCCGATCGTGCCCGGGGAGCGACTGCTCATCTGCTCCGACGGACTCACCGAGGACGTCTCGGTCGCCCAGATCTCCGAGGTGCTCCGCCAGCAGCCGCACCCCCAGCTCGCCGCCGACCAGCTCGTCAACGCGGCCCTGCTCGCCGGTGGCCGGGACAACGTCACGGTGGTCGTGGTGGACGTCGCCCCGACCCCCGCAAACCAGGTCCCCGCGCCGCCCCCGCATGGAAGCTGGACGGGACGGTCCGTCTCCGCGTAGCAGAGCGGGCGACCACGCAGTACCGTCCAGGCAGAACCAAGTCCACGGCAGCGCGAGCACGCGGCGCTGCCGACCCCGGTGTGAGGATGAACAAGAGATGTCGATCAGCTACGCGCCCGGAACGGCCTTCGCCCTCGTCAGGCCCGGCGTGGTCGTCCTGCTCGACGACGCCGTCGAGCCGGCAGCGGTCTCGGCCATCTGGTCCGCGCTCGAGACCCTCGGGCGCCCTGACGGCATGGCCGACGTGCTCGACAGCCTCACGACAGTCCTGGACCCGTCGCTGCGCGAGCTCCCGGACTTCGGCGTGGTCGTCCACGAGTCCGGTCCTGAGGGCGAGGAGACCGGGGTCCTGCACGTCGTGGCCCGTGGCCGGGTCTCGGTCCACCTGGCCGGTGAGGTCGGCAGCGAGACCATCGAGGCCTTCGGCATGACCACGTGGGCCGACAAGCGCTTCACCGACGTCGACCGCTACGAGCTCGCCGTCGGAGAGACCGGTCTCGAGGCGGCGCTGACCCTCGCCCTCACCACGGGCGTCGTCACGGCCCGCTCGGTGAGCTGGCAGCGCCCGCACGAGGCCGGTGCGACAGCGGGGGCGTCGGCGACGGACGTCGCGTCTGTCGGGACCGCCGACGACACGATCGACGAAGACGGGCTCGCGGCTGTCGCAGCCGTCGCCGCCGTCGGGGACAGCGGCGCGGACGACGAGGTGCGCGAGGGTGGCGAGCTGCGCGAGGACGCACGGGCTGCCGACGCCGAGCGCGAGGAGCAGGTCTCCGGCCTCGACCCGGCGATGGTCCCCGTCCACCCCGCTGAGCCGGACTTCGCCCGCACCCTCGGGGAGTTCCCCGAGGCGCCGACCGACGAGCTCGCGGGCGACGACCCGGCCGGTGACGACCCCGTGACCGGTGACGACCCCGTGACCGGCGACCCCGTGACCGACGAGCCCGCGGCCGAGGACGCGCCCCCGGAAGGCCTCGCCGACGAGATCCAGCAGGTCGAGGGGACCCCCGCGCACGAGGCTGCACCGCAGGCCGACGACGTCCAGGACTCTGCGGCACCCGCCCTGGTGGCCACGGGCGCGCAGACCGACGACGAGGCCGTCTCAGCAGGCGCGGCTGTCTCGACCGACGAGGCCGAGTCGGACGACGACCTCGAAGACACCGTGTTCTCCCTCGAAGGAGTGCGCGGCGTGCTCGCTGCGCGCGCCGCAGCAGTCGCCGAGACCGGCCCCGACCACGCCGAGCCCGTCGAACCCGGGCTCGACGAGGGCGAGCGCGGAGACGGCGCGGTCGGTGCAGCCCAGGTCGACGAGACCGGTTCGGCCGAGACCGAGACCGGAGGCTTCGACGAGGCACGGTTCAAGAAGGCTGCTCCCGACGAGGCCGCTCACGACGCGGCCGGGCGCGACGAGAGCGCGGGCGGGAGCGCGGTGACGCCCTCAGTGCCCGCTCCGAGCACAGGGCTGCCCCCGGTCCCGCCGCCCCCGCCGGAGCCGGCGCCGGCCGCTCCGCTGCCCGCCGCCGCGTCGTGGCCTGCGCCGTCGGTCGCGGACCAGCACCCGGACCAGCCGGCACCCGCAGGCCACGCGCCGTACCCGGTGTACCAGGCGGCTCCGCAGATGCCCCCGGGGGAGGCGCTCCCCGCAGGGACCGGCCCCGTGCCCACCTCGGACCGGGCGCCCGAGCAGGCCGGCTGGTCTGCGCCGAGCCCGGCAGCACCGCCGGCACCGGCAGCGCCGCTGTACCCGCAGGGCTCAGGCCCGCAGTGGACCGTCCAGCTGCCCGGTACCCCGCTTGCCGCAGACGAGGTCGCCCCGGCTGCGGCTCCCTCCCAGGTGCCGACCATCCTGGCCCGCAGCTGTGCCTACGGCCACGCCAACACCCCCGTCCGCTCGACCTGCGCCGTGTGCGGCGGCGGTCTCAACCCGCAGGCCGAGGTGGTGCCCAGGCCGTCGCTGGGCCGGGTCGTGCTCTCGACGGGCGACGTCGTCGAGCTCGAGCAGCCTCTTGTGCTCGGCCGGTACCCGCAGGCCCACGTGGTCACGGCCCAGGCCCAGGCTCCCCGCCTGGTCACTGTGCCGAGCCCGAGCCAGGACATCTCCCGCTCGCACCTCGAGGTGCGCCTCGAGGGCTGGAACGTCCTCCTCGTCGACCTCACGACCGTCAACGGGACCACCCTGCTGCGCCCGGGCCAGCCGCCGCGCCGCCTGCACCCGCAGGAGCCGACCCTCGTCATGAGCGGTGACGTCGCCGACCTCGGCGACGGGGTCCGACTGACCTTCGAGGGTCTTGCATGAGAGCACGCAGGCCGCCCTCGGCGCCGCCGGAGATCGCCGGCTACGAGTACCTGAGCGTGATCGGCTCGGGCGGGTTCGCCGACGTCTTCCTCTACCAGGAGCTGCGCCCCCGTCGGAAGGTCGCGATCAAGGTCCTGCTCCCGCAGCGCGCCGACGAGGCGACCCGGGCGGCCTTCACGGCCGAGGCCGACCTGATGGCGATCTTGTCGAGCCACCCCTCGATCGTCACGATCTTCGACACCGACGTGACCGACGACGGCCGGCTGTTCCTCGCCATGGAGTACTGCTCCCGCTCGACCATGTCCGCGAGGTACAAGCGCGAGCCTCTCGGCGTGGCGGAGACCCTGCGCGTGGGCATCCAGATCGCCGGGGCCGTCGAGACCGCGCACCGCAACGGGATCGTGCACCGCGACATCAAGCCCGCGAACATCTTGGTGACCGACTACGGGCACCCGGCGCTCACGGACTTCGGGATCTCGGCGACCATCGAGCAGAGCGAGGCCGGGGCCGACGGCATGTCGGTCCCGTGGTCCCCGCCCGAGAACCTCACGGCCGAGCCTCGCAGCGGTGTGCGCAGCGACGTGTGGTCGCTCGGGGCGACCATCTACACGCTGCTCGCAGGGCGCTCGCCCTTCGAGGTCCCCGGGGGCAACAACACCCAGCGAGCGCTCGTCCAGCGCATCACGCACGAGCCGCTCCCGCCGATCGGCCGCGGTGACGTCCCGGCCGAGCTCGAGCAGGTGCTCGGTGCGGCGATGGCCAAGTCACCCGACATGCGGTACCCCTCGATGCTCGACCTCGGGCGCGCCCTCCAGCGGGTCCAGTCGGGACTGAACCTCACGTCCACGTCGATCGACATCATCGACGACTCGACGAGCACCACCATCTCGCACCTGTCCGGTGACAGGGACCCGACCGACGGCCAGGACGAGACCGGCGACGGCGGCACCCGCATCCGGCTCGCGAGCGACAGGTTCCACCCGGGCTACGGGGTGGGCCACTCCGAGGACTCCTGGCGCTCGGGTCTGCAGCCCGGCACGACGGGCGACGGCGTCATGGTCGACTCCGTCTCGGGCCACCGCAGCGACTCCTTCACGGGCAGCAGCTACGGGCGCGTCGGCGGCTCGCCCTACGTGCCGGCCGTCGCCTACCCCGACGCGGTGCCCGCCGCGCAGCCCGTGACCACGGGGTACGGGGTCGTCGGTCCGGTCGACCCGGCCGTCGCGCAGGCCCAGGCGGGCTCGCCCGGCGGACCTGGCCAGCCGGCCGGCCTGAGCATCGGCACGCTCGCGCCCGTGCAGCAGCAGCCGCCGAGGCGACCCTCGCGCTGGAGGTCGCCGACGGCGATCACGTCGGTCGCCGCGGTGCTCGCGCTCCTCGTCGCGGGCGGGGTGGTCGTCGAGCGGATGAGCCGCCCCGACCTGCTCGAGGCCTCGACGGTGCCCGCCCCGGTCGAGCTGACCGCGACGGGCAGCGAGGGCTCGAGCCAGGTGGTGTTCTCGTGGGAGAACCCCGAGCCCGGGTCCTCCGACACCTACGCCTACCGCCCGGTGACGACGATCGGCTCGGCGTCGACCGAGGAGTACCGCCAGACGAGCGTGCTCAGCGCGAGCGTCAACTCCTTCGGGGTCTCCAACCCCTGCCTCGAGGTCGCGATCGTCCGGGACGGCCGGTTGTCCGGCTCCCCGGCGCGGGCATGCCTCGACTGACAGCGCTTCCCGCTAGAGTCGAGCGGGCGAGCACACGCGTCGTCGGCACCGAGCCCGGCGGCGAGCACGACGCCCTGACGGGGCACGAGAGAGAGTGTGGACTTCTGCGATGACCGAGCTGGCGATCGACTACTGCGGCGAGTGGTTCAAGCCGTCCCTCGACGAGCCCTTCGACATCGGGCGCGAGGCCGACCTCTCCGTCGACGACAACCCCTACCTGCACCGCAGGTTCTTGCGCATCACGCACGTGGACGGCATCTGGTGGCTCTCGAACGTCGGGTCGCTCATCTCGGCGACCATCTGCGACGCGAGCGGCGGCGTGCAGTCGTGGCTCTCGCCCGGCAACAGGCTGCCCATCGTCTTCAAGACGACCACGATCGTCTTCACCGCAGGGCCGACTACCTACGAGCTGCTGGCCCACCTCGAGGGCTCGCCCTACCAGGAGGTCCTCACGGACGACCCCCTCATCGGCGAGACGACCATCGGCGTGATCTCCTTCACCACGAGCCAGAAGCAGCTGATCGTCGCGCTCTGCGAGCCCATGCTCAAGCGCGACGGCGCCGGTCTGAGCGAGATCCCGTCGACCGCAGAGGCCGCCAAGCGCCTGGGCTGGGCGACCACACGGTTCAACCGCAAGCTCGACAACGTGTGCGACAAGCTGGACCGCATGGGTGTCAAGGGTCTGCGCGGTGGACCCAAACAGCTCGCGACCAACCGTCGTGCCCGGCTCGTCGAGTACGCGGTGACCTCCCGCCTGGTGACCTCGGCCGACCTCCCTCTGCTCGACGTGGACTCCGAAGACTGATGCCCGGCACGCTCGCCTTCCCGTCCGAGGCCTTCCCGGCGTACCCGGCGCTCGAGATCGACCAGCCCGACGGCTGGGTCGCCCTCGCCGGTGTCGGGCTGCCGCTGGCCCTCGCCGCGGAGGTCCCCTCGGGGCAGTTCCGGCCGAACGTGCTGGTCACGGTACAGAGGTTCGGGGTCGGCCACACCGTCGCCGACTCGCGTGCCGCCGTCAACAAGAGCCTCAAGGCCCTGCCCAGGTTCACCCAGACCCTGCGTGAGGACTCGGTGGAGATCCTCGGGGCGCCCGGCATGCGGGTCGAGGGGTACTTCTCCGACGGCAAGGGCGGCACGCTCGTCCAGGCCCTGCGCATGTGCGTGCTCGAGAACGGCCCGGTCTTCGACGTCGTGCAGGTCACGGGCACGTGCACAGGCCCGCAGACCGAGGCGTTCTTCGGCCAGGTCCGTGAGATCCAGGACAGCCTGCGCCTCGCGGGCTGAGCCCCTGGTGCGCCTGTCCAGGGCCCTCCGTCGTCCCTGAGCGGCGCGGGTAAGCCTAGACTAAGTACCAGGAGCACCACTCTGCCGAGCCGCGCTCGGGACACCTACCGGAAGGCATGCATCTCCGTGAGCACTGACCGTCAGCTGCGCGTCGCGATCGTCGGGGCCGGACCGGCCGGCATCTACGCCGCCGACATCCTCTCCAAGACGGAGCTCGACGTCTCCATCGACCTCTTCGAGCGGCTGCCCGCGCCCTTCGGTCTCGTGCGCTACGGCGTCGCGCCCGACCACCCGCGGATCAAGCAGATCATCACCGCCCTGCACAGGGTGCTCGAGCGCGGGGACATCCGCCTGCTGTCGAACGTCGACTACGGCATCGACATCAAGCTCGACGAGCTCCGCGAGTTCTACGACGCGGTGATCTTCTCGACGGGTGCGATCACCGACGCCCCCCTGGACATCCCGGGGACCGAGCTCGACGGCTCCTACGGCGCGGCCGACTTCGTGTCCTGGTACGACGGCCACCCGCACGTCCCGACCACCTGGCCGCTCGAGGCGCAGCAGGTCGCGGTCATCGGGGCCGGCAACGTCGCCCTCGACGTCGCCCGGGTCTTGGCCAAGCACGCGGACGACCTGCTCGTCACCGAGATCCCCGCGAACGTCTACGAGGGTCTCAAGGCCTCGCCCGTCACCGACGTGCACGTCTTCGCCCGCCGCGGCCCCGCGCAGGCGAAGTTCTCCCCGCTCGAGCTCCGCGAGCTCGGGCACGTCCCCGACGTCGACGTGATCGTCTACCCCGAGGACTTCGAGTTCGACGAGGGCTCGATGGCCGCGATCGGCTCGTCCAACCAGACGAAGCAGGTCGTCAAGACCCTCACCGACTGGACCCTCAAGGACCCGTCGACCTTCTCCGCCTCGCGCCGCCTGCACCTGCACTTCCTGCACGCTCCGGCCGAGATCCTCGACACCGACGGCGACGGCAAGGTCGACGCGCTGCGCACCGAGCGCACCCGCCTCAACGGCGACGGCACCGTCAGCCGCACCGGCGAGACGCACGACTGGCCCGTCCAGGCCGTGTACCGCGCGGTCGGCTACTTCGGCTCTCCGCTCGCCGAGCTGCCCTTCGACGACGTCAAGGGTGTCGTGCCCAACGCCGAGGGCCGGGTCCTCGACCTCGACGGCGAGCACCTCGAGGGCGTGTACTGCACAGGCTGGATCAAGCGCGGCCCCGTCGGTCTCATCGGCCACACCAAGTCCGACGCCTCGGAGACCATCCGTCACCTCGTCGAGGACAGCGTCCAGGACGGCTTCGCCTCAGCGCCCCAGCCCTCGCCCGACGCGATCACCGGGTTCCTCGCGGACCGCGGGGTCGAGGTCGTGCAGTGGTCGGGCTGGGAGCTCCTCGACGCGCACGAGCGTGCCCTCGGCGAGGCCGTCGGGCGCGAGCGCATCAAGGTCGTCTCGCGCGAGGAGATGCTGGACATCACCCTCGGGCGCTGAACGACGCCGGCCGTACCGACCCCGGCCTGTCCGGCGTCGGTATGGCCCCGGTCCGACGGCACGGTCCCGGCTGACCGGCCGCTGACGAGTCCCTGTGAGCTTCCTGGAGACGGGAACGCCCACGGGGGCTCGTGCGTTGTGGCAGATAGACGACGCAAGACTCAGACCAGAGGTGGGCACGATGGGGCACAGGCACTACAACGGACTCAAGACGGCCGTGCTGTTCGGTCTCATGTGGGCCGTGCTGCTCGGGCTGTGGGCTCTCGTGGGGCAGGGCAGCGGCACGATGCTCGTGCTGTTCTGCGGCATCGGTGTCGTGACGACCGCCTACGGGTACTGGAACTCCGACAAGCTGGCGATCCGCGCGATGCACGCGCGCCCCGTGAGCGAGATCGAGCAGCCCGCGATGTACAGGATCGTGCGGGAGCTCTCGACAGCCGCCCGCCAGCCGATGCCTCGCCTGTACGTGTCGCCGACAGCCGCGCCGAACGCCTTCGCGACGGGCCGCAACCCGCAGAACGCCGCGGTCTGCTGCACCGAGGGGATCCTCACGCTGCTCGACGAGCGCGAGCTCCGCGGGGTGCTCGGTCACGAGCTCATGCACGTCTACAACCGCGACATCCTCACCTCGTCGGTCGCCTCGGCCTTCGCCGGTGTCATCACCGGGATCGCGCAGTTCTTGATGTTCTTCGGTGGGAACCGCGACCGCGGAGGCAACCCGCTCGCCATGCTCGCGATGGCCTTCCTCGCCCCGCTCGCCGCGACGGTCGTGCAGCTCGCGATCTCGCGGACCCGCGAGTACGACGCCGACGAAGACGGTGCCAAGCTCACCGGTGACCCGCTCGCCCTGGCCTCCGCGCTGCGCAAGCTCGAGTCCGGGACCCAGCGTGCGCCGCTGCCGCAGGACCAGCGTCTCGTCGACGTCTCGCACATGATGATCGCGAACCCCTTCCGCGGGGGTGGGGCCCGCAGGCTCTTCGCGACCCACCCGCCGATGCCTGAGCGCATCCAGCGGCTCGAGCGCATGGCCGGCGGACCTGCAGGCCGCCGGGGGACGCAGGACGGGCCGATCACCCGGTACTGACAGGTCGGGGTAGCGCGGCCGACGCCGTGTCACACCGTCCCCCGGATATCACCCGGGGGACATGTCACAGCGTGACGTGCGTGGCCGATGAGTGTGGAGCACCCGCCAGGGTGCGCCCATGTTCATCGAGGAGCACGCTCATGCCGTCCACCCCCCGCCGCCCGTGGCACTCCCTGTCGAACCGACCTCTCGGTCTGAAGATCGGTGCCGCGATCGCCCTCATGGCCGTCGCCGCGCTCGTCACCGGACTGCTCGCGGTCCAGCGCATCGCGTCGCTGCGTGACGGCCAGGCGCAGCTCTACACGGAGAACGTCGCCCCGATGGTGGTGCTCGGCGAGATCCAGCGTGCGTTCCAGGGCGACCGAGCCCGCATCACCCAGTACGGCATGGCCGACGAGGAGACCCGCGAGGTCCTGCGCACCGAGCTCACCGAGCGCCGCGGCGAGATCGACGCGCTCATCGAGGACTACGCGCCCTTCGAGATCGACAGCGCGAGCATGGACTCCTTCCGCAGCAAGCTCGACGCCTTCTACGAGGCCTCGGAGGGTGAGCTCTTCTCGCTCGCCGACGCCGGAGACGACGCCGGGTTCGCGACGAACTTCCAGGAGACCATCCGGCCGATGATCACGGCCTTCGTCGAGCCCTTCACAGCCGAGACCACGGCTCAGGCAGCCCAGGGCGAGAGCCGCGCCGCCGAGGGGGCGGCCAACGCGCGCGCCGCGATGATCCTCGTCGCCGTGACGCTCACCGTCGGGATCCTCGCCTCGGGGCTCCTGGCCTTCTTCGTCACCCGCGCGATCCTGCGCGACGTCCGCCGCGTGCAGAAGGCCACAGACCGCCTCGCGCAGGGCGACCTGCTCGCGACGACGGGTGTCACCTCGGGCGACGAGATCGGACGCATGGCGCAGGCCCTCGACGCTGCGATCCTCGACGTCCGGTCGGTCATGTCCTCGGTCGTCGGCTCGGCCGACGGTGTCGCCGCGGCCTCCGAAGAGCTCTCCGCGACGGCGGCGCAGATCGCCTCGGCCGCCGAGGAGACCTCGGCCCAGTCGGGCGTGGTCGCAGCCTCGGCCGACGAGGTGTCGCAGAACGTGGGCCGTGTGGCCGACGGCGCTGGCGAGATGGGCGCCGCGATCCGGGAGATCTCGCAGTCCGCCAACGACGCAGCGCGCGTCGCCGCGCAGGCAGTCGCCTCGGCCGAGCAGACCACCGAGCGGGTCAGCCGTCTGGGCATCTCGTCGCGGGAGATCGGGGACGTCGTCAAGGTCATCACGAGCATCGCCGAGCAGACCAACCTGCTCGCTCTCAACGCGACCATCGAGGCTGCGCGCGCCGGTGAGGCGGGCAAGGGCTTCGCGGTCGTCGCGAACGAGGTCAAGGAGCTCTCGCAGGAGACCGCCCGCGCGACGCAGGACATCGCGCGCCGGGTCGAGTCCATCCAGTCCGACACGAGCGGGGCCGTCGAGGCGATCAGCGAGATCTCGACGATCATCTCCGAGATCAACGAGTTCCAGCTCTCGATCGCGTCTGCGGTCGAGGAGCAGACCGCCACGACGGCCGAGATGAGCCGCTCGGTCCAGGTCGCGGCCGACGGCAGCGGCGAGATCGCCGCGACGATCACGGGTGTCTCGGGTGCCGCCACGCTCACGACCGAGGCCGCCGCGCAGACGCAGGCGGCGGTCAACGACCTCGCCGCGATGGCGTCGGCGCTGCGCACCGAGGTGCGGCGCTTCACCTTCTGAGCAGCGCGGTCACGCGTCCAGCCCGCGTGGTGGTGCCTCCCGAGAGGGAGTGCACCGCCGCGTCGATCGACGGACCGGGTCAGGATCCGGCGTGGACCCAGGTCAGGAGACGGCCTCGGGGGCTGCGTCCTGCTCGACGCTCCCCGAGAGCTCCTCGGTGAGGTCCTCAGAGACGACCTCAGGTTCGACAACGTCGGGGACCAGGGCCTCGAGGGCTCGGGCCACGCCGTCGTCGTCGTTCGAGGTCGTGCTGTGGGTCGCGGCGGCGAGCACGTCGGGGTGCGCGTTCGCGACGGCGATCGAGCGACCGGCCCAGCGAAGCATCGGCAGGTCGTTCGGCATGTCGCCGAAGGCCCACACGTCGGCTGCGTCGATGCCGCGGCTCGAGCACCAGTGCTCGAGCGCCGTCGCCTTGGTGACGCCCGGAGCCGTCATCTCGGCGAGACCTGCGGCCCCCGAGAAGGCGAGCATCGCGCGTTCGCCGACGGTCTCCCGGACGGCGTCGAAGAAGGTCTCGTCGGGCATCTCGCGGTGCCGTGCGAGCAGCTTGCCGACAGGCTGGTCGAGCAGGTCCTCGACAGGGACCCGGGGCGCCTCCGCGACGACATGGTCGTCCTCGGCGTAGAACCGTGGGTCGAAGGACGGTCCGTCAGGCCCCTCGAGGCCGAAGGCGATGCCCGGGACCGCGCGGCGCAGGTCGGCGACGACCTCGCGGACCGCCGTCTCGCCGAAGGCGTGCACCTCGCTGACCCGCGACGTCGCGACCTCGAAGACCCCCGCGCCGCCGAGGCAGATCACGTGCCCGTGCCCGCCGATCGCGTCGGCCAGGCCGGTGAGCCAGCGCGGCGGGCGCGCCGTCACGAAGAGCACGTGGACGCCGGCGTCCTCGACGGCGCGCAGCGCGACACGTGACCGCTCCGACAACGAGCCGTCGGAGTGCAGCAGCGTGCCGTCGAGGTCTGTCGCGACGACGCGGGGCAGCGGCACGGTCAGCGGTAGTTGGTGAACTGCACGGCAAAGTCGAGGTCGGCGTTCTTGAGGAGCGCCTGGACCTCCTGCAGGTCGTCGCGCGACTTGCTCGTGGCGCGGACCTCGTCGCCGGTGATCTGCGTCTTGACGCCCTTGGGGCCCTCGTCGCGGATCAGCTTGGTGACCTTCTTGGCGTTCTCGCCCGCGAGGCCCTCCTTGAGGGTCGCCTCGAGGCGGTACTCCTTGCCGGACAGCTGCGGCTCGTTCTCGCCGGTGTCGAGGTGCTTGAGCGAGACACCACGCTTGATGAGCTTGGACTGCAGCACGTCGAGGATCGCGAGGACGCGCTCCTCGGAGTTCGCGATCATGACGATCTTCTCGGTGCCGCTCCAGGCGATCGACGCGCCGATGTTCTTGAAGTCGTAGCGCTGCGCGACCTCCTTGACCGCCTGGTTGAGGGCGTTGTCGACCTCTTGGCGGTCGACCTTGCTGACGATGTCCATCGATGAATCGGCCACGGTGAGACTCCTCGTGAGACGGGATAGGGGTTCAGGCAACGGTATCTGATGCGCGCAGGGCGCGTGAGGGGGTGTGGACGACGCTCGTGGGCACCCGGCAGGACGTGCTCAGCGGGGCCTGAGGGGACAGCGAACGGAGCGTGACGGCAGCAGCGGCAGGCGGGGTGAGACGGTGAGCGGGGTGGCGAGATCAGCGCTGCGCGACGCGGGCGACCCGCAGAGACCTGAGTGCGTCGACCGTGAGCAGCACCAGGGCGCACCACACGAGGGAGAACCCGACCCAGCGCACCACGGGCATCTCCTCGTGGAACACGAGCACCCCGAGCGCGAGCTGCATGATCGGCGCCAGGTACTGGAGCATCCCGACCACGCTCAGCGGCAGCAGGCGGGCGGCCGCGCCGAAGCACAGCAGGGGGAGCGCGGTGACGATGCCTGAGGACACGAGCAGCAGCGCGTGTCCCGTGCCCTCCTGGACGAAGGTGCTCGTGCCCTGTGCGCCCAGCCAGAGGAGGTAGAGGACGGCGACGGGGGCCAGGACCGTCGTCTCGACCGCGAGACCGGGGATCGCCGGGACGGTCCGGCCGGCACGGTTCTTCAGCAGCCCGTAGAAGCCGAAGGAGAAGGCGACACCGAGAGCCACCCAGGGCACTGTCCCCAGCCCTGCGGTGATGACCACCACCGCGGCACCGCCGAAGCCGAGCGCCACCCACTGGGCAGGGCGCAGCCGTTCTTTGAGCACGAGCACCGCGAGCAAGACCGTGACGAGCGGGTTGATGAAGTACCCGAGGGCAGCGTCGACCACGTGGTCCGACGTCACGGCGAAGACGTAGATGGTCCAGTTGGCCGCGACCAGCACTGCGGCGGCCGAGAGGACGGCGAGCATGCGGCCCGAGCGCATGACCGCCAGGTAGCCGCGCATCTGCCGGGTGGCAAGGAGGAGCACGAGGCAGAACAGCAGGCTCCAGACGATCCTGTGCGCGATGATCTCGAGCGCCCCGGCTGGCTGGAGCAGCGGGAAGTAGAGGGGGAGCGTGCCCCACATGGCGTAGCTGGCGATGCCGAGCGTGAGGCCCCAGCGCGCTGATCCGCGGGCTGCGTCTGTCGAGGTGGTGCTGGCCGAGGCGTCGGTGGCGGTGCTACCCGGTCCGTCGGGACTCCCCGGGGTGGCGGGAGTGGGCGAGGCTGGAGATGTCGTCACGCCGCCACCGTACGCCGCTGGTGCCTGCCAGGTCAGGGTGTCCTGCGACACCTTCGCGCCACGGATTTCGTCCTGGCCGGACCCTCTTGTATTGTTGGGGTGCTCCTGCAGCGTAGGTGGCTGCATCCGGCTCGTCCGGGTGCTGACCAGCACGATCTACCCGCAGAAGTCATCACGGCAACTTGCCCGAGCGGCCAAAGGGAGCTGACTGTAAATCAGCCGTCACAGACTACGTGGGTTCGAATCCCTCAGTTGCCACACGAGAAGGCGTCACCCGTCAGGGTGGCGCCTTCGGTGCTTCCCGGGTCTGGCGTCGGGGTGCAGCCTGCTCTGCTCTCCTCTGACCGGTCGTGCGTGCCTGCGCCGTCACGCGCGGGTCCGGCGTGCGTGCACTGTCGTCGCCCACCGGTCTTGCGCGCGGACCCCGGCGCACCCTGCCGGTCCTGTGGGTCCGGCGCGAGCTGGCCGCGCCCGATCCCGCGCGAACCCGCCGTCTGGCGGTGCTCTCCGGGGGGTGCGACGGGCTGTCGGCAGCGGTGTGCAGAAGCACTCCTGGGCTGCTGTATCGTTGTCGTTCGCGGAGCGTCAGGGCCGTGATCGGAACCACACGGAGCCGATTTCGTCTACCAGCCCCTGAGCATGTAATGTTTTCCGCGCTGCCCCCGTAGCTCAGTGGTAGAGCGCAGTCTTGGTAAGACTGAGGTCATGGGTCCGATTCCCATCGGGGGCTCTGTTGGTGTGTCGGCGTCAGGCGTGGGACTATGTCTCCTGCGTCAGACGTTGGACATCGATGCGGCGGGGTAGCTCAGTTGGTCAGAGCGCACGGCTCATAATCGTGAGGTCGCGGGTTCGAGCCCCGCCCCCGCTACCAGCACTGGCAACACGCGCGCGCCGGCCGGCGGTGTGCGTCATCCGAAGTTCGTAGCGCCCCCGGCGGCGCGAGAGGTGGCACGACCGTGGCTAGCAAGAGTTCAGACGTTCGCCCCAAGATCACGCTCGCTTGTGTCGAGTGCAAGGAGCGGAACTACATCACGAAGAAGAACCGTCGGAACAACCCCGACCGTCTCGAGCTCGCGAAGTTCTGCCCGCGCTGCAGCAAGCACAACCCGCACCGCGAGACCCGCTGACCTTCTCGGTCACCAGCGCAGCGATGACATCCTCCTCGGTCAACCTCGACTACGTCGGGCGCGAGTATCCGGCCAATGCCCCGTACTCGGTTGGCCGAGAGAAGATCCGTGAGTTCGCTGCTGCAGTAGGTTCGTCCCACCCCGCGCACCACGATGTGGTCACAGCGCGGGGTTTGGGGTATCCGGACATCGTCGCACCCCCGACCTTCGCGGTCCTCGTGGCACAGCGCGCTGAGGCGCAGTACATCGAGGACCCCGAGGCGGGGGTCGACTTCTCTCGCGTGGTCCATGCCGACGAGAGGTTCGTGCACCACCGTCCGATCGTCGCCGGCGACGAGCTCGTGACGGTCCTGCACGTCGTGTCGATCACCGAGCGCGCCGGTCTCGCCATGGTGAGCACACGCTGCGACATCTACGCCCTGCCCGCCGACGCGGACGCCGCGACCAGCCAGGCAGCGCCCAGCACCGAGGGTGCCGAGCTCGTCTCGAGCGTGAGCTCCACGCTCGCCGTCCGAGGTGAGGGTCTGTGACCACGCTCAGCCCCGTCCCTGACATCACGACCCTCACGGTCGGGTCCGTCGTCGGCACCAGGACTGTCACCGTCGACCGTTCCAGGCTCGTCCGCTACGCCGGTGCCAGCGGAGACTTCAACCCCATCCACTGGAACGACACCTTCGCCCAGGGCGTCGGTCTCCCCGGTGTGATCGCCCACGGCATGTTCACGATGGGTGCGGCTGTAGCTCTCGTCGAAGACTGGGCGGGCGACCCGGGTCGGGTCGTCGACTACCAGACGCGATTCACGCGACCTGTCCCCGTGCCGAACCCGGGAGAGGCCGTGGTCGAGGTGTCGGCCGTCATCGGTGCCATCGACCTCGAGGCTCGCACGGCCCGCGTCGACCTCACGGTCACCTTCGAGGGTGCCCGCGTCCTCGGCAAGTCTCAGGCCGTCGTCGCCCTCTGAGCCCGGTGAGGTCTTCCTCTGACGGGGGAGCGCGCTCGCGCGCCAGGTAGCGCGCTCACGCACGAGGTAGCGCGCTCACGCATGAGGTAGCGCGCTCACGTCCAACCCCGCATGCTCGCGCACGAGGTCGCACGTCCTTCGTCGACGTCGCACTGACACCCACGAGGTCGCACGTTCTTCGTCGAGGTCGTACGGACACGCGGTATCGCCCACGGATCCTCAGGATTTTGGCGTGTCCGGACGACCTCGTGCCACCGAGTACGACCTCGTGACTGGGGATGCGACTTCGTGCCTACGGGTACGACCTCGCGACTCCGGGGCGACCTCGTGCCCACGGGTGAGACTTCGTGCCCACGGGTGAGACCTCGTGCCTACGGGTACGACCTCGCGACTCGGTGGAGACCTCGTGACTCTGGGAGACGCGGGACTGATCAGCTCTGTGCTGGGGGAGCTGTGGTCGTGCCGACGACGAGCTCGACGCCGAGGATCGTCACCGTAGGTTCGTCGCCCGCGAGGATCCCCTCGACGGCGTGACCGAGGGCGGCACCCTTGTCGGCGAGGGGCTGACGGACGGTCGTCAGCACGTCGGCCCCGAGCCACGGGAGGTCGAGGCCGTCGAAGCCGGCGATCGACACGTCCTCCGGCACCCGCAGGCCGAGCTCGCGGGCGCCGAGGATCGCCCCGGCCGCGAGCAGGTCTGACTGGGCGACGAGGGCCGTCGGTCGCTGCGAGACGTCAGGCCAGCGCTCGGGGGAGAGCACCTCCATCGCGGCGGCGTGGCCGTGCTCGACGAGCGACGCCTCGGTCTCCCACACGAGCACGGGGTCGACCCCGGCGTCGTGCATCCCCGCGAGACGGTTGCGCGTCGGGGTCCACTCGATGTCGTCGAGGGAGGTGGCCTCGCCCGAGCGCCTGTCGGCCGAGAAGGGCAGGCTGACGACGGCGATGCGTTCGTGGCCGAGATCCGTCAGGTACCGCGTGAGCTCGGCGGTTCCGCCGCGGTCGTCGATCCCCACGAGCGGGGCACCTTCGAGCGGGCGCCCCTCCCCGACGACCATCGGCACGCCGCGGCGCTCGAGCGCCTCGACGCTCTTGTCGTTCGCATGGACACCCCAGATGAGGATCGCGACGTCCATCGCGGCGGTCTCGATGAGCGGGTCGACGGTCTGCAGGCCTTCTTCGTCGCTCGTCCCGGGGATGAGCAGGACCCCCAGGCCGAGGGAGCCGAGGGTGCTGGCCAGGCCGTCGAGGACCTGGACGGAGACAGGGTCCCGGAACGACCGGCGCAGCTTGTCGCCGATGACCACGCCGACGATGCCCGAGCGGCCGGAGCGCAGCTGGCGCCCCAGCGGGTTCGGGCCGCGGTAGCCGAGCTCTTCGGCTGCGGCCATGACGCGGGCGCGGGTCTTCTCGGCGATCGGCCCGGAGGCGGCGAAGGCGAGAGAGGCTGTCGAGATCGAGACACCGGCCACCTCGGCGACGCTCGCGAGCGTCGGACGGTGAACCGACATGTGATCCTCGCTTCCCCTGGGCGCATCTGATTGACGGACGCCGCCAGCGTACCTGACAATTGTCAGCAAGCCTCGGAACGATTCGATCAGTACCGTGGCAGGCGTTCGAATCGATTCGACAGCGAAGGAACAGAACGATCAAGGCCTCGACCTCACCCGACCGCGCCCTCCACCACGCGCGCATCGCCCTCCTCGGGCTCTTCCTCATCCTCGGGGTCAACACCTCGAGCTGGTTGGCGCGCCTGCCGACCATCCGGGAGATGCTCGGGCTGACCACAGCCGACCTCGGCGCCGTGATGCTGGCCGGAGCCGTCGGCTCCCTCGTCATGGTGACCTTCGCGGGATCGATCGTGCTGCGCTTCGGCGGGACGCCGGTCTACGTCTTCGCGGCCTCGTCGAGCTTCCTCGCGCTGGCCCTCGAGGGCATCGGCCCCGCGGTCGGGCACACCTGGGTGCTGGTCGTGGGCATCTTCCTCAACGGTATGAGCATCGCGCTGCTCAACGTGGTGCAGAACGTCGAGACGGCGAGCGTCGAACGGCGGATGGGTCGGGCGATCGTGCCCCAGTTCCACGCAGCCTTCTCGATCGGCGCCGTCCTCGGGTCGCTCATCGGCGCCGGGTCCTCGGCTCTCGAGGTCCCCGTCGTGGTGCAGTTCCTCGTGATGACGACGCTGACGCTCGTCTGGCGCCTGGTCTCGGTGCGCTACATCATCCACGACACGCACCTCGCGGGCGAGGTCCGCTGGGAGCGTGCGTCGACAGCCCGGGTGCGTCGGGTGCAGAAGGCCGAGATCCGCGGCGGTGTGGTCCAGGCTGCTCCAGGGACGACAGGTGCCCGTGCCGTGGTCCGCGCCCGGCGTGCCAGCCTGGCGTCCGCCCTGGGTGCCTGGCGCGAGCCGCGCACCCTCTTCATCGGCGTGGTCATCCTCGCCGCATCGCTGTCCGAGGGCTCGGCCAACAACTGGCTGGCGATCAGCGTCGTCGACGGCTTCGCTGCCTCGGAGAGCACCGGTGCGCTGGTCTTCGGTGCCTTCGTCACCGCCATGACCGTCGTGCGGATCTTCGGCACGCGGCTCATCGACCGCTACGGGCGCGTGCTCGTGCTGCGGGCCTCGGGCGTGGTCTCGATGGTCGGCCTCCTGCTCTTCGGCTTCGGCCCGACCCTCGCGGTCTCCGCCGTCGGCGTCGTCCTCTGGGGCTTCGGCGCGGCTCTGGCTGTGCCTGTCGGCATCGCGGCCGCCTCGGACGACCCGCTCAAGGCCGCGGCTCGTGTCTCGGTGGTCTCGGCCTTCGCCTCGATGTCCTCGCTCGTCGCGCCCCCGGTGGTCGGCCTGCTGGCCGAGTCGATCGGTGCGCGTCAGACGCTCACCGGCATCACCGTGTTCGTGGTGCTCTCGATCCTGCTGTCCAAGCACGTCGCCCGCCTGGTCCCCGAGGACACCACGGGTGCCCAGGGTGACAGCTCGCGGGTCGACGGTTCGGCGCCGACCGACGACGAGCGTCGGACCGAGACCACGACCCTCGGCATGGAGATGGCGGTGGCCGAGAACATGGTCGCCGACGCCTTCGCCGTCGAGGTGCTCATGGACGAGGACGACGACGTCGCCCGGGCCGAGGCCCGCTCGCGCGGCTGAGGCGTGCTGCCCCGCCGGTCTGGCTCCTGTCAGCTCGCCTGCGCTAGATCCTCACCTGCCCAGCGCAGCGCAGACAGGGCTCGGAGTCTTAAACTGGCGGGGTGACCGAGGACCTGAGAACACTGGCCGAGCCCACCTTCGCCGACCTCACGACGCTGCGCGTCGGCGGGGACATGGACACCCTGGTCCGCACGACCACCGAGGCCGAGCTGATCGACGCCGTCCGGGCGGCCGACGACGCGGGTGAGCCCGTGCTGATCCTCGGCGGCGGCTCCAACCTGCTCGTCGCCGACGAGGGCTTCTCCGGGGTCGTGATCCAGGACCAGCGCTCCGGGCTGCGGGTCGAGAGCGCCGACTCCTGCGGTGGTGCGAACCTCACGGCGCCGGCAGGGCACAGCATGGACGAGCTAGTCGCCGAGGTCATCGACCGTGGCTGGGTCGGCGTCGAGTCTCTCTCGGGCATCCCGGGGACCGTCGGCGCAGCCCCCGTCCAGAACATCGGCGCCTACGGCCAGGAGATCTCCGGCTCTGTCGCCAACGTCAGGGTCTGGGACCGCGGGCGCGGTCGTGTGCGCACACTGTCCCTCGTCGACCTGGACTTCGGCTACCGCACGTCGATGCTCAAGCGCTCGACGCAGATGCCGCACTCGCGCGCAGGCGAGCCTGGCGACGTCGACCCGCGGGCGCCGTGGTACCCGAGCCCGCGCTACGTCGTCCTCGACGTGAGCTTCCAGCTGCGCATCGGGACGCTCTCGACGCCCATCGTGTACCCCGAGCTCGCCCGCCGGCTCGGGGTCGAGGAGGGCGCCCGCGCCGAGACGAGCGCTGTGCGCGACGCCGTCCTCGAGCTGCGCGGCAGCAAGGGGATGCTGCTCGACACAGGTGACCAGCCGGACTACGACCGGTGGAGCGCCGGCTCCTTCTTCACCAACCCGATCATCCCCGCGGACCTCGTCGCGGACCTGCCCGAGGGCGTCCCGGTGTTCCCCGTGCGGACGGCGACCCCGACCACGACGACAGGCCCTGCCCTCGGCACCATCGACCCGAGCGTCGTCAAGGTCTCGGCCGCGTGGCTCATCGAGCGTGCCGGCTTCGGCAAGGGATACGGCGTCGACGGGCCGGACAGCGCCGCGAGGGTCTCGACCCGGCACACGCTCGCCCTCACCAACCGTGGCCACGCGACCGCGAACGACATCGTGCGGCTCGCGCGAGAGGTCCGGGGCGGTGTCGACGCCGCCTTCGGTATCGAGCTCGTGCCTGAGCCCGTGCTCGTCGGGGTGTCGCTCTGAGGCCCAGCTGACCCTCTGAGGTCTGCTCACAGACGACAGCCTGCTCACAGGCCACGGGCCGCCCTACCTAGAGGTAGGGCGGCCCGTGGCCTGTCGTCCGAGCAGCTCAGAGCTGCGAGCCCTTGAAGGACTCGGTGACGTCGTCCTGCGAGGCGACGACGCACTGGATCAGACGGTCGTCGAAGCCTTCCCAGCTGTCAGCCGTCGGGGTCAGCGGGGAGTAGTCGAGCGACGAGTCGTCCCAGGGGATGCCGACGAAGGTCGCGAACTGGTCGTAGCAGTAGGTGTCTGCCTGCTGGCTGATGGCGTCGTCGCCGGGGTAGTCGCCGTCGGGCAGCGACATCTCCGCGTAGACCTCGCCGTCGTGCGGCTCGCCGCACGGGACCACGGGGACCGAGTTGATCTCGCCCGACCCGAGGGCCACGTAGTCGAGGCAGTCGCCGACCTTGATCGAGAAGACGTCGGCGTCGGCCGTCTCGGTGATCTGGCCGTTCGTCTCGTCGCGCGGGGGCTCGTTCGAGGAACCCGAGCTGTCGAAGACGGAGCAGCTCGACAGGGCGAGGGCAGCGACGGCCGACAGTGCCACGACGGACAGGCCGCGGAGGGGGAGGCCGGAGGGGCGGGACAGGGACGGCGACATGGTGGGAGTGCCTTCTCTCGTGAGGGGCTCTGCGACCGGAGGGCTGCAGGCACGCCGATCGTAGCCGCGTGAGCGCAGGTCAAGGGGCTGAATTCTCGTGGGAGGCTGGGGGAGAAGTCACCATGGGTGATGATCGGTCTGCGCGACACCGGTCTGTCGCAGGGAGGGGAAGGTCATGGACGAGCAGGACGTCGCCCGGCTGGTGCGCGACGCGTCGCGCAGCTTCGGGCTGGACCCGGAGCGGCTCGTGCCGCTCGGAGGGGCGACCGGGCGGGTGCTCGGAGTCGACGACGTCGTGCTGCGTCTCAGCTGGCCGCAGGTGCTCGACCACGAGCACCTCGCGTCCTCGGCCGCAGCAGCCGTGGTCCCGGTGCCCGAGCTCGTGGACCGGTACGACAGCCCCTCGGGCGACGGTGCAGCGGCACTGATCCGCCGTGCGCCGGGGACCGACGCGGCTGCGCTCGACGGGATGAGCCTCGACAGGGCGCGCAGGCGTGGGGCAGCATGCGGCAGAGCCCAGGTCGCGATCAGCACCGTCCGGCCGCCTGCGGGGCTCGCCAGGGTTCGAGGGGACGACGACCACGCCAGGAGCGAGGAGGACGTGCTGCTGCACCTCGACCTGCACCCTCTCAACATCGTGCTCGGCGACGACGACGAGGTCACCGCCGTCATCGACTGGACCAACGCCGCGGCCGGGCCTGCCGCCCTCGACCGGGCGCGTACGGCGAGCATCTTCCACCTCGACCCCCACGCCGTCCCGCTGCTCGGGGACCCGACCTGGCGAGCCTTCCTCGAGGGGTGGACCGAGAGCGCGCAGCTCGACCTGGTGCCAGCCCGGGCCACGGCCTGGGCGTGCCGGTACATGCTCGACGACGTCGGCGACAGGTACGACGAGGACGGGCTCGCACCCGTGCGGGCTGCGCTCGCGGAGGCAGAGCTGGCGACGACGGCGGGGCCGGCGCCGGCATCGCCTCCGTCCACAGCCCGGGCGTGACAGGTTCACCAGAGCCGCGGACGAGTGGTCTGACAGCAGGCTCTCCGAGCCTGTAGATTTCACCCCTCGAACGAGCCGCACCGATGCCACTGACAGGGGCCGTGATGCCGCAGGACCGCTCGCCGCTCGACCATCTGCCCGACGACGGCGCACCGGACGCGCTGTCCGCCCGCCGCCAGAGGCAGATCCTCCTCGCGCTCCTGTCCGTGCTGCTCGTGGTCGGAGCGGTCGTCGTGCTCGTGCTGCTCGCCAGCCAGCGCGAGCCTGTCCCAGGAGGCACGGTGACCGACGACCCAGGCACCAGCTCACCGACGGCTGAGCCGAGTGCCACGTCGACCCCCGACGCCGACCTCGACGCGGCGCTCGCCGACCTCGACTCCTCGCGCTCGACCCTCGAGACGGCTGTCCTCTCCGCCGACGAGCTCCTCAGGGCGACGGACGGCAAGGTCGCCGACCCCGCGTCGCGCACTGGGCTGGTCGACGCGCTCGCGGTGGCGCAGAGCGCCCTCGACGCCGACGTGGACCGCACGAGGCTCAGCGACGTGCAGACGGCGACGACCAGGCTCCGCGCGACGACGGCGAGCCTGCAGCATGCTGCCGGGATCGTCGCTGACTCGCACGAGGAGTGGTTGCTCCAGCAGCAGCCACCGCCGACCAGCACCCCGGTCGCACCAGCCCCGGGACCGACGGTCGACCCGCTCCCGCTCCCGGTGCCCACAGGCCCCGGTGGTGAGCCCGGCCCTCTCACCCCGCCGGACCGGACGCCGCGGCCCGGCCCGCAGCCGATCCCGATCCCCGACGACCAGCGCTGACCCTGGTGCCCGTGGGGCCTCCTCGGTCCTGGCGGGGGCCTCCCCGCGCGATGTCGGTGGTGCGTCGTACGCTAGAACCACGTAGCCCGGATCATTCATGATTCGGGCCTGTTCGCGTTGCCCCGACCAGCTGTGCCGGGCGCAGCGCGGGCGCACGACCGGCGTCTGGCCGGCCGATCGTCGGCACTGGTGAAGGACATATGAATCTCACGGGCATCATCTCCGCTCTCCTCGAGGACCAGGGCGCGCGCGCCACGGTCGACCGTGTGCGGTCCCGCGGCGCGCTCGACGTGATCGGCCCGGCGGGCGTGCGCCCGCCGTTGCTGGCCGCGATGGCCGGTGCCCGTGCGAGCGAAGGCCTCATCCCGGAGACCGGCGCCGACGGCTCGCGCCCGCTCGTGGTCGTCACGGCGACGGGCCGCGAGGCCGACGACCTCGCCTCGGCGCTGCGCTGCTATCTGCCCTACGACGACGTCGCGGTGCTGCCCGCGTGGGAGACGCTCCCGCACGAGCGTCTGTCTCCGCGGTCTGACACCGTCGCCAAGCGCCTCGCCGTGTTCCGCCGTCTGGCCCACCCCTCGGCCGACCTCGGCATGACAGGACCGGTCCGCGTCCTCGTCATGCCCGTGCGCGCCCTGCTCCAGCCTGTCGTCGAGGGGCTCGGCGACCTCGAGCCCGTGCGCCTCGAGGTCCGTGACCGCGCCGACCTCGCCGACGTCGCCGACAGGCTGTCCGCAGCCGCCTACGCACGCGTCGACATGGTCGAGCGCCGCGGCGAGTTCGCCGTGCGCGGTGGGATCCTCGACGTGTTCCCGCCGACCGAGGACCACCCGCTGCGTGTCGAGTTCTGGGGCGAGGAGGTCGAGGAGATCCGCTGGTTTGCCGTCGCCGACCAGCGCAGCCTCGAGATCGCCGATCACGGCGTCTGGGCGCCGCCGTGCCGCGAGATGCTGCTCACCGACGACGTGCGCGACCGCGCCTCGGCCCTCGTCGAGCAGCTCCCCGGCGCCGCCGAGATGCTCGACAAGATGGGCGCCGGCATCGCCGTCGAGGGCATGGAGTCCCTCGCCCCGGTCCTCGTGGACCGCATGGTGCCGGTCCTGGACCTCGTCCCCGACGACGCCCTCGTCGTGCTGAGCGACCCGGAGCGGGTCCGCCGCCGGGCGCACGACCTCGTGGCGACCACCCAGGAGTTCCTCGCCGCCGCCTGGACGTCCGCCGCAGCCGGCGGCTCGACGCCGATCGACCTCAGCGCCGCGTCCTTCGACACCATCGAGGACGCCCGCGACCTCTCGGCCCGCCGCGGACTCGGGTGGTGGACCCTCAGCCCCTTCGGCCTCGACAACCCCGAGGACGACACCGACGACGACGCCCCCGTCCAGGACCCTGACGCCGACGTGCTGCGCATCGGTGCCCGTGAGGTCGAGGCGTACCACGGTGACGTCTCGCGCGCCCTCGACGACGTCCGCGGGCTCCAGCACGCCGGCTGGCGACTCATCATGACGACCGAGGGCCACGGCCCGGCCAAGCGCATGGTCGAGCAGCTGAGCAGCGCCGACGCACCGGCGCGTCTCGTCGGGGAGATCACCACGGACCCCGAGGGCGGGGTGGTCCTCGTGACCCCGGCGCCGCTCGGCCCAGGGTTCGTCGCGCCCGACCTCAAGATCGCCGTCTTCTCCGAGTCGGACATGACAGGCCGTGCCGGGTCCTCGACCCGCGACATGCGCAAGATGCCGTCGAAGCGCCGCAACATCGTCGACCCCCTCCAGCTGAGGGCTGGCGACTTCGTGGTGCACGAGCAGCACGGTGTCGGGAAGTTCATCGAGCTCGTCCAGCGCACCCTGGGTGGCGGTGCTGCTGCCGCGACCCGTGAGTACCTCGTCATCGAGTACGCGAGCTCGCGCCGCGGCCAGCCCGGAGACCGTCTCTTCTGCCCGACGGACCAGCTCGACCAGGTGACCAAGTACACCGGTGGCGAGTCCCCGGCCCTCAACAAGATGGGCGGCTCGGACTGGGCCAAGACGAAGGGCAGGGCGAAGAAGGCGATCAAGGAGATCGCCTCCGAGCTCATCCGTCTCTACTCGGCGCGCATGGCGACCAAGGGCCACGCCTTCGGGCCGGACACCCCGTGGCAGCGCGAGCTCGAGGACGCCTTCGCGTACACCGAGACCCCCGACCAGCTGGCGACCATCGACGAGGTCAAGCAGGACATGGAGAAGACGATCCCCATGGACCGTCTGGTCTGCGGCGACGTCGGCTACGGCAAGACCGAGATCGCGGTCCGGGCTGCCTTCAAGGCCGTGCAGGACGGCAAGCAGGTCGCGGTCCTGGTCCCGACCACCCTGCTCGTCCAGCAGCACTACGACACCTTCGCCGAGCGCTACGCGGGATTCCCCGTCGTGGTCAAGGGCCTCTCGCGCTTCCAGTCCGACAAGGAGGCGAAGGAGGTCGTCGACGGTCTCAAGGACGGCACCGTCGACGTGGTCATCGGGACGCACCGCCTGCTGTCAGGGTCCATCCGTTTCAAAGACCTCGGGCTCGTCGTGGTCGACGAGGAGCAGCGTTTCGGCGTGGAGCACAAGGAGACGCTCAAGCAGCTGCGCACCAACGTCGACGTCCTCGCGATGAGCGCGACGCCGATCCCCAGGACCCTCGAGATGGCTGTCACCGGGATCCGGGAGATGTCGACGCTCGCGACGCCGCCTGAGGAGCGCCACCCGGTGCTCACCTACGTCGGGGCCTACGACGACAAGCAGATCACCGCGGCGATCCGCCGTGAGCTGCTCCGCGAGGGCCAGCTGTTCTACGTGCACAACAAGGTCGACTCGATCGACCGGACGGCCGCGCGCCTCAAAGAGCTCGTGCCCGAGGCTCGCATCGAGGTGGCTCACGGCAAGATGGGCGAGCACCAGCTCGAGCGCGTGATCATGGACTTCTGGGAGAAGAAGTTCGACGTGCTCGTCTGCACGACCATCATCGAGACCGGGCTCGACATCTCGAACGCCAACACGCTGATCCTCGAGCGCGCCGACATGCTCGGCCTCTCCCAGCTGCACCAGCTCCGCGGGCGCGTGGGGCGTGGGCGGGACAGGGCGTACGCGTACTTCCTCTACCCGCCCGAGCGTCCCCTGACGGAGACTGCGCACGACCGTCTCGCGACCATCGCGGCCAACACCGACCTCGGCTCGGGCATGGCCGTGGCCATGAAGGACCTCGAGATCCGCGGCGCAGGCAACCTGCTGGGCGGTGAGCAGTCCGGGCACATCGCCGGGGTCGGCTTCGACCTCTACGTGCGGATGGTCGGCGAGGCCGTCGCAGCCTTCCGCGGCGAGGCCGAGGAAGAGGCGCCCGAGGTCACCATCGAGCTCCCCGTCGACGCGCACCTGCCGCACGAGTACATCGCGCACGAGCGGCTGCGCCTCGAGGCGTACCGCAAGATCGCGGCGGCCCAGACCGACGCCGACCTCGCGGACATCCGAGCCGAGCTCGTCGACAGGTACGGTGCGGTCCCCGAGGTGGTCGGCAACCTCTTCGACGTGGCGGCCTTCCGCAACCACGCGCGGGCTGCCGGGCTCTCCGACGTCACGGCCCAGGGCAAGTACGTACGCTTCGCGCCCGTCGACCTCGCCGAGTCTGCTGAGCTGCGCCTCAAGCGTCTGTACCCCGGCACGATCCTCAAGCCGGCGATCCGCTCGGTCCTCGTGCCCTTCCCGACCACCGGTCGCATCGGCGGTCGGCCGCTGCGAGGGGCGGAGATCCTCGCCTGGGCCACGGAGCTCATCGACGCTGTCATCACGGGCGACGTGTCGGCAGCAGCGTCGGTCGGGACGCGCCGGTAGCGGGCGCGCTGGGCAGCCGGCCGGGAGCCCACGGCAGGCCGGGTGCCCAGTACCCGCAGCGACGACGCGACCGGCCGGCGACGCAGGTCAGCAAGGGCTTAGGTCCCTGCGTCCGCGGTCAGTCGTGCGTCACCATGGACGGTGGGTCGGCGCACGACGCCTCCCCACCACCTCCAGACCAGACCGGTGACGGAGTGTCGACTGCCGCTTGGAAAACGCTTACCGCCGTGTGTGGTAGACCAGGCTCCATCAGCCGGGGCGCACGCAGTCCCAGCACCCGGTTCCGGCCGACCGGCCTGTCCACGGACCAGTGAACGAGGAGAATCGATGAAGATCGGAGCACCCCGCGAGACACGTCCGGGGGAGAGGCTCGTCGCGGCGACCCCCACCACGGTCGCGCAGCTCGTCGCGCTCGGCTACGACGTCGCTGTCGAGAGCGGAGCGGGCTCAGAGGCCAGCTTCGACGACGCGAGCTACGTCGCCGCCGGGGCGTCGGTCGTCGGCCACGACGAGGTGTGGGCCAGCGACATCGTCACCTGTGTCAACCCGCCGGCCGACGACGACATCGCGCGGCTGCGCTCGGGGGCGACGATCGTCTCGATGATGGCGCCGGCCGCACGCCCGGACCTCGTCCAGGCCTTCTGGCAGCAGGGCGTCAACGCCCTCGCCCTCGACGCTGTCCCGCGGATCTCCCGCGCCCAGGCGCTCGACGTCCTCAGCACCATGTCCAACGTCGCGGGCTACCGCGCGGTCATCGAGGCCGCCGAGGCCTACGGCGGCATGTTCGCCGGGCAGGTCACGGCAGCGGGCAAGACCGCTCCGGCCAAGGTCTTCGTCATCGGCGGCGGCGTCGCCGGGCTCGCGGCGATCGGCGCCGCGGTCAGCCTCGGCGCGCAGGTCCGAGCGTTCGACGTGCGGCCCGAGGCCGGTGAGCAGATCGAGTCGATGGGCGCAGAGTTCGTCCAGGCGCAGGCCGCCCAGCAAGAGGTGTCCTCGGACGGCTACGCCCAGGCGATGACCGACGAGCAGGAGCGGCTGACCGCCGTCATGTACGCCCAGGAGAGCGCCTGGGCCGACATCGTCATCACGACGGCCCTCGTGCGGGGCTCTGCTCCGCGGACCATCACGGCCGAGATGGTCGCGGCCATGCGTCCAGGCAGCGTCGTCGTCGACCTCGCCGCCTCAGGCGGCGGGAACTGCGAGCTCACGGTCCCCGGGAGCGTCGTGGTCACCGACGACGGCGTGACGATCATCGGCTGGACCGACCTCGCGAGCCGGCTGCCCAAGCACACCTCGCAGCTCCTCGGCACGAACATCGTCAACCTCATGAAGCTGCTCACGCCCGGCAAGGACGGCCAGATCGTCCTCGACATGGACGATGTCGTGCAGCGCGGGATGACCGTCACGCTCGGGGGAGAGGTCTTGTGGCCCCCGCCGCCCGTCCAGGTCTCGGCAGCAGCGCCGGCCCCGGTCGCCGCAGCGGTCCCCGCCGTCGACCCCGTGGTGGCGGCTCGGCTGGCCGCCGAGGCCGCCCGGCGCCAGAGCCAGCGCCGCCTGGCGACCTACGGGCTCGGAGCAGTGCTCCTCGGGCTGGCCGTGGCGTTCTCCCCACCGGCCTTCGTCGGGTTCTTCACGGTCTTCGTGCTCGCCGTCTTCGTGGGCTACTACGTCATCTCCAACGTGAGCCACTCGCTGCACACCCCGCTGATGGCCCAGACGAACGCCATCTCGGGGATCATCCTCGTCGGCGCGCTGCTGCAGATCGGCAGCGACGACTGGTGGGTCACCTCGCTCGCCCTCGTCGCCGCGACAGTCGCCAGCATCAACATCTTCGGCGGGTTCCTCGTGGCCTACCGCATGATCACCATGTTCCGGAAGGACGCCTGACATGACGCTCGCCTCCCTCGCGCAGGCCGTGTACGTCCTCGCCGCGATCCTCTTCATCCTCAGCCTCGCCGGGCTCTCGAAGCAGAGCACAGCCCGCAGCGGCAACATCTTCGGCATGCTCGGCATGGGGCTGGCCCTGCTCGCGACCGTGGCCCTCGGCCTCGACAGCAGCGAGCGGCCGGTCCTGGTCACAGCCCTGCTCATCGCGATGGTCTTCGTCGTCGGTGCGGGCGTCGGCACCTGGCAGGCACGACGCGTCGAGATGACGCAGATGCCAGAGATGATCGCGATGCTGCACAGCTTCGTCGGTCTCGCCGCAGTGCTGGTCGGCGTCAACTCCTACCTCACCGAGACCCACGCAGACACGCTCCACCTCGTGGAGGTGTTCCTCGGGATCTTCATCGGGGCCATCACCTTCACAGGGTCGATCGTCGCGTACCTCAAGCTCTCGGCGCGCATCAAGTCCTCGCCGCTCACGCTCCCCGGGCGCAACCTGCTCAACCTCGCCGGGCTTCTCGCGTGCGCAGGGCTGCTCGTCTGGTTCCTCGCCAGCCCCTCGGTGTGGCCGCTGCTCGTCATGATGGTCGTCGCGCTCGCGATCGGCTGGCACCTCGTGGCGTCGATCGGAGGCGGCGACATGCCTGTCGTCGTGTCGATGCTCAACTCGTACTCCGGGTGGGCTGCCGCCGCGGCCGGGTTCATGCTGAGCAACAACCTGCTGATCATCGTCGGTGCGCTCGTCGGCTCCTCCGGTGCGATCTTGTCGTACATCATGTGCAAGGCGATGAACCGGTCCTTCGTCTCGGTGATCCTGGGCGGTTTCGGCTCCGACGACGGTGCTCCCGCCGCAGGCTCCGACGACACCGACTACGGCGAGCACCGCGAGGTCACCGCCGTCGAGGTCGCCGAGATGCTCTCGGAAGCCCGCTCCGTGGTCATCACCCCCGGCTACGGCATGGCCGTCGCCAAGGCGCAGTACCCCGTCGCGGACCTCGTCTCGCGGCTGCGGGCCCAGGGCGTCGACGTGCGCTTCGGTGTCCACCCCGTCGCCGGGCGCCTGCCGGGCCACATGAACGTGCTGCTCGCCGAGGCCAGGGTCCCGTACGACATCGTCCTCGAGATGGACGAGATCAACGACGACCTCCCCGAGACCGACGTCGTGCTGGTCATCGGCGCGAACGACACCGTCAACCCGGCCGCTCTCGACGACCCGGGCTCGCCCATCGCCGGGATGCCCGTCCTGGAGGTGTGGAAGGCCAAGCAGGTGGTCGTGTTCAAGCGGTCGATGGCCACCGGGTACGCCGGGGTCCAGAACCCGCTGTTCTTCAAGGAGAACACCGCGATGCTCTTCGGCGACGCAAAGCAGCGCGTCGACGACATCGTCGCCGCGATCGGCGCGGAGGAGAAGGTCTCGGTCTGACCGAGGAGGACGGCCTGCGACCGCAGGCCGTCCCCAGCCCCCGCTGACGGGCTCGTCGTCCACCCTCGTGGTGGCGACGAGCCCGTCGTGCGTCGAGGCTGCGGCAGAATCGGAGCATGACCTCTGCTGCCCGCACCGAGCCGTCAGGCACCGAGCCCTCCGGCACCGTCCGCGACCCGCTCCGCGACGCCGACGCGCTCCGCGACGCCGACGCGCTCCGCGACGCCGACCCGCTCCGCGACCTCGTCGAGGCGATGGACGTGCTGCGCTCCCCGGGCGGGTGCCCGTGGGACGCCGAGCAGACCCACGAGTCGCTCGTGAGGTACCTGCTCGAGGAGACCTACGAGCTCGTCGAGACCATCGAGACCGGGGACAGGGCCGGGCTGCGCGAAGAGCTCGGCGACGTCCTCTTCCAGGTCGTCTTCCACGCGCGGATCGCCGCGGAGGACCACGGTGACCCCTTCACCCTCGACGACGTCGCCGCCGACCTCGTCGCCAAGCTGCACCGTCGCCACCCGCACGTGTTCGGCGACGACGAGTACGTCGACGCCGCGCACCTCACCACGCGCTGGGACCAGATCAAGCAGCAGGAGAAGGCTCGTGCGTCGGTCCTCGACGGCATCCCTCTCGACCAGGGCGCACTCTCGCGCGCGCAGAAGGTCGTCTCGCGAGCCCAGCGTGCGGGCTTGCCGGACGACGGGGCAGCGGACGGCGGGGCGGCAAAGGCGCCCGGCCCGGTAGGTCTGACCTCCGAGGAGGTCGGCGCGGAGCTGCTCGCCGTCGTCCGCAGAGCCCAGGCGGCAGACGTCGACGCCGAAGGTGCGCTCCGCGCGGCCCTGCGCACGCTCGAGTCTGAGATCCGTGACGTGGAGCGTCACGCGGGCCCCTGACCGACGTGGCGCAGCGGTGACGCGGGGGTGGCTCGGGCGTGATCGTGTGCGCCATAGGTCGAACATCCCGCCCCAGGACCGCCCGGATCCGACTAGTGTTGGGTCGTAAACCCGTAGTCCTTAGAAGGAGCATCTGTGGCCAGCATCGAAGTCGTCTACGCACGCGAGATCCTCGACTCCCGCGGAAACCCCACTGTCGAGGTCGAGGTCGTCCTCGACGACGGCTCGTCCGCCCGCGCAGGCGTGCCCTCCGGTGCGTCCACGGGTGCGTTCGAGGCAGTCGAGCGCCGCGACGGTGACAAGGGCCGTTACCTCGGCAAGGGCGTCCAGGGCGCCATCGACGCCGTCAACGAAGAGATCGCCCCCGAGATCATCGGCCTCGAGGCCGAGGAGCAGCGCGAGCTCGACTCCACGCTGATCGACCTCGACGGCACCCCGAACAAGGGCAAGCTCGGCGCCAACGCGATCCTCGGCGTCTCGCTCGCCGTCTCGCAGGCCGCTGCGGAGTCCGCAGGCCTCGAGTACTTCCGCTACGTCGGCGGCCCGAACGCTCACGTCCTCCCCGTCCCGATGATGAACATCCTCAACGGTGGGTCGCACGCCGACTCCAACGTCGACATCCAGGAGTTCATGGTCGCCCCGATCGGCGCCACCTCGTTCCGCGAGGGCCTGCGCATCGGCGCCGAGGTCTACCACTCCCTCAAGTCCGTCCTCAAGAGCGAGGGCCTCTCGACCGGTCTCGGTGACGAGGGTGGCTTCGCGCCGAACCTCTCGAGCAACCGTGCCGCGCTCGACCTGATCCTCGTCGCGATCGAGAAGGCCGGCTTCAAGCCGGGCGTCGACGTGGGCCTCGCGCTCGACGTCGCAGCGACCGAGTTCTTCTCCGAGGGTGCCTACCAGTTCGAGGGCAAGGCCACGAGCCCGGCCGACATGGTCGCGTACTACGCGCAGCTCGTCGCCGACTACCCCCTCGTCTCGATCGAGGACCCGCTGTCCGAGGACGAGTGGGACTCCTGGGCCGAGCTCGTCGCCCTCGTGGGCGACAAGGTGCAGATCGTCGGTGACGACCTCTTCGTCACCAACCCGGAGCGTCTGGCCAAGGGCATCAAGGCCCGCTCGGCCAACTCGCTGCTCGTCAAGCTCAACCAGATCGGTACCCTCACCGAGACCCTCGACGCTGTCCAGCTCGCGCAGCGCGCCGGCTTCACCGCGATGATCTCGCACCGCTCGGGCGAGACCGAGGACACGACGATCGCCGACCTCGCCGTCGCGACCAACGCTGGCCAGATCAAGACCGGTGCCCCCGCCCGTGGCGAGCGCATCAACAAGTACAACCAGCTCCTGCGTATCGAAGAGTCCCTCGGCGACTCGGCTGTCTACGCCGGTGCCTCGGCCTTCCCGCGCTGGAACGCCTGAGCATCAGCTCACAGGTAGGTCGCTGACCTGCTGACGACGCCCGGTGGTCCCGTGAGGGGCCACCGGGCGTCGTCGTCTCCGGTGAGAGACCGGTCGTGGTCTCCTGCGAGAGGCTGGTCGCGTCGACCTGGCACGAGCAGGAGACACACGCTGCTGTCCGGCCGCTGACCGCCAGCCGGCCGCTGACCGCCAGTCGCCCGCTGGTCGATGCCGACCGCTGGCCGACCGCCGACCGCTAGCCGTTGACCGGCGCGTCGGTCGCGTGAGTGCCCACGCGGGGCCTCGACATCGCGACGGCCGTCACGACAGCGCCGACGAGTGCGAGGACCGCCGCTCCGACGAAGGCGGCCGAGTAACCGGCTGTGAGGTCGACCGGTGCGGGGTCGGTGCCGGCGACCACGTAGAAGATGGCCGTGAGCGCGGCGAGCCCGAGCGCGGAGCCGATCTGGTAGCTCGTGCTCACGAGGCCCGACGCGACTCCGGTCTCAGCGGGTGGCGCGGCGTTGATCGCCGTGCCGAGGGACGGCACGAAGGTGAGGGACATGCCGAGGGCGGCCAGGAGCGAGGCGGGCAGCACGTCGACGGCATAGCTGCCGTCAGGACGGACGAAGGACAGCCACACGAGCCCGGCTGCGAGCAGCAGCAGCCCCGTCACGATGAGCGACCTCGCGCCGAAGCGTTCCTGGAGCCGAGGTGCGACAGCGAGCATGACGAGCACGACGAGCCCTGTCATCGGCAGGAGCGCCGCGCCGGCCGCGAAGGCGCTCGCGCCGAGGACCTGCTGCAGGTAGAGGTTGAGGAAGAACCACATCGAGACCCACGCGGCGCCGAGCATCAGCTGTGCGCCGTTCGCGGCAGCGAGCAGAGGCGCACGCAGCAGCCCGAGCCGGAGCAGAGGGTTGCGGCTCCGCGCCTGGACCACGAAGAAGATCACCAGCAGCACGACGCCGGCGGCCAGCGCGGCGAGGGTCGGCAGCGCGAGCCACCCGACCTCCGGGGCGTTGACGACCGCGTAGACGAGCGCCGCCAGACCGAGGGTCACGGTGAGCGCACCGACGACGTCGATGGAACCTGAGGCCTTCTTCTCGGTGCGCGGGAGGGCTGACGCCGTGAACGCGAGCACCAGGACCGCGATCGGCACGGTGACGTAGAAGACCCAGGGCCAGCTCGCGTACTCGGTGAGGACTCCTCCGAGGAAGACCCCGGCGCTGCCTCCGACCGGAGCCGCCGCGCCATAGACGGCGAAGGCCTTCGGCAGGTCGCGTGTGCCGCCGAACAGCATCATCAGCAGGGTCAGTGCGGCCGGGGCGATCATCGCCGACCCGGCACCCTGGATCGCCCGGCCGGCGATCTCGAGCCCGATGCTGCTCGCGGCTCCGGCGAGGACAGACCCGACGATCAGCACGACCCAGCCCAGCGCGAAGATCTTGCGGGCGCCGAAGACGTCGGCAAGGCGACAGCCCAGCAGGAGCAGGCCCCCGAAGGCGACGACGTAGGCGTTGAACACCCAGGACAACTACTCGGGCGTGAAGCCGAGGTCTGCCTGGATGTCCGGGAGGGCGACTCCGATGATCGACGTGTCCATGATGACCACGAACTGGGCCGTGGCGATGAGCGCGAGGCCGAGCCACCGCTTCCTGGACGACGGCGGGGGGGTGGGTAGACATGAGATCTCCTCCTGAGGATGGGCCGGTGGACCCGGCGCTCGCCAAGAAATACCCATGGGGGGTATGGGTGTCAGCGCGAGCCGAACCTGCTGGTGAACAACTTGTTCGGATCCACGGACGTACCCCGTAGGGGTATACAAGACTCTGGAGCGCAGCGAACGTGGCATCTCTCGACCCGCCCTTGTGGAATACCCCAGCGGGGTATACGTTCCAGGGCACGAGGTACCCCGTGGGGGTATCCAGACGCATGAGAGGACGGTCCGTCATGGCCACAAAGGAGTACCAGGTGAGCGGCATGACCTGCGGGCACTGCGAGCTCTCGGTCCGCGAGGAGGTCGGCGCGGTCGCCGGGGTCGTCGACATCCAGGTGAGCGCCGCGACAGGCCGGCTCGTCGTGACGGGCTCCGGTGCCTTCGACGACGCACAGGTCCTGGCGGCCGTCGACGAGGCCGGCTACTCGGCCGTGCGGTCCGCATGAAGACCTGGGCGCGACTGAGTCTCTACGGCCTCGGGATCGCGCTGACCTTCGGTGGCGCCTACGGCGTCGCTGGGGCGGTCGTGCCCGAGAGCACCGTCGACAGCTGGACCAGAGGGGACGAGATGGACGAGCACGGACAAGACCACGGAGCCGAGAGCGCCGTGACGACAGAGACCACAGCGACCGGACCTGCGGACAGCGGGCTCGCGGGCCTCGCGCTCGGCGCCGCCGGGTACGAGCTCTCGTCGGTCGACGCACCGATGCAGGTCGGTGAGACCGGCGAGCTGAGCTTCCAGGTCCGGGACGCCTCGGGGGCGCCGGTCACGCAGTACACGACAGCGCACGAGAAGGACCTGCACCTGATCGTGGTGCGGGCCGACGGCAGCCAGTTCCGCCACGTCCACCCCGAGCTGGACGAGACCACCGGGACCTGGTCGACGCCCTGGGAGTGGGCAGCAGCCGGGAGCTACCGCGTCTACGCCGACGTCACGCCGGCCGGCGCCGAGGAGTCCCTCACGCTGACTCGCACGGTCCAGGTCGCCGGGGACCTGGTCCCCGTGGTCCCGCAGCCGGCCCGGAGCGACCAGGTGGACGGCTTCACCGTGACCGTCGACGGCGAGCTGGTCGCGGGGGAGGCCAGCGAGCTCACCTTCACCGTCACCAGGGACGGCGAGCCTGTCGTCGCCCTCGAGCCGTACCTGGGGGCCTTCGGCCACCTCGTCGCGCTGCGCGACGGCGACCTCGCCTATCTGCACGTCCACGCCGAGGGCGGCGACCCGGAGCCCGGTCAGACAGCCGGGCCGGAGATCACCTTCGCAGCCCAGACCCCGACCGCGGGCCGGTACCTGCTGTACCTGGACTTCCAGGTCGACGGTCAGGTCCGCACCGCCGAGCTCGTGCTCGACGCCGCTCCCGGCGCCGACCCCGCGGGACCCGAGAGCGGACCGCACCCGGAGGGGCACTGACCGAGAGGTCGGACCCACTCCCACCAGCCGAGAGAAGGAACTGACATGAGCACGACTGCCCCTCCGGGCGTGACCGCCGGCATCGAGCTGGAGATCAGCGGGATGACCTGCGCCTCCTGCGCCATGCGGATCGAGAAGAAGCTCAACAAGCTCGACGGCGTCGTCGCGACCGTGAACTACGCGACCGAGAAGGCCCGGGTGATGGTCCCGGACGGGTTCGACCCGGCGATGCTGATAGCCGAGGTCGAGAAGACCGGGTACGGCGCTGCTCTGCCCGCCCCCGTGGGCGGGAGCACGGACGGTCCGACCGCAGACGGCGAAGACCCTGAGCTGGTCTCGCTGCGCCACCGGCTGATCGGTGCTGTCGTGCTGACGGTGCCCGTCATCGCGATGGCCATGGTCCCGGCCTGGCAGTTCACCTACTGGCAGTGGGCCTCGCTCGTCCTCGCCGCCCCGGTGATCGTGTGGGCGGCGTGGCCGTTCCACAAGGCCGCGTGGGCGAACCTCCGGCACGGCACCGCGACCATGGACACGCTCATCTCGGTGGGTACCTCCGCCGCGTTCTTGTGGTCGCTGTACGCGCTGTTCTTCGGCACCGCGGGCACCCCGGGCATGACGCACCCCTTCGAGCTCACGCTCGCACCGTCCGACGGTGCGGCGAACATCTACCTCGAGGTGGGTGCCGGCGTCACGATGTTCATCCTCGCCGGTCGGTACTTCGAGAAGCGTTCCAAGAAGCAGGCGGGGGCGGCCCTGCGCGCGCTGCTCGAGCTCGGCGCCAAAGAGGTCTCGGTGCTGCGCGGCGGCGTCGAGACGAAGATCCCGGTCGAGGACCTCGCTGCGGGCGACGAGTTCGTGGTGCGGCCGGGCGAGAAGATCGCCACGGACGGTGTCGTGGTGTCCGGGACGTCCGCCGTGGACGAGTCGATGCTCACGGGTGAGTCGGTCCCTGTCGAGGTCTCGGCAGGGGACGCCGTCACCGGCGCGACGACCAACGCCGGTGGACGCCTCGTGGTCCGCGCGACCCGCATCGGGTCAGACACCCAGCTCGCGCAGATGGCCCGTCTCGTCGAGGACGCCCAGACCGGCAAGGCCGAGGTCCAGCGCCTGGCCGACAGGATCTCCGGTGTGTTCGTGCCGATCGTCATCGTGATCGCCGCCGCAGCGCTCGGCGGGTGGCTGGGCGCAGGCTTCCCCGTGAGCGCGGCCTTCACGGCTGCGGTCGCGGTCCTGGTCATCGCCTGCCCCTGCGCGCTCGGGCTCGCGACGCCGACGGCGCTCCTGGTCGGCACAGGCCGGGGTGCGCAGATGGGCGTTCTCATCAAGGGCCCGGAGGTGCTCGAGTCGACCCGCGCGATCGACACCGTCGTCCTGGACAAGACCGGGACTGTCACGACAGGGAAGATGACCCTCGTCGACGTCGTGGTCGAGCCCGGGACAGACCGCGCCGAGCTGCTGCGGCTCGCCGGCTCGCTCGAAGACGCCTCCGAGCACCCGATCGCGCAGGCTGTCGCCCAGGGTGCGAGGCAGGAGGTCGGGGCGCTCGCGGTCCCTGAGGACTTCGCCAACGTCGAGGGCAAGGGGGTGCAGGGTGTCGTGGACGGCCGTGCCGTCCTCGTCGGTCGCCAGTCCTTGCTCGCCGAGTGGTCCCAGGAGCTCAGCCCTGCGCTGGTCGCTGCCAAGACCCAGGCCGAGGGCGAGGGGAAGACCGTCGTCGCTGTCGGCTGGGACGGGCAGGCACGCGGTGTCCTCGTGGTCGCCGACACCGTCAAGCCGACGAGCGCCGAGGCCGTCGCCCAGCTCAAGGCGCTCGGTCTGACCCCCGTGCTCCTCACCGGGGACAACGAGGCCGTCGCCCGGCAGATCGCCGCGGAGGTGGGCATCGACGAGGTGATCGCCGAGGTCCTCCCGAAGGACAAGGTCGACGTCGTCACCCGCCTGCAGGCCGAGGGGAGGGTCGTCGCGATGATCGGCGACGGCGTCAACGACGCCCCGGCGCTCGCGCAGGCGGACCTCGGCCTGGCGATGGGCACCGGAGCGGACGTCGCGATCGAGGCCTCCGACATCACGCTGGTGCGTGGCGACCTGCGCAGCGCCGTCGATGCCATCCGGTTGTCTCGCGCGACGCTCCGGACGATCAAGACCAACCTGTTCTGGGCCTTCGCCTACAACGTCGCGGCGATCCCCGTCGCGGCGCTCGGCATGCTCAACCCGATGCTCGCAGGGGCTGCGATGGCGCTCTCGAGCGTCTTCGTCGTGGGCAACAGCCTGCGCCTGCGCGGGTTCCGGAGCGTCACCACGTGATGAGATCCCCGGAGGCGAGCCCCCGCCCGGGCTGCGCAGGTTGCGGGCCGGCCTTCGACGCGGACCCCGCGCGGTACGCCGCCAGTGTCGCGTGACCGCGTGACCGCGTGACCGCGTGACCGCGTGACGGCGTGACCACCCGGCGCACCTGACCACGTGCGCCGCCCGGACGGGGCGCGGGTGTGTGAGGGATGTGGAGGCTGGCGAGTCGCGCGCTGCGTCCTCCGGGCCGACGGGGCAGGATTGGCCTGTGCCTCCC